>JBAPRH010000045.1:0-119879 GCA_049280995.1 Acidobacteriaceae bacterium
CGCTGGAACAGGCCGAGATCGTCGTCAGCGTGATGCCTACGCACCACGTCCGCGAGTCCTACACCTGTTTTGCTCCCCATCTCCGCGCGGAGCAATGCCTGGTGAGCGCAACCAAGGGCATTGAAGACCGGAGTGGGCTGCGGATGAGCGAAGTGATCGCCTCCACGCTTGCGGAGCACGATCTCGAACTGCCGATCGCGGTGCTCAGCGGGCCGTCGTTTGCGCTGGAGGTCGCTGCCGGATCGCCTACCGCCGTCACGATCGCGTCCCACGAGCTCGAGCTCGCCTCGCGCATCCAGCACGAGTTCGCCAGCGTCACGCTGCGCCTTTACACCAACGAAGACGTGACCGGAGTGGAGCTGGGGGGCGCGCTGAAAAACGTGATCGCCATTGCCGCGGGGGCGGTGAGCGGTCTGAACCTTGGCCATAACAGCACCGCCGCTCTCATTACCCGGGGCATTGCCGAGATGACCCGGCTGGCCGTTGCCTGCGGAGGCCATCGCGAAACTCTTTCCGGACTTTCGGGGCTCGGCGATCTCGTGCTTACCTGCACCGGAGCACTCTCCCGCAACCGTTGGGTGGGCATGGAGCTGGGCAAGGGGCGCGGCCTCTCGGAAGCGCTCGCCGGGCTGAAAGGCAAAGTTGCCGAAGGGGTCCTCACCACCTCCGCTGCGCTCGAGCTTGCCGCGCGTCACCACGTTGAAATGCCCATCGCCGACCAGGTGCATGCGATTCTTTACCAGGGCAAGCACCCTAAAGAGGCCATCCAGGACCTGATGGGTCGCCCCGGACGCGACGAAGAGGAATAGGGCTGGCTGTCCAAACAAGCGCTTCCCACCTCCAGCACGCGCAAATCGTGCGTGCTGGGGACCTCAGCCCGCGTGGCCACTCCCGCTGGTCGCGGATACGGGCTGGTCGCAAACCACGAGTGGCTGCGGCGGCAGCTTAACCCGTAAACTGTGAGAGGGGCTCCTTAAAATGATCCAGACACTCTTCGGCAGCCTGAAAGAAGCGGAAGAACCGCCCAGGAAGGGCCTGTTCGACCGGATGAAGCAGGCGGTCTCGCGCACCCGCGAGAGCCTGGAGGATCACATTGAGGGCGTTCTCTCGCTCACGCGCCCCATCGATGAATCCGCGCTTGAAGAGCTTGAGATGAGCCTGATTGCGTCGGACATCGGCGCGAACACCGCGTCTGAAATTCTGGATGCGCTACGCGAGCGCGCCAGCCGGAAAGAGATTGAAAACGGCGCGGAGCTGAAATCCCTTCTCAAGGACCAGATCAAAGCGATTCTGGACGAACAGCAGCACCCGCCTCGCCAAGTCGCTGACCCACCAGAAATTATCCTCATGGTCGGTGTAAACGGGACGGGGAAAACCACCACCAGCGGTAAGCTGGCCGCGCACTTCCGTGCGCAGGACAAGTCCGTGCTGCTGTGCGCAGCCGATACGTTCCGCGCTGCGGCCATTGAACAGTTAGAAGTCTGGAGCCAGCGTAGCGGAGTTGAGCTGATCAAGTCGCGGCAGGGCGGTGATCCATCGGCTGTTCTCTATGACGCGCTCCAGGCCGCCAAGGCGCGCGGCAGCGATTACCTGATTGTCGATACCGCCGGCCGACTGCACACAAAAGGCAATCTGATGGCCGAGTTGGACAAGATGCGCCGCATCACGCAGCGGTTCATTCCCGACGCGCCTCACGAGGTCCTGCTCTCGATCGACGCCACCACCGGGCAGAACGGATTGCAGCAGGCGCGTCTGTTCACTGAAGCCGCGGGAGTCACTGGCATCGTTCTGACCAAGCTCGACGGCACCGCCAAGGGCGGGATTGTTGTTGCGATCGCCCGCGACCTCAAGCTGCCCGTCCGCTATGTCGGAGTCGGCGAGAAAATTGACGACCTGCTTCCCTTTGACAGCGAGGCCTTCGTCAGCTCGCTCCTCGAAGCGTAGAGGCGGAAAGGCAAGGCCGTGGCGGAACGCGACGAACACTGGATGTGCCGGGCGCTTGAGCTCGCGCAACGATCCGTCGGGCTCGCATCGCCCAACCCCGCAGTAGGCTGCGTGCTCGTAAAAAATGACGAAGTTGTGGGCGAGGGCTTCCACGCCTACGAGCAGCGAGATCACGCAGAAGTGGCGGCTTTGAAGGCGGCGGGCGCGGCTGCCGCCGGGTCAACCGCATATGTGACGCTCGAACCGTGCAGCCACACAGGGCGCACCGGGCCTTGCGCCGACGCGCTCATCGAAGCGAAAGTCGCTCGGGTTGTTGCAGCCACAACCGACCCTAACCCGGCTGTGAACGGATGCGGCATGGAGCGGCTTCGCAGGGCAGGAATAGGAGTCGATACCGGTCTAATGGAAGAGGCGGCCCGCGAACTCAACGACTGCTTTGCCCACTATATTCAAACGCATCTGCCCTGGGTCACTTTGAAGGCCGGTGTGTCACTCGACGGGCGGATCGCACCCGCGCACCACGCCCGCGCGCCTGTGATGCTCACCGGACCCAAATCGCAGCAGGAAGTGCAGCGGATGCGTCACGCTTCCGACGCGATCATCACGGGAATCAACACCGTCCTCGACGATGACCCGCTGCTCACGGACCGGAGCGGGCTGGCACGGCGCCGCCCGCTGCTTCGCGTTGTCGTGGACTCCGCGCTTCGGCTGCCGCTCGACTCCAAACTGGTGCAAACGGCGAAGGAAGACGTGCTCATCTTCTGCACCAATCCAAACGAGGAACACCGCCGCGCCCTCGAAACGGCCGGCGTGAGGGTGGAACAGCTTCAGCCAGAGCCGCGCGGCCATCGAGTGCCTTTCGAGCGCGTGCTGGAACGGCTGGGCGAAATGGAAATCACCTCGGCGATGCTCGAAGCCGGCGCGCGACTCAATGCCTCGGCACTCAAGGGTCAGGTGGACAAGATAGCTCTGTTCTACGCGCCGGTTTTTCTTGGCTCGGTTGGCGTTCCGCTGGTTGAAGTGGATCAATCAGTGCCGATCTATCCGGTTCGGACACGGACTGAGAGCTTTGGACGCGACTTCAGAATTGAAATGTGGCTGCGTGACCCCTGGGCTAGCCTCAAGGGTTAACCTAGAACCATGTTCACCGGTCTGATTGAAGCCACCGGAACAGTTGCTGGGATGGAAGACCGCGCCGGAGTGAAGCGCATCACCATCTCCGCGCCCGCGCTGGAGTCGAAGCTCAAAACCGGAGACAGCATCTCCGTCAGCGGAGTCTGCCTCACTGCGCTCGATATTGGCGCTGAAACATTCGACGCCGACCTGGCCGCGGAAACGGTAGCGCGAACTTCGCTCACACAGCTTGCGCCCGGTTCTGTTGTCAACCTGGAACTCCCGACGCCTGCCGGAACCCCGCTCGGGGGCCACATCGTCCAGGGACACGTGGACGGGGCTGGAACGCTCGAATCGCTCGAGCCGGTCCATCCAGAGTCCGGCAATCCAGCGGTCGGCAGGGACCGGACCGACTGGCTGCTCAAGGTAGAGGTTCCTGAGAACACGCGCGGATTCATCGTCGAAAAGGGCTCCATCGCGATTGAAGGCATCAGCCTGACGATCGCGGGGTGGGACGGAAGAATCGCGACTATAGCGGTAATTCCGCACACTTTCGCGGCAACGAACCTTCACGCGCTAAAACTTGGAGCACCCTTAAACGTCGAAGCTGACATCCTAATGAAGTTAGCCGCTCAGCGGAATCGGGAACCGGGATTCGAATTGACGACGGATTATCTGATTGCCAACGGTTTTTGATTAAGGTGTGTGCCCGTCCGACGAGCACCCCTTGGGCGGCAAGTCTATGTGGCTGACGCACGAAGAATTCGGCCCCGAGCTCGGCTTCCTTCTCAGGCGAAGGAAATACGCCGAGGCCGTTTACTTCTGGAAAGCAGCAAGGCCGCTGGCGCAACTGACTGTCCCGCCGTCTGACTTTCTCTCTCAGGTTATGGAGACTGACCCGCCATGTCTCGCTTTTCTCCGACCGCACGAGAGAGATGAAATCCAGATCGCAGCAGGCATCGCCTGCCTTGTTGGGGCCAGCGGAAAATTGGGGAGATTCGTCAGCCGGAAACTGAGCTGGACGCATCCGCTGACGAAAGACGCCGCGGTCCACAACCTGCTGGCGGCGTTCCAAAACGAGCAACTCGTCAACCGGATCATCGCCGAGCAGCTAGGTTATAGGACAAAAGTAAAGGTCCAGAACTCCTGCGAGGGAGCCTGCATCACTTGTCTGCTGGCCAGCTCGGTTGAGTTTCCCCTGGAGCATTGCCCGCCGGTGCCCATTGTCGGCTGTGTGAACTACGAAACAGGCTGTCGCTGCTCGCTGGCCGTCACTTACTCGGTGCCGAAGCATGACACGGTATCGCGGCACTTGTGACCCCAGGCCCAAGGTGTCAGATGTTCGGCACCAGGTCGAAGTATTCGTCGTCTTCGTTCGCTCCACCCCATCCTTTGCCCACAACCTTCTCTGATTCGACGAATTCAATCCGCTCAATCCATTTCACCATCTTGTAGCCTAGTTGGTTCTCAACGCGGAGCCGAAGCGGGGCACCATACTCCACTGCGAGCGGAGCGCCGTTCATGGAAGTGGCAAGCTGACATTCCGGCTTTAGAACGTTCTCCATGCTCTGCGTGTCGTAGTACAAGTCGCCGTACAGGGACGGACCGAACGAGAAGAAAGCGACCGCCCTTGCGGAGGACTTGGGTTTTACCAAGTCAATCAGGGACTTCATGGAAACGCCGTTCCACTGCGCAATTCCCGACCACCCCTGGATGCAATGATGCATGGTGATGTGTTCTTCCTCACCCATCGCCTCCAGATCCCGCAGCGACAACTCCACCGGATTTTCCACCAGGCCACCGACTTTCAGCTTGTAATCGCGGAAGCCGTCGGCAGCCATCTGCTTCCAGTCCTCGCGCACCGGCAGCTTTCCGTTCGGCCAGAAGTGCGGTGAGATTTGATCTTTTCTGTACCGGTCCCTTGGATGGAGGCGGTTCAGAGTCGCCAGGCTGACGGGCAACATTGCCCTCTGAATTCGTTGCAACATACGCGGAGATTTCCAGGAAATGTAATGGGCCCCAATCCATGAAGCGATGACCACCGCGAGCCCCACAAAGCCGAGAATCATGCCCAGGGGGTGGTCGTTATCCGTTCCGATGACGATGTGGTTCATGTTTCGCGCAAATCCAGTGATCGCCACAAGCGCGACATGCACGACGATGAACCCAACCCATACGAGCATCATCAGGAAGTGAATGGAGCGAGCTCCCTGCCGTCCGCCGAAGATACGCGGAAACCACGGAAAACGGTTGACGGCGGCGGGCGACATCGCGACGCCGGCGACAATCGAAATTGGGGCGAAGACGAACACCACAAAGAAGTATGCAATCTGCTGAAGAGCGTTGTAGGCATAAAACCCGTCGGGCTCGGGCGGCAGATGGAACGTGGCGTAATGAACGAAGGTCGCCCAGGCCTGCGGCAGAACCGACCAGGAGTCCGGCACCAGCCTGGCCCATTGCCCTGAAACAAAAAGCAGCGGAATGAAAATCAAGCCGGTAATGACGAACCCGTACACATCAATAAAATGCCACGACCGCGCCACCCCCACGGTGTGACGGTAGCCGGGCAGGCCGAAAATCGGCGAGATATAGCGCGCATCGTCTTTTGCGGTCCACATCCGATCCTTCGGAACATGCGTTGGAGTGAAGCGAATCCATTCCGAGCCGGGGGTGCAGCCGTTGTTGAAATAGAGGCGCGGATGGTCGACCAAAATGGAAAGGCCGCTGCGAACCAACATCATTAAAAAGACAAAATTGAAGAAGTGCGCCCAGCGAAGCCACCACGGGAATCCATGCACTCCGCTGGCGTTGTATTCGGACACTGGTGCCAGGTGCGGCAGCCCGTAGATAGCTGCCTGTCCCCACGCGAGTCCCAGCAGAACCAATACCAGGACAACAAAGGTAATAAGGAATGAAGGCCGGATCCAGATGCGGAACCTGCGGTCGGGCGGATAATGAACGGCTTTGTGCGCTGCGTCGAACGCGATCATCGTTTCGGGGGTCCCCCTCAGTCATCCAGTAGGCGCTCTCGCGTCGTACGCACCCTAACTTCCAAGTTAAATACAGATTTCTCATCTGCCCGTGACCTTTGTCACCGGCCTCAAAGCGCAGTTGCCTTGATGTTCAGTCGCGACGTCAGTCTTCGCCGATTTTCAGTACTGCGAGAAAAGCTTCCTGCGGAATATCCACTTTGCCGATGCGCTTCATCCGCTTCTTGCCTTCTTTCTGCTTTTCGAGCAGCTTGCGCTTGCGGGAAATATCGCCGCCGTAGCACTTTGCGATGACGTTCTTGCGCAGGGCGGAGACGGTTTCGCGGGCAACGACCTTGGCCCCAATCGCCGCCTGAATCGCCACCTCGAACTGTTGCCGCGGAATCAGCTCGCGCATCTTCGACACCAGCGCGCGCCCGCGGTCGTGCGCGAAATCGCGGTGGACGATGATGGAAAGCGCATCGACGGGCTCGCCCGAAACCAGAATGTCCAGCTTGACCATCGGCGAATCCCAGGTCCCGGACAAGTGATAATCGAGCGAAGCGTAACCGCGCGAAACCGACTTCAGCCGGTCGTAAAAGTCCAGCACAATTTCATTCAGCGGAAGCTCATAGGTCAGCATCACGCGAGTAGACGTGACGTATTCAAAATTCTTCTGCCGTCCACGCTTCTCCTCCACCAGCTTCAGAATTCCGCCAACGTACTCCTCATTCGTAAGGATGGTCGCGGTAATCACCGGCTCCGCGACCGTTTCAATTTCCGAGGGGTCGGGCCAGCGCGAAGGATTGTCCACCTCGACGACGCTGCCGTCCGTCAGCGTGATCTTGTAGCGCACGCCGGGGGCCGTCGTAATCAAATCCAGGTCAAACTCGCGCTCCAGCCGCTCCTGAATAATTTCCATGTGCAGCAGGCCGAGAAAGCCGCAGCGGAACCCGAACCCCAAAGCGGCTGAGCTTTCCGGCTCGAAGAAAAAGGACGAATCATTCAGCCGCAACTTTTCGAGAGCATCGCGCAGCAGCGTGTGTTCATGCGAATCAACCGTATAGAGGCCGGCAAACACCATCGACTTGATGTCTTCAAACCCCGGCAATGGGGAGGCCGCCGGACGCGCGTCCTCTGTCACCGTATCGCCGATCTTGGTGTCCGAGACGGTCTTGATGGTGGCGACAAAAAACCCGACTTCGCCGGCGGAGAGCTCGTCAATTTCAACGGGCTTGGGCGTTAGCACGCCGAGCGAATCCACGTCGAACACCTTTCCGTTCGACATCAGGCGGATCTTCATCCCCTTCCTCAGGCGCCCGTGGACAATGCGTGCCAGCACCACCACGCCGCGATAGGGATCGAACCATGAATCGAAAATCAGCGCCTGCAGCGGAGCCTCCGCATCGCCCGCAGGCGGTGGCAGCCGGTTCACGATCGCCTCCAGAATGTCCGGCACGCCCTGCCCGGTTTTCGCGCTCACCGGAATCGCGTCCGTCGCGTCGATCCCGACCGTCTGCTCGATCATTTCCTGCGTGCGCAAAACGTCCGCGCTCGGCAGATCAATTTTGTTGATGACCGGAATCACCTCAAGCCCGTGGTTCACAGCGAGGTAAGCGTTGGCCAGCGTCTGCGCCTCCACGCCCTGCGAGGCGTCCACCACGAGCAGCGTGCCTTCGCAGGAGGCCAGGGCTCGGGAAACCTCATACGAAAAATCCACGTGACCCGGCGTGTCAATCAGGTTCAGTTGATAGGTTTCGCCGTCCTTCGCCGGATACATCATCCGCACCGAGTGCGCCTTGATCGTGATGCCGCGCTCGCGCTCCAGGTCCATTACGTCAAGAACCTGCGCCTGCATTTCGCGCGCCGTGAGCGAGCCAGTCAGCTCCAGCAAACGGTCGGAGAGCGTGGATTTGCCATGGTCGATGTGCGCGATAATCGCGAAATTACGGATGTGCTTGGTGTCCATGCGAGAGACGAGGAGGCGCGCCTTCAGCGATGTATTGGAAGAAACTGCTCCAGTGCCTCAGTTTATCATCGCATTCGGGACGGAATTGCCGCTCCACGGCTGGCTCGCGACGTGCGAGGTCATACAATAATTTCTACGGAGCAGGTCGAGAGAACTCGATCGGTCCTTCGTTCTACATACACGCATGGTTGTTTTTCGAGCCGCTCTTACCCTCGCCGTCGCCGCGCTGCTACCCTTCACCGGGTCCGCGCAATCCACTCCCCAATCAACGTCGCAGCCAGCCGCACAAGCCGTCGCTTCCCAGAGCACGAAGGCTCGTCAGCGTCGCATCGCGGAAATCATTCAGGACGTCGAAGCCGCATACCAGAATGGCATGTCCAATTATCAGGACGGCCATCTTGCCGCGGCCAAGGCCAACTTTGATTACGCTGTTGACCAGATGCTTACCTGCGGCCTCAGCATCAAGAGCAATCCCGATCTGGCCGCCGAGTTTGACCGCATCGTTGACGCGGTCAACACACTGGAACTGGACGCGCTCAAGCAGGGCAATGGCCTCGCGCCGCCGCCGGAGCCTACTCCGGTGGACGTGGCCAACGCGGTCACTTTCCCGGTCGATCCTGCTATCCGCGCTGAAGCCACTGCGCAGTTGAAGACCACGCACTCCGACCTCCCGCTAGTGATGAACGACGAGGTCGCCAGCTACATCAATTTTTTCTCTAAAAGCAAAGCCGGCCATGCAACGATCGTTGCGTCACTGGATCGCGCCGGGCGCTATAAGAACATGATTGAGCGCGTGCTCAAACAGGAAGGCGTTCCACAAGACTTGATCTATCAAGCTGTCGCCGAATCCGGCTTCCGGCCACAGGTGGTCAACCGCCACTCGGGCGCCGGCGGCATGTGGCAGTTCATGCCCGGCGACGCATTCGCTCCGCCGCGCGACGCGTGGTACGACGAGCGGTTTGATCCGGTGGCCTCCACTAAGGCTTATGCGCGGTATATGAAATATCTCTACAGCCAGTTCGGTGACTGGTATCTGGCCATGGCCGCCTACGACTGGGGTGCAGCCAATGTGCAAAAAGCCGTGCAGCGGACCGGCTTCGCCGACTTCTGGCAACTCTACAAACGCAACAACCTTCCGCAGGAAACCAAAAATTATGTGCCCATTATTCTCGCCGTTACTATCATGGCAAAGAACCCTAAACAGTATGGACTGGACGATCTCACGCCCGACCCTTCGCTCGTCGAAGACACCGTTCAGACCAACTATAGCGTGGGGTTGCCGCTGGTAGGCGACCTTGTAGGCGCACCGCCGCAGGAGATCGCCGCTCTCAATCCCAGCCTCCTTCGGGGAGCCACGCCACCCGACGAAACTTTCAACCTCCATTTACCCGACGGGACCAAGAGCATCTTTGAAAAACGCATCGCCGGTATCCCCGTCGACAAGCGCCGGTATTGGCGATACCACACGCTCGCGCCCAATGAGTCGCTCGAGGACGTGGCTCGCTCCTATCACGTCTCCGTCTCCGCGCTCGAGGACGCGAATCAACTGAGTTCCGCAGTTGATCTCAGCGACGTGGACGCCCTCATCGTACCCGTCGCGCCCCGTTCCGTATTTTTTGGGGCTAGTTTTTACCGCGTACGCCGCGGCGATACTCTCATCACCATTGCCGACCGCTTCGGCGTCAGCGTTGAGCAATTGCGCGTCTGGAATCATCTGCGAAGCTCCTTCATCCACGTCGGGCATCGACTGCGTGTTGCCGAACCCGCGCACGTTCCCTCTTCCCGGCACAGGCGCGGTCGACGTTCTTCACGACGCAGGTCTTCTCATCACGCGAGAAAGGGAACTTCTACCCGAACCTCGCGCCACCACCCGTCACGAAAGCCGAAATAAGGCAACCGGTCGGCGCGCAAATGTGCATTTTGCCAGTGACCATGCTGGTTTGCCGCACCCCGGGAGGTCTGCCTTCGCTTTGCGGCGGCAATCGCAAGCCGCTTCCGCGCTTGCCGAGAAGTCAAACCGGGAGCATAAAATAACTGCTTATGCAGGAAATGCTTGCGTTTCGATAGCAAGGCGTTGCATGCTGTTGCTATAATTCGCGGCGCGGGGGTTTATTTTCACCGCGACCGGGTATCTGAGAACAGATGCCGGGGCTTGAAGCCCGGAGGGCTACTTCGATGCAGAACGATCACGGATATCACATGCGCGGCGACAGCGACTTTGAACCTGAAACCGAGGCCTTTCCTGAGGAAAAGGAAGATGGTTTCGATGACGAGGAAGAAGAGGAAGTTTCCGTCTCCCTTTCCTCCGACGACGATGACGTGGATGATGAGGAAGAGGAAGAAGAACGGATCATAGTGGTAGCGGAGGTGCCCGCCCCTCTCTATCCTCCTGCGGTTGAGGCGCCCAAGCGTCCAGTAGTTGCTGCGAAGAAAGCTCCAGCTAAAAAAGCGGCAAAGACGGCCACGAAAAAAACCGCAAAGAGAGCGCCTGCAAAAAAAGCTGCTAAAAAGGCACCGGCGAAGAGGGCCGTCGCGAAGAAAGCTGTCAAGAAGGCTCCAGCCAAAAAGGCCGCGGCGAAGAAAGCCGCAAGAAAAGTTTCGGCTAAAAAGGCCGTAAAGAAGTCTGCCGCGAAGAAAAGCAGTCATCGCACCGGCGGTAGAAAGGCTGCGAAAAAATCCGTAGCTGTGAAGAAGGGTGCGAGTCGTAAAAAATCAAACAAGCGAGGTATTCCTTTGGCAGTTAAGAAAGCAGCAAAGAAGGCGGCAAAGAAGGCTCCAGCAAAGAAGGCAGCAAAGAAGGCAGCAAAGAAGGCTCCTGCAAAGAAGGCGGCAAAGAAGGCCGCGAAGAAAACCGCTAAGAAGTAGCCAACCCGTAGTAAAGAGGCAAGCAAAAGAGCCTGGCCCAGCGCCAGGCTTTTTTGCGCCCAAAATACGGCTCGGCGTGCCTTGGCCAGCACCGAAACGTGCCGATATGGGCCACCTCGTTTGCGGTGAAACACGAGTAGAACAAGGGGAGCTTATATAAACACTTTGTCTTCTTTCCCCTGCCCGGAAATTCCTCAATTGTGGAAAGCGCATTTTGGGCAATTTGGAAAATTACCAACGTAAGTATCGCCGCCCCGTTTGTATTTATTCCTATAAGTCTTTATATATAAATCACATACATCGAAAACTAATGCGTTTTGAAGGGCTTGCTTGCCTTGACGCGTCGTATCCCATCGCGCAAAGGCATCCGAATCTCCACAGTTTTTTCCACAGGCTGAATTCAGGCCGAATCCGGCCCCTAAAAAAGCAAGGGCTTCGGTCACCCGAAGCCCTTTGGTCGAAGTTGAAAAAGATTACCTGGGAGTTGTGCCGGAGGAGTGGTGCGCCGGAACATGGGATGCCGGTGCCGATGGCACTGCCGGTGCCGGAGCCGCAATGCCTGACTTCACGTTGTAGGCATCGATGACGGCCTTCGTGATGTCAGCCGTTGGCTGGTGCCACAGAACCGCTGGCGGCGCCTGCTGACTGGCTGAGGAGTCGAGCACGACACCGAAGCCTTTTTCGCTGGCATAGGTTTGCAATACGCCGTAAACCTTCTCGGCGAGTTGCTGATACGCCTGCTGCATCTGCTGCTGGTAGTCCTGACTGGCGTCCTGGCCGTCGCGCTGCAGAGTCTTCTCCTTGGCGTCGATGGCCTGGGTGCGGCTCTGGCGTTCAGTGTCGCTCAGCTTGTCACCCGCCGCCTGAAGCTGCTTCTTCAACGTACTGATCTCGTCCGACTCGCTCTTCAACTGCTCGCGCTTCGGCTCGAACTTCTTCTGGATTGCGGCGATGTTCTGCTTTCCCTCGTTGGTCTGGAAAACGGCAGCCTCGAAGTTGATGACGGCGACCTTGGTAGTGCCCGTGGGCGTGACCGCCGCAGCGGCGGGAGCTGCCGCAGCAGCCGGTTGCGCTATCGCGCTCAGGCCGAGACCTGAAACGAGCAGGCATGCTATGGGAAACGAACACGAAAATACACGCTTCATGTAGATCAAAAATTCCTCCGGTTTGAATCAGATCACCCGCGCTTGCGGAAGCGAACCTCGCTTCCTGATCTACCTGCTGCGTTGTTCGTAGAGGCAGATTCCAGCCCGCAAGGGCATGGAAAGCAAGACGAGTCACGATCAGAAGACATTCTCAGGAACTGAGCCGAATTATAGGTTGGGTGGGAATCAGCGTCAATGGGCTTGCCGTCACGGCCCGTCCCGCTGAATTAGAACGTTGTGCTCACGGCGAGCCGGAAAGTCTTGCGAGGCTCCCTGAGCTGATACAGCGATCCGTAGCCCTGCTGCGCCTCGGCATAGCTATAATCGCCCGCGCCGCCTGCAGGGAACATGCTCCGCGTGATCAAGTCCTGCGTGAAGAAGTCCTTTTCAAGCCGCAGCGGGTTATACGCATAGTAGAGCCGGAAAGGCGCATGGATGATTGGCATCATCACATCCAGCTCCGCGCCGGTGGACATGCGAGGTACATAATTCGTCCCAGGGATGGGGTCGATCGTGTGGCTGAACTTGACCGGCACGCCGCCCTGGCATGCTCCGTTGTTGTAATTGGGGCAGCCGTAGAGAGGCGAGTTCAGAATTGCGATGCCTTCCGGGCTCTGGTGCAACTGGCCCTGGTCGATCGCCATGTCCATCCCGAAATCGTCGAAGATATTGAAGCTGACCATCCTCGCGTAGATCGGGATCCGGTACTCGAAGTTCGTGGTGAAGCTGGCATCGCCACCGATGGACGCGATTCCGTATACCGGAATCGGAACCTTGATCGGGCCGAGGCTGGGGTTGGTCGGGTCGCGGGGGACCGTGGTGCCGTCCGGGTTCGTCAACGGGAATAGAACCCGCGTGGGAACAAACCCGTAAGGCGTTGCCGACCGGATGTCGAACCCGCGCAGGTCCGCTTCGCCGCCCGTATAGAAGCGGCTGAACGGCGGCGCGACGTCGCCGCTGATGCCGCGGATGTATTGGGCCTGCACGCGGAATGCGAAGATGTTGCGCCCGTCCGGATTGAACTTCAGCCCCTTGATTGGATGGAAGCTCTTGAACTCAATCAGCGGCTGGATGTAGCGTACATTCCCCCACAGTCCTGCAACCTGCAAGTCGGCGGAAATTTCGTGCCCAGTGCGCGGCAGGTAACTGGCGTCGAGCTTGTTCTCGCTGAAGCTCAGCATCAGCGAACTGGTCAGAATTCCCTCCAGCGCGTTCTGTCCCTGGATGCCGCTGCGGAAGGCGAGCGTCTGGAAGAAGTTGCTGGAAGCCGCGCTGTAGGTCGTCACCGACGACTTATTCAGGCTGTACGTAACACCAACGCGCTTGAAGCTGTGCTTGATCGGGTAGCTTCCGGAAACGGTGAACCCGGTTGAGGTCTGGTCGTATTTCTGCAGGAGTGACTGCGTCGCGCTGGACAGGTTCGCGGGATTGCCGCCGGCCAGTTGATAGTTCTTCGTCGCGTTGTAGTCGTATTTGCTGTTGAACACCTGGAAGCCCAGGTTGAGCGGACGATTGTGGATATACGGCACATCGAACCCGAATTTCACGTTGCGGGTCACGCTGCCCACGTTGGCCTGCAGGGTCAGCGTTTCACCCATGCCGAGGAAGTTGTTGGTCTGGTAGTTCAGGCCCAGGAAGGAGCCGCCCAGTCCACTCACGCCGCCGTTCAGGCCAATCGAGTTTTTTCCCTTTTCCGTAACCTTGAGCAGCAGGTCCACCGTGCCATTTTCCGCATTCTGGTGTGTCTCGGAGTCCTGATCGACCTTCAGCGGGTTGAAATAGTCGAGGTGGTTGAGCCGCATGATGCTCATCTCCCACAGGTTACTGTTGTAAACTTGGCCCTCCTGCAGCGCCAACTCGCGGCGGATCACGTAGTCGCGTGTGACCGTGTTGCCCTGGAATTCGATCCGGGAGACATAGAACGGCTTGCCTTCGTCAATATCGATGTTGAAACTAACAGTCTTCTTCGCGTCGTCGAAGTGAGGTGTCGGAATCCCGACAAAATTGATGTAACCCAGCGTCCCATAGGCTTTCTGGAGGTTCTGCAGTCCCTTGCCGAACTGTGTCGCGTTAAACCAGCTTCCATCCTTCTCCGCGAACTGCGCCCTCAGCGCCCTCACGTTCGCCACCGCCTTATTCCCCGTGAAGGTGATGCCGGAGAGCCGGTAGCGATTGCCTTCGTCGATGGGCATGGTTATGTCGATTCGCTTGCCCTTTTTCGGACGGAAGGTGAACAGCGACAGGCCGGTCTCATTGCGGAGATGCGTCTTTGGGTCGCCCACGGTGGCGCGGACATATCCACGGTCGCGGTAGGCCTGGCGAACGCGTTCGGAATCCTCTTCCAGCTTGCTGGCGTCATAGACGCGCGGGAAAAGGTTCTCGAAGAAAATGGAATGCGGAATTCCGATGGGACGAAGGTTTTTCATCGCTTCCCGCAGCAGACGGGACTTCACGTGCTCATTTCCAGTAAAGCGGATTTTGCCGACCATCACCTTCGGGCCTTCCTTCACGTCGAAGGTCACATCCACGCCGGCAGGTGGAATCTTCCTGATGTTGGCCTTGATGGTGGCGAACTGGTGCCCATGTTCACTGAGCATTTCCTTCAGCACGTCAATGGCATGGGCGATGCGGGTCGGGTCGTACTTGCCTTCCTGCGAAATGCCGACCTTCTCCTTTTTGAAGCGGTCGAGCACGTCGGAAACCGTAACCGAGTTCAGGCCCTTGTAGTGAATCTCGCGGATGGTGGGCTTCTCCGTCACGTACACGTCCAGAATCACGCCCTTGGGGGTGTCCTGCTTCTCAATCCGAACGTTTTCAAAATAGCCGGTGTTCCACAGCGAGTTGAAGTCGCGCTCCACCGTCAGGGGGTCGTAGGTCTCGTTCACTCGGCTGAACATGCGCGCCAGAATCGTCTCTTTGGGAATCTCGCGATTGCCGATCACGCGAATCTGGATGATCGTGTTCTGCTGCTGCGCCCACGCTGACAGCGAAAAGACGCAGCAAAGCAGAACGAAAAATTGCAGCGTGCGGCGCGTGGAACGGCGCAAACTCTGTCTCAATTGGATTGGAGAGCTTACGCCCTCGCGTTCGACGGGAAAAATATGCACACCCTCACTGCAAAAAATCAGGCCAATCCTGCGCAAAATGCGATTATATGTGACGGAAGGGAAAGACCCCAACTCCGCGCTTCCATTCGGCGTCCCCATCAGCATCAGACGGCGGCCGCGAACCGTGCATTTTCACGGCCAGCTCTCAGGTTTCCTGTGCCCCTGAAAACCCTCCCCACTCCAGCCAAGGTCGAGTGCGGTGGATCCGCGGCGCATCCGGCGATCCTCGCGGAACCGCCCGCCGCCTCTCCATTCCTCCACCACCGTTCCATTCCACGCTCCACAGCCACAGCACACTCGAGCCTGCCGCAAGCGGCAATTTGGTTCACTCTTTCCCTCAAAGGAAATCCGTTTCCTAGTCTAAATGCAAATCGAGAGATTCGGGATTATGATCAGCGTTCGCGGGATGGAGGATCTTTTTTACCTCGACCAGAGTGGAATAAAAAGTCGGTCCGCCACCCAGATCCGTCAACCGCTGCGACGTCAGCAGGTTGACATTGTTCCCGCCGTCAGAAAGTTTGTTCCAGGTAAGCCGAGCCGCAACCACGCCCTGCGGAACCGTCGGCAATATGCGCGCCGTCAACTCGATTCTGCCCCGCGCGTTGAAGACCTCCACCCGGTCGTCGTCCGTGATTCCCCGCGCAGCGGCATCGGTGGAGTGAATCTCCAGCGTGCCCACGCGCCCGTTCTCCATTTTCTGGTGACCGGGCAGATTCGCAAAGGTCGAGTTGGTGTAATTGTCGGCCTTGCGCGGCAAAAATTCCAGCGGATAGGCATCCACTGCCCCGTAACGTGACTCGGTGGCCGGGACATATCCCGGCAGCGGGTCGAGGCCCTGCGCGGCCAGCACCTCAGAATAAAACTCCACCTTACCGCTTGGGGTTCCGAAGCCGCCGTCGGCAAACGGCAGGAAATGTCCGCCGTTGGCTTCTTCCTTGAATTTCAGCCGAATGTGCCCGCCCTCCGCGTTCAGCGACATTGCGTTGATGCCTGCCAACTCGGCAGGTCGCGACTTGCCGCGCCAGAGAGCCTGCGCGATCAGGTCGTCGGGCTTGTCTCGAAAGCAGGGTTCCGTGAATCCCATGCGCTGCGCCAGCCCGGAAAATACCCAGACGTTTTGACGAGCCTCGCCCAGCGGGGCAATCGCCTGATTGGAGATGCCGACGTAATAGTGGCCGTATGCGCCCTGGACGTCCTTCTGCTCGAGAAAGGTCGTCGCCGGCAGGACGACGTCGGCGT
Source organism: Acidobacteriaceae bacterium (assembly GCA_049280995.1). Classification (GTDB taxonomy): domain Bacteria; phylum Acidobacteriota; class Terriglobia; order Terriglobales; family Acidobacteriaceae; genus Silvibacterium. Next base: position 16,352 of record JBAPRH010000045.1, read on the forward strand.
AATCCACCGTATCAGTAAAGAACTGCTCGTGGACCACGGTGAACAGATCCGCCCGAGCCAGCCCGCGCAGCACCTGCCCCTGATCCGGAGCAATGGCCGCGGGATTGGAGTTGTAAACGAACATCGCCCGTACCCGAGGGTTGTCCAGTTCCGTCAGCGCATGGCCCAGTCGCGCCATATTCACCACGCGCGCCGGGCGGCCGAGGGGGCTTGCCATCATCAAATCAGGTCGCTGAAGTGTCTTCTTGTCCCATTGAAACGCGCCGCTGGTTGAAAGCTGTAGCCCCCCACCGCGATATTTCCACGCACCCGTGAGCGCCGGGAGCATCATCACCGCTCGTGCTGCCGCCCCGCCGTTCTCGCATCGCTGAATGCCGTAGTTAAGACGAATGACCGCCGGCTCATTCGTCGCGTACTCCCGCGCCAGCCGCTCAATCGCTTCGGCCGGAATACCGGTCCACTCCGCCACCTGCGCCGGAGAATACCCGAGGGCGCGCTCCCACAACTGCTCGAACCCATGCCCGTGCTGCGCCACATAGTCGCGATCGTAGAGCGAGTCGCGGAACAGAACGTGCATGATGCCGAGAGCCAGCGCCGAATCGGTTCCCGGCCTGATGGCGATGTGCCAGTCCGCAACCTGCGCGGTCCTGGTTTGGTAGGGATCGATGACCACCAGCTTGGCGCCATTGCGGCGCGCCTCCTCGATCAGCGGCCACAGGTGGATGTTGGTTCCATGCACATTCGCAGCCCAGGCGATGATGTAGCGTGCGAAGCGAAAGTCCTCGATGTCCGTGCCCAGCTTGCGCCCGTAGACCGACTCGAGCGCGTCGCCGCCGGCTGTCGCACAGATGGTCCGGTCAAGTTGCGAGGCCCCGAGCCGGTGGAAAAACCGCCGATCCATTGAGCCATAGCCCAGCACGCCGATGGTCCCCCCGTAGGAATAGGGCAGAATCGACTCCGGCCCATGCTCGTCGCTGATGGCCTGGAAGCGTGCAGCGATCAGGTCCAGAGCCTCATCCCAGCTGATGCGCTCAAACGCCTCCGCCTCGCGCCCTTCCGGCAGGGGTCCCTTGGGGACGTCTGCCCGGCGCTTCATGGGGTAGAGCAGGCGGTCCGGCGAATACACCCGCTCCAGATACCTGGCAACTTTGCCACACAGGAAGCCATTCGTAACCGGATGGTCGGGGTCGCCCTGCAACCGGATGGCCCGGCCCGAAGCGTCCACAGTGACGAGAACGCCGCATGAGTCAGGACAGTCGTGCGAGCAGACGGTGTGAACCGTCCGGGTACCGTCCTCAGCAGGGTTTTCCGGGGTCATAGAGCGATTCTAGGCTTGCAATGCGGGCGCGTGAAAGCAGAATTTCGTCGTGAGCGGACAAAAAAGCCGCGAGGTGAAACAGTAATCGGCGAATAGGAATATCCGCTGTTAAGGCCTGAATGCAAACGAGAATCAGCCCACCGGGGAGAATGCCCCCGCTGGAATACCTGGTCCAGCGCTGTCTTCAGAATCAACCTGCGCTCAGCCGGAGCAACCACGCGAACCGGGTCCCCAGCACGCGCGATTTTCGCGTGTTGGGGTGGGAAGCAGTTTGCCTGGACGGTCAGCCCTCAGACCTGCATCACTTCGGCTTCCTTCTTTTTGCTCATCTCTTCCATGCGCTTGATCTCGTCGTCGGTCAGCTTCTGCATCTCTTCGAGCGCGCGCTTTTCCTCGTCGCCGGAAATGGCCTTGTCCTTCGCCGCCTTCTTGATGACGTCATTGCCGTCACGGCGGATGTTCCGCACCGCCGTCCGATGGTCTTCGAGCAGGCGATTCAGGTGCTTGACTACCTCGTGGCGGCGCTCCTCGGTCATGGGAGGGATCGGAACACGGACGATTTTGCCGTCGTTCTGCGGATTGAACCCGAGGTCCGAAGTGCGCAGCGCCTTCTCAATCTCGCCGATGATGCCGGTGTCCCACGGCTGAATCACGATCATATTGGCGTCGGGGGTGGTCAACTGGCCGACCTGGTTGAGCGGAGTCGGCGTGCCATAGTAATCGACGCGGACCTGGTCCAGCATCTGGATGGATGCACGACCGGTGCGAGTCGAAGCCAGGTTCGTCTGAAAATCGTGCACTGCTTTTTCCATCCGCGTCTTCAGTTGCTGGAACGCGTCCTTCAGCGCGGGCATGCCCGCCATGATCGAGGGTGCCATAGTCCTACCGTCCTTCCGCAGCAGAGTCCAAAGTGCTTATTGTAATTACGCCAACATGCGCGCGCCAATCGCCGGATCAGCCATACGATACGGCCGGCGTTTCCCGCACAGTTGCGTCGGCTGGACGGGCGTTCCGCGATGAATCCTGAGCTTAAGCCGTGATGCGCGCGGCGGCGGCAGCGTCGGACTGTTCGTGCGCGTGATAGGACGAACGCACGAGCGGCCCTGATTCCACGTGCCGGAAGCCCATCTTGAGTGCCTCACGCTTCATGTAGGCGAACTCGTCTGGGGTGTAGTAGCGCGCGATCGGCAGATGGTCCTTCGAGGGGCGCAGATACTGGCCGATGGTCAGCACGTCGACGCCAACATTCGCCAAGTCACGGCAGGCGTCGAGCAGCTCGTGCGTCTCCTCGCCGAGACCCACCATCAAGCTGGACTTGGTGGTGAGCGATGGATCGAGTTCTTTGGCGAACTCCAGCAGCCGCAGCGACCGCTCATAGCGCGAGCCCGACCGCACCACGCGATAGAGCCGCGGCACCGTCTCAATATTGTGGTCCAGAACCTCCGGGTGGGCGTTGACGACCATCCGGATGGCGTCCTCGTGGCCCTGAAAGTCGGGAATGAGAACCTCGACCTGGCAGCCGGGAGCCTGGCGGCGAATCTCGTTGATGACCATGGCGAAGGCGCGCGCCCCGCCAAGGATGTTGTCATCGCGGTCGACGCTGGTGATGACGGCGAATTTGAGTCCGAGCGCGGCGACGGCCTCGGCAACACGGCGCGGCTCGTCAAAATCGATGGATCCGGGGCGACCCTTGGGGACTGCGCAGAAGCCGCAGCGGCGCGTGCAAAGGTTCCCCAGCATCATGAAGGTGGCCGTCCCACGGTTCCAGCACTCGCCGATGTTGGGGCAGTGGGCCGACTCGCAAACGGTGTGCAGACTCAGGCCGCGAGCCAGCTTTTTGAGGTTGTGGTAGTTCTCCCCCATCGGAGCCGGAGCCCTTAACCACTCGGGCCTGCGGGCGGGACGCTTGGGCGCAAGATCGATCTGGACGAGTTCCTCAGCTGTGGCCATAACTATTTATTGTAGCTGGCGGAACGGGTGGCCTCACTTTTCGGAAAGCGCCTTCTGAATCGCATTATCGAGCAAGGCAAAATTGTTCGGGACGTAGCCTACGCTCTGGAACACGATTTTTCCGTGCCGGCCCACGACATAGGTGCGTGGAATTCCCGAGTCCGCGAACAGCGAATACGTCGATCGATCCGGATCGTAGGCGAGGGGAAAGGTGAAGGGATGATGCCGTTGAAAATCTGAAACAACCTGCTTCGTCTGCTGGCGCGCGATCGCCACCATTGCGAAATCTGGCAACGATTTGTACTTCTCCCATATCTCCTTTTGCAGACGAGGCATCTCCAGTTGGCAGGGACCGCACCAGGTGGCCCAGAAGTTGACTACGACAACTTTTCCGCGTTCATGCGCCAGAGAGAATGTCGCGCCCGAGGTTTCCCGAACCGAGATCGCGGGCATCCTGTCTCCCACGTTCGTGTGCGCGGCATGATCGACGAAGCTGCTCTGGGCAATCGCCACTCCGCCGCCAAACAGGATTGCGCAAAGCAAGAACGCAACTTTCTCCATCCGCCAACTTGTCCAGCTTCGCATCATGGTTCGTTCCTTTCAGATGCTTCCGAGCAATCAATCGCTCATCCGATTTCCGCTTCACTTCACCCGTTCTAACACCTCAGGCCGGATCAGGTAGAGGAAGAAGACCAGGTTCACCATGAGCATGATCACCATGGGTAGCTGGTGGAAACGGAAGAGCATGAAGGCGGCGTAGCTCATGGAGAGGAAGGCCGCACCGAGAGTCAGCGCCCATCCCCAGCGCTTGAGTTTGAGCAGGCCGTTGGCGGCTACGGCGAAGAGTGCGCAGATCAGCATGACGGGCACGGGCAGCTTGTGCATGATGACGCCGATCAGCCCCAGGCCGCACTGCGCCAGCATCCACAGAGCGATGACCGCCATGCCCGGCAGCAGGCGGGCTGCGGCCAGCTTCGCGTCGGGACCCTCTATTTTGATTTTGCTCATAGCGTGTGCAGGTAGGCGAGCAGGGCCTGCAATTGCCCCTCACTCATGGTATTGCCGAAGGCCGGCATCATGCCACGCCCATTCAAAATGACGTAGGTCACGCGGTCGTCGTTTGCCGGCGCGCCGCTGGGTAGATACTTCTGCTTGAAGAGTCCCTGGAGGCCGGGGCCGTGCAGCGACCGCTCGCTGTTGGCGTGATGGCAGCGGGCGCAGTTGTTCACAAAAATCTCGTGACCGTGCAACTCCTCAGGAGTCAGCTGGCTCAAAGGCGTCGATGGGGGCAGTGGCGGACGGCATCCGGCGAGCAGCGACAGAGCAAGAATGCCAGGGATGAGTTTGACAACGGAAGCCACGGGATTGCCTTCCATAATAGCCGAACCTCGGTGCGCACGGGGACGCGTCATCGGGGGCCGATATTTTTCTGCTGCTCTCCTGTGTTTTGTTGGAGTTAGAGGCTGGATACGGCGCTAAGTCCAATGTTTTCTATTGCTTGTGAATATGTCCCGAGTAATCAATGACCTGGATGCACTTATGCCCCAAAAGAAGCAAGGCACAGAGAATGACCCCTCTTCTTTTAGTCTAGCAGTTGCGAGGAAATCGCCTGCCTCTGGATGTGATGGAATCTGTTGAGGTTAGCTGCTGGATGGCTTGACAGCTTTTCTTAATCATGGGCCTGGATAGCGGCGACAATTTTGTCGAGGGCTACGCGGGCATCGTCTCCGTTGGGGCCGTGGTTGTTGCAGAGAATGGAAAACATCACGGTCTTTCCGCTGGCGGCGGTGAGGTAACCGCTCAGCGTATTCACGCCCGCGAGCGTGCCGGTTTTGGCGAAGACTTTTCCACGCAGCAGACGCTGGTGAAAGCGGCCCGCCAGAGAGCCGTCGACGCCGCCAATGGGCAGGCTGGCGCGCAGTTCCTCGCCCCACGGCTGATGCGCGGCGTAAACCAGCAGCGTGGTGAAGGCTCGCGGCGTGATCAGGTCCTCGGGCGAGAGGCCCGAGCCGTCATACAGCTCGAAGTCGGCGGGATCGACCCCGGCGTGGATCAAAAACTGGCGCACCACCCGCGCGCCCTGCGCAACCGATCCGTCGCCGCCCTCGAGACGACCGAGCACGCGCAGAAAAAGCTCGGCGTGGAGGTTCTGGCTGACCTTGAGCGTGACCGTAATGTCATGCTCAAACGGCGGAGAGAGGTGCGAAGCCAGCACCCTCATGCCATTGGCCGGGGGCTCAATGGTCTTGAGCGTCAGCCGATGGAGCACCAGCGGCTCGTCGACTTCGGCGCGAAAGCCCTCGGTGTCGACGGGCAGCCGATGCTCGGCTTTGGCCTCACCCATGACCGTGATGCCGCGCGCGAGCAGCATTTGCCGCAGCGCGGTGGCCGCATACTCCGCCGGGTCCTCAATGGCGAGCGCGGCGTGGAGGCCATGCTCACTGATTGTCCCGAACAGGCGCACGACTTTGGAGCCCGGAGGGCGGTCGAGGCCGGAATGCGCTGCTCGCCGGCCGGGCACGACGGTAAGCGAATTTTCCAGGCTGTAGTACGGAACGTCCGGGCACCAGGCGACGGTCATTGCCGGATTCGCGGGGGCCGCAGATGGCGGAGCGGATGGCGGAGCGCTGGACGGGCAGTCCTCGGACGCACCCGGCCCGATATTCAGATAGGCAACATTGTCGTTGACGGTGAGCGCGGAGACTGGTGCGCCGTACTCCCAGGTCAGGTCGCCCCACGCCCAGCCTGCGTCATACGGCTCCCATGGAAACCAGGTGTCGTCGCCGATGATGTTGCCGTCCACGCGCCTGATGCCGCGGGCGGCTATCTGGTCGGCCATGCTTGCGAGCGCGGCGAGAGGTGGGTTGGGCCGCTCGGTCCTGCCGTCATAGGGGTAATTGCGCCCGGACATGGTGGGGTCGCCTGCGCCCAGCAAGTCAATGTCTCCGTGGAGCACGCCCGCGCGGTCGAGCGGCGCGTCCGTGACCGCGTTCGTCGTCCAGGTCACGCCCTTGGGGAACAGGGCTAGCGCCGCTGCCGCAGTGGTCAGCTTGGCGTTTGAGGCCGGCTCGAAAAATTGGCCGTCGTTGAGCGCATAAATGGGAGCGTCGTTTGCGGTGACTACCGAGATTCCCCAGTGCGCTCGCGCGACGTTTGGATTGCGGAGAATCTGCTGAATCTGCGCGGCCAGGCTGAGTCGCGGGGCGGCGCGATGAACTGCCCGTCGATGGTGGCGCTGAGCTGCCGCGTTGCCCGGCAGCGGGATCAGCAAAGAGGCAAGAACAAGCGCGCTCCAGGCTGCGGATTTGGTCGTCACAGTCATCTCTTCGCGGAGTGTAGCATCAGAGCCAGAATGGGCTTTCGACCGCGCGACGAATATGTGTGGCAGCTCCGCACGCGAACCCTGCGGCTTGGGGCGCGCACTGTGGTGATGGGTGTGCTGAACGTCACGCCCGATTCGTTTTCCGATGGGGGCCGGTTTCTTTATCCCGAAACCGCCGCCGCCGATGCCGTCCGCATGTTCGAGCAGGGCGCCGATATTGTGGACATCGGCGGCGAATCGACGCGGCCGGGCAAACATACCGAAGTTACCGCTCAACAGGAACAGGTACGCGTGCTGCCGGTCATCGAAATGATTCTTAAAGCGAAGCCGGATGCGCTTCTCTCGGTTGACACCTACAAAGCGGCGACCGCGCAGGCCGCCGTCGCTGCGGGCGTGGAAATTGTGAACGACGTGAGCGCGATGGCGTGGGATGCGGCGATGGCTGAGACCTGCGCGGAGCTGAAATCCGGGGTAGTGCTGACGCACACGCGGGGCCTGCCCGCGGAATGGCACAACCTGCCTCCACTGGCTAAAGAACAAGTTTTGCCGCTGGTCAAGGGCGGCCTTCGTGAGAGCCTGCGAATGGCGCTGGAGGCGGGCATTGAACCGGCGTGCATTGCAATTGATCCGGGATATGGGTTTGGGAAGTCGTTTGAGGAAAACTATTCGCTGCTTGCGCGTCAGGATGAGCTGCGCGAGCTGGGCCAGCCGGTGATGATCGGGGTGTCGCGGAAGTCCTTCCTGGGGCGGACGCTGGCGTCGCTGCACGGGGGCGAAAACGCATCCACTTCCGAGCGCGGGAATGCGACGCTTGCTGCGACCACGGCGGCGATTCTTGCCGGAGCGCATGTCGTGCGGGTGCATGACGTCGGGCCGGCGGTCGAAGCGGCTCGAATCGCGGATGCGATTCTTGGTGGGGTGTGAATCCGGTGGCCTCCAAAAATCGGAAGGGCCGCGATTGCTCGCGGCCTTCTTTATCGAGAGGAGTCAGAGCTAGGCGGCGGAGGCCTTTGCCAGCGTGCCTTTGGCCTGCTCGGCGAGGGCGGTGAACCCGGCGGGGTCCTTAACGGCGATGTCGGCGAGAATTTTGCGGTCTAGCTCGACTCCGGCAGCCTTGAGCCCGTGAATGAGCTGCGAATAGCTGATGCCGTTGATTTTGGCGGCGGCGTTGATGCGCACGATCCACAGCGAACGGTACTGACGCTTCTTCTGCTTGCGGCCGCTGTAGGCGAACTTCATGCCGCGCTCGACGGCTTCCTGAGCGGCCTGGTAGAGCTTGGATTTTGTGAGGAAATAACCGCTAGCGCGCTTCAGGATCTTTTTGCGGCGGTCACTGCGTTTGGTTCCACGTTTTACGCGGGGCATGGTGCTGCTCTCCTTTTTGAATGACTGTCAGGCGGCTGGAGGCAGGGAGCTTTCGCTTCTGTACCTCTTCACTCGCTCGGTTTTCCTGATCGCTCGGCGGGCATCCACGATGCCGACCGGGGGCCATTGCAGACCCTTGCTCCCTGAGGGGGGCAGATCAGGCGTAGGGAATCATGCGCGCAACCTTCTTGTAGTCGGCGTCTGATACCACGGCATTGTGAGCCAGCTTGCGCTTGGTTTTGGTTTCCTTCGACGTAAGAATGTGCCGCATTTTCGAATGGCCACGGATAATTTTGCCGGTGCCGGTCTTTCTGAAGCGCTTAGCGGCGCCCCGATGGGTCTTTAATTTAGGCATGGTTTTCCTGCTTGAATCGGCTTGCTTACGACATCTTCCAGTATACGGGAACGGGCCGTGGCTGACCAGAGGCCAGCCATCAGTCAAAAGGTAGTCGCAACGGCGCAATCACAAACTGTTGGTTCTTCCGCTACTCGGGCTTGTTCGGCTGCTTCATCACTTCTTCGGCGGCTTGTTCGAGCGTTATGTCGTCGGGCAGGCGGCTGAAGGCGGCCAGGGTATCGTCTTCCTGCTCGGAGATGGTTTTGAAGAGCAGCGCGCGCCCCTGAATGTGGACGTGGGTCACGTTGATCTGCCAGATGTCGGGTGCGGTGCGGATGCGGTTCACTTCGAACCAGCCTCCTTTTTTGAGGCTGCCGAGGATACCCCATCCAAAGTTCACGTCGTGGATCATGGTGCCCTTGAGGTGCTGGATGCGGAGTTGGTCGGTATTGACCGTCATGTCGCCTTCCATGGCGGCGAAGACGCGAGCCTGGCGGCTGGGAGGGTTGAAGCTGGGGTCAGGTTTGAAGTGATAGGTGATCGTGTCGGTGGTTTTGCTTTTGAACGACCATAGAAACGCGTCGGGCAGCATTCTAAGGAGTTGCTCCGCCTGCGTCGCGTCCTTTTGATCATTCTGGCGCAGCTGCGCCCGTTCGTTGGAGTTGTGGATGAACGACCCGACATTCTTGCGCTGTTGCGGCTTGGGGATGGGGTGTCCATTTCTTTCGACGACGCGGTTGACATTGCCATGCGAGGTTTGCGCGACCCACTGTTTGACTGATTTGTTCGGCTTGACGTCAACCTCGTAATACATCCAGCGGGACCGGTCGGCCTTGTCGGCGGCCAGCTCATTGTTGACGACTTGACGGACGGCGTTGCGCGCGTCCTGAGCGGGCAACGGGCAGCAGCAGAGACCAAGCAGGAGGACAGCAAAAATTTTCGGCATCTTCATAGGTCGATCATCTTAACTCAATCATGGGCGCGAACTCCCCGCCACTGTGTGAGATGCGGAAAGCGGGCTTGGGGGGAACGGGGCGGAGATCGTAAGCCGCGTGAACTGAATGCCATTCCCAAAGTAACGGTGGCCCTTTGCACAAACGCATTTTCCGGCGCGCCTTTGGTGGCGCTTCGTTTGAAAATATTGCATGGGCGTCAACAACCTGACCTATAGCAAGAACGGGCTGCAGCTTACCCAACTGTTTGAAGGTGACGTGCTCAACGCTTACCGGGACCAGCGCGGCGTCTGGACAATTGGCTACGGGCATACGGCTGGAGTGCATCCCGGCCAGACCATCACCCAGGAACAGGGTGAAGCGCTTCTCGCGGAGGACGTTCAGGCCGCGGCCCGCTGCGTAAACGAGGCCGTCGCGGTGAAGCTGACGCAGGGGCAGTTCGATTCGCTGGTGGATTTTGCGTTTAACGTGGGCACGACCAGCTTTAAAAAATCGACGTTGCTCAAAGAGATCAACGCGGGTCATTTTCCTGAAGCACTGGCGCAGTTCAACCTGTGGGACCACTGCGGGGGGGTGGTCAATGCGGGGCTTCTGCGGCGGCGGCAGGCCGAAGCTGCTGAATTCAGCCAGGACATTTCTGCTTCGATCGACGTGGCCTGACGAGCGGGGCAGGGCGGAAATCGCGTTCAGATTCTTCATTGCATTGCGGGCGAAGCGCGATAGGCTGGTAGGGTCATGCTGAAGCTCGTTCCAGTTGTTTCGCTCCTGTTCGCGTTCGCCGCTGCGCCGCTTCCGGCGCAAACCAAGTCCCGAACCGCGCCTCCCGATCTGGTCACACGCTTCAACATGCTGCGTGGGGCTTACGGGCCGTATCGCGCCAACAATGACCTCCTCTATTACCACCTTGATGTCCGCGTCGATCCTGACACGAAGACGATCAGCGGCAAAAACACGATCCGCTTCAAAATGCTCAGGGACGGCACCCGCATTCAGCTCGACCTGAACCACGCGCTGCATATTGACAAGATTCTGCTCGGCGCGACGCCGCTCAAATACGAGCGGGACACGGGCGCGGTGTTTGTTGATTTCCCTCAGACGCTCCGCGCCGGGCAGACCTACTCGATTGACTTCTACTACTCGGGCCATCCGCTTACCGTGGGGCGGTTCGGCGGCTTTGTGTTCGGCAAAGACCCGGAGGGACGGCCGTGGATTTATACCTCCTGCGAAGACGATGGAGCCAGCATCTGGTGGCCGGACAAGGACCAGTGGCGCGATGAGGTCCGGAACATGGACATCAGCGTGGAAATTCCCAGTAACCTTGTCGATGTTTCGAATGGCCGCTTTGAGGGCAAGACCGATCTGGGTGACGGCTACACGCGCTGGAACTGGGCGGTCCATTACCCCATCAACAACTACGACGTTGCGCTCAATATCGGCGATTACGTCCACTTCGGGGGCCATTACGGCGCGCTCACGCTGGATTACTATGTGCTTCCCGAAGACCTCGCAAAGGCGAAGAAGCAGTTTGCGCAGGTCAACGGAATGCTGGACGCCTACACGCATTACTTTGGGCCGTATCCATTTATGAAGGACGGCTACAAGCTCATTGAGGTTCCCTATGCGGGCATGGAGCACCAGAGCGCGGTGGCGTACGGGAACGGATTTACCAACGGCTATCTTGGCCGCGACTGGGCGGGGGTGGGCATCAGCATGAAGTTTGACTTCATCATCATCCACGAGAGCGCCCATGAGTGGTTCGGCAACAGCATTACCGCCGCCGACCGCTCGGACATGTGGATTCACGAGGGCTGGGCTACTTATCTTGAAGGGCTCTACGTGGAATACCACTGGGGCAAGGCCGACGGGATCAAGTACCTGAACGGGCTGGGGGCGAAGATTGAAAACCGGGAGCCCATTGTCGGCGAGCGCGGCGTCAACGACAATCCGCCGGAGGACCAGTACTTCAAGGGCGCGCTCATGCTGAACACTTTGCGCAGCGTGATCAACAATGACCCGAAGTGGTTCGCGCTGATCCATGGTTTCTATCAGCACTTCAAGTATCAGAACATTATGACCGGCGATGTGATCCGCTACTTCAATCAGCAGACGGGCATGGACCTGACGCCCTTCTTCCGGCAGTACCTGTTCCACGCGCAGATTCCGGTGCTGGAGCTGCTGTTTCATCCGTCGGAGCATACCGTCTCCTACAAGTGGCAGGCTGAGGAGCCGGGTTTTGCCATGCCCATCCGGGCTGGAGCCCCGGCGCACTGGCAGCTTCTTCACCCCACGCTCGACTGGCAGACGATGAAGACGCCGCTGACCAAAGACACGTTCGAGGTGCCGACAGACCTCTATTACGTTTACGTCAACAGACAATAGGTCAGAATCGCGTGCGCATCGTCAGTGTTGGAGAGATTCTGTGGGACGTTCTCGGCGAGGGAGAATTCCTGGGCGGCGCGCCGCTGAATTTTTCGATCTGCTCGCAGCGGCTTGGCAACGACGTCGCCCTGGTCAGCGCCGTTGGCAACGACCGGCGCGGGGCGATGGCGCTTCAGGCGATTGAGGCGCACGGACTGGCTACGGAATTCATCCAGACGATCGCCGGCCAGCCAACCGGAACGGCCACTTCCGATATCGATGAATCCGGGAGCGCGAATTTCAACATTCAGCGGCTCGTGGCCTACGATTTTCTCAACCTTGGCGAACCCGCGCTGGAGCGCCTCGCCGACATGCAGCCCGACTGGATTTACTTCGGCACGCTTGCCCAGACCAGCGCGGGAAATGAAGCACTGCTGGGTCGCCTGATCACCGCGGCACCTGGCGCTCGCTGCTTCTACGACTTGAATCTTCGCGAAGGCCAATGGAGCACGCCGCTGGTCGAGCGCCTCGCCGCACTTGCCTCCATTCTGAAGCTCAGCGAAGCGGAAGCCGAACTTCTCTTTGGTATTTCGCACGTGCCCGGAGCGTTTTCGCTTGAACGCTTTTGCGAATCCTGGTCGCGGACGTACGGTTTGGAAATCATCTGCGTCACGCTCGGCGAGCGCGGCTGCGCCGTCTGGTCCAGCGGTGTGCTGCAGACTTTTCCGGGAGTCGCTGTCCGCGTGATTGACACGGTTGGCGCGGGAGATGCTTTCTCCGCTGCGTTTTTACACGGCTTTGAGCGCGGCTGGCCCTTGGAGCGCACGGCCGCGTTTGCGAACGCGCTCGGCGCGCTGGTCGCTGGCCGCGCCGGAGCCACGCCTGTGTGGACAATTGAAGAATTGATCTGAAACAGAAACAAAATGCTCGAACAGAAGCCGCTGACCCGGCTTCTGCCCGAGAGGCCATTGCGACTACACCAGACCGAGGGCCACCATGGCCCGCGCCACCTTGAAGAACCCGTTGATGTTGGCGCCATTGACATAGTTGCCCGGCGTGCCGAACTCCTCGGCGGTTTCGTAGCAGCGCTTGTGGATGCTGGTCATGATGTCGTCGAGGCGCTGCTCGGTATATTCGAACGTCCACGCATCACGGCTGGCGTTCTGTTGCATTTCGAGCGCCGAGGTGGCGACGCCGCCTGCGTTGGCCGCCTTCCCTGGGCCGAACGCTACGCCAGCCTCGTGGAAGACCTGGATTCCTTCCGGCATAGTGGGCATATTCGCGCCCTCCCCAACCACGGTGCAGCCGTTCTTGACGAGAGTCTTCGCGTCGCGCCCAGTGATCTCATTCTGCGTCGCGCATGGCAAGGCGACGTCGCAGGGAACCTCCCAGACGGAGCCGCCGGCGATGTAGCGGCAGCGGGGATTGGTCTTCGCGTACTCGGAGATCCTGCCTCGCCTGACTTCCTTGATTTCCTTGACGCATTCGAGGTCGACGCCCTTCTCGTCGTAAATGTAGCCGCCGGAATCGGAGCAGGCGACTACCTTTCCTCCGAGCTGCTGCACCTTCTCGATGGTGTAGATTGATACATTGCCGGCGCCGGAAACGACGCAGGTCTTGCCCTCGAAACTCTGGCCGCGGGCCCTCAGCATTTCCCGAACAAAGAACACCAGCCCGTAGCCGGTGGCCTCGGTGCGGACAAGCGCGCCGCCCCAGTCCAGTCCCTTGCCCGTCAACGTGCCGGACTCGTATCGGTTCGTGATGCGCTTGTACTGGCCGAACAGGTAGCCGATCTCCCGCCCGCCGACCCCGATATCTCCGGCTGGCACGTCGGTGTATTCGCCCAGGTGACGATACAACTCGGTCATAAAGCTCTGGCAGAAACGCATCACCTCGGCATCCGAACGCGATTTGGGATCGAAGTCCGATCCGCCCTTCCCGCCACCAATCGGCATGCCGGTGAGCGCATTCTTGAACGTCTGCTCAAAGCCGAGGAACTTGATGACGCTCAGGTTCACCCCTTTGCGAAAGCGGAGCCCGCCTTTGTACGGCCCCAGCGCGCTGTTGAACTCGACGCGGAATCCACGGTTGATCTGGACGGTTCCGCTGTCGTCCTGCCAAGGTACCCGGAAGATGATCTGGCGCTCCGGCTCGCAGATGCGCTCGATCACCTTGTGCTCGCGCAGCTCAGGATGCTTTGCCAGCACGGGGCCCAGCGAGCCCAATACCTCGAGCACCGCCTGATGGAACTCGGTTTCGCCTTGATTGCGCTGGATAACCTCGTGGTAGAACTCTTCGAGCTTCTCGTCTAAAACTGGCAAGTGGTGGTTCATTAAGACTGGCATGCGGTGGTTCACCTCCATCGAAAAGATTGGCGTCGTCGCACCCGGGGCATCTCTATAAACCCGGGGCTTCACTTCAAACGACCTATGTCGATGGGGACCTGACCGAGGGCACTACCGCACGTGCGTAGACTAGTTGGTATCTCAAGGGTACCATCCGAAACCATGTTGGCGGATTGCGCGCTCCCCCTTCTGCGATACTGATGCTGAATTCGGGGGGATACTCCGGAGTTCGAAACCATGAGACTTTCCGGAGTACAAACCAACTCCACGCTGAAAACGAAAGCCGGCCGGCGCGCCGTATTCGAGCGGGAATTCGACCTGCTCCTGGCCGCTGCCCGAACTACGCCGGACGCGGCGCGCATCGACGCGCTGGCCGCGGGCGGCGTGGACTGGCGCGCGCTGCTGGATCTCGCGACCGTCCATGGCGTGCGGCCACTGGTCTACAAAAGCTTGCACGAAACCTGCTGGGAGCGCATACCCGCCGACGTTCAGTCCGCGTGGGACGAGGTCCAGCGAATGATAACCGGCAGAAATCTTTTTCTGACCGGCGAACTGCTCCGCGTGACCGACGAGCTAGGCAAAGCCGGACTTTCCGTAGCGGCCATGAAGGGCGCGGTGATCGCGCAAATGGCTTATGACGATTTCACTCTGCGTGAGTTCAGCGACATTGATCTGCTGGTGCGGCCCGGCGACTTTTCCCGGGCCGTCGATCTCATCGCGCGGCTCGGCTATCGGCCGGTCTGGAAGTATGAATACGAGAAGACCTTCCGTTTTCTGCGGCACGTCGGTGAATACACGCTCCGCAGCGATTTCACCGATGCTGATATCGATCTGCACTGGAGAGTTGCGACCAAAGCCACCGCGCTCTCGCCTTCCCTCAGCGACTTTCCGACCGGTTTCCAGCCTCTCTCTATCGCAGGCTCGACCGTTCTCACCTTCGCGCCGCAGGACCTTCCGCTCTATCTTGCCGCCCAGGGTGGATGGGACCGCTGGGCCGATCTGCGCCGCATTTCAGATCTCGCCGAATTCCTTCGCCGCTATCCTGAGGTCGATTGGGAGCCGCACTTCCAGACGGCCCGCCGTCTTGGCGGCCTGCGAAGCATGTGGACCGGGCTGGCCCTGGCTCATCAGCTTCTCGGCGCGGCGCTTCCCGGCTCGGCTGTCGGACACATTCAAGCCGACACGACCATGCGCGGTCTCATTGAAAGGACTACGCGCGAACTCCGGCAGCAGCAAAGTTCAGGCGAAGCCGCCAGGCGCTATCTGTTCCAGATGCGGGCGAAAAAGGGTTTGCCCGGAAAGACGGCACTGGCGTGGAGCATCCTGACTGACCGTACTGCCAAAGACGGTCTCTGGTTGATGCTGCCGCCTGCGCTGTGGTGGCTCTATCCTGTGCTGCGGCCTTTGCGAATGGGACGCAAGAGGCTGTGGGGCGGCTAAAGTCTGTACCAGAAGCATAGGGCAGCGCCGAGGGTATGACAGTGGGGAGCATCCAGTCAGGCTTATTTTTGAGGTCGCGGGCCCTGCTTGACTGCCAAGGTTTTGGTGTTGCTAGAATGATCTCCCTGCAGTCATATCTAATCTCATCGCAGAGCCTGAAAGGCTGGAAGTCATGGGTAGACGAATCGCATATTGCGCGGATGGCACCTGGGACAGCTCTGGTAGCGACACGAACGTTTATAGGATTTCAAAAGCGATTGTGCCTATCGCAGGCGAACAGTATAGGTTTTATGACGACGGAGTCGGTTCCGACGGAACACCGATCGAGCAATTGATTGGCGGTGCGTTCGGCGAGGGGCTTCTCGAGAAGATCAAAGAGGGATATGCGGCGATTGCGAGTGTTTACGAGGCGGGAGACGAACTGTTCCTCTTTGGTTTCAGTCGCGGCGCGTATACAGTGCGCAGCCTCGGCGGAATGATTGCGGCGTGCGGCCTTCCCACGAAGAATCCAGACCCTAACCTGGTAAACAAGGCATTTGACGGGTATCGAAACGGGGACCAGCGAGCCACGATTCTTGGCACTCTTGGCGACTATGGGTTGGTGAAAGCAAACATCACCATGATCGGGGTGTGGGATACGGTCGGGGCGCTGGGGATTCCGGCGATTCTTGGGGCGGTGGACGCGCTGCGCTACAGTTTCCTCGATACTCAATTGAGCCCGCAGGTTCTGAACGCCTTCCAGGCATTGTCCATTGATGAACGCCGAGTGGAGTTTCCCGCGACGCTTTGGACTTCGCCGCCCTCGCCGGGGCAAACCATTGAACAGGCGTACTTCTGCGGCGTTCATTGCGACGTCGGGGGAGGCTATCCCGACGATGCGGGAACAGGAACAGCACTCTCTGACATCCCGTTCAGCTGGATCCTGGCCAAGGCGCAAGGTTTGGGACTGGTGATCGACGCCGGGGTGGCGGCCAGATACCCCAGCCCTATCGATAAGAAGTATGCAATAGACACCAAGCACGAGTCGTGGTCACCACGCTGGTTGTTTCCGAAATCGAGAGTTATTGCTCCAACCGCAACGCTTTCCAACAGTGTGGCCGGTCCGTTGGAAGTCGGATAGCTCTTACCGCCCGGGAAATCTTTCGCTGGTGAAGGGCATGCCGGGGCCGGGATACCAGGTCGTGAATACGGTCGTTTGACCGCGTTCCCCGCACGAATTGCGCTTGAGAGCGCGGCCTTTAGTGTCCATGTTCCTGCAGATGCTTCTCCACCTCAAGTGCGGCCATGCAACCTGAGCCGGCGGCGGTGATGGCCTGGCGATAGCGCCGGTCCTGCACGTCTCCGCAGGCGAAGACGCCGGGGACGCGCGTGAAGACGCAATCGGTGGTCTTGACATATCCTTCCTCGTCGAGGTCGATCTGGCCAGCGAACATCCTTGCGTTCGGATCGTGACCGATGCCGAGAAACAGGCTGCTGACGTTGAGGATGTCCTGCTCGCCGGTGACGGTGTCACGCAGCCGCACACCGGTCACTTCCTGCTGCTCCACGCCGAGAACCTCTTCCACGGCGACGTTGGTGCGGAAAACGATCTGCGGGTGAGCCATGGCGCGCTCCAGCATAATGTGCGAGGCGCGGAAGTGGTCGCGGCGGTGCAGCAGCGTGACTTTGGTCGCGAAGCGCGTGAGGAACAACGCCTCTTCCATCGCAGAGTCACCGCCGCCAACCACGGCGATCTCCTTGCCGGAGAAGAAAAAGCCGTCGCAGGTGGCGCAGGAGCTTACGCCGTGGCCGATCAGCGCCTTTTCCGACGGCAGCCCCAGCCACCGTGCCGATGCACCGCTGGCGATGATCAGCGTGCGGGTGAGGATTGTCTCCGCACCCACCCGTAGCGCAAACGGGTGCTTGCTGAGGTCCGCCGCTGCGAGATGGCCCATCTGGAACTCCGCACCGAAGTGCGCGGCCTGCTGCTTCATATTTTCGATCAGCTGCGGGCCCTGAATGCCTTCCGGCCAGCCGGGAAAGTTTTCGACCAGCGTGGTAATGGACAGCTGGCCACCGGGCTCATGACCTTCCAGCACCAGCGGTTTCAGGTTGGCGCGGGCGGCGTAAATGGCCGCAGTCAGCCCCGCGCAGCCGGAGCCGAGAATCACCGTATCGCGAATCGTGTCTGCCATGGATGTACCTTTGATTGTACCTGTTGAAGCCAGATCGTCAGCAGTCGCACCGGAACTCCTCGCCGCCCACGCCGGTTCTCTCCAATCACATTTGTCTGGCTTTTCCGTGCACCATCCCGTTTTGGAACCGTCTTCTGTGCCCACTTCCATTCCGGCAAAGCCGCCGGTAAATCCTCTAAGAAGTTTCTCTTCTCCTGGCCTGGGCGTGGCGCAATAGGCACAGGCTCCGCGCGCCGCGTTCGAGCCGGGAATCAGGCGCAATGAAACTTCTCAGCGAGATCGTCCATCGCGCTCCAAAGGCCATCGAGTTCGCGCTCACGGTTGCCTTTGCAGCGTCCGCCTACGCCGGGGGGCCGCGCTATGTTGCCGGAACCAGCTACTTCGATCCCGCCGTGCTCGGCAAACCTGTGGTCTGGGCGAACGGGCAGCTTGGCTACTACAACGATCTCGGCGATCTCAGCCTCACCGTTCCGCGCAGCCAGGCCGTTGCGATGATTGCCGCCGCCGCCGCGGTCTGGAATGCTGTCCCGACGGCCGCTGTCCACATCAAAGGCATCAGACCCCTCAGCGAGGACGTCAGCGGGGCCAATGTTACCTCCGGTGGCGACACGCTGACTCTCCCGGCGGATATTCAGTCCGGCGATACCGCCAAACCGATTGCCATTGTCTTCGACGAGGACGGCTCGGTCATCAACGCGTTCTTCGGCCCGGGAGCAAGTTCCCCCGCGACCTGCCAGCAGAACGGCGTGTTCACCTTCGTGGACAATCTCTCGCCCGCCGGCAACATTGTTCACGCGCTCATGATCATTAACGGGCTCTGCGCCACGGGCCCCGACAATCTTGCGGTGATGCAGTATCAGCTCGTGCGGGCTTTCGGTCAGATTCTGGGTCTGGACTGGTCGCAGACTAATGAGGAGATGTTCGCCATCAATCGGGCCAGCGAGCAGGGCCTTGAGGGATGGCCGATCATGCACCCCATTGAGCGGCTCTGCAACCAGAGCGGCGTTCCCTGCATGCCCAACGCCACCACGTTGCGCCCCGACGATATTGCGGCCCTGAATCGCCTGTATCCGGTCACGGAGTCCAACATCGCGCGCTTCAAGAATAAAGAACTTACCGCCGCGAATACCCTCTCCGTCACCGGAACCGTCACCTTTCGCAATGGACAGGGCATGCAGGGCGTGAATGTCGTCCTGCGTCCGTTGATTCCGGGTACCATCCTGCCCGACGTGCGCTACACCGTCACAGCGGTGACGGGAGCGTACTTTCGCGGCAACGCCGGGAACCTGATCACCGGCGTGACCGATGCCAGCGGCAATGCACTGGCGCGCTTCGGCAGCGATGACACCAGACTCGAAGGCTACTACGACCTGAGCGGCGTGCCGATTCCGCCTGGATATGCCTCGGATGTGTGGCAGCTCAGTCTTGAGCCGATCAATCCGCTCTACACGGGGCCAGAGTCTGTTGGTCCTTACACCACCGGGCAGGTTGAGCCCTCTGGAACCCTCCCCACCATCGCCATTCCCGACCTCGCCGCTGGTGTCAGCGTGATCCAGAACGTCATGATCGGCAACTCCGCGGGCGACTCGCTCAGCGGCGATGATGGAATGCTTTCCGCCCCTGTTACGGTGCCGAGGAGCGGCGAGTGGACGGCGCGCCTTGCCGGCTACGGGCATACGAGCTGGCTGGAATGGTGGGCCAAGGCCAATCGCGAATTCACCGTGGAGGCCTACGCTCTCGATGACAGGGGCGAGTCCACTCTGAACAAAGCGCAGATTGTTCTCGGGATGTGGAACGGGACTGACGCCGTGACTGCCTCGCCCGTCACCGAGACTCCGCAGCCCTTCAACGGAGCTGTGGCCGGGCTGACCACGCTTCCGGTGCTCACGCTTGCGGACAGCGAGGTTCGGCTCGGCATTTCCGATATGCGCGGCGATGGACGCCCGGACTATCTTTACCGCGGGCGCATCCTTTACGCCGACACCGTGCGGCCCGCCATCCTTCCCGCTGAAGGAGGCCCCATCGCCATTACGGGCATGGGCTTCCGGCCTGACTCCGTGGTTAACGTGAACGGAGTTGCCGCCACCGTGACCAGCGTCTCTCCTACGGAGATCACGGCGATTGCGCCGCCTTCGGTCGGAGCCACCGGCAATGTTCCCGTTCAGGTCAAGGACCCGCAGACCCTTGCCGTCGCCATCATCGCCGAGGGCGTCAGCTATGGGGCGCAGGATGACGACACCATCGGCATTCTCACCGCGCCTTCCGGCGTGGTCGCACCCGGCGCGCCGCTTCCGTTCACGGTTGGGGTCAACAACGGCACGTCTCCCACGGCTGGCGCCACCGTTACGTACGCCGTCACCCAGGGCAATGCCACACTGGCCTGCGGGCAACCCTCCTGCTCGGTCGTTACCGCCGCCAACGGAACGGCAACGCTCGCGGTGGCCGCCAACTCGACGACGACCACCTCCGTCGCCGCCACTCTCGCGAACGGGGCCAGCGTTGTCACCCAATTCGCCGCGCAGTCCGGATCGGCTGCCGCCATCAGCCCGCTCACCCCGAACCTGTATCTCGCCGCCGGAGCCGTCGCAGAGTGGACCCCCCGGGGTCTGGTTCTGAAAAACGGAGCCCCCGCTGCCGATGCGATTGTGACCTGGACCCCGGCGACGAGCGGGGTGAGCGCGCCGACCGGCTCCAGCCTCAGCGGGACGAACGGTATCGTTACTCAGCAGCTCAGTGTGGGGCCGCTGGCCGCGGGAGCCATTGCTCCAGTCAACGCCTGCCTCGCGACAGGAAGCGGCTGCGCGCAGTTCAACGTGGTCTCGGTCTCGCCCGCGACTGCGCAGCTACAGGCCATTGCCGGCGTCGCACAGACTCTGTCGGCGGGCCAGGCTTTCACGCCCGTCACGCTCGAAGTCGCTGACCCGGCGGGCAATCCCCTAGCCGGAGCGATCGTCACTTTTTATGAGACGCTGGACGCCTGGACGCCGCCCTGTTCGGCGCAGGCCATCTGCCCGCCTGCTCCGCTCATCCAGCAGGAAACGGTGCAGGCAACCTCCGGCTCGAACGGAATAGTGATCCTCAACCCTATCGGCAACTCGGGCGGTGCCGTCCGGCTTTATATCACGGCGGTAACGGGAAACTCAGCGTTGCTCAACTTTGAGCTGGAGCAGTATCCATAGGAGAAGAACAGGGTTAAGTGCTCAGCGTGGGGCGATCAGGCCGCGTTCCTTAGCCTCCGCCGGCGGGAGGACCACTGAAGCTGTCACGAGCGTGGGACCAGAGGGGCGTGCCGCTGGACGCGGAGTCGCTGGACGGGCGGCGCAACTCGGCATACCCTTTCAGTGTTCAAAGAAACGTAGCAGATCTGCCCGAAAGACGAGGCTAACGATGAACACACAAAACCGCAGCTTTTTCTCCGCTTCCCGCGCCACAGCTCTTGCCCTGAATTTCGGCAAAAAGGCGCTCGCCTGCTCGCTTGCCTACCTGATGATCCCGCTCGGCATGGGCGACATCTACGCATACGCGCAAACCGCACCGCCGCCTCCGCCCGATCAGCAGCAATATGACAATCAGGCGCCTCCGCCCGAGGGCCCTCCTCCGGAGAGCTACAACGCGCTCTCGCCGGACCAGCTGGGTCAGCTCGTTGCGCCCATCGCGCTCTATCCTGATTCGCTCGTCGCGCAAATCCTTGCCGCCTCCACCTACCCGACTGAGGTAGCGGACGCCGATCACTTCGTGCAGCAGAACCAGGGAGTGCCTCCTGACCAGCTTGGCGCGATGGTCAACAATATGAACTGGGACCCGAGCGTGAAAGCGCTGGTCGCCTTCCCGTCGGTGCTCGATAACCTGGACCGTAATCTCGACTGGACCAGCCAACTCGGGAACGCTTACTACAATCAGCCCCAGGACGTGATGGCCGCCGTGCAGGACATGCGCCAGCGCGCGTATCAGGCGGGCAACCTTCGCTCCACTCAACAGCTCGCCGTTCAATACGATCCGGGCGACATTGTCATTGCCCCAGCGAACCCCGAAGTCGTCTATGTGCCGTGGTATGACCCGTGGACGGTCTACGGCACGCCGCTTTCGCCGTGGGGCGGCTATTACATGAGCCCGCGTCCCGCCGGATTCTTCTTCGCAGCCGGTCTCGGCATCGGCTTCGGAATCGGCATCGGTATCGGCCGTTGGAATCGCTGGGGATGGGGATGGCACAACTGGGGCATGGGATGGCGCAACCGCACCATCGTCTACAACCGCAATGTCTATGTTTCCCGCAGCACCCATGTTCGGAACCACGGTTATTACGGGCGCTTCGACCGCAACGTCTCGGCGCGGAACTTTAACCGCAATGTCCAGATGCGCGGCCGCCGCAACCCTGCTCTCAACCGGAATTTCAACCGGAACAACGCCCGCCCGAACACCAACGTGCGGCGCGCTCCCACCTACAATCGCAATGCCCGCCCGAACAGCAATGTCCGGCCGGCCCAGCGCTACAACAACAATCGCCCGCAGCAGCGGACCCAGACGCAGTCCGAGCGGCAGGCCCGTCCTCAGGCTCAGCGGCGGGCCCGTCCTCAGGCTCAGCGGCAGGCTCGTCCTCAGGCTCGCGCTGAGAGCAGGCGCGAGTCCCGCCCCGCTCCCAAAGAGCGTAGCGATCACGACAAAGGCCACCGCTAGACTCAACCTGCAACCACAACGGGACGTAGCTTCGGCTCCGTCCCGTTCTTTCTTTTTGGGGGAAAGCGCAGCGGCCCCATCCGGCCCGTCCGACGCGGCATCCCTTAACATAGGAAAGCAAGGGGGAACGAATGGCCGGAACCGCGTCGCAAGGCGTGCCTGAAAGCTCAGCAGTTAAGGAGGGGCACCGTCCGCGCGTCCTCATCGTTGGCGGAGGCTTCGCCGGGACCCACGCCGCCAAAGCGCTGGCCAAGCTTCCGGTGGACATCGCGATCATCGACCGGCGCAACCACTTCACCTTTCAGCCGCTGCTCTACCAGGTGGCGCTGGCCGTGCTTTCGCCCGCCAACATCGCTTCGCCGATCCGCGCTATCGTTCGCCACAAGCCGAACATTGAAGTTCTGATGGATGAGGTCATCCGGTTCGACCTTGCCCAGCGGCAGGTCCACGTGAAGAGCGGTGCGAGCATGGACTATGACTACCTGATGGTGGCTGCCGGGGCCACTCACTCCTACTTTGGGCACGACGAGTGGGAAAAGAACGCGCCCGGGCTCAAGACCATCGAAGACGCCATCGAGATTCGCCGCCGCGTCCTGCTTGCGTTTGAGCTGGCAGAGCGCCAGATGCTCGAAACCGGCTCGCATCCCCCGCTGAACTTCGTCGTGATCGGCGGAGGCCCGACCGGAGTCGAACTCGCCGGGGCGATCTCCGATATTGCCAAGCTCTACATGCGGCACGATTTTCGGCACATCGACCCAGCGAAGGCACGCGTCCTGCTCATTGAAGGCGGTCCGCGCATCCTCGCGGCCTATCCCGAAGGGCTGTCTCGCAAGGCGGTCGAGCAACTCGGAGAGCTCGGCGTGGAGGTTCACACCGGCCTCCAGATCACTGATGTGCAGCCCGGCTATGTGGCCGCCGGAGATCGTCGTCTCGAGTCGGTAGTCACGCTTTGGGCCGCCGGCGTGCAGGCGTCGCCGCTGGGCAAGCTGCTGGGCGTCGCAACCGACCGCGGCGGCTGCGTCCTCGTCGATCAGTTCCTTAACCCGGCCGGGCATCCGGAAATTTTCGTCTGCGGCGACCTCGCCCATTTTGAGCAGGACGGCAGGCAGGTCCCCGGAGTCGCCCAGCCAGCCATGCAGATGGGCGACCACGTCGGCAAGATGATTGCCAAGGACCTCGACCGGCAGCCGCGCGCGCCGTTCCACTACTCCGATAAAGGCGACATGGCTACGATTGGCCGCATGGCCGCCGTGGCCCGCATCAAGTGGCCGTTCAAGGCCAACCTGAGCGGATTTCCCGCCTGGGTCACCTGGCTCACCATCCACATTTTCTTTCTCATCGGCTTCCGCAACCGCCTCGCCGTCCTGATTGATTGGGTGTGGAACTACTTCACCTTTACCCATGGAGCACGGCTGATTACAGGCAGCGAGGACCTTCCCGGCTGGGTCCAGCAGGAAGGCGTAAAAGCCGTACCGGAATCCGCTCCCCTCGACGACAACGCGCCCGGAGCAGGGACCGCCTCGTAGTGGTGCGCCCTGAGTCGAAGCCCAGCGGAGCGATGGGCCGGCTTCTGTGTTTGATGATGGCGACGATTGTTCCCGCCGCGGTCTGCGCACAAACGGCCAAACCTGCTCCCGCACGAGCTCCCCATAGCGCCGGAATCCTCTTCTGGAACATGTCTCCGAAATCGGTTGCCATGCTCCTTCAGTCCGTTCCGCAGCGGGATGGGCTTCGGCTTACGCAACTCAAACAAACCTTCACCGATCTGCAATGCAGAGGCCGCCAGTTACGCGAACAGTCCGCGCCGGGAGGCAAAAACCTCGTCTGCACTCTGCCCACAACCGCGCCCGAGCCGTCGTCGGCGATAAGCGCAAGCCCAAAAGGCGAACCTGATCCGAGAACCATCCTCTTTCTCGCTCATTACGAGCGCCAGGGTGCGGGCCGGAGCGCGGTCGAAAACTGGAGCGGGGCGCTTATGCTGCCCTTCCTCTATCACGCGCTCTCAGCCGCGCCGCGCCACCACACTTTTGTCTTCGCCGAGGTCGACGGCGAGTCAGGAGCCGCCGCTCTTTTCGGCTCACTCACACTCGCTGAGCGTGGCGACCTCCTCGGAGTCGTCTCCCTTGACGCGCTGGGCCTCGGCCCCGTCCAGTTCTACATCAACCCCAACGACACTTACGCGTATCTTGCGCGGGCGCGGCTCATGCATCCCCTCCTGCAGGCCGCCAGCGACCAGCGGCTCCACGCGCCGCGCGAGGGCGTGCCGGGAAGCTGGTTCAAAGTGGACACGGGACGCACCTTCCGCCATCACAACGTTCCCGCCATGCTCATCCACTCCGTCAACTGGGGCACGCGCCAAGTCCCCGGCTCCGCCCGTGATACACCAGCGGCCATCAACCGCAGCGTGTACATGCAGACGATCAGGCTGCTCTCCGACTACACCGCCGAGCTTGACCGCTAATGAATTTGCCCGACCGATAAGCACCGCCCCCCACGCGGATCGCAAAACGGCGAGCCCCCGCTCGGCCCTGCAAAACGAATCCGTCACGACGCTGTGGCCCGCGCCCCAAGCCAAAGCGCGATGCCTGCTATCTCCGACACAACCAGCGCCATAAATACCCTTCCTGTCCATGTATTCACAGTCATGGGATAAGCAAATGCCATTGCCGCCAGCCCTGCCGCGACCAGCAGAATCGCAATCGTCAGCCCCCAGTGTGAACGGCTAGTCGCGGCCCGCTTTGCTGGAAGGCGGCGCGCCACCCGCGCGGCAAAATCGGCGGGAATCTCGACCTCCGGCTTCGCCTCCAAAGCTCGCACAACGGTTGCATTTAGCCATGCTTCGCGACACTCGTCGCAGCGGACGGCGTGTGCCGTCTCCTCCGCCGTCAACGCGCGCCTGTGCTCCAGCGCTGCCTTCAATTCCGCGCAGCTTACCGCGTCTGGACCTGTGTTCCGCATTCTGGTCTCCTTTCCATCATCCTTTCCCGCAATCGCTCCTTCAGCTTCTGGCGTCCGCGGTGCAGATGCGTCCGCACCGTATTCAGCGGCAGGTTCAGGGTGAGCGCAATCTGCTCGTAGGTGCATTCCTCCTGATGAAACATCACGATCACAGCGCGCTCGGTCTCGCTCAACTCGCCGAGAGCGTGATTCACGGCTTCCATTGACTGCTTCCGGCTCAGAATCTGTTCCGCATCGCCCTCGCCGCCAGAGATTCGCTCTGCCCACCCATCCTCCGGATTATCGAACGAAGTATTCACCCGCTCTTTCTTTCTGCGCTTCCATTCGTCCTGCGCCACGTTCAGCGTGATGCGGTAGAGCCACGTCGTCAGCTTCGCATCCCCGCGAAAACTATCCAATCCGCGATACAGCCGCAGAAATACCTCCTGCGCAAGGTCCTCCAAATGCTCGCCCCCACCTGTCAGTCGTGCCAGCGTGCGGAACACAAACGCCTGATGCTCGCGCACAATCTGTTCGAATTGAATGGGCGCACTCATGGAACTAGCTCAGACTTGAGTCTGCGCCAAAAGTTTCACCTGCAGATGTGAAACTTTCGCCCCATGGCACGGTCTAAGGCTGGCGAATTCAGGAGGAGCTGTCATGGATCCCATCGGCGTTACCGTCGTCTTTATCTCCGCTTTTGTCATGGTGCTGGGCATCATCATCGTCGCCAACATCACCCGCTACCGCAACAACAAACTCCGGAGCGAGGAGCGCATGGCGGCCATCGCCAAAGGCATCCCTTTCCTGCCGGAATCCGAACCGACCGACCAACTCTCCGCCGCGGAAGCCCGCGCCCGCCAGGCCCGCGGCCTGCGCACCGGGGGCATCGTCCTCGTTGCCACCGGCGTGGGGCTGGGGCTCTTCTCCGTCTGCCTCACCTGGATCATCCATGAACACAACGCCCTTGTTACCGGAGCCGCCGGCCTCATTCCTCTCGCCATCGGCGTAGGCCTGCTCATCGACTACGCGCTCCGCGTCCGGCCGGCCTTGCCCGAACCGTCCCAGCCTCGGCAGGATTGAGGCTTTGCCGTCTGGAATTCCTCCGTCCGCGACCAACGGGAGCGGGGCCGCGCAAGGCTTAAGGTCGGGATGGCGCGAAGCGCGTGTGCCTGGACGGCCAGTCCCGCGTGTGCCTGGACGGCCGGTCCCGCGGCCGCCCGGAACGACCAGTTCCGTGATTCAATGAACCTGTGAGCCACGAATTTGAAATCGGTCCCGTCCATGTGGGGGCAGGACAACTTTTTCTGATCGCCGGTCCCTGCGTGATCGAAGGCGAAGCACACGTTCGCAAAATGGCCGACGCCATCCAGCGCATTACGTCCGACCTTGGCGTGCCCTACATCTTCAAGGCTTCGTATGACAAGGCCAACCGTACCTCGGTCAAGAGCTTTCGTGGCCCCGGCCTCAGAGAAGGCACAGCCATCCTGCGCCGCCTGGCCGAAGCGACTGGACTCCCGGTGCTCACCGATGTTCACGAGCCGTCGCATTGCGAAATTGCCGCTGAGGGTGCGGACGTGCTCCAAATTCCAGCATTCCTGTGCCGCCAGACCGACCTGCTGGTCGCGGCCGCCAGGAGCGGGCGTGCGGTCAACGTTAAAAAGGGCCAGTTCGTCGCTCCACAGGACATGAAGTATGCGGTCGAAAAAGTGACCGGAAGCGGCAACAGACGGGTCTTTCTCACCGAGCGTGGAACGACATTCGGCTACAACAACCTCATCGTGGATATGCGCTCGCTGGCGATTATGCGCGGCTTTGCGCCGGTCGTATTCGACGGAACCCACTCCGTCCAGATGCCATCGGCGGCGAATGGAGTCTCCGGAGGCCAGCCGGAGTTTGTCCCCCTGCTGACCCGAGCCGCTGTCGCCGCGGGAGTCGATGGAGTCTTCCTGGAGGTACACGACAACCCCGCCGAAGCCAAGTCCGACGGAGCAAACGCACTCAATCTGAAAGATTTAAAGGCGGTTCTGGAGAAGCTCTTAACCGTTCATGTCGCAGTCCAAGTTTGATTTTTCGATGATACCACTTCTAATGGTAAAATGGCATTATGAATACCATCGAGACCAGAGCCACCGTAATCATCGATAAGGCGGGACGCCTTGTCCTCCCGAAGCCGATTCGCGATGCCTTGCAGCTCAAGCCGGGCTCTACCCTCGAAATCGAGCGGCAGGACGACGCTATCGTTCTGCGGCCGCCCCGAACGGCGGCCGTGATGAAGCAGAAAAACGGTTTTTGGGTGTTCGACACCGGCGGCCAGATCACAACCGAGATGGTCGATGAGACTCTTGTCAGGATTCGCGAAGAACAGTAACAGGGAGACAGCGGCAAATGATTCTCTTTTTCGACACGTCTGTTCTGATCCCGGCATTCCAGCAAAGCCATGTGCATCACGAAGCGAGCAACCTCGCTTTGGCCCGTGTTGGACATAACGCCGCGGTGTGCGGCGCGCATTCTTTGACCGAATTCTATGCGGTCATGACCTGGCTACCGCGACCATACCGGCTGGAACCGGACCAGGCGCTGCTGTGCATCGAACAGATTGCCCAGCACGTTCAGGTCATCGCACTTCAGGCTCAAGAATACCTGAGCGAAGCACGCCACGCAGCTGCCGGCAAAGTAACTGGGGGCCGGTTCTACGATGCCCTTCTTTTGGCGTGCGCGCGCAAGGCAAGCCCGGACAGAATTCTTACCTGGAACAAACACCGCTTCACCGCCCTCGCGCCCGACCTGGCTGATCGCATCGTGACGCCGTAATTGCGACAGCGGGATTACCTAACGGTCTTTCGAAGATCACCTTGCAATCGTGGCTGAGGAGGAAGTTGCAGCAATTTCCTCGCTGGCCGCCTCATTCCGCGGCGCTATCCGGTTCTCGTAACTTGCCTTCACAAACGCGCTGAACAGCGGGTGCGGCTCAAGCGGCTTTGACTTGAACTCAGGATGGAACTGGCAGCCGAGGAAGAACGGGTGTCCGGGAATTTCGACGATCTCCACGTACGTCGCGTCGGGGGTCGTGCCGGTAATCCGCAGGCCCGCGCCCGTCAGCAGCGCTTCATATTCGCGGTTGAACTCATACCGGTGGCGGTGCCGCTCGCTGATTTCCGTTGTTCCGTAAGCCGCGTGCGCCAGCGAATCGGGTTGCAGCACGCAGGTCCAGGCGCCCAGGCGCATGGTTCCGCCCATCTCTTCGACGCCGGTCAGCTCGCGCAGTTTGTAAATCACGCGATGCGCTGCCGCCGGGTCGAACTCGCTCGAGTTGGCGTCGCGCAGCCCGCACACGTTGCGCGCAAACTCAATGCACGCCGTCTGCATGCCGAGGCAAATGCCGAAGTAAGGCACGCGATTCTCTCGTGCGTAACGGATGGCGTTCAGCATTCCTTCAATGCCGCGCTTGCCGAAGCCGCCGGGGACGAGAATGCCGTCGAAGCCGCTGAGCTGGGATTCGTAATCCGCGCCTTCGAGCCCCTCGGCCTCAACCCAGGTCACACGCAGTTTCAAATTGTGCGCCAGCGCGCCGTGCACCAGCGCCTCCTTCAGCGACTTGTAGCTGTCCTCATACTCCACATACTTGCCGATGATGCCAATCGAGACCTCGTCCACCGGGTTATACGACCGCCGAACGACCTCTTCCCATCGGCTCAGATCCGGCTCCTTCGTTTCCAGATGCAGATACTTCAGCGCGAGCGCGTCCACGCCCTCGCGGGCGAAAGCCAGCGGAACCTCGTAGATCGAGTCCACGTCCTTGGCCGTGATCACCGCCCGCTCTTCCAAATTGCAGAACAGCGCAATCTTGCTCTTCAGCTCGCGGGAAAGAAAGCGGTCGGTGCGGCACAGCAGAATGTCCGGTTGAATCCCGATCGACAGCATCTCCTTGACTGAGTGCTGCGTTGGCTTGGTCTTCAGCTCCTGCGCGGCGGAGATC
The DNA here is from genome assembly GCA_049280995.1 of Acidobacteriaceae bacterium. GTDB lineage: Bacteria > Acidobacteriota > Terriglobia > Terriglobales > Acidobacteriaceae > Silvibacterium. Next base: position 45,504 of record JBAPRH010000045.1, read on the forward strand.
CACGGAACCAGCGTGACATGAACAAAGACGGTGTTCTCGCGGCCCAGTTCCTGCCTCATCTGGCGAATGGCCTCCATGAACGGCAACGATTCGATATCGCCTACCGTTCCGCCAATTTCGACGATTGTGATGTCGTTGGACGCCGCCACTTTGCGCATGGCGTTCTTGATCTCGTTCGTCACATGCGGAATCACCTGGACGGTTTTCCCCAGGTAGTCCCCGCGGCGTTCCTTGGTGATGATCTGCTCGTAAATGCGGCCGGTAGTCAGGTTGTTGTCGCGCGAGAGATGCGCGTGGGTGAAGCGCTCATAGTGGCCCAGGTCCAGATCGGTTTCGGCGCCGTCGTCGGTCACGAAGACCTCCCCATGCTGAAAAGGCGACATGGTGCCGGGATCGACATTCAGGTAGGGATCAAACTTCATCAGGTTGATGCGCAACCCACGGCTTTCGAGCAAACAGCCGATCGAAGCCGCAGCCAGTCCCTTGCCGAGACTGGACACAACACCACCAGTCACAAAAATGTACTTGGAGGACATTTCTGCTTCACCTTCCTGAATTGTTTTAGATGGACGTACCGGACGGGCACAATCAATTATAGCCGGGAGCGACGACGGAAGAAAGCGGGAAATTCGAGTATCACCGGCAGGCGCCCGTGCGGCAACCGGGTAATTTCGTTGTGGCCGGGTCCCATACTCTTTTCCGCTGATTTCGTGGTACTGTGAAAGCCGGTCGGACTCGATGGGAATGCGAGGCCCGCAGGATGGACGATCCAGGCGCAATCGTGCAGCAGTTGTTCGGAGTGGCGCTCGATATACCGCGCGAGCGGCGGGCAGCGTTTCTGGACAGCACCTGCTCGGGGCGGCCAGAGGTGCGCCGTCAGGTGGAGACACTGTTGGAGGAAAACGAACGAGCGAGCGGCGTCGCTTCCGGCCATCCCCTGGAATTGCCGACCTCCGCCACGGAACCACCAAGCACCGGAAGCCCCCTGGAGGCTGGAGCGCGCTTCGGCCGATACGCTATTGTCGAGCAACTCGGCGCCGGCGGCATGGGCATTGTCTACAAGGCCGAGGACGTGACCCTGCGCCGCTTTGTAGCTCTCAAATTCCTGCCTGAAGAAGTCTCCGGCAATCCGCAGGCCGTCCTCCGCTTCCAGCGAGAGGCGCGGGTAGCGTCCATGCTGAACCATCCGAACATCTGCACGATCTATGACATTGGCTATGCGGAGGGCCGGCCGTTCATCGCCATGGAGTTCCTTGAGGGCGAAACGTTACACCGCCGCATCGCGGGGCGGCCGCTCCAGCCGGAGTTGTTCGTCACTCTGGCCATCGAAATCGCGGACGCGCTGGACGTCGCGCATACCGCCGGGGTGATTCACCGCGACATAAAATCCGCAAACATATTCGTGACGAAACGCGGTGCCAAGGTCCTCGACTTTGGCGTGGCCACCATGTTGTCGCCGGTCTGCGAGGACGAGGCAGGCCGAACCACGATTTCCGACCAGCTCACGAATTCGGGATCGCTGCTGGGGACGATCGGCTACATGTCGCCCGAACAGGTGCGCGGCGAAGAACTCGACCCCCGCAGCGACCTGTTTTCCTTCGGGGCCGTGCTCTACGAAATGGCCACCGGAGCCCAGGCGTTTCGCGGAGAAAACCCGGCGATGGTCTGCGAAATGGTTTTGAACCGCGACCCGATCCCCGCGATCCGCCTGAATGCCAATGTGTCGCCGGATCTGGAGCACATCCTCAACAAGGCCCTGGAGAAAGATCCGAATCTGCGTTACCAGCACGCAGCCGATTTGCGAACAGACCTGAAACGTCTGATGCGGAACAGAGGGCAGTCGCGACAGGAGATGACATCCGCGGCTCGGGCGGAAGAGGCTGGCGCCGCTCCGCCGACGTCATCGGATTCATCCAAACAAAAGCGCCCGCCTCGAAGGCTCTTCTACGCAATTGCAGCCGTCCTCCTCGCGTTCCTTGCGGCGGCGGGCACGGCGATGTGGCTGCGCCAGCGCGCTCCCGGTCGCCCGCCAGCCAGCAGTCAATGGCAGCAACTCACCTTCTTTACCGATTCAGCCGTCTACCCCGCGCTTTCCTCCGATGGCCGAATGCTGGCGTTTATTCGCGGCAGCGATTCTTTCATGGGAGCCGGCAATATCTATGTTCAAATGCTGCCCAGCGGGGATCCTGTACAGCTCACCCACGATGCAACAATCAAAATGAGCCCGACGTTCTCGCCCGACAATTCGCTGATTGCTTACAGCGTGGTCGAGCCGTGGAATACCTGGGAGGTTCCCGTTCTTGGGGGCGACCCGCGCCTGCTCCTCCCCAACTCCTCTTCGCTGACCTGGATCGAAGGAGGCAAGCGTGTGCTCTTTTCGGAAATCAAGGCCGGCCTGCACATGGGCGTGGTCACCGCCGATGCAAACCGGGGGGACAGCCGCGACGTCTACCTGCCGGCCGGCAACCGCAGCATGGCGCATCATTCCTACCTGTCACCGGATGGCCGCTGGGTCCTTATCGTCCAAATGGACAACCAGGGACACCTCCTGCCATGCCGTGTTGTCCCTTTTCAGGGGACAGCCCAGCCCGTGGTTGTCGGCCCTTCCGGCTCGTGCCTGGGTGGAGCGTGGTCACCCGATGGGCGATGGATTTATGTCAGCGCAAAGACAGATAGTTTCCATATGTGGAACCAATACCTTGATGGCTTCCACATCTGGCGTCAGCGTTGGCCTGATGGAAAACCGGAGCAACTGACCTTTGGCCCCACTTCGCAGCAGGGCATAGCCATGGCCCCCGACGGCAAGTCGCTGATAACCTCCGTGGAGTCCGGCGATGAGTCAGTCTGGGTGCATTACGGTGATGGAGACCATCAAATGAGTTCCGAAGGAAACACCTCCGCGCCGGTGTTCTCCTCGGATAACCGCCTCCTCTATTTCCTGATGTCCCGGGCCCAGGGAGGCGAGCGGGAACTATGGGTCAGAAATCTGGCAACCGGCAAAATGGACGCAGTACTGCCTGATGTTCCGGTGCAGCAATACGCCATCTCTCCGGACGGGAAGACCGCCGCTTATGTCACCAGGGAGGTTGGTGGTCTGCCAGGCCTGTGGGTCGCAGCAACGAGCCGCCGCTCCGCACCGGTCCATCTTTCCCGCGGCGACGATTCTCCGTCGTTTCTGCCCGACGGCGACCTGATTGTCCGCACCAGCGAGGGTGGCTCAAACTACATCGAGCGCATAAAAGCGGACGGCTCGGGTCGCCGCCGGGTCATCGCACAGCCCATTCTGGACATTGTCGCCGTATCCCCTGACGGTCGATGGGTCGCCGCCGGAGTACCCAGCTCAAATGAGGAAATGACGGTGAAGGTCACCGCCTTTGCGGTCGATGGGAGCGCCGCAGTGCCCTTATGCGCCGGTTATTGCAGCCTCAATTGGGACACCACCGGGAAAAACATCTACTTCTATTACCCTGGGGTGCTGGGCGAAGGCACATACGTCGTCCCGGTGAAGAGCGAGGTCGGACTGCCGAATGGAATTGCAAGCGTCGATGACCTGAAAAAGAGACAGGGCGCGACTCACCTGCCCGGGGACGTTCAGTCTGGGAATGGCGTCTCGGTCTACGCCTATGGGAAGCAGACGACGCAGAGCAATCTTTACCGCATTTCGCTGCAATAGAACGGCGCAGGACCGGTCAGCCGCGCCGTCCGCCTTCTTTCCTCACTCGATATAACGCAATTCAGGGGTTGGCCTGCTGGGGCCATGTCTTGCTCTCGCATGCCGCAGCCCGAAGCGAGCGGAGGGTAAGATTCTTGCTGAGGAATTCATGAACCGGTTTTGTAAGTTTGTCCTTTTCGGAATGACTGCAATCATGGCCGCCTGCGTCATCCTGTTGCCTGCGGCAGCTCAGGCGGCGGCCGGGAAACCCGCCTCCGATATGTATATCGTGCGGCTCGATCCTGCACTCGACGCGGTGATTGCGCCGGGTACAAAGATTGAGCGCGTCGCCACCGGCTTCACCTTTACCGAAGGGCCGATGTGGCGCGAAGGGCGGCTCTGGTTCTCGGACGTTCGCGGGGACAAGCTGCGCGCCGTCACTCCGGACGGGAAAGTTCAGCTCCTACTGAACAACTCCGGAGGGGTCAAGCATAAGACGCCCGGGCTCGATCAGGGCTCGGACGGCATGGCCCCCGGCCCGGATGGCTGGGTCTACGTCTGCCTGCAAGGCGGGCGGAAGGTCGTGCGCCTGGACGACGCAATGCATGAGACCGTCGTCATCGATTCCTATCACGGCAAAAAGCTGAATAGCCCGAACGACCTGGTGTTCGCCTCCGACGGTGCGCTCTGGTTCACCGATCCGCCCTACGGCCTCGAGGGCTTCGACAAGTCTCCCGACAAGCAGCTGCCCTTCAACGCCGTGTTTCGCTATAGCCACGGCAAGCTAACGCCGATGATCACCGACCTTACTCGCCCCAACGGCATCGGATTTTCGCCGGACGGCAAGACACTCTACGTCTCGAACACTGGCCCGAAGATGTTTGTGAAAGCCTACGACGTTGGACCGGATGGGAAACTCTCGCATGGCCGCATTCTCATCTCTTACTCGGACAATTCGGCAGGGTCGGGCGTTCCTGACGGACTGAAGGTCGATATGGCGGGAAACGTGTGGACGACGGGGCCGGGCGGCATTCGCATTGTGACCCCCCAGGGCAAGGTGCTGGGCCAGATCAAACTGCCGGAAGTCGCGGCCAACCTCGCGTTCGTCGGTGATGGCCATGTCCTTTACATCACGGCTTCGACCAGCATCTATCGGCTGCGCGTCAAGACGCCCGGCGAGCTTCCGCGCTATAGCAAGTGATTCTCTGATCATCGCGGAGGGCGGAGATCGCATGCCGCGACTGATCGTGAAGTCCGGCGTCAGTAGCCGAGCTGCTTGTTCACCACGTTCAGCAGCGGCTCGTCGTTTTTAAACCTTGCGTACTCCGCGAGGAAAGCGCGCATCGCGTCCTCTTTCCAGCCCGCCACCACATCGGCGCAATGGGGTGAGAGGAGCACGTTGTCCATTCCATAAAGCGCATGGCCGACCGGTAGAGGCTCAGGGTCCACCACGTCCAGTCCGGCCCCCTTGATCCGGTTGCTCTCCAGGGCGCGCACCAGCGCGCCGGTGTCAACCACTGGCCCACGCCCCACGTTGACGAGAACAGCCGTCGGTTTCATCGCGGCAAATTCCGCGTCACCGATCATGTGCTGCGTCTCCGGGGTGAGCGGCGCGGCGACCACGACGTAATCGCAGAGCGCCAGCAGGTTGTGCAATTCGGCGGGCTTGAAATAGCGCTCGATCAGCGGATCAGGCTCCTGAGGAGGATGCCGCTTAGTCGCGAAGACCCGCATCCCCATGGCGCGCGCCCGCGTTGCCACCGCGCGGCCTATGTCTCCATAGCCCACGATGCCGACGGTCCGACCGGCAATCCTTTCCATCTCAAACCGGGCCCACGCGTGGGCTGCCTGATTGCGGCGCAGACGAGGAATGTCTTTGGCGAAATACAAGATGGCGGCCAGCGCAAATTCGCCGAGCGCGTCACTGTAGACGCCTTTGCCGTTGGTCACGACAACGTCGCTGTTGACCAGCTCAGGGAACATCTGGCTGTCCAGGCCCGCGAATCGCGAGTGGATCCAGCGCAGGTTTTTGCATTCGGCAAAGGCTTCCCGCAGCATTTCCCGCGTGCCCGACCATTGCAGAATTGCGGTTACATCCTGCATCGCCGCAGCGGCGGACGGGTCGCATGACAGAACGTAGGGCACGTTCGCCAGCATGGAGAACTGAGGTTCGTTCTTCTTTGCGATTACCAGTACTTTCGCTTGACGGTCCATCTCTTCAGTTTGGCACGCTGGAGCGAATCAAGCTTCAGTTCAAAAACATGGTCCTGTAAAGCGTGTCGCGCTGGACAGGCTTGAAGCCGGCGTCGCGAATGACGTGGCGGAGTTCTTCTTCGGTCGTGCAGTTCGAGGTTCCAGCGGCCCTGACGACGTTTTCCTCCAACATCACCGAGCCGACATCGTTACCGCCAAAACGCAGGCCCAGTTCGAGGACCTTCAGCCCCTGCGTCACCCAGCTTGACTGCACGTTTTCGATGTCGTCGAGGAAGAGCCGCGAGATTGCCAGTACCTTCAGGTACTCGACCGAAGTCGCCTCGTCCCAGCCGTGTCCGCCGAGCGCGGTGTTGTGCGGTTGAAAGCTCCACGGAATAAAGGCCGTGAACCCGCCTGTCTCTTCCTGCAGGCGACGAACCACTTCAAAGTGATTCACGCGCTGCTCCACCGTTTCGCCCACTCCGAACATCATGGTCGCCGTGGTTCTCATGCCGAGTTGATGAGCGGTGCGATGCACCAGCACCCACTCGTCGGTGCAGCACTTCAGCCGCGCTATCCTGTTCCGGACCTCGTCGTCCAGAATCTCCGCGCCGCCACCGGGAATCGAATCCAGTCCCGCGTCGCGCAGGCGCATGATCGTGTCCCGCACCGTCAGGTCGCTGTATTCGGCGATGGCCAGAATCTCCGATGCTGAAAAACAGTGCAGCCATATCTGGGGAAACCGCTTCTTGATTCCCTTCAGCAGCCGCTCGAACCAGTCAATCTTCAGGTCAGGATGCAGGCCGCCCTGCATCAGGACGCCCGTCCCGCCCATCTCCAGCGTCTCGGCGATCTTCGCGTAAATCGTCTCAAAGTCGAGAATGTACCCTTCCCTCGACCGCTGGCCCTTGAGGGGACGATAGAAGGCGCAGAAGGTGCAGTACTCAGTGCAGAAATTGGTGTAGTTGATGTTGCGATCGATGATGTAGGTGACCACGCCCTCGGGATGCAGCCTGCGCCGCACCGCATCCGCCTCCATACCCAGGCCAATAAGGTCATCGGAGCGGAAAAAGTCCAAAGCTTGTTCACGCGTGATCGCCATAAGTAAATTCTAGAAGAGATGGGATGCGTCTGGCCAATATTCCGCGCGAAAGTTGACCACGGCAAGAGAGTTACAGCCAGATTTCGACGTGATCAATGGACCAGACATGCGACCGGTCCGGACATTTCCGCATCCTAGCAACAGTCTTCGGGGAACATTGCCCAAACCTAATTTCAGGAAGCCATTCCGTTTATGCGACAGCATCTGACCTCCAGCCCGGTTTTCTATCCATTTCTGGTTGCCACGCTGCTTTTTTCCCCAGCGACCGGTCTATGCCATGCCGCGGCCTCAGCGGCTCCATCCGGAACCGGAGCCGCACAGGCACAGCCCGCTGGCGCTCCTGATCTCCTAATCCTGGCCAATGGAGATCGTATCTCCGGGACATTCGTCCGCGAAGTCGCTGGAGAAGTCGTCTTCCATGACGACATCCTCGGAGACATTACGGTTCCCTGGTCGAAAATTCGCGAGCTGCATACCCAGACCAAAGTGGCTGTCCTCGAGAAGGGCGTTTCGGTGCGCCACGGCCAGCTCCCCGCCAACCTGCCGCAAGGGAGTGTTGCCATCGCCAACGGCATGGTGACGGTTCACCCTGAGAATAACGCGATCATCGCGCCGATTCCCCTTGCGAACGCGCAATACATTATCGACCAGGCCACTCTGCACAAGCAGATATTCGGTCATCCCAGTTTCACCCAGGGTTGGAACGGTGGCGCAACCATCGGCCTGACCGTGGTGCAGGCTACGCAGAACCAGTTCAGCTTTGCCGGCTCGCTGGGGCTCGTGCGGGTCGTTCCGACCGCAAGCTGGCTCGATCCGCGCAATCGCACCAGTTTGGATTACGCGCAGTCCTACGGAAAGATCACCCAGCCCGCCTACACGGCGGCCGATGGCACCTTCGTGCCTTCGAACTCTACTAAAAGCTCCATCCTGCACGTAGGTGCGGAGCGCGACCAGTACATCTCTTCGCGCGCCTACTACCTCGGGATGGTGTCCTTCGATCACAACTACAGCCAGAGCCTGGACCTGCAGCAGATCTATGGTCTCGGGGTGGGCTATACCGTCATCAAGACCCCGGTGCAGGAGCTCGACCTCAAAGCAGTGGTGCAGTTTGAGCGCCAGGCGTTCGCGAATACCATCCCGCCTGCTTCTTCCAGCCAGAACCTCATCGCGTCCACCTTCGGCGCTTCATATCTGCGCCACGTCACCAAGGGCATCCTGTTCACGCAGCAGCTGCTTTACATTCCCGCGTGGAACAACACGCGCGCTTATTCGTTTAATGAGTCGAATACACTCGCTCTGCCGGTTTACAAAAACTTCAGCTTCTCGCTCGGCACGCTCGACACATACCTGAATGATGTGCCGCTCACGTTTCCGACCACACAGCGGAACTCCTTCCAGTTCACGACCGGCGTGACATACAACATCAAGTCGTCGTATTGACCGCGGCTTCCCGTACCAAGCCGGGAACCCCCTCGCGCATTCAGTTCGTCGGGGCCGTTCGCAGTTCCCTGTTCGCGATACCATGAAGCTCGGGCATGTTTCCGGACTAACCGCCGGCTCTCTGCCCGGAACATTCAAAAGCAGGAGTCAGAACTCGTCCATGGCTTTGGCACGACGGCTGTTCAGTTTGCAGCTTGTACTTTTATCAATTTTTTTTCTGCTTCCGTCGTCGCACGCAGCCGCGTCTGACACGCTGTTCGGCAAAAATCCGAAACCGGCAAAGACCAAGCACGGGCCGCCTCCTGACGTTGTTGTCTTCATCAACGGGGACCGGCTCTCCCGAACCTTCATCCGCGAGGTGGGCGGCACTGTCACGTTTCGCAGTGAATTCGCTGGCACAATCGAGATTCCGTGGAAGAAGATCAAGGAAATCCAGACCAAAACCAAGCTCGCCGTGCTTAGCAAGAGCGTGACGCCGCGCCACGGGAAGATGCCCCCCGGCATTCCACAGGGTAGCCTCACGATCACCGACAATCTGATTACAATTCACTCACCCGACAACGCGGCCATCCCACCCATTCCCATCAAGAATGCGCAATTCATTATCGACGAAACTACGCTGCACAAGGAGGTCCTCAGCCATCCCGGCTTCTTTGCCGGGTGGAATGGCGCGGCCACGGGCGGAGCCACCATTGTTGCGGCCACGCAAAAGCAGTACACCTTCAGCGGATCGATTGCGCTGGCGCGTGTTGTCCCTACCGTCACCTGGCTCAACCCAAGCAATCGCACCACGATCGGATTCACGGGTTCGTACGGCAAAATCACGCAGCCGGCCTACACCTCGGAAGGGGTTTTCTATCCGGCTTCCGACAGCAAAAGCGCGATCTACCACGCCGAAGCCGAGCGCGACCAGTACTTCTCCCCACGCGGATACATGCTGGTGCAAACCACCTTCGACCATAACTACAGCCAGGGGCTCGACCTGCAGCAGGTCTATGGAGCGGGCGTGGGATACACGGTCATCAAGCGACCCACGCAGGAGCTGGATTTCAAGAGCACGATGCAATACGAGAGTCAGGTCTTCATCAACGCCTCCGAGGGAATCAACCAGAACCTCATCGGCTCAACGTTAGCGGGAGTCTATGTTCTGCATCTGCCGCGCGGGCTCCTGTTCAACCAGCAGGTTTCGTATCTGCCGGCATACAACAACACAAGCGCCTATTCCGCGACGGAGTCGGATACGCTCGCGATTCCGTTCTACAAAAATCTGGGCTTTTCCGTGGGGACGCAGGACAGCTACCTGAATGATCCACCGCCGGCGGTTCCGCCAACCATGCGAAACTCTTTCCAGTTCATTTTTGGTGCGACCTACAATTTCAAGTCGAAATATTAGGGCCCTTGGCGCATTTTTCGTGCGACGGATGGGAAAGATCAAATCTCGACCAGGGTCCCTGAACCCCGCCCTATAATCAATCAGGTTCATGCGCACCGCTCTTACCTTCACGCTCCTTTTCTGCTTGGTTCCCGCGGGCCTGCGCGCGCAGCAGAGCGGCAACGCCACGACCACCCTCACCGTGCGCTCCACTCTGGTCGAGGTTCCTGCGCTTGTCCAGACCAAATCTGGACAGAATGTCTTCACCCTCACCGCCGACGACTTTCTCCTCACCGACGACGGCATCCCGCAGCGCCTCACTCTTGTCTCCGACACCGACTCCCGTCCCCTCGCTCTCGCTATCGTCGTCCAGACGGGGGGCGCCGGGGATGCCTACCTCCGCAACTACCAGGGCCTGGGAGCCATCCTCGACGGCTTCATCGGCGACGTCGAGCACCGCGTCGCCGTCATCAGCTTCGACAGCACGCCGCATCTGCTCCTGCGCTTTGGTTCTTCCACCTCCGATGCTGCGCGGCAGCTTGACACTCTGAAGCAGGGCAATCAGGGAGCGTCCATCCTCGACGCCGTATCCTACGCCGTCAGCCTCCTGCAAACCCAGCCCGCGCGCTACCGCCGCGCCGTTCTGCTGCTCAGCGAGACCATCGATCAGGGCAGCTCCACCACGCTCAATCAGGCGCTGCGTCTGGTCAGCAACACCAACACCACCATCTACAGCTTTGCCTTTTCGAGTACCCGTTTCGCCGTCTCCCATGAGGCCTCGAAGTTCAACCGCCCCGACGAGCCTGGGCCCGCGCACGGCTGCTTCAGCCGTCAGGGGATCGATGCCGAATACAAGAACCACTATGGCAAGCAGGTGCTCGACTGCATCAGCGATCTCGCTCCGCCCTTGCGATTTGCCACCATGGCTTTCCTCGCCGCGCGCGACAACCTGCGCAAAAACACCGCTGAATCCGTCGCCCGGCTCACAGGAGGCGAGTTCTTCCGCTTCCGCAACGTGCGCACGCTCCACCGCAATCTCATTACGGCATCGAATGACGTGCCCAACCGCTACGTCCTGAGCTTCACGCCGACCTCGCCCACCCCCGGTCTGCACGTCCTGCGCCTCAAGCTGAAGGACAACCCCGATCTGCGTCTCCGGGCCCGCACCGAATACTGGATCGACCCTGCCCCAGCCTCCTGAAGTATTCTGTCCCAGAGATAACCTGTAATATATGTTGAATTTGGATAAGCTTGGGTATGTCGATCGGACGTCCCAAGCCTCTTCTTGAAGTGCTGGCTGTGGACGAGAAGTCGCAGATTCAGGCGCTGAGCCGGACACAACCGGTGCTGCCCATGGGGTTGGGCTATCTGGAAGGCGTTACCCACGACGATGTTCGCCACGGCACGGCGACTGGCCAGAGAAATCCACTCGGTTGCAGCTCATCCCCCAAACTTACTGACTCGCGGGCTCGACCACCAGGTAACTCAGAATCAAGGTATCTACTTTCTGACACAGTAGTACTAAGAAGGCGCCACGGTTCCGGTTAGGTTTGTTGGAGGATTCGGAGTTTGCGTGCTTGAACTGCCTCCTCCATAGCAGGACGCAGCGTTAAAATTCAGCGCAGAGCCCGTTCCGTTAGTCGGTCCTTTCATGACATTCGTATAGCAGTCGGCTGCCGGAATCGAATAAGCATGGCCGGCATAGTCCGTGAGATTTCCCCCCGTGACATCCGGTCCGATGGCAGGCCACGGCTTCGACGACGCCCACCAACTTGGCTTAGAACTCAGATAGAAGGAGGGAGGCAGAGTCGTACTGGACGGCACCGAGTTTGCATAATTCGCGATGGTGCTCGGCACCTCGGATGATCCTGCGCAAACCGTGCTCCATCCAGGATCTGAAGAATCGCCGCACCAGCGCACGGCTCCTGTAACCGTGTCGTAATTTCCCCACATCAAGAGGGTACGCGCGACGTTCGGGTCATTAGGGACTCCATCGCCGAAGCCCACATCAACAACCGAGGTGTTGTGAGGATAATTATCGCTTAGGTCGTCCCGATAGTGGGTAAAGACAGGCGATCCCAAAACGTTACCCACGATGTTATAAAAGCGCGAATAGGCATTAATCAGCAGTGCGCCAAGGCCGCCGGTTGTTGTATTCCCATTATTTGGCTGCCATCCATTCCAGGCATTACGGAAAGCTGTTATGAAATCATGAGTGCCGTGGAAATTATCGCTGTACATGCCGGCGCCCTGATTGCCCTCCACCAGGACATGATCGATGCCGACCACGTGAGGATAAAAATCCTGCTGCTGATAGTTATAGACGCCGCCGCCGGAGTTATAAAGATTATCAACGGTAAAGTTATACGCCATCACACAACCGGAGCAACTTCCGTTGATAACGTAAGAACCGCTCAGCTGCTGGAAGATGTTGTTCTGCAGCAGCGAGTCGGAGGCGTCATTGAACTCAATGCCGTAACTCGATGAAGTCTGATCAGCGGTCCTGTAGAAATAGCTGCTCTGCACCGTAGTGTGCGGGCTCAATTCTGCCGCTACATGAGAACGGTTGGGATCTATGCTGCGAATTCCGCTGACCCAACACCCGCTACAGTTGAGGATGCCGACGCCCTCCTGGGCACCCGAACTGGTGTTATCAATGCTAAGGTTCTCTACCCCCGCGCTGAAAATCGGAGAGGTCGGCCACCACGCCTGAGGAGACTTGGACGATGTCCAGTTCGGCATATAGATGCCCGGTGAAATTCCTATCGTATAAGGACCGCTCCCGGTGATGCTTGTAACCGTGACGATCTGTTGCTGGCTGCGCCCAGATCGCAGAAAACCTCCGTCGTCGCCGTTGGTGGAGCATGTTCCCTGCGGGGTATAACAGACGAAAATGTCGCCACTGTCAGTTGTATCGTCCGCCTGGTCAAGCGTGATCGGCGTTCCGATGGCAAGGTGGGCTGCACTAGCCAGCGTAATTGAAGTAGTGCCCGCGGCATAACCGGCTGTCCAGTTGGCAGTGTTCGACGGACCTCCCCAATAATTGGCGTCGCCGCTGGCCATACAGATCGAGGCTCCCAAGCCTTGGCAGCCACTGCTGCCGCTGAAAACCAAAAGCGTCTGATTTGCTCCGGAACCCCGCAAAGCCATGTAGCTTTTGAGCACAAGCCCGGTGGTCAGGTTGAAGGTTCCAGCTCCCAGAAGAACATACTGATCTTTGCCGCAGGCACTGATGGCGGCATTAATAGTGGACGCGGACCCACCAGCCGCGATCGTGGCGCCGCATTGTGTCCAGTTCCCGGAAGGAATGCCTCCCAGCACACCGGCCTTGGACCAGTCCACGGCGCGAGGAGGGGTGAGAATACCGGACCAAAGCTGTCCGAAACTTGAAGCAAAAGAGAAGAACAGCAGCAGGGGGAATAAAAACCCGGCTCTCCGTGTCATTGATCACCTCGTAAAAAATCCCGAGGCAGAAAGGGATAAATCGAGCAACTTCGGACCCATTCCCAAGGGCTCAATGTCAAGTGTTCAGGTAGTAATACACACTACCTCGATCAGAGGTGTCAAGGGCGGAGCAAAAGGCGTGCTCACGCTGGCCAAGCACCCCGACGATCGCTTGGAACTCACTTCCATCGGGGAATTCCGGATCGTACAGTCGTTGTGACGAGCTACGCGCAGGGGTTAAAGGGTTGCGAGACGCAAAGTCGCAAAGGATCGCGTGAGAAAAGAGAGCATGGAACAGGTTCCGGTCCTTCGACCTCACTGAAGGGCTGGAATCCGGCCTCAAAAGCCCTTTAAGTTCACGCAACCAGTTATCGACTTCGATCGGCCGGATTGAGCTTCACATCCTCTCTCCCCGGCCATTGAATCGATAGTTTAAGTTTGAAGTTACTCGCCCGCTACCTTCCGTCGATTGCAAGCCTCTTCCTCCATTGCGACCGCACGAGGAAAGAGAAGATCATCTTCAGCATGGATGTGCCGCTGCATGTCGCGGTCGAATGCCGCAAGGCGTGCGTAGAGCGCCGAATAGCTCTGGGATGCGTCACCCGGCGGCGTGTAGTCATTGCTCAGCTTGCGAATCTGTGTGAGTTCGTCATCGGTTTTGAGGTGTTCGAGAACCATCATCCGAATCGGGTTCTCCACCGTTCCAAAAGGCGGCCACGACATCGGAGCGTCTTTAGCGACCGCTTCCTCGACCCCGGTTATATAGGGAAAAAGCGTTTGTTCCTCTTTGAGCAGGTGCATCAGCAGGTCCCGGCTCATCTGAAAAAAAAGATCGTGGATGCGCTTCAGCTCCGGATGACCTTTTCCCTGCTCGTCAATTGCATCCTTGAAAAGCAGCGCGATCTGCGCCGCTTCCTCACGACAAAAGACGTGGTGCGTCTGAACGATGTACTCCATAAGACTTGCCAGCGATCGTCCGCTCCAATCCTCTGCCGTCCGGCTTGAATCCGTGTTCATCGACCTTTCCTTTCTGCGGGCTATTGGGAGTCAGGCGGAGGCTCAATCGGCTGGCGATGGCGGGAGCCCAGAAATGCGAGCAGCGCGGACAACTGATCTGAAGTCATGTTGCCGCGGTACGACGGCATATTCGTGGCTCCGCTAAATATGCGCGTGGTGATCTCCGCGGGAGTCAACGTGTCGCCCGCGTATGTTAGGTCCGGTCCGCGAACACCGCCATAGCCGGACACCTTATGACAATACTCGCATCCCTTGTCGTGAAACACCCTGGCGCCATCGGCGATCGGTCCACTGGTCACGCCGACGACCGATGCGGGCAGCGGCGGCGCGTCCATTCGCGGAGACCAGGGTGCGATCTTGCCGACCATCCCGTAGTACGCAATCATGAACAAGGCCACCGCAACGATGGCAATGGACCAAGGCCGCCGTAAAGGATTACGTTGGCCTTTGCGCGCTACCAGTGGGAGCAGAATCAGCGCACCACCGAAGATTACCGGCCCCCAGAACATCACCAGACTTTCCGACCACTTGGGAATGAGGGAGAGGATGGCGTAGTACCAGAGAAAATACCATTCCGGGCGCGGCGTGGCCTGGACGATGGTTGGGTCGGGAGGCTTGCCCAGCGCTGGGGGACCAATGGCGATCGCCAGACTTACCACCGTTAAAACCACCAAAACTCCGAAGACCACGTCGCGCCAGGCAGCGTAGGGCCAGAACGCCTCACCGTCACGAGCCAGCAGCGCGTGATACCAGGTGCGATAGGTCTCAGGCTCGACTGGCCGGTCCATTGCCGGAGCCTCGGAGATTCCATTGCGGACGACGAGATAGAGATGAAACCCTACAAGAAGAAAAATGAGTCCCGGGAAAAAGAAAACGTGGGCAGCGTAAAAGCGGCCCAGAGTGGCACCGCCGACCGAATCTCCGGCCAGGATAAAGTGCCCCAGCCAGTTGCCGATGAAGGGTACGCGTCCGGCTTGCTGAGCCGCAATCAACACAGACCAGTAGCCGGTCTGGTCCCAGCGCAGCAATTGCCCGGTAAAGGCCATCAACAGCGTTAATAAAAGCAGGGCGACGCCGCTCAGCCAATTCACCTGGCGCGGGTACTTATAAGACGCCATCAAATAGACGCGAATGGTATGGAGGCCGATCAGGATGACCATCGCATCCGCCCCGAAGTAATGGATTCCTCGGATGACCCGTCCGATTGACTCACCTGAAATGAAGACCAGCGAGCTATAGGCCTGGCCGGAAGACGGGACGTAGCCGCTGGCAAGGGCAATCCCGGTCGCGACCTGGATGAGGAAGGCAACCAGAGTCGCGCTGCCCAAAACATAGAACCATGCGGTCTTGCGCGCCTTGGGAACAGGGTGCCTCATCAACGGCCCGAGGGCTTCGGAGAGGCCGGTGGCGTCATCAAACCAAAGCCAAATCCGCTGGAAGATCTGCATACGCTTTCCTCTCACTTAGGAAATGGACACGGGCATGGTCAGGATCTGGACGTTGTTGTTGTTGATACGCACGGAGTATCGGTTGAGTGGTTTTGGCGGAGGCCCCGATGCGACCTGTCCGTCAGCATAAAACACCCCGCCATGGCAGGGGCACATGAAGAGGTCGGCCGTGGCCAGCCAGCGGACCGGGCAACCGAGGTGGGTGCAGACGTTCGAAAACGCGATGAATTCCTGGTCACCCACACGACGAAGCCACGCGGTCGACCGCGAAGTTACCCCCGCCCAGGGCAACGGCGAAGGGTCCTGAAAAGAGACATTTACGGTGGAGCCTACTTTGAAGTCATCGAGCGTGCCCACGGTTCGCCAGATTCGAGGTGATTTCCGCAGGCCCAGCAGGAACGCAGCGCTGGGGACGGCTACCAGCGCCGCACCGATCGATCCCAGCGTGACACTAAGGCGGACGAGAAATTTTCGGCGACTGACTTCAGGGCTGCCCTTTGTTGAAGCCTCCGAAGAGGGATTCTCACTCATTTTGCGACCTCCTTGGCATACAAATCCGTCTTTTCCTTCCGGTGGTACCAAACTACGACCTGGTAGGGACGCCAGAGGTACTGAAGCGGGAACATGACCAGATGAACCAGGCGGCTGAATGGAAACAGGA
This sequence comes from Acidobacteriaceae bacterium, assembly GCA_049280995.1. Classification (GTDB taxonomy): domain Bacteria; phylum Acidobacteriota; class Terriglobia; order Terriglobales; family Acidobacteriaceae; genus Silvibacterium. The sequence continues at coordinate 61,833 of JBAPRH010000045.1, forward strand.
GAATTAGAAGAAACCCGACCACAAAATGCAACTTGACGAAAGGAGGAAGCGAGATCACCGTAGTCAGTTCCGGGCGGAATGTGGCCATTGACCAGAACCACGGAACTGCCGTGTGCAAATACCACAGCCCTCCCCAGCGATCGAAGATGGCGATGGCCACGCCGCTTCCAATCTGAACCAGAAGCACGAAGAGAATCAGGCCATCCATATAAGTAGTTGCCGCCTGCACCAGAGATTTCGGCGCCAGCCGCCGGATAATCAATACCACCAGCCCGAAGAACGTGTAGAGTCCCAGGGCCATTCCTGTCACTTCGAGAATCAATCGGCGAATCTCGCCTCCCAGCAGCCAGGCAGCTGGGCCGGGCAAAAAAGCCGCCAGCAGGTGCGCGAGCAGAATGAGCGTGAGCCCGTAATGGAAGGGCACCGACCCCCAGAACAACTTTCGCTTCTCCAGAATCTCGGAGGAAAGGCTCGAATAAGTGTAGGGACGGCGCAGACGGCGATAGATGCCTACCCCGATGGCCAAGGTGAGCGCGATATAGGGAAACGCGATAAAGAGGAAGTTATCCATGCCGGTTTCTCCGGGTCTATTCCATCAGGCGTCCACCGTCTCGGCCGGCGCGACGAACATCTCGCGCTGGCGCTGGAGCAGGCTCAGGAGTCCGCGCAACGCATGCTCGTAAGGGTTTCGGCTGTCCTTCAGAACTTCGATCATTCGCGCAACCGCCGGCAGCAAGCAGTCCTCAATCACGACAGGGCGCTCCTCCTCGACCAGATCCAGGTACTTGAGGATGAAGGAGAGATGATCGGGCAGCTCCGTTCCGAGGGCCATGCCACGAGCCTCCATCCGACCCTTCATCTCCGCCAGAAAAACGCCGCGCCTGGCGTCGTCGCCAAACACGTGATAGCTGAGGTTGGGCGTGCAGTCGGGTCGCAAATCGAAGGTAGCAGCATAAACTTCCTGGAGCTGGCCAAGGCTTTTCCCAGCAATCGCAGCCTGAAAATCGAGCAGATGCGCCCGAGCTTCAGGAGCTTCCGTCGCTAGCTCGGCGGAGCAATCATCGATCAGCTTCGTGACGGAGCCCTCCGGATAGTCAAGAATGGCCGCAAATCCTGAATAGATTGTCATGATTCACGCCCCCCGTGTCGGCCAGATGAGAGTACCGACCCCGCGTTGTTCCTGAAAGTCGTGCGTGTCCATTCCCATCTCGATGGCCTGCTCGCGCAGAAACGGCGGAACGACCATCCGCTCGTCTGCTCCCGCGATTGCGGTCAGGTGGTAGATGCCTTCCACGTCCTCCGGTGTCAATCCCGCTTCATTGAGGGCCTGGCGCGCCGTTTCCATGGAGATATCACCCACGCTTTCCGCGCGTTTGTAAATGCGCACGCCCAGCAGCTTGCGATAGACCGCGATGACTTCGGCTTCGTCGCCCGCAGTGAACAGACTGGCCATGTAGAGGATAGGAAGCCGCGCACTTTCGAGCGAGCTGAAAAAATCTGAATCCAACTCGTAATATCCTTCCTGGCTGAGCGTGGCAGTCACCGGCAGCAGCGGCGGAATATAGAACAGCATGGGCAGCGTCCGCCACTCCGGATGCAGCGGCAGCCCCATTCGCCACTTCTTCACGAACCGGAAGATCGGGGACTTCTGGGCGGACTCGATGATCTTCATGTCGACGCCGCATTCAAGTGCCTGCCGAATGATCTCCGGATCAAACGGGTCGAGGATGAGGTCTCTTTGCGCCTCCACCAACTCGACTTCGGGTTTCGAAGCGGTTTCCTCAATCCGGTCTGCATCGTAAAGAACGACTCCGAGATAGCGGATCTTCCCCACGCAGGTGTGCATGCATGCCGGCGGCTCGCCCATCTCCATGCGCGGATAACAGAGAATGCACTTCTCCGCTTTGCCGCTGTTCCAGTTGAAATACACCTTCTTGTACGGGCAGCCGGAGATGCACATGCGCCAGCCCTGGCACTTGTTCTGGTTCACCAGCACGATACCGTCTTCGCCGCGCTTGTAGATTGCCCCCGAAGGACACGCCGCCACGCAGCTCGGGTTCAGGCAGTGGTTGCACATGCGGGGAAGATAGAAGTAAACCAACTGCTGAAGCTCGAAGAACTTCTTTCGTTCTTCTTCGGTCAGCACCTTTAGATTGGGATCGTTGGCGGCGTAAATGTCGGAGCCGCCCATGGAATCGTCCCAGTTGGGGCCGGCTTCGATGTCCATGTCTTCGCCGGTGATCATTGAGACTGGCCGCGCGACGGGCTGATCGTCACCCGCCGGCGCATCGATCAGATCGTGATAGCGGTAGGTGAACGGATGATAGTAGTCATCGAGCGTGGGCAGCTTCGGGTTATAAGAGATATTGGCCAGCTCTTTCTTCTTGCTTCCCAGCCGAAGACGCAGCTTGCCTTTTTCATCAAGTACCCAGCCTCCGTCATATAGTTCCTGGTCCTCGTAGAGGGTTGGATAGCCCGTGCCAGGCTTGGTTTCCACATTGTTCCACCACATGTACTCGGTGCCCGGCCTGTCCGTCCAGAGATTCTTGCAAGCCAGACTGCAGGTGTGGCATCCGATGCACTTATCGAGATGGAAGACCATCGAAACCTGCGAGCGGATGTTCATAGAGACTCCTTGATTACCACTGTGGCTTGCCTTCGAGCTTATGGACGATGACGTAGGTGTCGCGATCGGAGGCCGGTGGACCGTAATCGTTGAAGCGATAACAGTTGTGGGCATAGCCCCCGGCCATCAGCACCGGCTTCAGACGCATCCTCGTAAGACTATTCGTTCCTCCCGGACGCCGGTTTTTGCGTATCGGAGACTTGGGGAAGGAAATCGTCCGTTCAGGCGCATGGTAGAAGATGCAAATTCCACGTGGGATGCGAGCGCTGACTACCGCGCGCGTCACCACCACGCCGTTATCGTTGTATGCCTCAACCCAGTCATTATCGAGAACACCAATCTCGGCGCCGTCTTTGTCATTCAGCCAGAATGGCTCGACACCGCGCGAGAGCGTGAGCATTCGCAGGTCGTCGTAGTAGGTGGAATGGATATGCCATTTTCCATGGGGAGTAATGCACGCCAGCGCGATGGACTTCGGGGTTGCTTTACTCTCAACGAGGTTGAATGTGTCTTCAAGAGAGATGCGCGGCTTGAAGGTAGGGCATGACTCGCCAAACGCCCGATAGGCTTCATGGTCCTGATAAAGCTGTTGTCGCCCGGTGAGCGTGCGCCACGGGACGAGCCGCTCCACGTTGGTGACGAACCCACTGTATGCGCGACCATCGTTCACGATCCCCGACCAGCAGGGGCTGGTCAGGATGCGGCGCGGCTGCCTGGCGAGATCGGCGAAGCTATAGCGGACCCCACGATGGCCTTCCGCCAAGTCTGCCAGCGGCAGCCCAACGTGACATTCCCGATCCTTGAATCCGCGATAGGCGACTTCTCCATTCGATTCGGGCGCGAAGAACAGCACCGCGTCAGCAGCGTACTTCACATCCTCGAGAGAGGGATACTTCTGTCCGCCCCACTCATAGGAAGGCACGAGCTTCGCGAACTCATCGTACAAGTCCGCCACCTTCATCTCGACCCCGTGGTCTTCCACCCCGTGTTCCTTGATCCCAGGTCCGAGCGAGTTGAAATGATGTTCCAGGTTGACGTAATCGCGCTCGACAATTGTGAAGTGGGGCATGGTCTTGCCCGGGATGGGTTCACATTCTCCCTTGGTCCAATCCCGCACTTCCGGCTGCGCAATCTCATCCGGCGTATCGTGCAGCAGCGGAGTCGCTACCAGGTCCTTGAATGGCTCCGGAAAATGCGTCTTCGCCAACTCGCTGGTTTTCGCCGCGAGCGCACGGAAGATATCCCAGTCGCTCTTCGATTCCCAGCAGGGAGGCACCGCGGCGCCCAGCGGGTGGAAGTAGGAGTGGAGATCGGTCGTGTTGAGGTCGTTCTTCTCATACCAGCTAGCCGAGGGCAGAACAATGTCGGAGTAGAGCGCCGAGGTATCCATGCGGAAGTTCAAATCGACGACCAGGTCCATTTTTCCCTGGGTCGAGGCCTCTCGCCATTGCACCTCCTGAACAGACTCCCGCGCGGTCTCCTCGGCAATCGCATTCGAGTGTGTGCCCAGATAGTGCCGCAGAAAATATTCGTGGCCTTTGGCGCTGGTGTGGATAGCGTTGCCCCGCCAGATCAGCCATACGCGAGGCCAGTTTTCCGGCAGATCCGGCTCCTCGACTGAAAAACGCGTTTTCCTCGTACGCAGTTGCTCGACAAGCCAGTCCGAGACTTCCTGGGGAGTATGCGCGCCGGCTTGTCCGGCATCGCCGACCAGCTGAATCGGATTCCGGTTGAACTGCGGATAGAAAGGGAGCCAGCCCATGCGCACCGCGTCCACTTGCAGGTCCATACAGTGTTCGCGGGCGAATCGTCCGCTTGGCGGGTGAAAGTCGGCATGGGTTTTTTCGTACCGCCACTGATTGCTGTGGACGTAGTGATACGAGGGACCGTTTTGCAGGCGCGGCGGGCGAATCCAATCGAGCGCCATGGCGATGGTGCTCCAGGATGCCATCGGAGTGATCTTTTCCTGGCCGGTGTAGTGGTTCAGCCCCCCGCCGTTTACCCCCACGCATCCGCACAGGACCAGCGCGGAAATCCCGGTGCGATAGTGCATGTTGGCGTGGTACCAATGGTTGATCCCCGAACCGACGATGATTGTGCACTTGCCGTGGGTCTTCTCGGCGGTGACGGCGAACTCGCGCGCCAATTGAATTACGGTCTTCCGTCCGACTCCGGTGAATTTCTCCTGCCAGGCCGGGGTGTAGGCGATCTCGTCATCTTCGTAACTCTCGGGATAGTCTCCGGGGAGTCCACGCGGTACACCGAACTGCGCCATCAAGACATCAAGCCCGGTTGTGACCGCAACCCGCCCATCGACGGTTTCGATGTAGCGGACGGGCACACTCCGCTTAAACGTTCGCTCACCCCCGAAATCCATAAAAGAAACTTGGAGTGTGTCTTCGCGATTATCGATCAGGCTCAATTGAGGATCGATCGCCGAGCCATCCTCACCGTCCTTCATTTCGAGGTTCCATTGGCCTTCGTGCTTCTGCCAGCGAAAGCCGATGGATCCCAGCGGCATTCGCGATTCTCCGCTCAGGCCATCGAAGATCAGAAGTTTCCAGTCGCCGTTGTCCACGTCGCGATATCTGGCCACCCGGTTTGCCCGAAGAAATCTTCCCGCCGCATAGCCATCCGCGGTCTTCTCAATCTCGATCAGAAACGGAGTGTCTGAGTATCGTTTGAGATAGTCGACGAAATAGGGAACCTGCCGATCCACATAAAACTCTTTGAGGATGACGTGATTAACAGCCATCCAGAACGCACCGTCCATGCCGGCGTTGATTGGCACCCACCAATCGGCCTGCTTGGAAACGTCGCTGAAATCCGGCGAGAGGACCACCATCTTAGCGCCGTGGTGACGCGCCTCGATGGCGAAGTGGGCATCGGGCGTGCGGGTCATGCTCAGATTGCTTCCTGAAACCACGATGTACTTGCTGTTGAACCAGTCCGCGCTTTCGGCAACGTCCGTCTTCTCGCCCCAGGTCTCGGGCGAGGCGGGCGGGAAATCGGCATACAAATCATAGAAGCTAAGCAGCGCCCCACCGAAAAGCTGAAGGAAGCGGGAGCCGGCTGCGTAACTGAGCATGGATATGGCGGGAATGGGCGAGAACCCCACGACCCGATCCGGGCCATACTTCTTCGCAGTGTAGAGCATCGAAGCGACCACGATCTCCAGGCACATGTCCCAGGTTGCCCGCCGGAATCCGCCTTTGCCGCGCGCGGTCTGGTAATCGTGGCGCTTCTCTTCGTCCTCGACGATGGAAGCCCAGGCCTCGACCGGATCAGCATGCGTGGCCCGTGCACTCTCCCACAGATCCATGAGCACACCGCGAAGATACGGATACTTGATCCGCAGAGGGCTGTAAACATACCAGGAAAAGACAATGCCGCGCTGGCACCCGCGGGGCTCATAGAGCGGCAGGCTGCTCTCGAGCTTGGGATAGTCAATCGCCTGCATCTCCCAGGTAACGATGCCGTTTTTGACGTAGATATTCCACGAGCAGCCGCCGGTGCAGTTTACGCCGTGCGTGCTGCGAATCACCGTGTCATGCTGCCAGCGATTGCGGTAGAACTCTTCCCACTGCCGCATAAGTAACAATTCGTCGTCAACTGATTCGGTACACGAAAACCAAATCCAACCAACTCGCAAACAGATGATGATCGACCATGTGACTCCGCTAGGGGAAAGTCACAACCAAGCTGCCTGTGCTCGTCTCTCGAGCAAGGAGCGGGACCAGCACCGCAAGGAAAGCTCCACGCTTGCTCTTCATCCACAGTCGGACTCTGCTTTTCATAGTTTTGCGATTTCCAGCGCATGAGTCGCCCGTCATGGAAGATGTAACATGCATACCGTAGGCCGAGCCGTTCGCAGGTCCGGATCCACTCCATCCGGTCACGGCCAAAAAGCTCGAACACCCCGGGGCGAGATCTTATGTCCCGTCATGTTTCGAAGCTCGTTTCTGGGAGGTTTCGCGTGTTCTCCAGAGTGGATGGGCAACCCCGCCCGGCGGTTGATGGCCAGCGCCTGGAAACGAGGAGAATGACTGCCACTTCGATAATGAAAAGTCAATTCGTCATGCGCCAAATTTTTCACGGGCATGGAAGATGACGAGAGCCATTCTGTGGACCAAGCCGAAGAACGCTGCCAGCCATGCAGCCAGAGCAATGAAAATGAAATATCGGGGAATCGAGAGCAGGAAGGGAAGTTTCACCGCCTCGGAGAGTCGGCACGTCGCAAGCGTATACATGCCGAGCGGAAACACTGCACCCCAGTACAGCGGATCGTATGAAAGCGCGAACCCTTTGTATACATGACGCCATAAGCCCAGGGCCACCAGCATCGGAATCCACCAGGTGGCTGTTGCCCAGAAGAAAACTGTAAAACCCTTCAGAAAGGGAACGAACTCCAACAGGAAGCCCCCGCTATTCGCGCTCTTGATCAGCATGGAGCCCGTCAGCGTCGAGATTGCCATCGCTCCCATGTTGTTCCGGTAGGGTGGCATGAGGTCGGAAGCTGAAAATTCATAGAACGTATAGCGGTAGAAGATCAGCGAGATAATCCAGATGTAGATCATTCCCCCACAGAGCCACAAGCAGAGACAAAAGAAAAGGGCCTCATCGGCGTAATGACCGAACGTGGGCAGTAAGAGCGTTCCCAGATTGGCGACGGCCTGTGTGCCAACCACAGCCAGCAACCATCCCCCGTTGATGCCTTCCGCCAGTGAAGGCTTGCTCTTCTTCACTGTAAGGGCAACGAAAATCGTGTAGGTGAAGACGATCCAGAGAAGGATTGCTCCAAACAAAAGTGCTTTGGCCAGCTCCTCGTGCTGGACAATGATGACGTATTGGGCCCCGAGGATGCCGGCTCCGGCCACGATGGTGAAGAAGCCCAGTCCGAGGCTATGGTTCGTCAGATCCTCCCAGAAGAGACGCGGATAAAGGCTGACCCGGGCAACGGTCATGGCCGAGAGAATGACGAAAGCGATCAAATTCAGCCACGTCAGCCCTCTTGCGAGCCACGGCATGCCGAGCAGTTCGGCTGAAATTGCAACCGCTCCCGTCGACATGACCATCGCGAAATATGCTGGATGCAGGTGTTGGACCTGTTCGGCAACTCGGTTCTTTATCGAAACTAATCGCATAAGTTCAACGAACCTGACGTCGCCAATCCCGGAAGGGACCTCACTCGTTCGAATGCGGGACCTAGTCTGATCAACTGTTCGAGTATTTTATACTGACAATCCGCCGATGTACTGTGACAACCGGTCTGACCACACCAGGTTGCTCGTAACCGTTGCCACGGCGCTGCTTCCTTGCGAAGCTTTTTGATTTCGTGTCGAGCGCGGCTGAGGCCTGAGCCATTCTGCACAGTGTGCAGCCTCACATCCGGGCCGCCAACGGTCAGACCTGGAGCACGTCTCCGTCGCGAGCGACCAGCAGGTAAAGGGCGGGGTTGACGAAGAATCCCAGCAGGAGCGGCCAGACTAATCCAGCCACGATGACGATGGCGAAGGGCTTTTGGCTGCTTGATCCGATGCCGGTTGAGAGTGCGGCGGGAAGAAGCCCGAGGCAGGCGACCATTGCGGTCATCATGATCGGGCGCAGCCGCATCAGCGCGGCCTGCCGCGTCGCGGTGCGGATGTCCATCCCTTCCAGGCGAAGCTTGTTGATGAACGAGATGAGAATGACTATGATTTCCGTGGTTACCCCCATCAGCGCCAGCAAGCCCAGCACGGAGGAAACGCTGAAGGGCGTATGCGTCAGCTTAAGCGCTATTAGCGCGCTGACAGGTTCGGTCATGATTGCGCCCACTGCGATCGCGAAGGGAAACTTGAAGTTTCCGTACAACGCGAACAGGATCATGAAAATGACGAGGACCGCCAAAGGAAGAATGATCTGCAACTGTGCTTTGGCCGCCAGAAATTGGCTATACTCGCCGCCCCAGACCATTCGATAGCCCTGAGGCAGATGAACGGCTCCGTTGACCGCTTCCTGGCCCGCTCTCACGGCGCCCGCCAAGTCGCGGCCCTGTATGCTGTACTGGACGCCGACATAGCGGGAATTGTTTTGGCGATAAATGAAAGACGCGCCATTCCCCTGCCGGATATCCGCCAGTTGGCTCAGCGGAGTCTGCTCTCCATCCGGCGCGCCTACCAGGAGGTTGCCGATCGAGGTGGCGCTGCTGCGGAACTGAGGCTGCATGCGTACAACCAGATCGAACAGTTTTTCACCTTGGATCACCTGGGTTACGGCCTGCCCGCCGACCGCCGCCGAGATCACGGCCTCGACGTCGGAGACGTTGATTCCATAGCGGGCGATCTTGTCGCGGTCGATTTTGATCAGCAGGTTGGGCTGGCCGAGCTCGCGCACCACAACCAGGTCGGTAAATCCGGGAACCTTGGAAAGCACGCTCTTGATCTGAATAGCCTTGTTCTGCAGCACCTGAAGATTATCGCCGTAAACCTTGACCGCGAGCGCGCTTTTCAAACCCGTAAGAGCTTCGTCCACCGCATCTTCCGCCGGCTGCGTGTAGTTGAAGACGATTCCAGGAAAGGTTGTAAGCTGCTTGTTGATCGCTGCAATCAACTTGGGTTTGGTATTGAGGTTCCCCTTCCATGACTTGTCGCTATAGGGTTTGAGACCGACATAGAACTCGCAATTGAAGAATCCTGTGGTGTCGGTGCCGTCGTCGGGGCGTCCCAGCTCCGATCCGACGACCGTAACCTGCGGATAGGACATGAGAATCTTGCGGATCTGCGGGGCGATCTTGCTGGCTTCATCGAAGGAAATGGTGTAAGGCATCGTGGCCCGCACCCACAGCGCTCCCTCATCGAGGTGCGGCATGAACTCGCCGCCGATCGTGGGAACCAGGAGCAGGGAGGCTGCAAAGATTACGGCGGTGATCGCGACGACCAGCTTAGGATGGTTGAGCGACCGGTCCAATTGCCGGGCATAGAGCTTCTTGAACCATTCGAAGATGGGATTTTTACGGTCGCGCACTCCATGCTTGAACCAATAGGAGGCCAGGACCGGAACCAGTGTGAGCGTGAGGATGAGCGCGCCGACGATGGCGACGGACATCGTCTCGGCCATGGGATGGAAGAGCTTTCCCGATGGTCCTGTGAGCGCGTATACCGGAAGGTAGCCCGTGAGGATGATGGCGACCGAATAGAAAATGGGGCGGTCAACATCTTTGGCGGCAAGCAGGATTACCTCGTGCAGCTTATAGCTCTGGCCCTCGCGCAGCGCGAGCTCGCGATAGATATTCTCCACCATGACCACGGTGCCGTCGATGATGATGCCGAAGTCGATGGCGCCGAGAGAAAGAAGGTTGGCGGCGCCATTCTGGGCATGGAGCACGATGAAAGCAAACAGCAGGGCCAGCGGGATGGTGAGCGCAGTGATGAGGGCGGCCCGAACGCTGACCAGGAAGAAGATCAGAACGATCAGGACCAGAATCATGCCATGGAGCAGATTATGCTCCACTGTACGCGTGGTGAGCTTCACCAGTCCCATACGATCGTAATAGGGGTTGATTTTGACGTCCGGCGGCAGGATGCTCTTGTTCAGCTCTTTCGTTTTTGCTTCAACAGCCTTGAGAACGGTCTGGGTCTGCTCGCCACGGCGCATCATGATGACGCCTTCGACCGCATCGTTATTGTTTTCGAATCCGAATTCGCCCAGCCGTGGCGCGTGGCCAATGACCACGCTGCCAACGTCCTTGATTCTGACCGGCACGCCGTTCTTGCTGCCGACCACGATGTTCTCTATGTCCTGGGTATCGCGCACCAGCCCGATGCCGCGCACATAATAAAATTGGCCGCCTTGGGAGTAGAAACCACCACCCGCATTGGAGTTATTCGCCTGCAAGGCGGCCGTCACCTGGGGAACGGTCAGGTGATAGCCGTAGAGCCGGGCAGGATCAAGCAAAACCTGATATTCCATCACGGTCCCCCCAAAACCGGAGTCGTCGGCGACGCCGGGAATAGAGAGGTAGGCGTGCGCGATGGTCCAGTCTTGAAGGGTCTTCAACTGTTGCGGGGTGCGGTCGGGGCTTTCGAGCACATACCGGTAGATCAGGCCGCTGGGGCTGAACAGAGGCGCCATAGAAGGCGTGACTCCGTCGGGCAGGGTGACTTGGGCGAGCCTCTCGAAGACGACCTGTCGCGCAAAGTAAGGGTCGGTGTTGTCGGAAAAGGTCAAGATGACGTCGGAGAGCCCAAAAAGCGTGGTGGAGCGCATCACGACCATGTTAGGGACGCCGTTCATTTCGATTTCAAGAGGAACCGTGATTAGCTGTTCAACCTCTTCCGCCGCGTGACCCGGCCACTGGGTGATCAGTTCGACATAAGGCGGCGAAAGATCAGGGTAGGCGTTGACCGGCATGCGCTGGAAGGAAACGATTCCAGCGGCAGCAATCATCGCGGTCAACATCAACACCAGAAACCGCTGACGGAGGGCAGCTTTTACGATTCGATGGATCATTCGACTATCGGCGCCACGGTCTTTCTCTCCCGATTTCCGGTTGAAGTGCGATCACTGCGCTCTAACGTTGCAGCGAATTTTCAAACTGCACAAACAGACTGCCATCTGCAATAAATCGGTCACCGGGGTTTAGCCCGGAGATGACTTGCGTTTCCCCGTGCTGGCTCTCGCTCACGGAGACAGACCGCCTGCCAAATTTGTTTCCAGCGGTTTCGACATAAACGAAGGGCTGGTTATCGGCATCGCGCAAAACCGCGGAGTCAGGCACGGCGATGGCATTTCGCACTACGCCGGCGTTCACTGTGGCCGTCACATACATATCCTTCTTCAGCTTGTCACCGGGATTGGGAGTATCAATGCGTGCCTGGAGGGTCCGTGTGTTCGGATCCAGCGCGGCCGCTATATAAGAAATGCGCCCATGGAATGTATCTGGATAGGTGTCGGTTTGAATCGCCACGGTATCCCCCACGTGGACGTAAGGCATGTCTTTTTGATAAACGTTGACGAGCACCCACACTTTACTCGTGTCGGAAATCATGAAGCACTGCGTAACGCCGGTTTGAAGAAGTTGACCAGCGGCTACGTCCTGCTCGACCACTTCTCCGTTGATCGGCGCCCGCACCGGCACCTCAAAGGAGGGCGACGATTTGAGAAGCGCATCGGGATCGGCGACTCCCATCACCTTCAATGCAGCCGCGGCGCTTTCCACATCCCCGCTCGCCTGCACCTGGGCCGATTCAGCCTGCTCTAGATCCTGCTCCGCAAGAGCGTGATGCCGGTAAAGGTCCCTGGCCCGCGCATAGGCCTTTTGCGCCAGCCCGTCTGCATCCTTGGCTTTGAGGTAAGCGGACCGCAACTGCGAATAGTCCGGACTCGCCACATACAGCAAGGGCTGACCGCGGCGTACTTCCTGGCCGGGAACGACCGCGATTCGCGTAATCGGGCCGCTGACCTGCGTGATCACGGGCGTGGTAAGAAAGCTGTCGTACGCCACCGATCCGGTTAGTCGGAGGCTCCGCGTCAGGGTGGATGGCTGGGCCGTAAGCACCTGCAAATGGGCTATCTGGTCGGGCGGAATGGAGAAAAGCGTGGCGCTGCCGGAGTCGCTGGTGCTGCTGCCGGACTTCGGTCCCGATTTGCCGCAGCCAGCCAGCACGAACACAATGACAGCGGCCGCCATCAGCGCGGCGCGATTGGGCGAGTGGTCCCTGGGCATCTTCACGGAAGGTTCCTCGTTCCTACGGCTTCCTTAAGCTGTTCGAGCGATGTCATATATGAGGATAGAGCCTCGCGATACGCTAATTGGACGGCACGATAGCTGCGTTCGGCATCGAGAAAATCCAGCAAGCTTGCCGCGCCGCGTTTGTAGGCATACTGACTGATATCCCGTGAGTCCTGCGCCTGCTTCAGGTAGCCGGAAGAATAAAGACGTACCACTTCGTCATTGCTGCGCAAAGAACTGTAGGCGTCAGCCACGTCAGAGAGGACCTGGTCGGACGCCGCCATCTTCGATTGCTCGGCCTGCGTCAGAGCGTACCGCGTGCGCGCGATCTCGCCCTGGTTCCGGTCGAACAGCGCCCACGGGATGCCCACTGAGAATCCGCCGCTGTTTTCCGCAGCCGTGTGCGTGTAGGTGAAGCCGGCAGTGACGTCTTGTTTACCGTTGGCTTTGGCCAGAAGAATCTGACTTCGTGCGGCCGTAATCCCTAATTCGCTGGCGCGCAGGTCAGGGCGGTCCTTGAGCGCTTCCGCCTCCAGATCATCCAACTGCCCCTTCACGGGGACATAGGTCAAAGTGCCAATGACATCGTAATCCGCAGGCACCGCGTCATAGCCCAGCGACTGTCGCAAGGCGATAAGAGCCTGCACCCTGGCGAGGCGCGAAGACGATACGTCGGTCTGGAATTGCAGCAATTGCAGCTTGATCTTGAGGTAATCGCCTTCGCTGATATAGCCAGACTTGTACTGCGTCTGGGCAAGGCCAACGGTCTGCTCAAAGCCCTTCAAGTCCTGCTCAGCAAATTGCAGCGTTGACTCCGCCAGTAAGACCGCAATGAACTGCTGCGCCACATTAAACGTCAACGTGCGCTCGGCATCCTCAAATTGAGCGCGAGTTACGGAGGTCTGGTCCTGCGCAGCCTGCAGGCGGCGCTTCCGTTTATGGCCGCGCTCAAACAGATAGCCGATTCCGAGGTCGAACTCCTGAGTCGTATTCAGGTTGTCCGGGCTGAAATCCTGCGGACTGAAAACGGGGACGTACTGAGAATCGAAGTCGAGGGTAGGGTTGGGCCGCAGATTCGCGGTGACTTCCTGGGCCTGGTTTTGAAAAATGAGGGTGCGTTCCGCCTGTAATGCGTGGTTGTGAGCGAGCGCAAGCTGGATTGCCTGATCGAGATCGATCCGGGTCTGTCCTTGAGCCGGTGGCAGGAGCGCAAGCGGCAGGAAAACCGCGACCACAAGAGCACATATCCAGAAGCGCCGCGAAGGCATTGCGTTCAAAGGCACATGTGCCTTCCCCCTGGGCTCAGAAGTGGCGGGCCGCTCTTTCTGAAATGTACATCACGGATCGAATAACCTAATTGTAAGCGAACAGGTTGCCGACTGGGCCGCCAGCGATTGGCCAGCGCGCCATCGGGCAGCAATATGGCAGCACGGCTACTCCGCACTGATGCTCCACCAAAAGCTATGCAATGAGATTCCCAAGTCGCGTAGGCTATGTTTCACGGGTACAGGGGATAGACGTTGAAGCGTCTAAAAGGTTTTAGCAGAGGCACTCAAAGCACAATTTTGGAGGGCGGCGGCGAGTGGAAATCAAGCTCTTCCCGCCAAATGCGCGTAGGCCTCGTTCCATCGGAGCTCTTTTTTGAAGCCGCGCACGGTTGTGGCCTCGTCTATCAGCAGAAACTCGATCCCCGCGATCTCGGCGAAGTCTTCCAGGTGCTGCGCGGTCAGCGCGAGACTGAAGCCGGTGTGGTGCGCGCCGCCAGCCAGAATCCAGCTTGTGGAGGCGGTCTTGAGGTCGGGCTCGGGAAGCCAGACGGCCCTTGCGACAGGCAGTTTTGGAAGCGGCTCTTTCGCCGCAATCGCGTTTATCTCATTCGCGATTAACGAAAAGCGATCGCCTCTGTCGATGAGCGACGCCACGACCGCGGGGCCGGTGCGCGAATTGAAGACCAACCGCACTGGATCGCTTTTGCCGCCGATCGAGAGGGGGTGAATTTCCAGAGAGGGCTTTGCGGCGGCAATCGACGGGCAGACTTCGAGCATGTGCGCGCCCAACACCTGGCCGCCGTCGGGGAAATGGTAGGTGTAGTCCTCCATGAACGAGGTTCCACCTTCGAGTCCTGCGCTCATGACCTTCATGGCGCGGACAAGCGCGGCGGTCTTCCAGTCGCCTTCCGCACCAAAGCCGTATCCGTCGGCCATGAGCCTCTGCACGCCTACACCGGGCAACTGGGTCAGTCCGTGGAGGTCCTGAAACGTATCGGTGAACGCCGCGAATCCACCCTCGCCGAGAAAACGCCGCAGTCCAAGCTCGATGCGGGCTGCGTCGCGAAGAGATTCGCGCTGCGGGCCTCCCGCCTTCAGCGGAGAGGACACGGTGTAGGCCGCTTCATAGTCGCCGATCAGACTATCCACTTCGCGGTCAGTTACCTTTTCGACGCAGGCAACGAGGTCCCCTACTCCATATCCCTCGACCGAATAGCCCAGCTTGATGGATGCTTCTACTTTGTCGCCTTCCGTCACGGCTACCTGCCGCATGTTGTCGCCGAACCGCGCGACCTTGAGCGTTTGCGCGTCATGCCAGGCGCAGGCGGCCCGCGCCCATGTGGCGAGATCGTTCTGCACGTCCTCGTCCTTCCAGAAGCCGGCAATCACTTTGGGGTGAATGCGCAGGCGGCTGGTGATAGATCCGAACTCGCGATCTCCATGAGCTGACTGGTTCAGGTTCATGAAGTCCATGTCGATAGTGGACCACGGAAGTTCACGGTTGAATTGCGTATGCAGATGCGCAAGCGGTTTGTGCAGAGAACGAAGGCCGGGAATCCACATCTGAGCCGGCGAGAAGGTGTGCATCCAGGTAACGATTCCGATGCAATTGGCGGCCTGGTTCGCGTCGGGGCATAGCTGCCGGATGGATTCCGTGCCGGTCATCACCGGCTTGCAAACAACTTTGACCGGCATTGCCGGAGATCTGGAAAGCTCAGCGGCAACTTCACGTGCGTGCTCCGCTACTTCTGTTAGAGCCGCTTCTCCATAGAGCAATTGAGAGCCTGGAACAAACCAGACCTCAAGCGAAGAAAGGTCGATCATTCTTTCTAACCTCGGATTCGCCCATACAGCTTAAAAGTAATCTGCGGAAAGAACCGCAATACGGGGGCGCGAAGCTCCTGGCTTCTTTGGCGGCACTATCCGCCTGATTTAGTGCTGCCCCGACTTCTCCTGGTTCAGCGTATCAATGGCAAGCGCAGAATGTGAGATCGCTCCTCCGGCCCGCATTTCCGCAGCGACCCAGATTGCTTCCATGATCTCCTTTTCGTTCGCTCCTTTCAACTTCGCGCGCGTAGTATGGCTGCGAATGCAATAAGGACATTGTGTAACATGAGCCACGGCAACGGCAATAAGTTCCTTCGTCTTGGACGGCAGCGCACCATCGACGAAGACCTGATGGCTGAAAGCTCGAAACTTGTCGAGAATCTCCGGCGCATACTCCTCGCGCTGTTTTGCGATCTCCTTCGTTGCGGCGGGATACATCGGATGCTCCATAACAAAGTCTCCTTCTCGCGCTAAGCCACGCGCGATTGCTGAAGCGTGCGCTCAAAATCAGCCACAAATTTTTCAATGCCCTTGGTTGTCAGATCGTGTTTGAGGTCAAATGACTCCCACGGCTTGTTCAGGTCGAGTTCCCTGTAAGGAATTGGCCTCAGAGGATTGCCTTCCGCGTTGACGCCGCGATACGCGAAGTCGCGGCCCGGCATTGTCAACCCCTTCGCGGCCCATGCTTCCAGGACCTTTGCAGGCACCGTCACCAGATCAACTCCCATGGCGAAGCAGGCCATGAGCTGATCGACACTGCGGATGCTGGCAGCGAGGACGTGCACATGGTGGTCGCCGGTTTTGTACATCCGTTGAATGTTTTTGACCAGGTCCATTCCGTTCTCGCCGCGGTCGTCCAGCCGTCCGATGAACGGTGAAACATAGGCTGGTGCCTTGGTGCCGAGCGTGGCGGCATGAACCGCGGCGGCCTGCTCCTGCGCGAAACACAGCGTGATGTTGACGCGAATCCCCTGCTCCACCGACGCGCGCGCAGCCTTGAGCCCCTCATGCGTGCAGGGATATTTAATGTAGGCGTTCGGAATCCAGGAGAACATTTCCTTGCCTTCCGCCAGCATCTGGTCGCTCTTGGTATTGAGGTCCGCGAAGACCTCGATGGAGACTCCGGCGTCTCCGACCAAGGGTGAAATCTTCCTCACGATCGCCTTGTATTCGTCCTGCTGTTCCTGCACGCTGAGTTTGTGGCCGGACGCGATTCGCTGTTGGATTTCTGGATTCTTGGCAATCAAGCTGGGGTTCGTTGTTTGGCCATCGACAAATCCGATGAGAGATTTGATATTCTCAGTTTCGGCAGGATCACCGCCATCTACCAGGATTTTCGTTTTAGGTTTCTCAGTCAGCATAATTTTCACCATAACAAGCTTCATTTTTAGGATGAAAAGCGAACGGCGGCAGATGCTTTTCTTTTTCGGAGAGCATCCGCTCAGATGCTCTTGATGATGAACACGGTTTTGTCATCGATACGCTCAGATTCGCCAATTTGCCGCAGCAGGTCGTCCTTGCTGACCGCATATTCGAGGACCGCATCGCAGATCACCTTGGCTGGCTCGTCCTTACGCTCGGCGATAATCCGCTCGATCTGAATCCGGTCCTGCTCGTCGCTGCCGTCGTGAACACCGTCCGTGTAGAGAAAGAGGATGTCTCCTCTACCCATCAACGTGATCTCCGCCACGTCAGAAACGCGGATGGATCTCTTGCGGAGCCGGAGCGAGGAGTATCTGCTCTGGTCGGGATGATCTTTCGGAATTTCGAGGCCGAGCGGAGGGAAATGCGCCATGCAGCATGCTCCGGTCTCCACAAACTTGCCGTATTCCGCAGAGAAGATGAGCGGCGGAGGATGGCCGAAGCTCACGAAGCGAAACAGCCCGTCCGGGTGGATCTCGCCATACATCATCGTCGCGATTTCGCGCGCGCTGTATTTTGTGCTTCCGCTGAGAGCGTTCCTGGCGGTCACCGACTGCGCGAGTCGGAGATTGATCCGCTCAAACATGGCCGGCGAAGCCTTTCCGTTCCGGTCCAGTTCACCAAGCATGGCGGTATGAAAGGTGTCATGCACGGTTGAAGCGATCTTGGCCGCGATCACCCCATGCCCTTCGGCGTCCACAAGCAGCACTCCCGCCGTCGTGTAGAGCTCTTGCAACTCTTCGGCAATTCGCAGCTGTTCGGAGCTCTTCGCTTTCCTGTATTGGACTTCGTCGGCAGGGGCGTAGTCCGGCCGGGACATCAGCCACCGCACATGGGCGTCGACTCCATTGCGGGGCTCGGCCCCGTCGGGAAGGGGCTCCAGGTATTTCTGAGACAGCGTTTGCGCGCGATCTATGCGCCCGGCGATGTTGTACCGCTGCTGAAAATTGATGTATTCAAAAAGGTCGCCACCCACGCTGCCGGCCGGGATCGAATTCCCGTGCATGTCAATTCCTTCGAGCTGCGGGATCGCTCCCTCGACCGGCATCAGCCTCTTGCGGAGGTAATCGTCAATGTTGGCATCTACGGTTGTCGTCGTCATATAAAGGTCTTGCTCCACTTTCTTTTGCGAAGGAGCTACTTTCATTGTAACGAACTCAGAACCTTGGCAACGCCGCAGCACTCTAAGTCGTCAGATAAGAGCAAGATATATGTAGCGACAAGCGACTGTAAGCTACACTACCACTGGCCGCAGCGAACAGGCGTGACATGCGTCACAATCCCGCTTCAGCCTGGTCAAAGCGCTACGTTGTCTGCGTTCGGTTCTCTCGCGTCCGGCGTAGTCACATCGTTTCCGGGGATCACCCGGCGGTGCTTTCCGGATTAGGGAAATTATCGTGCTCATCTTCTTCCGGCCTCGGTTGAAGGCAGCGGAAATCCTTCTCGACCACAACCTGAAGTTTTCTTCCTTCTCCTGCGGGCTGCGCGTATTCCATTCCCACCTGGTCAGTGTTGGCCCACGAACCGACCAGTGCTGCAGGCAGATCGACATGAAGCTCTCCGTTTCCGAAGCTCGCTGCCATCTGGGCAGCATCCTGGCTGGATTGGAGCGAATACTTCAGCACGCTTCCGGCTGCGGGAGAGAAGTGAACTGATTCGCTGACTCTGTCTCCGGCGAGCAGTCTTGAAACTTCTCCCCGCGTCAAGCGGAATCGGAGCGAGTCGCCACGGGTACGGAGTTTCATGGCTCGATTGTAGCCTCTCCCGCTACGATGGCTTTACCGCTCAAACGGGCAGAGTAATCTTGAGATACAAAAATTAGCTCAACTCACGCGCTCAATATCCGGCAAACTCCTCGATGCGGATGTCATCGTCGTCCACGCCCGCTGAGTTCAGCACGCGATGGAGTCCACCAACCATCGCGGCCGGCCCGGCGATATAGTAAATCGCATTCTCGACGCCCTTCAGATATTTCGAGAGCATCTCCTGACGAATATATCCCGTTTCGCCTTGCCAAGGCCGCTTGGATTTCTCCATCTGGGTCATGGTGGCGATCAACCGGAAATTCGGATTCTCCTTCTGAAGCTCCTGAAGTTCAGCGAGAAACGGCGCGTCCTCCGGGCGCCGGTTCGCGTCGAAAAGGAAAATGTGATGGGGCAGTTTTTCCTTCGCGGCATTCACTAGAATGCTCCTGAATGGGGTGATGCCGATGCCGCCGGCGAGTATCACAGCGGGTCGCGACGTTTTGTTGTGGAGGATCAGGTTTCCGAACGGGCCCTCGATCTTGACCTTGGTTCCCAGCGGCGTCGCTTTCAATGTTCGCTTGAATGCGTTGTCGCGCATGCGTGTCGCCACCATCAGGAAGTCCTCATGCGGAGCGCTGGCAATCGAAAATCCGCGCGTATTTCCTTCCGCATCGGTTTCGGGTGGATCAATCAATGTGATGTCGATAAACTGACCCGCTTTGAAGGCCCAGTCGCTGGGCTTCTCAAATTGGAAGGCCATGGTTCGGTCGGCCACTTCCTTACGGGCCGTCAGCGCCGTCATAAAAACCGGCCATGTAGCTTCAGTTGCCATTTCCCTCTCCTCCTAGTCTCATTAGCGTCAGCCAGATTCCTTGCTCTCGCCTCAGGGCTGCCGACGACCGTGACAGGCCTCCGTAAATCTGAGTGCCTCAAGCAAGTTATGAGCACTTCGTCCGAAATCGTAGAAGTTCCGAACTCAAGACTCCGGTAAACTTCATCCCTTTCTTTCAGATGATGAGTGCCGGCTGAAGGTTCTTAATCTGGATCTATGGTCGGTCCCTCGGCTGACCGCACGATTCATTACGACGGCTCGGCACAGACGCTTCGTTTCTGAACAGGACGGGAGAGACAGCCGAAAGACTGTCTCCCCGGCATCAGCGCGAAGTGGTCGCGCCGAAAGCGGCTGCGTTTCCGGGTCCGCCGACTTGCTGGAGTGCAGGCAATCTTTTATCGACTGGGGGCAGCGGAGGAAAGGGCTCATGTGGCTCGGCCTGATACCAATAAGCGACCGAGTAGAAATTATCCGAGCGGGCGTTCGCCGTGCCGTGCTCAATTGTTGCCTTGAATGACTTAGTGAACGGAATGGGTTGCGCCAGATGGAATCGATACACGCTCGACCGGCCACCAGCCAGTTCCGGTCCAACGATGGGCGCTCCGTAAAGCTGGTAGGAAAATGGCTTGCCACCGAAGTCCCAGGCGCCGAGGAAGTAATCCTCAGAGCCCGTTCCTACTATGTCCGGCTTTTTCGATCCGTCGACGAAAAACATGTCGTCGCCTTCGCCCCACCACTGGTCCTGGTTCTGCAGCACGGACATGGTCACGCCCACATATTGACCGTGGCCCTTCGCCTCCATCCACACATAGTTGCCGCCACCGTCCAGGTTTGGCTTTTGATTGATGCGCGGGTCGCCGTTGCTCTTCCAGTCGCTGATCCAGCCGTGGTTGGGTTGCGCCTGGCGGTACTCCGCGTGAAAATACAACGTTCCCGGCGGCAGCGGATGGTGATAAGTCCGGTAGTCGATGTTGTAGTACAGGGCTTGAATTGGCTGCTCGCCTTCATTGGTCACAGTGATACGCGCGTGACGTGCGAACGGCATGGGGAAGAAGCAGTTCAGGGCCTTGTCGTTGCCAACGGAGAGCAGCTCCGAGTGCCAGCTATGGTACTCGCCGAGGCCCAGCCCGAAGAAGTCGCCGATCGGAGTCTCTACACTCGGATTGGGTTCCCCGTCCCAGTACATGCGCAGCACAATGCGCTTCAGCGAATACGGCTCGTTATCCGCGATCGTGAACCAGATATGCGCGACGGTTCCCGGCCCGCTCACATCCAGAACCGTCAGGGTCTGGCCCGGCTCGACTCTGCGCGCGTCGGCGTTGGCACCCTTGGGATCGGTGCTCGAAGCCCGGTGCGGAGTATACGTCTGCTGCTGCGTAAGGTCAGGCTGCCAGTTCTGAGTCTGACAGAAAGCCACGGCGCATCCTACGAACATAGTCAAAACCGCAACAGATCGTTTTGTCATCGCGCTGCTCTCCTCTTCATTAATCAATGCCGAATTCATGCTGCATCTTTTCGAGCGAGATACCGGAGGTTTCGGGGTAGTAAAAGGCAATGATGAAGAGGTCGAGCACCATCATTGCAGCAAAAAAGATAAACGGGTAGGCTCCCGAAGTCGTCGCCATGATGGGGAATATCAGCGAGATAATCGCATTCATGATCCAGTGCGACGAGCTGCCCACGCTTTGCCCTTTCGAGCGCACGCGGTTCGGGAAGACCTCGCTGACATAAACCCAGATGACGGCCCCCTGCGAAATGGCGAAGCAGGCGATATAGGCCATCAGAAACCAGACCAGCCAGTTCAGGTGCTGGCGTGTAAAGAAGATGGTCGATATGCCAGACAGGCAGATCACCAGTCCCGAAGTGCCGATGAGCAGCAGCTTTCGCCTGCCGATACGATCAATCACCGCCATGGCCGCCAGCGTGGCGACCAGATTCATTGCGCCCACGGCGACCGCCTGAAGATTGCCTGACACCTTGCTGGCCCCGGCCATTGCGAAGATGTCGTTCAGGTAATACAGAATGGCATTGATGCCGGACAACTGGCAGAACATGCCGACCGTAATCGCAAGAAAGATAGGCTTCGCATACTTGCGCGAAAAGAGCGGGTCCGCCGAGGCGGCATGCTCCAGATGGACCGACTCGGCAATCTCGTCCAACTCTGCTTTGGGCTCGCTGACTCCAATGAGGCGAAGAACATGCAGCGCTTCATCCAGATTTTTCTGCATCACCAGCCAGCGAGGGCTACGCGGAATGGTGTAGAGCGCGATCAGGAAAAGCAATGCCGGAATGCCCGAAACGCCAAGTTGCCAGCGCCACTCGATAACGCCAAGATGCGCCGTGCCGATGAAGTAGTTCGACATATAGGCCAGCAGAATGCCGATCACGATGTTGATCTGAAAGGAGCCAACCAGCCGCCCTCGCCACTCGGCCGGGGCAATCTCGGCAATGTACATCGGCCCCAGCACAGATGAACCGCCGATTGCGAGTCCGCCAACAAAACGGAACGAGATCAGCGCCCACCAGTTCCAGGCAAACGCACAACCCAGCGCGGAGATGACATAGAAAACAGCCATCACCCGCAGCGTGTCTCGCCGCCCAAAGCGCTGGCCGGGAATTCCAGCTCCCAAGGCGGCGACAACCGTGCCAATCAACGCGCTGGCCACCGTTACTCCGAGCAGTCTTGGCGAAAGATGATAGGTCGAGGTAAGCGCCTGGGTGGTACCCGAGATGACCGCGGTGTCAAAGCCGAAGAGCAGCCCACCCAGCGCGCCCACCACCGTACCTCTAATTACATGCGAGTTGATGCTCATTCGCTCTCCATCGTGACGGCCTCAGAGACAGCAGGTATCTTGCCCCGTTCAACAGTGCCGCGCTGAACGATAGAATTCCATTGGAAATTAGTCGAAGTTGATCGTACCGCAGAGATGCACCCGTACGCCAAGGGCGTCGAACATTGCCGCCTTCACGGCCAGGGCATTCGCGGCCTGCTTCTGGTCCGGAGCATACGCGATGTTGACGTGGTTAGCCCGATGCCGCGCCATAAAGGAGTCGCGCGAAATCCCATCGAAGACGGCGTTTACCATGGGCCACTGGATCGTAGTCTGGTTCCAGCGGCGCTGCGTTTCTTCCTTGGGAAGCTCAACCACGGAGCCGAGCCCGAGATCAACATGGAGCGCGTTGTCTTCGACAAAGATACGGCTCCAGACGATGGGTCCGGGCTTGCCGACGCCTTTCAACGTGCCTCCGCCAAGCGGGAAATACATGGGCGGCTGACGCTCGCTGCTCGCACCGCGATAGCCGTTCACAAAATGGCTGGCAGGAGCGGCGCCGGAGATCTGGAGCACCCAGACGAAGTTGTCAACACCGTCTCCCCGATAGTGCTCGCCCCAGCGAACATCGTGCAGGGTGGTCGCCGGATCGAGGCCCAACGCGTTCCAGCAGCGGTTCGTCACCAGTGCGTCAAGCCCCGCGCACTCGTCGACTTCGTTGAAGTGTGGCAGGGGCCCTCCCGCATACAACTCCTCTCCGGATTCGCTGTAGACTGGCGGACGGTCGGCGTTGTTCAGCAGACCCTCCACGAGATCGGAAGCCGGAACCATGTCTTTCAATCCCTGCTGATACTGAATTCCAATCGCATCGCAGCCAAATTCGCGAGCGATGCGGATCGCGGCGATGTACATTTTGCATTGCTCGTGAATCTGGGCATCGGTAAGCTCGGTCTTTTCGTCCTCGCCGGTGAAGAACCGCATACCGTTGGCATCCAGCCACTGCCTTACCGCTTTCGCGTCGTCATTGCGAACGGTGCGCATCCGGGCCACAAGAGCCGACTGGCTCAGCCGCTCCTTGAAGACGCCCAAAGGGTTCAAAAGCTCGTCATCGATGATGGCGTTATACATGCCCATGCAGCCTTCGTCGAAAACGCCGAGGATGGCTTTTCGTTTTTGCAGCGTTGTCGATAGCTTCTTGCCCATGCTCCTCGCGCTATCCGGCAAATCGCTCGCGTCGAGCGTCCGCACATGCGTCAAATCGTGCGTTACCGTTCCCCGCTCAATCCACTCGCGAAGCCTGGCGAGGAAGTAGTCGTCGTCGAAGTGCTCGCTCCATAGAGTGCTGAAAGGGACGCCGGCTTTCACGAGCGAGCCATTCAGATTCAGCAGCCCGACCAATCCCGGCCATTGTCCGGACCAGTTCGCCACCGTCAGAATGGGGCCGCGATGACTGCGCATGCCCGGCAGCACATGATGCGTGTACTGCCATGCCGCAGTCGCAAATACCAGCGGAGCATCGGGATCGATGCCCGCGAAAACATCCATGCCCATGCGTTGGCTGGAAATGAACCCGTGCCCCGTAACCTCGTCCACCGGAAAGGCGCGTCGCACTCTGACGCCTTCCGCCGTGAAACATTGCGTCAGGTGGCGCTCCAGTTCCTCCTGTGCCGGCCAGCATGCTTGATTCGCCGACTGCCTCAAATCGCCGCTCGTGATAAGGACAACTTCGTTCATCCGCTGGTCCACTCCAAAGCTCTTGTGAAGTTATACGTTACGTGAGGTTCTCATGTTTAGAGGTGCGGTTAGGCCTTGAGCACGCCATCCGGAACCATGGGCATATTGCGCAAGCGGGTTCCAGTTGCGGCGAAGATGGCGTTGGCGATTGCCGGTGCCAGACCTACGATGCCAATCTCGCCGGCTCCTGCCGAAGGCAGGTCTTTCCTGTTCACCAGCACGATGTCGATCTCCGGCATGTCGCTGAAGCGTGGAACCCGATACTCCGCGAAGTGAGGGTTGAGGATCCGGCCATTGCTGAACTGAATGGCTTCGAACAGCGCACCGCCCACGGCCTGCGCCAAAGCGCCCATCATCTGATTGCGAAGGCCGTTCGGATTGACGATTGCGCCTGACTCCCAGGCCTGCACCGCGCGACGCAACCGAATCCGCTTGTCGGAGTCAACTTCAATCTCGATGCAAGTCGCTACGTGGCCGCCCTTTTCCGTTCCGCCGGCGATGCCGAAGCCACGCTCCGGCGTGGATTTCACCCGTCCCCAGCCAAACCGCTCCGCCGCCGCCTGAAACACGACCCGCAGCCTGGGATCGGCCAGGTTCTTCAGGCGAAACTCCAGCGGATCCATCTTGAGCGCGTGGGCCAATTCGTCCATATGGGATTCGCGCGCAAAGTGATTGGCGGTGGCCGCCAGTGCGCGATACGATCCCTGGCGAAGCGGGGATTCCGCCGGATGAAATTGTGTGACCTGATTGGGAACGTCATAGGGCGTTTCAATGGCTGCGGGACCGGAGTTGTAGTTGTCGCACTCCCAGGCCACCAGCTTGCCGTCGTGATTAGCACCGCTGCGAATCTCGATCCATCCCGCCGGCCTGAAATAAGCCCAGGTGAATTCCTCCTCGCGGGTCCAGACCAGCTTCACCGGCTTTCCGGCTCCCTTCGCAACGCGCGCAGCCTCCACCGCGCATTCGCCGGTGTGCTTGCCGCCATAGGCACCACCCATGTCCGGCATGATCACGCGAGCGCTCGAGTGCGGAAGGCGGAAAGCCTCCGCAACCTGATCGCGCACGGCGAACGGGCGCTGCGTGCCGGTCCACACCGTCACTTTGTTGCCGTCCCACTCGGCCACGGCGGCGCGCGGCTCGAGCGGCGCGTGCGCGATGTATTGAACCGTATAGTGCTGAGCGAGCTTCACCTCACCGTCAATCGCGTGAGCCGTCGCGGGCCCGCCTGCGTCCCGCCCTTCGCCGCCATCTTCCGGATGGCTGCGCAGATAGGCGAACAGATCGCTATTCGAGATTTGCGGCGGCACATTCCACTTCGCCTGAATCGCCTCGACGGCCTTCTCCGCGGTCCACAAATCCGGGGCCGCGACGCCGACGAAGTCGCCGTCGCGCACCACCTTCACGCTGGGCATTTTTTCCGCAGCGCTGGTGTCGAGCGAAACCAGCGATGCGTGGAATCCCGAGGGCCGCAGCACTTTTCCAAACATCATTCCCGGGCGAACGATGTCCGAAGGGTATTGATGCTTACCCGTCACGAAATCGCGGCCATTCACTTTAGGAACGGGCGTTCCGGCGATCTTCCAATCGACGGCGGGCGTCAGCGCCGGCTTGTCCACCACCGTCTCCGTTAACTTTTGCCCGCGCGTGATTTCCCCATACGTCAGCGATTGTCCGGTCTTTGGATTCGTGACCTTCCCGTTCGCCGCAACCAATGCGCTTGTGCCGGAATCCCATCGCCGCGCTGCCGTCTCAACCAGTAAATGCCGCGCCGCCGCCGCCATGGTGCGAAGCTTCGGCCCCATATACGGCGTGGATCGGCTGCCGAACGTGCCCATATCCCACGGCGTCAGGTCGGTATCTCCCATTACCATGGTGATGGTATCGAAGGGCGCCCGCAGTTCTTCAGCCACCTGCTGTGCAAGCGAGGTGCGAATGTTCTGACCCGTCTCTATTTTGCCGGTGAAGACCGTAACTTTGCCGCTCTGGTCGATGTACAGCCAAGCGCTGATCTCTTTCGGCATCTCATGTTCGCCGGAGCCACGCTCCTGCCCGTGCACCGCCGTGCTGCTCAGACACACCAGGAGGCCGCCGCCGCAAAGCTTCAAGAAATTGCGCCGGTCAAGCTGGAACCAGTGCAGCTGCTCACGAAGATCGTGGGTAAGCTCGCTTTTCATGCTCGGCCCACGTTACCGGCGCCATGCGACGCCCGCTTGATGGCGGCCAGAATGCGCGGATAGGTCCCGCAGCGGCAGATGTTTCCGTTCATGTGTTCGATGATCTGCTGATCGGTGGGGTGAGGATGCTCGCGCAGAAGCGCGGTGGCGGAAAGAATCATACCCGATGTGCAGTAGCCGCACTGCAGCGCCTCTTCCTCAAGAAATGCCTGCTGCAAGGCACTCAGCGCGCCGTCGGTTTCCATCCCTTCAATGGTCGTAATTCGCACACCTGCGACCGCGCCGACTTTTGTCAAACACGAATGCTTTGCCACACCATCAATCAGCACCGTGCATGCGCCGCATTGCCCCTCGCCGCAACCGTATTTTGTCCCTGTGAACTGGAGCCGGTTGCGCAGAACTGAGAGCAGACTCTCCGCAGCGTCCGCGCTCACGCGGAGGTCCTTACCGTTTACATTCAGGCGAATGTCGCTCATCTTTATCTCCTGAGAAGGGAGATTTGAAGTGCTATAGAGATCAGGATACGCCCCTTACGATGGAGGACCGCGCTTACTGCACCAGCGCCGGCTTTTCGTCGACGAGTTCTCCGAGCCGCGCGAAAACCGCTAAGACAACGCGGTCGCAGCGCACGCCCATGAAGGGGAACGCATCAGCTGTTTTTGATCCGACCCGCTCAAAGAGCCACTTGCGGGCCATGGCACGGCCTCGGTGCAGCCGCACCTTTACATTGTCTTCGGTAAGATCAAGCGCAGCAGCCGTCTCCGTAGTGCTCATCTCCTCGATGTCGCGAAGCATCACCACCGCGCGGTATTGCTCCGGCAGATCGAGCACGGCCTCCTCCAAAAGGTGGCCGAGCTCTGCGACGGATGCGCTCTGCTCAGGGTCAGGCGACGTGTCGGCCAGATTCATAGGACCATCTCCATTCCAGTCATCGTCCTTCAGTTGCGGATTGCGATTACGCAATCGAAGGCGGTTGAGCGATTCATTGACAGCAATTCGCGTCAACCAGGTTGAAAAAGGCGCAGCACCTCGGTATTGGGCGAGGTTTTGATAGGCCCGCACATAAGCGTCCTGCATTACGTCTTCCGCTTCACCATCGTCGCGCAGGATGGCACGCCCAACCCGGTACAGCCGCTGGTTGTAGCGGCGCATGATGATCTCGTACAGAGCAGTCTCCCCGGCCTTCACACGCTCGACAACTTCAAGGTCGGTCCAGCCCTCGCACTTGGCCTGTTCCAGGATTCCAGTCATAGCAATGGCCATACCTTGATAGAGCATCGTGGCCGCGAAAGGTTACAATACTTTCAGTAGCCTTTCGCAGATATTCATCTGCCGTTTGTAACCAATCCGTGACTTGCCACTCTTATGAGCAGAAGGAGGCGGGTTATGAAGGATTTCGATGGCCATCTCAACGGGGCGTGGTGGGCGCTGAAGATCGGCTTGGGGGTCGGCCCCATTATTACCGGCACTGACAAGTATTTTGATAAACTCGCGGACTGGGGAATGTACCTGAGTCCGCTCGCGACGAAAATTGTGCCGGTCAGCACAGCGACCTTTATGCATGGAGTCGGCGTCATCGAAATCATCGCTGGCATAATCGTGCTTAGCCGCTGGACCAGGGTCGGCAGTTACATTGTTATGTTCTGGCTGCTCGGTATCGTGGCGAACCTGCTGACGACGGGCATGTTTTCTGACTTGGCGATGCGCGACGTTGAAATCGCCATTGGAGCGTTTGCCCTGTCCCAGCTGTCAACGGTGCGTAACCGTCGGGCAAAGACAGAGAAAGAAGTCGCGGCAGCGCCGGACCCTCAGATCGCGGCAGTCCGGTAATGGTTATCGCAGCACAACTCGCAAGGAAAGTTTTCCATGGAGGAAAAATAATGAGTAAACTCGCGTCTTTCAATAAACTCGCCTCTTTTGTTGTCCTGCTTGGGTTGGGAGCTCTTCCCGCCGTGGCAGCGGCGGCCACCTTCAAGGATGTGCCGGTGGTCGACGTCAATTG
Organism: Acidobacteriaceae bacterium; assembly: GCA_049280995.1. Taxonomy (GTDB): domain Bacteria; phylum Acidobacteriota; class Terriglobia; order Terriglobales; family Acidobacteriaceae; genus Silvibacterium. The sequence continues at coordinate 89,943 of JBAPRH010000045.1, forward strand.
CTCGAGGAAAGTGGCTGCCAACCCGGACGCCCACACCCGTTCCTGCGCTCTGGCTTGCGCCAAGAGCGGCTACGGCATCCTCGCCAACAACAAGTTCCTGAAGTTCGACGCAAACGGGAACAGGGAGATTTTGCAGGAACTCAAAGCGTCGAATGAATCGGATCACCTTCGTGTGAACGTCACGGGAGACGTCCAGGGCAATACCCTGAAGGTCGCGTCCGTCAAGCTGCAGTAACGGTCACATCTCCAGTTTGCTGTGTAGAGGGCCTTCCCTCCTTGTCTGGAGAGAAGGCCCTTTGTGCGTCCCTTTTGTGCGTTCAGGGCCGCAGCATTCTTCAGAGCTTCGCGCCGCCTCGCCACCCGAGTAGCGGCAGTTTTGCACCGCGCGTGCAACACGGATGGCCACCCCCAGACTCGCCCGCGGGGCCGCAGCACCATTGAGCAGGACAGCGCGCGGTTCCTTTACAACCGCACCCAAATAGCTCAACATAGACCCTTCCGGAGGAAAATGGATCGTGCAATCGCCTCGCTTTGAGAGGGGCATGCGACGGGTGGATCTCACCAACGTCGAGCTTGCTTCGAGTGAAACTGCCCGCCAGATCAATCGAGACATCGTTCTTCAGCTGGTCCACGCCAGGCAGCCCATCTCGCGCGCGGAACTGGCGCGCCTCTCGGGCCTGCAACGAAGCACGGTCTCGCAGATCACCGAACAGTTGATGGCTGAAGGTTGGATTCGCGAAGGCGCGACGACAAGGCTGCCGCGCGGAAGACGGCCAACCATGCTCATCCTGAACAACGATCTGGTCGTTTTCGCCGTGGATCTTCGCCCACATCAGGTGACGGTCGCAGCGGTTGATCTCAGCGGACGCCTGCTATCGCAAAGCATCCTGCCGCTCAGCTCCGATCCCGCCAAAACCATCACCTCCATTTTCCAATGCGTGAAGCGAATGCGCGAGGCGAGTCCGACCAAATCTTATGGAGGCATAGGAATCAGTGTTCCGGGGCGGGTCGAACCGAGCACGCAGAGCCTGATTTTCGCTCCGAACCTGAAATGGCCGGAGTTGGACCTTAAGGCGATGACCGAGCAGGAAACCGGGCTTCCGGTGGAGTTGGAAAACGCCGCCAATGCCTGCCTGCTTGCGGAGCTTTGGCTCGGCGAATTGGACGGAGTGAAGAACGCGGTCCTGATAACCATCTCCGAGGGCCTCGGGGCCGGCATATTGGCGGGAGGTCAGATCATATCGGGGGAGCACGGAATGGCCGGCGAGTTCGGCCACATTCCTATCGACTCGTCCGGGCCCCGCTGCGGCTGCGGCCGGAACGGATGCTGGGAAACCTTTGCGTCCTGTAACGCCGCGCTTCGCTATTATCGCGAGGCGGTGCCGGGCGCAGGGCGAATCAGCTTTCATGAGCTGCTGAATCTTGCCGAAGAAGGCGATCCGAATGCAAAAGAATCGCTGAGGAAACAAGCCATGTATATCGGGAAGGGCATGCGCATGGTCACTGCCGCGCTTTCTCCCGAGTTGATCCTGATTGCGGGCGATGTCACCTTGGCTTGGGATCGGTTTGCACCGGTGATTCGCAAGGAGGTCAGCGCCTCTATTCTCGGAGGAAAACCGCCGCGCATCGAGCCCAGCCATGAAGGCGAGGTCGCCAGGCTTCGTGGTGCGGCTGCGCTTATTTTCCAGCGTCATCCACTTAGCGGGGAAAAAAGCGGAGCACCCCAACTGAGAAGCCATCCGCGACGCTCCAGGTCGAAGAAAACTACTGCCTCGCGCTAGTATTCTGTCCCAGAGATAACCTGCAATATGCGTTGAATCTGGATAGGACTGCGTCCCGGCCGGCCACGCTCGATTCCCGATGAGATCATCCACCTACGCGTCACCTGGAGCGCGCCTCCTCCATCCCGCTATCGGATGACGACCATTTACCGTTCTCGGCCGTCAAAATCGCTGTCGCGAATTTGACAACTTCTCCACACGAAATTAACGACAGCTCTCTTTTTCCGAGCCTACTGTCCTTTTCGTAAGGAGAAAACACCATGAGAAACATCATCCAATCCGCCGTTATCGCCACAGCAATGCTTTGCACGACGGCTGCTTTTGCCGCCGAGAGAGCCGTGGTGAATATTCCCTTCAGCTTTGAGAGCAACGGGCACAGCTATCCCGCCGGGCAGTACGTCGCAACCGTTGATGTAATGCACAACGTGCTCGCCCTGAGCAGCGCGACCGATACCAGGGTGTCCGCCCGCTGGATTGTCGGCCCTGCCGACTCCAACCCTAATGATGAGAAATTGACCCTCAAGTTCGATGATCTGGGCAGCCGCCACACCCTGCGCTCCGTGCAACTCGGAGCCCGGATCACATCAAGACTGGACACAGCCTCGCGCCACAATGGGGAAACCCTCATGGCCAGGGTCGGTGGCCAGTAACGCAAAACAACTCGTCACAGCCCGCGTTGGGTTCGCTCCGGCGCGGGCCTTTTTTTCAGATGCGCACAGCAGGCATTAGATACTCCGGCCCGACCGGGTCTTTCACCGACTCGCGGACAATCGCATCCATCGCGGCCATCGCCGCATCATCCAGCTTCCATCCAAAAATTCCGCCCACAGCCGCCAGCTGCTCCGGACGCTTCGCTCCCCATAGCGCCGCGCTCACTCCGGGCCGATCCAGCACCCAGCGCGCAGCTAGTTCCAGCACGCTCTTGTCGTAATGTTCGCGTGCAAAAGTCTTCAGCCGTGCCACAGCGTCTAGGTACTGCGCAAAATGCGGCGGCTGAAACTTTGGATCAACACGGCGAACATCGCCCTCCGCGAATTTCGTGTCCAAGGTAAGCCGTCCCGCCAGCAGGCTACGGCACAGGGAACTGTAAGTCAGCACCGCAATGCCGCGCTCGCGGCAGTACGGCAACACCTCGTCGTCAATCGCGCGCTCAAATAAGTTGTAAGGCGGCTGGTTCGAGTGCAGCGGAGCAACTTTTTGGAATGCCTCCATCTGCGCCACGGAAAAATTGCTCACCCCAATGGCGCGAATCCGGCCCTCTTCATAGAACCCCAGTAGAACCTCCGCCGCGCGCTCCACGGGTAGCGTTGTGTCGGGCCAGTGAATCTGGTAGAGGTCCACGTACTCGGTGTTCAGCCGCCGCAACGAATCTTCAAACTCTTGCCGTAACCGCGCCGGGTCTGAGTTCGCGAACACCCCATGGTCCGTCCACTCCAGGCCCGCTTTCGGCGCGATGTAAAATGCCTCGCGATGCCCATGCTGCCGCATCGCCTTGCCGATGATCTCTTCAGCGCGCCCGTAGCCATAAATCGGCGCTGTGTCGATCAAATTGATTCCATGCTCAAACACCGCGAGGCACGCCGCAATCGCGTCGCCCTCGCTCACCTCGCCCCACTCCAAGCCGCCAATAGCCCACGTGCCCAGTCCAATGCGAGAAACCTGCGCGGAATTCAACGTGAAGTGTTCCATTACAGCCAGCATATAAGATGCTCATGGGAGTGGCGAACGCGAAGCGGTACGCCAGCCCGATCCGCCGCCGGGCATAAGCTAACTGAGACAAGCTAAATGTGGCAGCTCGTCTGTCCGCGCTTCTCCAGGTAATGCTGGTGATAGTCCTCAGCGCGCCAGAACGTCTGCGCCGGAATCACTTCCGTCACCACCGGCTTCGCAAAACGCTTCTCCGCGGTGAGCCGCGCAATCGTCTGCTTCGCCGCTGCTTCCTGCTCCGGCGAATGGAAAAAGACAACGCTGCGGTACTGCGTGCCGCGATCCGGCCCCTGCCGGTTCAACTGCGTGGGATCATGCAGCTCAAAAAACAAATCAAGCAATTGCTGATAGCTCACCTTCGCAGGATCGTAATCAATCTCGACCACTTCAGCATGTCCCGTCCCATCCGTGCACACGTCGCGATAGCTGGGTTGGTCCAGCTTGCCGCCCTCAAATCCCACGGTCGTCGTCGTCACCCCGGGAACCTGCTCGAACCGCAACTGCGGCCCCCAAAAACATCCCCCCGCAAACGTAGCCTTTGCCATCATTCACCTCGCATGCCACTATTTTATTTCTTCTGATTTCTCTGCGTTGTCACAGGGGGCAAGTACTTGCTAAATATGGTGACTTCCGAGGGAATCCGAATTCTCAAATCGGATGAATTCCCAAAGACTGAGGAGTTGTAAGCAGCTACTTTTTCGGCGCTGCTTTCGCCGGGCGCACCGCTCGCCGCAACTTCTCCACTTCCGCTTCCGTCAATTGGCGAGTCTGACCCGGCTCCACGTCCAGCACCAGCGGCCCGTAGCCGATGCGGCGAATCTTCTCCACGTGATTCCCGATCTCTTCGAACATCTTGCGAATCTCGCGGTTCCGGCCCTCAATCAGGGTCAGCTCATACCATGGGTTCTCCGCGTCGCGAAACAACCGCACCTTCGCCGGAGCCGTCAACACACGCCCTTCATGCGTTCCCGGCTTGCCGCGCTCAATCATCAGCCCCGAGCGAATCTGCTCCAGCCCAGCCTCCGATGGCCTTCCGCTCACCTTCACCAGGTATGTCTTCTCGATCTTCGCCGCGGCCCGCGTCAACGCGTTCGCGAGCGCGCCGTCGTTGGTCATCAGCAGCAGCCCCTCGCTAGCATAATCCAGCCGTCCCACCGGAAACACCCGCTCGCCGCCGCGAATCAACTGCATAACCGTAGGCCGGTTCTCGGGATCGCTCACCGTCGTCACGTAGCCCTTCGGCTTGTTCACCATGTAGTAGCGCGGCCGCTCGGCGCCTCGCAGCAGCTTGCCGTCCACGCGGATGTGGTCGCGCGCGGCATCCGCCTTCGTCCCCAGCTCGGTTACGACCTTGCCGTTGATCCGCACCCGCCCGGCCAGAATTAATTCCTCAGCCTTGCGCCGCGAACACACGCCGGCTGCGGCAAGAATCTTCTGCAATCGCTCCTCTGCGCCGCCCTCGCTCATTCGCCGCCTGCTTCGCGATGCTCCGCTTCCGCTTCAGCGACGGACTCTGAAATATCAGAAGCTTCCACTACTGACGACTCCTCAGGCTGGGCTTCATCAAACGGCAGCGCGCTCGCCGGTGCAGCGTCTTCTGTCTCGGCAAGCTCCCCGGCCATCTTCTCGAATTCCTCGATCGACGGAAGCTCGTTCAAATCCTTCAACCCGAAGCGCAGCAGAAATTCCTTGGTCGTCTTGTACAAAATGGGGCGTCCAATGACATGCTTGCGCCCGGCGGTCGTAATCAACTTGCGGCTCACCAGCGAGCCAAGCACGCCGCCCGAATCCACGCCGCGAATCTCGCTCACCTCGGGCGCGGTCACGGGCTGCTTGTAGGCAATCACCGCCAGCGTCTCCAGGGCCTGCAAGGACAGCTTCATCGGAGGCTTCAGGCTCTTCACGAACGCGCGCACCGCGTCGTGGTATTCCGGCTTGGTGGCTACACGATAGCCGCCTGCAATCTCGCGAATCTCCACGCCGCGATCACTTTCGTTATATTCGGCGATGAGCCCTGAAACCAGCCGCCCGGCCTCTTCACGGGTCTCGCGGTCACGCTGCCGGCCGGCCCGCTTCTCGTCTTCAGCAGCCCGTATCTCTTCTTCGGCAGCACGCTTTTCGGGGTCATCAGAAGCTTCCGCCAACTCCCCCGATTCCGCAGGCGCTTCCTCCGGCAGAACTGCGGTGTTCTCCAGCGCCAGCGTGGGTTCCTCAGCAACCGCGGATTCCGCCGCAGACTCTTCGCGATCAGCAGCCCCGGCGCTCGCTCGCGCCGTGCGCTCCGCCAGGAGCTCGGTCTGGAACAGCGCGGCAATCTGGGCCAGCGTAACCGGCTCCTCCGCGGCGTAAATAACAGCTTCGATTTTGGCTTTCAGGCTCATGAGCTCATCAGAAATAGCTTTTCTCGATACTACAGAAGCGCGTTTGGTTCAGGACCAGTCATCTCGCACCTGGCTGGTGCGCTCGTTCATCACTGCCTCAAACTGGTCATTCTTTTTCACAAAAATTTCGCTGAAGTTCCGGTCCTGCCGCAGCAAAATCGCCTGTAACCGCACCAGCTCCAACAGCGCCAGAAACATCGCAATCAGCGCCTTCTCCGACTTCGTGTTGGCCAGCAGCCGGCGCAGCGCGACCGGGCGGTCCTCCATCATCAAGCGGCGGCGCATGAAGTCGATCATCTGGCCCACCGTCACCGAATCTTCTTCCATGTCCAGCACCGGGCGGCTCTTCGCGCGGTTCAGAATTTCCTGGAACACGCGCACCAGATCCATCGTGTCCGCTGCAATTTCCGGCTCCATGCCTTCCGCGTTGCGAAACTCCTTTATGCCGGGATTGGTCCAGGTCGCCGCCTCCACCTGCTGCTTTTCGTACAGCATCTGCGCGGCATTCTTGAAACGCTCATGCTCCAGCAGCCGCTCGACCAGCTCGCGACGCGGGTCCTCCGCTTCTTCCGTCGCTTCCAAGGGAGAACGCGGCAGCAACATCCGGCTCTTGATGTGAATCAGCAGTGCAGCGGTATAAATAAAGTCTCCCGCTGCGTCCATGTCCGTTTCCTTCAGGTGCTCCACGTACGCCAGGAACTGCGCTGTGATCTTCGCAATCGGAATGTCGTAAATATCGATGTCCTGCTTGCGGATGAGATCCAGCAACAGATCGAGCGGTCCGTCGTATACCTTGCCCACCGTCACCGAAAAGGGATACCCGGATTCAGTCTGCTTCTTAGCTGCCGCAGGGGACGTGGCCTCCGTGCCCGGCGTCTGCCCCGCGACTTTTTCCTGTTCGTCAGCCATCGCCGTTATTCGCCCAGTCCCATCGCCGCGCGCACCTCAACCATTGTCTGCTCCGCACGATCTTTGGCGCGCCGTTCGCCTTCTGTCAGAATGTCCTTTACCAGCGTGGGGTCGCTTTCATATTTGCGTCGCCGCTCCTGAATCGGAGCCAGTTTCGCCACGATCGCGTCCGCCACCCAGCTCTTGCATTCGATGCAACCTATCCCCGCCGTCGTGCAGCCTTCCCACACCTTCTGCTGCACCTCGGCGGTGGAAAAAACTTTGTGCAGATCGCCCACCGGGCACAGATCGGGATTGCCTGGATCGGTCCGCCGCACGCGCGCTGGGTCCGTCACCATCGGCTTCAACTTTTGTCGAACCACCGGCTCAGGGTCCGTCAGCAGGATGGTGTTGCCGTAGCTCTTCGACATCTTCCGCCCGTCGGTGCCGGGCAGCTTGGACGAAGGCGTCAGCAGGACCTTGGGCTCGGGAAGAATCGCCTGATCTGGCCGGTTCGCATCGCGATAGAACTGGTTGAACCGCCGCGCCACTTCGCGCGTCAGCTCCACATGCGCGACCTGGTCCTGGCCGACAGGGACAAAATCGGCCTGGTAGATCAGAATATCGGCGGATTGCAGCAGCGGATACCCGAGAAACCCATAGGTGCCCAGGTCCTTGGTTGTCAGATTTTCCTGCTGCTCTTTGTAGGTGGGGACGCGCTCCAGCCATCCCAAGGGCGTAATCATTGAGAACAGAAGATGCAGCTCCGCGTGCTGCTTCACGCGGCTCTGCACAAACATTACGCACTGCTCCGGGTCGAGCCCCGCTCCCAGCCAGTCGAGCGCCACCTCGCGCGTGTTTTCCCGCACCGCCGAGGGATCGGCGTAATCCGTCGTCAGCGCGTGCCAGTCGGCAATGAAAAAATAGCACTCATACTCATGCTGCAGGCGCACCCAGTTGTAGAGCGCGCCCATGTAGTTGCCCAGATGCAGTTTGCCTGTGGGACGCATGCCGCTCAGCACGCGCTTTCGTACATCAGAGGAGTTCGACACCCATGTTCCTTCGCTTCAATAGACTCGCTCTATTGTACCGAGGGGACTGCGCGTCCAGCGATATGTGCCTTCGGCGCCACTGTGATGCTGGAATTTGTGGCCCTCCCGCTGGTCGGGAAGGGACCGCGCTTCGCGGACCGGCCGTCCAGACCTTACTGCTGTTGCATCTGCGGAGTCGCCCCGCCTTGCGGCATGGAATACTGGGGTGCAGTGCCCTGCTGCGGCGGCGGCTCGCTTCCTTCCGGGCTGCGCGGAGGTGCGAACTTTGGCCGGTTCATCAGTTTGAACCCGTTCCGAACCACGTAAAAATTCTGCTCCGGCAAATCGGCCTCCAGCAGCCGCCCACTCGGCTCGTAAAACAACTCGACGGAGATCGCATTCTGTGGGTTCACCGACACGGTCGTGTGCTCGACACTGATTTCGCGGCCGTCCAGCCGCCCGCGGACGCTCGCATCTCGCGTATAAACCGTGGGAACCAACAGCCCATTCTCTTTGGGAATCAGCGCCCACGATATCTGCGGGTTTTCAAGGCCGATCCGTGTCAGCAGCATGTACCCGGCCGCATCCAGATCAGGCAGCAGCGCCAGATGCTGGTGCCGCTCCACCGTGTTCTGCGTGTCCTTGCCCTTCGCGTGCACGTTGATGTTGAAATTCCTGCCCGTCGGATCGGATTTCACCGAAAACGTCACCGGACTGCCGTTCACCGTTCCCGTGATCTCGTCGCTCATCAGGTTCAGCATGTGGTCGAGGTTCTGCGAATTGGTAAAGCTGTAGCTGAACTTCGACAGGCGCAGGTCGCCTCGCGACGTGATTGTGTAGCCGGCTGCCGTCGGCGTCACGGTATACTGCGACGACCCCACGCTCTTATCCTTCTGGTAGACCGTGTAGTATGCGCTGCCCGCTGGAAGCGCAGTCGGGTTCTGCGCGTTGGCTCCAGCGGCAGGCAAAAGCAGTGCGAGCAATAGCGAAAAGCTCAAAAAACGCATTCTTGTCGTACCTCTCACCTCTTCAGACACAATTTTCTGCCGGAAGCTGCGGCAAAATTACGCTTTACACGCAAAAAGCAAAACCCACCGGACGAAATCCAGTGGGTAAGCCTTGAACGTTGCAGCACGTTACGCCGGCGAAGGGCTGCCTTCCGGCAATCCTGTGCCGCGTCCCGGTTCCGGTTTGAGCACCTGCTGCACATCGGCTGTGGTCGAACCGGCCCCGCCCTCAGGCTTGTTAAACGGAGGCAGGTCGTTGCCCTCAATCAACAGGCGAATGTCGTTCGAGTCGATGGTCTCGCGCTCCAGCAAGGCCGCCGACATGCGGTGCATCACCTCCTGATGCGAGTCCAGGATGCTATAGGCCGTGCGGTACGCCTCATCCACCAGGTTGCGGACTTCGCCGTCAATCTGCCGTGCCGTTTCCTCTGAAAAGTCGCGGTGTTGCGCAATCTCGCGGCCCAGGAAGATCTGCTCCTCCTTCTTGCCGAAGGTCAGCGGCCCCAGCCGGCTCATCCCATACTCGCAGACCATCTTGCGTGCCAACTCGGTCGCGCGCTCAATGTCGTTGCCCGCGCCCGTAGTCAACTGCTTCAGGAAAATCTCCTCCGCAATACGTCCTCCCATCAGAATGGCAAGCTGCGTCTCCAGATAATCCTTGGTGACGGTGTGCTTGTCGTCTTCCGGCAACTGCATCGTGACGCCCAGCGCCATGCCGCGCGGAATAATCGTGACCTTATGCAACGGATCAGCATGGTCACTGAGCGCCGCCACCACCGCGTGCCCCGACTCGTGGTAGGCCGTCACGCGCTTCTCCTCGTCGGTCAGCAGCATCGACTTGCGCTCGGCACCCATCAGCACCTTGTCCTTGGCCTGCTCGAAATCGATCATGGTTACAGCTTTGAGGTTCCTACGCGCCGCGTTCAGCGCCGCCTCGTTCACCATGTTGGCCAGGTCCGCGCCGGTAAACCCCGGAGTCCCGCGCGCCATCACCCGCAGGTCAACGTCATCGGCCAGGGGAACCTTCTTCGCATGGACCTTCAGCACTTCTTCACGTCCCCGCACGTCAGGCCGTCCAACCACCACACGCCGGTCAAAACGTCCCGGACGCAGCAGTGCCGGGTCCAGCACGTCGGGCCGGTTGGTCGCTGCAACCAGAATCACACCGTCGTTCGCTTCGAAGCCGTCCATTTCCACCAGCAACTGGTTCAGGGTCTGCTCGCGCTCGTCGTGTCCGCCGCCCAGGCCCGCACCGCGATGCCGTCCCACGGCGTCAATTTCATCAATGAAGATGATGCAGGGAGCGTTCTTTTTGCCCTGCTCAAACAGGTCACGCACGCGGCTCGCGCCGACACCCACGAACATCTCCACAAAGTCGGAGCCCGAAATCGAGAAGAACGGAACGTTCGCCTCGCCTGCAACCGCTCGCGCCAGCAGCGTCTTGCCGGTCCCCGGAGGCCCGATCAGCAGCACACCCTTGGGAATCCGGCCGCCCAACTTCTGGAACTTTTGCGCATCACGCAGAAATTCGATAATCTCCTGCAACTCTTCCTTGGCCTCGTCCACCCCGGCTACGTCTTTGAACGTTATCTTCTTCTGCTGCATCGATAGCAGTCGCGCCTTGCTCTTGCCAAAAGAAAGCGCCTTGTTCCCGCCGCTCTGCATCTGCCGAATCATAAAGAACCACAGTGCCACCAGAATGAGCAGCGGAGCCACGTTGATCATAATGCTCCACCACGCGCTGCTCGAGTTGTCCTTGATGGTTACCTTGACTTTGTTCTGCTGGAGAACGTCGTAGAGGTGCGGATAATTGGCCGGAACGACGGTATGAAACGTCTCTTTGCCGGACTTCAGCGCCCCACGGGCGTCATTGCCGGTGATTGTCACGTCGGTGATCTGGCCCTGCTGTGCGTCCTCGAGAAACTCCGAAAACGAGATTTCCTTCTCCTTCCCGCTGCCAGTGCCGGTCTGGAACACACGCCACAGCACGATGAGGCAGGCAAAGATGAAGACCCAGAAAATGATCTGTTTGACCGTTGAATTCACGAAGGACAACCCTCTTTTCTCAAGCCCCGGCAAAAACTATAAAAGCAGCGAATTATGTCTTTCGCAGACGAATCGCTGCTTTTGGTGCCCTCACCGGATTAGACGCCGCCGGGTGGCTTAAGGCTCTCAAAGTTACCCAAAATGCCACACCCTACAAGGCCGCCCTTATATTTGATTCATTCTACTCCCTTGGGGTCGCGATTCGGCTCAATCCTTTTTACCAGCCGCAGCTCCCGTGCCGACCGCTCCGCTCGCAAGGTCGCTGTCAGCGTTTGCCGCCGGGCAGGATTCGCCCTGCACATCGCCAGCAACCGCTCCGTTTGCTCAAAATTCAGTGAAACGCCCAACTTTCGCGCCGCCGCCCGCAAAATCCGTCGCCGGAAGGCAGCCGACGCAGGCAGGCGTTCGACCTCGACCGCCACGCTGGTTTCCGTGGGGTCAGTCGACGCTGCCCGGCCGCCCCCGCGCACCGGCTTACCCGGAAGAAGAAGTTGCGGCAGATTCCGCACCAGTTCTCCTTGCCAGTAAGCGTCCTCGTCCCTCGCTAGCGTAGCCATATTTGCCAGATGCCCATAGATCTGGGGGTTGTACGCCGCCAGAGCGGGAAGCAGTTCGCGACGAAGCCGGTTGCGCGTAAATGCTACATCGGCGTTACTCGCGTCCTCCCTCCAGCACTGTCCTATTCTGGACAGCCAAGCCTCAATTTCCGCCCGCCGAACCCGCAGAAAGGGCCGCAAAATCAATCCTTTAGGCCGCTTCACTACGGGATAAATCCCGCTCAGGCCCTCCGTCCAGGCTCCTCGTAACAACTTGTGCAACACCGTCTCCGCCTGGTCGTCCAGCGTGTGCGCCGTGGCCACCGCACCGGCCACACCGGAATCAAGCAGTTCCCCGAACCACTCGTAGCGGAGGTTCCGCGCCGCCTCCTCCAGCGTTTCGCGATTCTCCCGTGCCGCAGCTGGAGCATCCACGTCCTTGCGGTGAAACGCAAGCCCATGCTCCGCGGCCAGAGCCGCCACAAAATCGGCGTCCCCGTCCGCCTCGGCTCCTCGAATCCCGTGGTGCATATGCGCTACCGACAACACCAGCCCGATCTCCGGAGCGGCCTCGACCAGTGCCCGCAAGAGCGCCACCGAGTCCGCTCCGCCGGAAACAGCGATGGCCAGTCGCATTCCGGGGCGCAGGAGCGCGCGATTCAGTGCAAGGGAGTCCGCCATAGCTTTCTATCGTATCGCCTGGCCGCTGGCCCTTGGTCTCTGGCCGCCGGTTTCTGCCTCGGGCCATCATCTATACTTCCACCATGCTGGAAAACAGAACGGCAACCGCTGCGGACGCCAGGCTCATCACGCATCACCGGCGCCGGATGTTTGTGGATGCCGGGCGCGCCGACAACCAGGTTCTCGACGTCATGGCCCACAACTTTGAGCCCTGGGTCGCCAAGGCCATTGACGACGGCAAGTATATCGGCTGGCTTACTAGCGATGGAGACAAGGTGGTCGCTGGAGCCGGACTCATGCTCCTCGATTGGGCTCCGCACCCGCTCGACCCTCGCTCGACCCAGCGCGGCTATCTGTTGAATGTCTACGTCGAACCTGAGTACCGGCGCAAAAAGCTTGCCAGCCAATTGATTGAGCTGGCGCTGGCCGAAGCCCGCCGCCGCCGTATCCGCGTCGTCGCGCTCCACTCCACCGAAGCCGGACGCCGCCTGTACGAAAGCAACGGCTTCCGCCACACCAATGAGATGTTCTACGTCGAACCCGTGGATGCGTAGGACTGGCCATCGAGGCACACGCGCCTCTCGCTATCCTACGTGTACTGAAAACCGATGCCCAGCAGAATTGAGCCGAATTCAAGCTAGAACGACAATACAATTCTATTTCCCTACTGGGATCGCGAAGGCCTTGCCACAGCTAGAACAGAATTGCGCGCCCAGAGGAGAATACTTGCCACAAGCTGAACAGAGCCGTGGTTGCTGGGGCGGAACCACCACTTGGGGCGCAGCTAGGACCACAGGCGCCGAATCTCGCGTTAAAGCCCAAACAAGCGCAACTATCCATCCTATTGCCGTCCACCCGGCAAGAAAGTTCAACCAGAAAATCGCGGTCGCGTTCTGCTTTTTCCGTCCAATGATACTCGGCAGAAAATAGAAAAGTACCGCGATGATAAGAAAGGATACGGCTCTAATTACGCTGGTATTGTCCATTAGCGCAAACACCTCGCGGAAACCAAGAGAATCATAACCGTGACGCTGAGTTAATACCATAATTTTTTAAGAGCTTCAGACCGCCCGTGTGGCTAGCACGCCCACTCGTCAAACTTTCCCCCGCGAACCGCCGACGCCAACCGCGCAATATCCCCCGAAAGCACGCGGTCTTCCGTCAGCGGGGCCACCACTTCCCGCACCGCCGCCGCCGCGCGCCCCACCTCGACGGCGGGTTTCAGCGGAAGCCGGTATTCGAGCCCCTGGGCCGCCGCCATCAGCTCGATGGCCAGCGCGTGCTCGGCGTTCTCCACAATCTGCCGCAGCTTGAGCGCCGAGGTCATGCCCATGGACACGTGGTCCTCCTTGCCACCCGAGGTCGGCACCGAATCCACGCTCGCCGGATGCGCCAGCACCTTGGCCTCGTTCAGCAAAGCCGCCGCCGCCACCTGCGCAATCATCATTCCTGACGAAACTCCGGCATGGGTCGAGAGAAACGCCGGCAGCCCTTCATTGATATCGGGATTGATCAGCCGGTCGACGCGCCGCTCACTGATGCTCATCAGGTCGGTCATCGCGATGGCCGCGTAGTCAAGAGCCAGCGCCAGCGGAGCGCCATGAAAATTTCCGCCGGAAACGATCTCTGCCGCATCGGCAAAAATCAGTGGATTGTCCGTAGCCGACCCCGACTCAATCTCGATGACCTGCCGCACGTGAGCCAGCGCACCGCGCGCCGCGCCGTGGACCTGTGGCATGCAGCGCAAACAATAGGCGTCCTGCACCCGCGGATCATTGTGCCGATGCGACTCGCGAATCTCGCTCGTCTCCAACAGCCGCCGCAGATGCTCCGCCGCCGCGACCTGCCCCGGGTGGGGCCGAGCCGCGTGGATCCGCTCGTCAAACGGAGCCGGAGTTCCCCGCAACGCCTCCAGAGACATGGCCCCGGCCACGTCAAACAGCTCCGCCACCCGGAGTGCCCGGGCCAGTGCCAGGGAACCCACGCCGCACATGGCCTGCGTCCCGTTCAGGAGAGCCAGCCCTTCTTTGGCCGCCAGATTCAGCGGCGTGATCCCCGCCTTGGCGAGCGCGGCCGCCGAAGCCATCTGCTCTCCGCCGAAGAAGACCTCGCCCTCGCCAATCAGCGCCAGGGCGAGGTGCGCGAGCGGAGCCAGATCGCCGCTCGCGCCTACCGAACCGCGTGCTGGAATCACCGGATGCACTCGCCTGTTCAGCATCGCGGCCAGCGTTTCCACCACCGCAGGCCGAACCCCGCTCAGCCCTTTGGCCAGCACGTTGGCCCGCAGCAGCAGCATCGCGCGAACGTCGTCTTCGGGCAGGGGCTGGCCTACGCCGCAGGAATGGCTGCGAACCAGATTGTGCTGCAACGCCTCCAACTCGCCCGGCTCGATTCGCACATCGCTCAGCTTGCCGAAGCCGGTATTGATGCCGTAGGCCGTCTCGCCCCGCTCCAGCAGCATTTCGACCACATGGCGCGAAGCCTCCATGCGCGGGTAGGCCCTCGCGACAATGGAAACCCCACGGCCACGGACGGCCACGGCGACTATCTCATCCAGTGAAAGTGGACGACCGTCCAACTCCAGATTGGTCATAGCTCCACGCTCCCCGAAGAACTGTCCATTGTAGACAAGAACGGCTACGGCCTGGGGGCTGTGGGGTTCAGAAGCTGAGCAAAATTTTACAAGCTGGATATAGATCCTAAAGGGTTTATAAAATTAGATATTGAAAACAAACGAGTTATACGCAAAATATAGATATCAAAAGAGATCGCCATCCGGGCTGCGGAATACCATGAGTTTTCCGGGAATTCCCCCCTACTTTCAGGATAGCAAAATGATGGGAAATTATCGGCATACGGATGTAATTGGAGAGGCAGGAGTTATGCCGCAAGGGGCTTGACAAGCCGTGGGGTGAATTCCTGGCGGCTAGCTCCGGGAGTCAAGGACAGCAGGCTATCGCGAGGCCAGGCTCTCAACCGGCTGGATGACCCGCGAGCCCTTCCAGCCGTAATAGACGATGAAGATGTAGCAAAGCACAGGCAGGATAAATGCGTGATGGAGGCCAATGTGGTCGGCGAGCACGCCCTGCACTTCGGGAATGATGGCTCCGCCCACAATCGCCGTTACCAGCAGGCCGGATGCCTCGCCGGTCAGCGGTCCCATCTCGGCAACGCCGAGCGTGAAAATGCTGGGGAACATGATGGAGTTGAAGAGCCCGACCAGCAGAATGCTCCACATGGGCCAGGAGTGCGGAATCAGGAAGGTTCCGTGCCAGCTAAGGATGTGTAGAGGCAAGGTCGTGACGATGCCAGTGGTAAACGTCGTGGTCATACTGACTACAACAAGAACCAACGCTACCGATGCGCAGAAAACGAGCACCTTGCCCGTTTTCACCTTTTGCAGCACCGCCGAGCCGATGAACCGCCCAATCATCGCGCCGCCCCAGTAGAAAGGCAGAAAGTAAGCTGCGTCCCGCGCGCTCAGCCCAGCAATGCCCTTCAGGCCGAAGTAGTTGATCAGGAAGCTGCCGATCGCGACTTCCGCTCCCACGTACACGAAGATGCCGACCGCTCCCAGGACAACGTGCTGGTAACGCCAGATGCTGGCGTGCTTCTCGCCGCTTTTCGATCCGCGTTCCCTGGTCGCGCCTTCAATCCGCGGAAATTTGTAAAAGCCAATCGCCAGCGACAGCAGAATCAGCACCAGCGTAAAGATCAGGTAGGGAAATTTGACCGTCGCCGCCTGCTGCACGCGGTAGGCATGCAGAGCCGCAGGCGAGAGCGTGTGGACGTTCGCAACGAGCTTCTCCGCGCCCTTCAGAATCAAAAAACCGCCGATCGGCGGCCCGATGGTTGTACCTAGGGAGTTGAACGCCTGGGAAAGATTCAGCCGGCTTGAAGCCGTCTCCGACGGCCCGAGCACCACCACATAAGGATTGGCTGCGACCTGCAACACCGCCATGCCCGCGCCCAGAAAAATCAGCGCGAGCAGAAAAAATGGAAACGACGGCAAGTCTGCCGCCGGAATGAAAAGAATCGCTCCCACCGCCATGGTGAGCAAACCCACCACCATCGAGCGCTTGTAGCCGATCCACTCCACCAGCTTGCCGGAGGGAAACCCAAAGACCGCGTAGGCCACAAAGAAAACAAACTGGACCAGCATGACCTCGGCGTAGTTGAGGTCAAAGATGGACTTAAGATGCGGGATCAGGATGTCGTTCAGCGAGGTGAGAAAGCCCCAGATGAAAAACAGCGTTGTAACCATCGCAAACGCGCCGCGATAATTGTTGCCGCCGCCCGGTGCGGTGCTGACCTGCGTGGAGTTTCCTGTTGTGCCGATTGCCATTCTGTATCCTGTGTGGACTTTTGCGCGGCACTGATCGCCGCTTCTCGAAGCATCATATCCTGCTCAATCGATTCATTGGCTGTGGAATCGCTTTCAGGCTGATTTTCAGCGGTTTATCAGACGCGCTCCCAGGCATCGCATCTCACCTGTTTAGTTGAAACTTTCATCGCAAAACTGCGTCTTTCTTTCAGCGAGCTGTTCCGCGAAACCCGTGCGCCTCTTACTGCAATCGGCCGGGGCCGGACGCTCAACAGATCAGGAGTCAAACGAATTCGCAAGCAGCATCGGGCGGCGTTGCGCAGGCCGCAGAAAGTACGCATGAGATTCGGAAACATCAAACTCTCCCTCCTTCTCGTCGGCGCGCTCGCCGTTTCTCCCACGCTGGCGGCTCACGCCGCACAAACCGCATCAGCTACTGCTGCGCCCACGCGCATCGTCGGCTCCGTTACCGCGATTAACGGCCAGTCTGTCACCGTCAAGCCCGACACCGGCGCTCCCGTCACCTTCACAGTCAGCGACAAGGCACGTATTCTCGAAACCCAGCCCGGAGCCAAGACGCTCGCCGGAGCCACGCCCATCCAGCTCAGCGGAATCGCCGTCGGCGACCGTGTACTCGCCGCACTTCAGCCCACTGCGGACGGCTCCACTGCCACCACCCTTATCGCCATGAAGAAGGCGGCCCTAGCCCAGCATCAGCAGGCCGAGGAGGCCGACTGGCAGCGCCGCGGCGTCGGCGGCCTGGTTAAAGCCGTGAATCCTGCCACCGGAACCGTCACCATCGCTTCCGGTTCGCGCACCCTCACCATCCGCACCACACCCTCGACCATCGTTCGCCGCTACAGCCCGGACTCCATCGAGTTTTCCGACACCCGCCCCTCCTCGCTCGCCGAGATTCAGCCCGGCGACCAGCTTCGCGCGAAGGGCAATCACAGCGCCGACGGCGGCGAAGTCACTGCAGATGAAATCGTCGCAGGCAGCTTCCGCAACATCGCAGGAACCGTGCAGAAGATCGACGAGGCGGCGAACACGGTCACCGTTCGTGACCTTGCCACGAAAAAGCCGGTCGTTATCCATATCACCGCCGAGTCACGCATGCACAAGCTTCCTGAGCCAATGGCGAAAAGTCTCGCCGTGATCCTCAAACGGGACGGCGATCATCACCGGGAGCAGCATCCCGCCGCGGAGTCCGGCAACCACCACGGTCAGCCGCAGCCCGGCGGCCAGCAGCACAGCGGGGATCTGTCCCAGATGCTTCAGCGCACGCCGACCGTCCAGCTTTCCGAACTCCATAAGGGCGATGCCGTTATGATCGTCGCCACAAAAGGCACACCGGGCTCCGCAACTGCCGTCACCCTGCTCGCCGGAGTCGAACCCGTCCTCACCGCATCGCCCTCAGCCAGCCAAAGCATGTTCTCCGCCTCTTGGAGCGTCGGAGGAGGGGGAGGAGGAGGAGGCGACACCAGCAGTGCCGCGACCGGCGGCGGCGACACCGGCGGCGGAACGACGTCGCAATGATCTCCGTTGTTGCCGGATTGGCAGCCGGCCACGCGCAACAATAGTAAGAAGCGCCCGCACAGCAGATGCGAGCGAAGTCAAAAAACGTGCGGCTCGAGCCGCCAAAAGGGAAGGGTTTTCCTTTTCCAAAAATCAAACGATTCGGGAGCACCGTGAATTCTTTTCGCCGCTTTGTTTTTCTCTGCATCGCCCTTTTAGCCGGAGCTTTCATCACCGCTGCCGCCGCGCAGCCCACGACCACCCACACGACCATCCACGGAACCGTGACTGACCCGACTGGCGCAGTCATCCCCAACGCCACGGTCAGCTTCACTACGCCGGACGGTCATACTGTCGGCACCGCCACGTCCGACGCAACCGGCAGCTACCAGGACAGCAGCCTCGCGCCAGGAATGTACATTGTCATCGCCACTTCGCAGGGCTTTGCGCCATCTGAGTCGAAGGCCGTCACTCTGGCCGCAGGCCAGAACAAGATATTCAATATCTCACTCAAAATCGCCGTTGAAAAGCAGAAGGTTGTGGTGAATGAAGAGAATCCCACGGTAAGCGTGTCTCCGACGGAGAATGCCAACAGCCTCGTGCTCAAGGGTAAAGACCTCGACGCGCTGTCGGACGATCCCGACGAGCTCGCCAACGAACTCCAGGCGCTTGCCGGACCCTCAGCCGGGCCGAACGGCGGGCAGATTTATATTGATGGCTTTACGGGCGGGCAGCTTCCGCCGAAGTCGGCGATTCGAGAGATACGCGTGAACCGGAACCCGTTTTCAGCCGAGTACGACAAGCTGGGATACGGAAGAATTGAGATTCTGACCAAGCCGGGGTCGAACCAGTTCCACGGGAATGCTTTTGTGATGGGGAATCCTTCGCAGTTCAATACCGGCAACCCGTTCAACAAGGACATTCCCGACTACTACAGCTACATGTTCGCCGGGTCGCTGAGCGGGCCGATCAGCAAGCACGCCTCATTTTCCACGAACGTGTATCGGCGCACGATTCAAGATGCATCGATCGTGACGGCGTTCCGGCTGGCGGGCGAAGTCAATGGGAATTTTGCGAATGGAATTTACAACAATCCAGCGGACTATGACACGGTTCCTTTCAATGACGCGGTAGTTGCGCCGCAGGGGCGGCTGGACGTAAGCCAGCGGGTCGACCTTGGGCTGAGCGCAAATAACACGCTCACGGTGCGCTATAACCACTGGCAGGACAACGAGAAGAACTCGGGGATAGGCCAGTTCAGCCTGCCCGACCAAGCGACCAACAGCAGCGACGACGAGGACTCGCTGCAGGTGAGCGACACGCAGATATTCAGCCCGCGGGTGATCAACGAGACGTGGTTTGAGCTTCGGCGAGACAACTCGAGCGGATCAGCGGCTTCGACGTCGCCTCTGATCCAGGTTTCCGGTATGGAGACGTTTGGCGGGGCCGCCAGCCAGTCCACCAGCAGCCGTTCGCTGTATTACGAAGTTCGGAACCTGACGGAACTTGCGCTGGGCAAGCACTCGATCAACATAGGCGGCCGGTTGCGGGTGACGCGGGAAGCGAGCAATTCGAACAGCGGCTTTAACGGGACCTTCACGTTCGGCGGGCTGCGCTGCTCCGCGAACCAGCCCAATTGCACGCCGGTGACAGCCGCGGAAAACTACGGGGCCACGGTTAAGGGCGTAGGGACTGGACAGAGTTGGGCGCAGATCCAGGCGGCCGGAGGCGGCGCGAGCCAGTTGAACCTGACGTATGGGAATCCTAAGATCGTGGGCACGATGGCCGACGTGGGGCTTTATTACCAGGATGACTGGAGCGTGCGGCCAAACCTGACGCTGAGCTATGGCGTGCGGTGGGAGTCGCAAACCGGCATCCCGAACAAGAATAACTGGGCTCCGCGGTTCAGCTTTGCCTATGCGCTGGGCAATCCGAACAACAAGGCCAAAACCGTGATCCGCGGAGGCTACGGGCTCTTCTACGATCGCTTCGATCTTGACAACATTCTGCAGGTCGACCAGCTCAACGACAGCCCGACTTCTCCGCTGCACGAGGCGGTAATCGAGAGCCCGACGTGCTATTTCCCGGAGGGTTTTACGGCGGCGGATCTGCCCTCGTGCGGGCAGGCGGGCAGCACCAGCAGCAAGACGGCGGTCTATGAAATCGGCCCGAACCTGCACGCGCCCGTGAGCGCGGAAACCGCGGTTGGCGTCAGCCGCCAGGTTACCAAGGACGCCACCGTCACGCTGACCTACGTCAATACGCTAGGCCAGCACCAGGTCGTCACCCGCAACGCCAACGCGCCGCAGGTCCCGGGCTACGATCCCAGCATGCCGAATATTTACCAGTACTACTCGGAGGGGGTGTTCAAACAGAACCAACTGATTGCCAACTTCAATTCGCGCATCGGGAGCCGGCTTTCGCTGTTCGGGTTTTATTCGCTCAGCTATGCGGACAGCGACGGCGGCGGGAATCCGTCGAATTCCGCGAACCTGAAGCTGGACTATGGGCGCCCGAGCTGGAACGCGCATCACCGGATTTTCCTGATGGGAGACTGGGCGGCTCCGTGGAACATGAGCTTCAGTCCGTTTGTGGTGTTTCAAACCGGACAGCCGTTCAACATCACACTGGGCCAGGACGTAAACGGCGACTCGTTCTTCAACGACCGCCCATCCTTCGCGAAACCGGGCGACACGGACACGATTTCGACGCAGTACGGGACGTTCAATCTGAATCCAGGGACCGACTACACGCCGATTCCGATCAACTATGGAAACGGGCCGAATCTGTTCACGTTTAACCTGCGGGCGGGCAAGTCTTTCGCCTTTGGGCCGGAGGTGGCGCATGGCGGCTTCAGCGGAGGGGGCGGCCACTACCATCATGGCCACGGCCTGGGGCCGGGTGGGCTGAACGGCGGCGGCGGACCTCCGCGTGGCCCGGTGAAGAAGGCGGTGAATCGCCGGTTCAATATGACGCTGGATGTGCAGGCGGAGAACGTGTTCAACATCATTAACCTCGCTCCTCCAACCGGGGTGCTGGGCTCGCCGAATTTCGGGCAATCGAATGCCCTTGCGGGGCGGATGTTCTCCTCGGGTTCGGCGGCGCGGCGCATCGACGCACAACTGAGGTTCAGCTTTTAGCTGCGAAATGGCCGAGTCCATTCCTCGCGTGCAGTTTGCGCGAAGGATGGCCGAGAGTTACTCTCCAGTGTCAATCTGCGCTCGCTGCAACTTGTCCGAATAATCCACGTACACCGATTTCCACGTCGTATAAAAATCCAGCGCGCCCGTACCGCCTTCGCGATGCCCGTTCCCCGTCTGCTTCACGCCTCCGAAAGGCAGATGCACCTCCGCCCCGATCGTTGGAGCGTTCACATAGGTAATGCCTGCCTCCAGATCGCGCATCGCCCGGAAGGCCTTGTTTATGTCGCGCGAGTAAAGCGCGGTTGACAGCCCGTACTGAATGCCATTCGCAACCTCCAGCGCCTCGTCAAAGTCCGCGCACTCGATCAAGCTCACCACCGGGCCAAACACTTCTTCCTGCGCAATGCGCATTCCCGGCTTCACACCGCCAATGACCGTCGGCGCAAAAAAGTGCCCCTTGTCATACACGCCGTCTTCGAGTGCTGCGCCGCCGGTCAGCAGCTTCGCGCCTTCTTTCTTTGCAATCTCGCAGTAGCGAATCGAAGTTTCAATCTGCTGCTGATTAATCTGCGGCCCCATCTCAACCGACTCATCCAGCCCGTTGCCCACCTTCAGCGCGTCTGCGCGCGCCACCAGCTTTTCCGTGAACTCCGCCGCGATTTTCCTGTGCAGCAGAATCCGGCTGGTCGCCGTGCAGCGCTGGCCGGTCGTGCCGAACGCTCCCCACACTGCGCCGTCCAGCGCCAGATCGAGGTTCGCGTCCTCCAGTACAATCATCGCGTTCTTGCCGCCCATCTCCAGCGAGCAGGGCTTGAAGTGCCCCGCCGCCGTCTGACCTACCATGCACCCTACTTCACTCGATCCGGTAAAGGAAATCGCCCGCACGCCAGGGTGCGCCACCAGCGGCGCGCCCGCGTCCGGCCCGAAGCCTGTCACAATATTCACCACCCCCGCCGGAAGCCCCGCATCCACCAGCGTCCGCACCAGATTAAGGGTGGAGAGCGGAGTGTCCTCCGCCGGCTTGATCACGCAGGTATTGCCGCACACCAACGCGGGAAAGAGCTTCCACGAGGGAATCGCCATGGGAAAATTCCACGGCGCAATCATGCCCACCACGCCCACTGGCATCCGGACGGACATGGCGAACTTGCTGCGCAGTTCGGAAGGTGTGGTCTGCCCAAACATCCGCCGACCCTCGCCGGCCATGTAGTAGGCCGTGTCGATGGCTTCCTGAACGTCGCCGCGCGTCTCGCTCAGTACCTTGCCCATTTCGCGCGTCATCTCACGGGCATATTGCTCCTTGCGCTCGATCAGCAACTCGCCCGTCCGATACAAAATCTCCGCCCGCTTCGGAGCCGGAGTCAGCCGCCAGGTCTTCCACGCCTCCGCCGCCGCAGTCACGGCGGCATCCACGTCTTCCGCGCCTGCGGACTGAAACTCCCCTACCACGTCGTCTGAATCTGCCGGGTTCATGTTCAGAAAAGTTTTGCCGGTGCGGGACGCTACCCACTTGCCGCCAATCAGGTTTTTATAGACTTTGGTAGACACGGGATTCTCCTCTCAGAGCGAAACAGTCCAGCATAACAAGAAGCTCACCGCCCCGGCGCGTTGCCATTCCCGGAATGCATCACCCTTTTGGCGATCCGAGTCATTTTCGGGAAAACCACGGTGGAAAACGAGAGAACCACACTTTCCCGCGCTGACTGGCTTTACAATAGAAGCCGAGTCCTCACAGGAATAGTTCAACTCTCCATGCCATTAAATGGTTTTCAGTCGCGGTCGTCGCGTACTCACGGGTTGCGCTCGCTGTTCAGTGTGTTTTCGAGTGATCTCGCCATCGACCTCGGAACAGCCAACACGCTCGTCTACGCCGCGGGCAAGGGCATCGTCGTCAACGAGCCGTCCATCGTCGCCATCAACAAGAACACCGGCGAGGTCGAGGCCGTCGGCAAGGAAGCCAAGGAGATGCTCGGCCGCACTCCGGGCAACATCGTCGCCATCAAGCCCATGAAAGATGGCGTCATCGCTGACTTCAAAGTCACCGAGAAGATGCTCAACTACTTCATTCAGAAGGCCCACAACCGCAAAATGATGGTGCATCCGCGCATCGTCATCGGCGTGCCGTCTGAAATCACGCAGGTGGAAAAACGCGCCGTCGAGGACTCCGCCTATCGCGCCAAGGCCAGCGAAGTCTTCCTGGTCGAGCAGGCCATGGTCGCGGCCATCGGCGCGGGCCTGCCCATTACCGAGCCCAGTGGCAACATGGTCGTCGACATCGGCGGCGGCACCACCGACATCGCCGTCATCTCCCTCTCCGGCATCGTCTATTCGCGCTCCGTCCGCATGGCCGGCAACCAGATGGACGAGTCCATCATGAACTACCTCAAGCGGAAATATAACCTCCTCATCGGCGAGCGCACCGCCGAGCAAATCAAGATCGAAATCGGCTCCGCCTATCCGCTCGATAAGCCCGTTACCATGGAAATCAAAGGCCGCAACCTCATCGAAGGCGTGCCCAAGACCATCACCATCGACGACGGCGAAATACGCGAGTCCCTGGGCGAGTCCATTTCGACCATCATGAACGCGATCCGCGTCGCGCTCGAACGTACGCCGCCCGAGTTGAGCGCCGACATCAGCGACCGCGGCATTGTGCTCACCGGCGGCGGCGCTCTTATCAAGAATCTCGACAAACGAATTCGCGAAGAGACCGGCCTGCCCGTTTCGATCGCCGACGACCCGTTGGCCAGCGTGGTTCTGGGCACGGGAAAAATGCTCAGCGACTTCCGCCTGCTGCGTAAGATCAAGATCGACTGAGGCTTTCGGCCTAAAGACCTTAGCCGTTTTCAATACACGCCTTGATCGTCGGGGCGTACAAGGAGCATCTCGGCGAGAGCCGAAATTCCAGCCCCATGGAATCTTTCTTTAGCCGCTACAGGAACGCGCTGGTGCTCATCGTGGTGCTTGTGGCGCAACTGCTGGCGCTGGCCATCCAGGCAAAGCGCCCCAGAACCGACGGCGCGGACAGCCCCACCGTCAGCCTGATGCGCTATACGGTCGTCAGCGTCGTCACCCCGCCTGAGCGCCTTGTGCACAATACCGGGCAGTGGTTCCGCTCCGTCTGGTTCGGCTACATCGACCTCATCCACGTCCGCCGCCAGAACACTCGGCTTCAGGAACAGATCCAGCACCTGCGGCTGGACCAAGCCAGCATCGCCCAGGACGCCGCTCAGGGCCAACGCCTACAGCGAATGCTCGGCTTCAAAGAGCACTACATCAACGCCACGATGCCGGCGCAGGTCATTGGAACCAGCGGCACCGATCAGTCGCAGGTGATCTACATCGACAAAGGATCGAAAGACGGCCTTAAGCAGGACATGCCCGTCATCACCGCGAATGGCATTGTCGGCAAGCTCAAGGACGTCTTCCCATACACCAGCCAGGTACTGCTCGCCACCGACCCCACCAGCGGCGTCGGCGTCATTCTCCAGAACACCCGCATCCGCGGCATTCTCCGGGGCCGCGCCTATGGACAGCTTGAAGTCGCCGATGTCTCGCCCGACAGTCGCATCAAGGCGGGCGAGCCCATCGTCACCAGCGGCGGCGACCAGATCTTTCCGCGCGGCCTTCCTGTCGGCACCGTCATCCGCGTGATTCCCGACCCCGAACACGATCCGCTCGTCGATGTCCTCGTGCGTCCGGCAGCCGGGCTCTCCAAGCTTGAAGAAGTCCTGGTCATCACCGGGATGAGCGACACTATGTCTTCGCAGGAAGCCAAAGACCTCGCCGAAAGCGAGGCCGAAAGCGAGGCCGAGCAACAACGCGCCTCCGATGTGCTCGCCGCGCGTCTGCCTAGTCGCATCGATCCCAACGCGCCCGCAGACACCAACCCAGAGCAGCTGGTCAACGCGGCCGGAGACCCCATCAAGCCTCCCGCAGCTCCCCTGCCAGTTCATTCCGACCGCTTCAGCCCAGGCGCGGAGCCCGATGCAGCGCAGATGATTCCCGGCCACCGCTGGGCTCCGGTGAAGTACGGCACCGAGGACCATCCCGCTCCCCTCCAGCCTCGGCCAACACCGCAGAAACCCGCAGTGGCAACCACTGTTGCCAGCGCCGCGCCGCGGGCGACTGCTCCCGTCGGCAGCACGGCCACGAGCCTTTCCGTGCCCAAAGCCCCCGCGCAGACTTCTGCCGCAATCAGACCGCCTATCGTCTCTGACGCAGATTCCCGTGCTTCAAAAATTCAGTTGGGCAAGTCGCGCGCCATAGTGGACGGTTCCGTTACTGTGCCCCGAAGAAAAGCGCCCGCGATACCTTCCGCCGCCGCGCCCAAAGACCACCCCACCACCCATTCCGCTCCCGCGGGTCAAAAAAGCGGCTCCGCGCCCGTCGCTGCCCCTCAGGGAGGGACTCGGTAAATGCCCCTCATGGCTTCCACCAGGCGGGAAGCGGAAACGCAGTCTTTTCCACTGCTGGTCTATATCCTCACTCCGCTGCTGGCGCTCGGCCTTCAGTCCTTCGCATCGCTGCACTTTTCGCATTTCGCGCTGCTCGACCTACCTTTGCTGGTAGTCATCTATTTCGCTTCCACGCTCCGCATGCCGGTCGCGGCAACCCTCGGCGGAGCCATCCTCGGCCTTGCACAGGACGCCCTCACCCACCAGCCGCTCGGCGTCTTCGGCATTGCCAAGGCCTTCATCGGCTATCTGGCCGCCTCACTCGGCGTACGCATCGACACTGAAAACATCATCACGCGGCTCCTGCTTACCTTTGCCTTCGTGCTGCTCAACAACGGCATCGACTGGGTCCTAGTTCGACACCTGCTCGCCGAACCGGTGCCCTGGGCATGGCTCCATCAACTGGGGAGTGCTGCGCTCAACACCCTGGTCGCCATCATCCTGTTCGCCTTTCTCGACCACATGAAATCGCGTGATTAACGGAGTAAAATCGATGTCAATCCTCCTCCGTCATCGAGCGCAAAATCGAAACATAGATGAGCGACGCTAAACCCAGAATCGACCGTAGCGAAGAGCACCTGCCGGCCATCAAGCTGGCGGTCTTCCAGTACGCCATTGTCGGCATCGTGCTGGTGCTGATCTTCGGGCTGTGGCATTTGCAGGTGGTTGGCGGGCAGAACTACCACGCGCTCGCCCAGGCTAACCGCGTTCGCAAAGTTCCCATTCTCGCAGCACGCGGACAAATCTTCGACCGCGAAGGCCGCCTGCTCGTCGATAATTACCCCTCAGTCTCCTGCTTCCTCGTCCGCGACCAGACCCACAAGATCGAACCCGACTTGCCCCTGATCGCCCGCGGGCTGCACATGACCATCGATCAGATCGACGCCATTCTCCACAAATACCGCGCCGCACCTAAATATCAGCCCATCCCCCTGAAAAAAGACATCACGCCCGATGAACAGGAGTTCATCGCCGCGCACGCGGACGAGATGCCCGAGTTGGAAACCATCGACGAGCAGCGGCGACTTTACCCCAAAGACGGATTTGCCGCCAACCTCATCGGCTACGTCGGCGAAGTCAGCGAGCAGATGCTCGACAATCCTCGCTACGCGTTTTACGAACCCGGCGACGTCGTCGGGCAGTCGGGGGTCGAAGCCTCCTACGACCCCATCCTGCGCGGGCAGGACGGCTCCCACGACGTGCTGGTCGACAGCCACGGGCGCGAAGTCGGAGTCCTCGGCACCGAACGCTCCATCCCCGGCAAAAGCCTTCGCCTCACCATTGATATGGATATCCAGCGCGCAGCCGAGAACGCCATGGGCAACCGCGAAGGGGCCGTTGTTGCCCTCGACCCCCATACCGGCGAAGTTCTCGCGATGGTTAGCCGCCCCACCTTCGACCCCAACGAGTTCGCTGTCCGCATCGGGCGCGCTGAATGGAACAAGCTCATCACCGACCCCGAGCACCCGCTGCTGAACAAGGCCATTCAGGCTATGTCGCCGCCTGGCTCGACCTTCAAAATCATCATGACTCTGGCCGGGCTCCAGCAAGGGATCGCGCAAAACCTCAAAGTCAATTGCCAGGGAGGAGCCGACTTCTACGGACACTTCTTCGCGTGCGACCGTCACCACGGCGAAGTCGACATCCATAACGCGCTCCCTTACTCCTGCGACACCTTCTACTACACGCTGGCCGTCAAGCTCGGCATCGACACGATCGCCAAGTATGCCCACGAAGTCGGGCTCGGCCAGAAAACCGGCATTGACCTCCCCGACGAAATCAGCGGCGTGATGCCCTCGACCGAATGGGCATTGAGGAATTTCCATCGCAAGTGGTACGCGGGCGAAACCGTCTCGGTCGGCATCGGTCAGGGAGCCGTCGCCGTCACCCCTATCCAGCTTGCCCGCGCGATCGGTGGCATCGCGTCGGGCGGCGTCTTCAAGCGTCCCCACGTCGTCTTCCCCAGCGAGCTGCCGCCCAGCTACCGCCAGGCCATCCTCGATAACTATCCCGGTTCCGGCGACAAGACCATCAAAATCGACCCCGCCAACTGGGAAATCATCACCGACGACATGGCCAATGTCACCCAATCACCCATCGGTACGGCCTATTCTTCTCGCCTCACCGACATCGACTTTGCTGGCAAAACTGGAACGGCTCAGGTCGTCAGCCACAGCTTCGGAACCAACAAGGTCTCCTCCGACGTCAGCCAGCGCGCCAACTCATGGTTCGTCGGCATCGCCCCACGCCGCAATCCCGACATCATCGTCGTGGTCTTCTGGCAGCACGGTGGCTGGGGAACTGACTCAGCCCATGTGGCGGGCAAGGTCATCCAGGCTTTCGTCGACAAGCAACGCCGCCTCGACCACAATCTCGAAAGACCGCAATCGCAGCCCCTCGACGTCGGCGCCGTATGGTCCAACCCCGAACACCCGGACGCCATGGGCGGCAAACCGCTGGCTCCCAAGTCGAAGGAAGAGAAAAACAGCGAGCTGGCCGATGCCCGCGCCGGACACTTCTATCTGAAAATTCCAGCAGTCGATGCAAAGCGCCCGAACGTGAACGCTGATCACTGATCGCTGTACCCTGAATCCAATGCGCCGCCGCATGCTCTCCTTCCGCGATTTCGACTGGACCCTTCTAGGGTTCGTCCTCATCCTCGCTGTCTTCAGCGTGCTCGAGATATACTCGGCCACGCTCCACACGCGTTTTGTAGGCTTTTACAAGCAACAGATTCTCTGGTTCGTCGGCGGTCTCGCCGCCATGTTTGCGCTCTCTCTCGTCAACTATCACCGGCTGCTTGAGATCATCCACTGGCTCTACGCTTTTTGCCTGGTATCGCTGGTGGGCGTGTTGGTCGCCGGGACGCGGATCATGGGTGCGCGCCGCTGGATCAGGCTTCCCGGCGGCATGCACTTCCAGCCTTCCGAATGGGTCAAGCTCGTCCTCATCCTCGCCGTCGCGCGCTACTTCGTCGGCCTCGCCGGACGCAAGCTCACCTGGCTCGACATCTTCAAGGCCATGGCCATGGTGGGAATCCCCATGCTGCTCGTACTCAAGCAGCCCGACCTCGGCACTGCCCTTACCTATTCGCCCATCCTGCTTGCCGGGCTCTTTCTCGGCGGTATCGACTGGAAAAAGTCGGCTATCCTCGCTCTCTCGGGGCTGCTGCTGGTCGGCATCGCTTTTTCCAGCAACAAAATCCTCAAGCCCTACCAAAAGGCCCGGCTCACCAGCTTTATCAATCCTGGCTCCGACCCGAAAGGCAGCGGCTACCAGATTCTCCAGTCCAAAATCGCCGTCGGCGACGGCGGCGTCTTCGGCCGCGGAACCACCAAGGGCACTCAGACCCAGGGCGACTTCCTTCCCATTCCTTACACCGACTTCATCTTCGCCGCCTTTGCGGAGGAACACGGCTTTATCGGCGCGATCATCGTTCTGCTGATATACTTTTTGATATTGATGCGTTTGATTCAAAACGCACAGACAGCCGCGGACCCCTCAGGCACGTTCCTGGTTATGGGCGTAGTGGCCGTGCTGATCTTTCAGATCGCGGTCAACGTCGGAATGGTCATCGGGCTGATGCCGGTCACCGGGATTCCTCTCCCGCTTATGAGCTACGGAGGCTCCTCGGTGCTGTTCACGTTTCTGGCTCTGGGCATGGTTATGAACGTCCGCATGAACCGCTTCGTGAACTGAGTCCCCGGCGAAAACGATTTGGAAAGAAGCCCGCACGAGCGGGTGAGCAAGACCAGAATTCTGGAAATTTAACTTTAGCCGGCCAAAACGGATCACCGGGCCGGACAGGATTGAAGCAATGAGCGTGCAAGGAAGGGAAACGGCCCCGCCGGACAATCCGGCTGAAGCGGTCACAAACTCCTTGCACTCGGATGTTTCCCGCAAGACAATTGGTTTTTCAAGTGGGCCTCCGCCGGGCGACTGGCGCGAGCGCGAATCATCTCCCCCGAAAAGAATCTCCGTCTCCGCGACCATCCCTTCACCACACCCAATCCTCTCCGGTCTCCCGCTTTGATCTGTCTCGGCCGTTACCTTGCGGCTTAAAACCGCAGGCAGGAAAGAGACAGGATGTCAAAAGAAATTTGCATATCCACCACCCCGCATGAAACGCGGCTGGCGATTCTCGAAGACGACGAACTCGCCGAAATCTATTACGAGCGCGAAAACGAATATACCCTCGCCGGCTCCATCTACAAGGGCCGCGTCACCCGCGTCCTTCCCGGAATGCAGTCAGCCTTTGTCGATATCGGCCTGGAGCGCGACGCCTTCCTCTACGTCACCGACTTTCTCGAAGAGCAAGAGGACAGCGACGAATTCGAACGCACCGCTCTCCCCGGCGCGCAGCAGCGCCGCGATAACGGGCGCAACCGCCAGCCGCGGCCCGAACAGGAAGCGGCGGCGGCCCCTCGCGAAGAAGAAGCT
>JBAPRH010000046.1:0-151879 GCA_049280995.1 Acidobacteriaceae bacterium
CTCCAATGAAGACCAGTACAAATGTCCCCACTAATTCCGCAAGATACTTTCTCATCGCATACCCGCCTTCTTAGAAGGATTCATTACAGCGGAGGCAAATATACGCTGATCGGATGATTTAAGGGGGGCTAATCTTTTTAAAGGCAAGCTGGGCAAAACATCGGCCCGGCATCGCATCTCACCTACGCCGGTTCGGCGCTACTTCACCGGTTGCGCATACTGCTCCCGATACCAGGCAATTGTCCGCCGCAAGCCCTCGTCGAACCCAACCAGCGGCTTATATCCGAACGCCGCGCGCGCGGCTGAAATATCCGCCAGCGAATCCCGAACATCGCCCGCCCGCATCGGCCCATACACCGGTTGCTCGCGAAAATCCAGCAGTTCAGCCAGCGCACGAAACGTCTTGTTCAAGGTGTGCTGCTCGCCACAAGCCACATTAAACACGCGCCCGGCAACTTCGCCCGCGGCGGCCTCCATGGCCAGGAAATTCGCCGACACCACGTTATCGATGTAAGTGAAATCCCGCCCCTGCTCGCCATCTCCGAAAATCGTGGGCCGCTCGCCGCGCAGCATCTGCAGCGTGAACTTCGCCATCACGCCGCTGTAGGGCGACCCGGGATCCTGCCGCGGTCCAAATATGTTGAAGTAACGAAGGTTCACCGTCTCCAGCCCATAGACCTGCCAATAGCTCGCCATGTACGACTCGCCCGCCAGCTTCTGCACCGCGTATGGCGAAATCGGCGCCGGAACCATCGTCTCGCGTCGCGGAAACCCCGGCTGGTCGCCATAAGCCGACGAAGACGCCGAATACACAACCCGCTTCACGCCCGTCGCCCGCGCACCTTCCAGCAAATTAAAAGTCCCGTCGATGTTCGCTTTGTGGCTCGTACGCGGGTCCTTCACTGAGCGCGGAACCGAGGCCACCGCTCCGGTGTGAAAAATAAAGTCCACACCCCGGCAAGCCGCCATCATCGCGTCAGCGTCGCGCAGATCGCACTCCACAAGTTCCATCCGGTCGAGAAAACCCCTCAGGTTCTCTCGCTTGCCGGTCTCAAAATTATCGAGCCCGCGAACCGTCTCTCCGCGCTCGACCAACGCCTCAACCATGGACGATCCAATAAATCCGGCACAGCCGGTCACGAGATAAGTAGCCATGCTCCCTGTATACCATCCCCCGTCGCGTGCGCCGGAAACCCCCTCTGAGGCATACTTAAATCTGCATGAGCAATCTCTTTCCCTTTCGACTCGAGCCCTACTTCCGCACGCGCATCTGGGGCTTCCACGACCTCGCGCCTTGGTACGACTACAAAACCACGGGAGAGCCCATCGGCGAAGTCTGGCTCACTGGTGAAATGTGCGCCGCCGCCACTGGCCCGCTTGCCGCCCTGCCACTCCGCGACATCACCGCGCAGCATGGCCGCGAACTGCTCGGCAACACCTATGGCGACGGCCAGTTTCCACTGCTCATCAAACTGCTGTTCCCCAAAGACAAACTCAGCGTTCAGGTGCATCCTGACGACGCGATGGCGCAGAAATACGGCGAGCCCCGGGGCAAAACCGAGTGCTGGTACACGCTCGACGCCCAGCCCGGAGCCCACGTCGCTCTCGGCATCAAGCCCGGTGTCACGCCCGAGCAAATTCGCGCCGGGATCGAATCCGCCACCCTCGAAGAGCTCCTCGCAATGGTTCCCGTCCAGAAAAACGACATGCTCTTCGTCGATGCGGGAACCGTTCACGCCATGGGTCCCGGCGTCGTCATCCTGGAAACCCAGCAGACGAGCGATCTCACCTACCGCATGTATGACTACGGACGTCCGCGCGAGTTGCATCTCGATAAATCCTTCGAGGCCATGCGCCTCAAGACCCGCGCCGGAAAAATTTCGCCGCGAAGCGTCAACGGCCACTTCGTCCTCATCGATGAGAAATATTTTGAGATCGAGCGCTGGACGCTCGCTCCGGCGAAAGCTACCCCTGCTATCGCCGCGAGCACCGGAGGGCTCCAAATAATGTTCGTAGCCGAAGGACAAATTCGCATCTCCGCCGATGAGGGAGAAGCCTTTCCGGTCAACCGCTGCGAACTCGCCGTCATCCCAGCTTCCAGTCGCGACGTGCGCGTGGATGCTGAGTTGGCCGCCACCGTCATCCGCATTCAGCCGCGTACCATGTGGTCCGAAAGAGCCAACGAGGACGCTTGATTTGAAGATTGATTTTCGTCCCATCATCCTCGCCGGTGGCAGCGGGACCCGCTTTTGGCCGCGCAGCCGCAAGGCGCGCGCCAAGCAGGTGCTGGCTCTCGACGGCGAGCGGACCATGATCCAGTGCACGGCTGACCGTCTCGCGCCGCTCGCATCGTCGCAGGAGATGTGGGTCATTACCAACAATCTCCTCTCCGAGACGATCTGCGGCCAGCTCAATTCCATTCCTCAAGATCAAATCATCTGCGAGCCGGTGGCACGCAACACCGCTCCAGCAGCGGGACTCGCCGCCTTTCTCATCGAGCGCATCGCACCCGCCGCCGTGCTCGGTATGTTTCCCGCCGACCACACCATTGGCAATGAGCTGGCCTTTCTCGAAGTCATCGAGAAGGCTATCGCGATTGCCGCCGCCGGAGAAAACATGGTTGTGCTGGGCATCAAGCCAAGCCGCGCGGAAACCGGCTACGGCTACATCGAAACAGGAGCAGCCGCGCCCAACGGAGCCAACCACGTCCGCCGATTTACCGAGAAGCCGAACCTCCAGCGCGCGCGCCAGTTCGTTGCAGACGGCAATTACCACTGGAACAGTGGTGTTTTTTTCTGGTCCGTGCGCACGATCGCCAATGCCGTCCGCGAGCATCTGCCGGAAACCGCTCCACACCTCGAAGCCATCGCCGCCGCCTACGGCACCCCCGATTTCCAGCGCGTCTTCGCCGAGCGCTACCCGCAGTGCGAAAACATCAGCGTCGATTACGCCATCCTCGAGCCGCGTTCCGCAAAAGGCGAGCATCAGTCGAACCTCTATTGCCTGCCCGCCGATTTTGGCTGGAACGATCTCGGCTCATGGGCCGCGCTCTACGAGCACCATCTCGCGTTGAATAACGGCGTCGACGACCAAAAGAACGTAACCGAAAGCGCGGGCAGTTTGGCCGTCGAGGCGGACGGTAACTATGTATACAGCCCAAAAAAATTCGTCTTGCTTGTGGACGTCCACGATCTCGCTGTTGTCGAAACCGAAGACGCCATCCTCATCACCGCCCGCGACCGCTCCCAGGACATAGGCAAGGTGGTCAAACAGCTCGACGACAAAGGACGCAAAGACCTCCTTTAGAAAGAAACCGCATGGGACAGAACTCTCCAGTCAAGTTTGGAACCGACGGCTGGCGCGCCCGCATCGCCGACGACTTCACCTTCGAGAACGTCCGCAAGGCCGCCAGCGCCATCGCCGGCTATCTTCTCGCCAGCAACAACCCCGAGGAATCAGCCTCCAAAGGCGTCTGCATCGGCTACGACACACGCTTCGCCTCCGACCGCTTCGCCCGCGCCGTCGCCGAAGTCCTCGCCGCGTCCGGAATTCCCGTCAAGCTCGCCAACCGCATCACGCCCACGCCTGCCCTCTCTTATGGAGTTCACGACCAGAGCGCCGCCGGCGGCGTCATGATTACTTCCAGCCACAATCCCTACCAGTGGAACGGCGTCAAGTACAAGGCCTACTACGGCGGCTCGGGAAGTCCTTCCATCATGGCCGCGATCGAGACCTTCCTCGATAAGCCCCTGCCCAAACCCGCACAGCCAGCCTCCATCACCGAAGTGGATTTCCTGCCCAGCTACCTCGAAGCCATCCGCCGCGTCGCCGACCTTGACCTCATCGCCAAATCAAAATTCAAATTTGCCATCGATTGCATGTACGGGGCGGGCAGCGGCATCCTCTCCGGAATCTTCAGGAGCATCGGCGTCGATCACGTCGAGATTCGCGCCAACCACGATCCGCTCTTCCCCGGCATCAATCCCGAGCCCATCGAGCCGCATGTGCGCGCGCTTCAAGACGCGGTCGTCGCGCACCACTGCCACGCCGGCTTCGTCACCGACGGCGACGCCGACCGCATCGGGGCCGCCGATGAGCATGGCAATTTCGTCGATCCACACAAAATCTACTGTGTCCTGCTCGAGTGGCTGCTCACCCACAAAGATTGGCCCGGCGACGTGACGCGCGCCTTCAACACCACCAGCATGCTCGACCGTATCTGCGCTCGCTACGAACGAACTCTCCACGAGCACGGCATCGGCTTCAAATACATCTGCGACCTCATGCTCGAAAAAAACATCCTCATTGGCGGAGAAGAATCCGGAGGTATCGGCATCGCACGCCACCTGCCGGAGCGCGACGGCCTGCTCAATTCCCTGCTGCTGGCCAATGTCATGGCCGAAGAAAACAAAACCCTCGGCCAGCTCGTCCAGCGATTGCAGGAGGAGTACGGCGAACATCAATACGGACGCATCGATCTGCACATCAACGACGACCTGAAGAGCGCTGCCATCGCACGCGCGAAGGCTGACGTAAAAGAGTTTGCCGGAATGCCCATCGAGCACGTAGAAACGCTCGACGGCATCAAGTTCTTCCTCGACAATCCCGAAGCAAAAACCAAGCCCAACGCCGCGAAGACCTGGCTCCTCCTCCGCGCCTCCGGAACCGAACCGTTGCTCCGCATTTATTCTGAATCCTGCTCGAAAGGGTCGGTAGCAAAGCTGCTCGAAGCCGGCCGTCAGTTCACCATGAAAAGCCTCGATTGAAGTACAGCAAGCCATCAGGACCAACGCCGTAAAGGAGATTTATGAGCACATCCACTACTCCATTGACGCAGTTACCCGCATGGAAGGCGCTCGAAGCGCATCATGACGCTATCGGCCCACAGTCTCTCCACGGCCTCTTCGCCGCAGATCCGAACCGCGGCACCCGCCTCACGACTGAGGCCGAAGGCGTTTACCTCGACTATTCCAAGCACCGGGTCAACGACGAAACGCTGAAGCTTCTCTTCCAACTAGCCAACGAGAGCGGCCTCAAGGCCCGCATCGACGCCATGTTCCGCGGCGACAAAATCAACATCACCGAAAATCGCGCCGTGCTGCACATCGCTCTCCGCGCGCCCAAGGGCGCAGTCATCAACGTGGACGGCAAAAACGTCGTTCCTGAAGTGCATGAAGTCCTCGACCGCATGGCCGCGTTCTCCAACCGCGTCCGCAGCGGCGAGTGGAAGGGCCACACCGGCAAACCCATAAGGAACGTCATCAACATCGGCATAGGGGGTTCCGACCTCGGCCCCGTCATGGCCTACGAAGCGCTCCGCCACTACAGCCGCCGCGACATGACCTTCCGTTTTGTCTCGAACGTCGATGGGACCGACTTCGCCGAGGCCACGCGCGACCTCAACGCCGAAGAAACCCTCTTCATCGTCTCCTCCAAGACTTTCACCACGCTCGAAACCATGACCAACGCGCACACGGCGCGCGAGTGGGCGCTCGCAAAGCTCGGCGACGAAAAGGCCGTGGCCAAACATTTCGTCGCGGTCTCCACCAACGCGGACGAGGTGAAAAAATTCGGCATCGACACCGCCAACATGTTCGGCTTCTGGGACTGGGTAGGAGGCCGCTACTCCATGGACTCGGCCATCGGTCTCTCCACTATGCTGGCCATCGGCCCGGACAGCTTTCACAAACTCCTGGCTGGCTTCCACGCCATCGACGAGCACTTTCGCACCGCGCCTTTCGAGCGAAATCTCCCCGTGCTCATGGGCTTGCTCACAGTCTGGTACACCGACTTCTTCAACGCGCAGACCGTGGCCGTGCTGCCCTACGACCAGTACCTCAAGCGCTTTCCAGCCTACCTCCAGCAGCTCACCATGGAGAGCAACGGCAAACACGTGACTCTCTCCGGCAATCGCGTCAATTACGAAACCGGCCCCATCTTCTGGGGCGAGCCCGGCACCAACGGCCAGCACTCCTTCTACCAACTCATCCATCAGGGAACCCGCCTCATCCCTGCCGACTTCATCGGCTTTTCCAAAACGCTGAACCCGCTCGGCAACCATCACGACCTGCTCATGGCCAACGTCTTTGCGCAGACTGAAGCCCTGGCCTTCGGCAAAACCGCCGAACAGGTCAAAGCGGAAGGCACGCCCGACTGGCTCGTGCCGCATCGCGTCTTTGAGGGCAACCGCCCCTCCAGCACTCTCCTGCTGGAAGAACTCACACCCGAATCGCTCGGCAAACTCGTCGCCCTCTATGAACACAGCGTCTTCACCCAGGGAGCCATCTGGCAAATCGACTCCTTCGACCAGTGGGGCGTCGAGCTAGGCAAAGTCCTCGCAAAAAAGATCATCGGCCAACTCGCCCCCAAAGAACTCCCCACAGACCACGACAGCTCGACTAACGCGCTCATCGCCCGCTACCGAAAACAGCGGGGATAGAGAAACGAGTCCCCAACTGACAGGAGAGCCGCAGAAGCCGGCATCGCGAAAGGTGCGAAGTGCGCCTGGACGATCAGCCCCCAAAACTTTTTACCACCAAATGGGTTTTCACCGGAAACGCCACAAGCTTGGTTTGCGTCCATTGAAATAGAGGCGTACAAACGGCAAAGATGCGCGGGAGTCGGAAGATATGCTCATTCAAACTGTAATTCACCAAAAGTCCTTCCGGAGAGCGGCCATCGCGCTGTTCGCCGCGTGTGCCTGGTTCTCAACCGCCACCCTTGCAATGTCACAACAGCGTACCGACGCCGCCATTCAATCCGACGTCGCGGCCGCCTTCCAGCAGGACTCCGCTCTTCAAGGCCAGCACATCACCGCAACCGCCGACAAGGGCATTGTCACCCTCACCGGAACCGTGCAGACCGAGGCCCAGAGCCATCAGGCTGAAACCGACGCTACCAACGTCACCGGAGTGAGCGGCATCCTCAACCAACTGAAGGTCGAAAACGCTGGCAATGCCGCTCCGGCAGCAGGGCTCGCCGCCCAGGCATCCGCCAACCAGCTCAGTCCTGCGGATCAGGCTCAGAACCAGGAGCAGAACACGGTTCCGCCTCCACCGCCCGACGAAAACCAGCCCGAGCAATCGGAGCCGCCGCAGCGGCCCTACGGCGCCGCACCGCGGCCCACTTATGGAGAGCCCGCGCCTTATCAGCAGGGCTACGCTCCGCTGAGGCAGGTTCCCTACTACAACACGCCCACCGCGCCCGTCCTCATTCCTGCCGGAACCCTGCTCCGTGTGCGCCTCGCCGGACCTCTCGACACCGCACACCTTCAGAATGGGACCGTCTTCCAGGCCACCAACGCGGTCGATGTCTATGAGCGCGGCGTTCTGGCCATTCCCCGGGGGGCGATGCTCACCGGGCTGGTCGTCGAGTCGAAAGAAGGCGGCAAGCTGGGTGGCGCCGCGATCCTCAGGCTGCAACTCACCAACGTCAACCTCGCGGGAAGAACGTTCCCACTCACCACCGACGTATGGTCCAGCCGCGGACCCAACAAGGCTGGCTACACCGCCACGAACACCGCCGGCGGAGCCGTTCTCGGAGCGCTGATCGGCGGCCTCATCGGTCGTGGAGCAGGTGCGGCCATCGGCGCCGGCGTAGGAGCAGCCGGCGGGCTCGCAGCGTCTTCCGCCAGCAGCGGCCCGCGCGTCTACCTGCCGGTCGAGGCTCAGGTGGATTTCCACCTCGCCACTCCCGCCACCGTCCAGCCCGTCTCCTGGCAGGAAGCGCAGCGCCTCGCCTCCAGTGCCCCTCCGCCGCCCGCACTGGTTCACCGCCCTGTCTACGTCGCTCCTCGCCCCTACTACGCACCTTATCCTTACCCTTATTAATTCCGGATGCAGAAGCGCGCGTTTGTCTCAAAACGCGGGTTTCTACCAGCACCAACCCGAAACACCCCCATGGACCTGCATCCTAGAGTGCAGTCGCGGAATTGTTGTTAAATGATGGAAGTGTCTGTTCAAAACCAGAAGAAAACAATCACCAGGCGCAGCTTTCTCACAGCCGCCGGGGCCGCCTGCCTCGGTTTTCCCCTTTACGCATCTGAAGTTTCTCGCCACGAAATCAGCGTCGAGCGGCACACGATCCACCTCGCACGGCTTCCTGACCAGTTTCGGAGCTTCAGGATACTTCAGGTTTCCGACTTCCATTACGCTGAATATTCCGAGCCGTATTTCCTTCGCGACATCGTTACCCAGGTCAACCGGCTCAAGGCCGACGCGGTCTTCTTCAACGGAGACTACGTAACCGACGGCGTCCTGTTTTCCCACGCCCGCACCAAACAATTCGCTTACCGCTGCACCGAAATCCTCAGCCAGGTCCAATGCCCACTGCGCTACGCCGTCCTCGGCAATCACGACTCTAGCTTCGCCGAGCCCGCCGTCCTCGACGCCCTCGCAATTCACGGTTTCACCGTTCTCAACAACCGTTACGTGCCGCTCGAACGCGATGGTCAACGCCTCTGGATCGCTGGGACCGGCGATGCCTGCTACGACAAAATGAACCTTGACAAGGCTGTTCCCCCCGCGTCACGCAAAGACAGCGAGCCCGTCGTCCTCATGGTCCACGAACCCGATGTCCTGCCTCAGGTCGCGCGCCACAACGTGGACCTGATGCTCTCCGGCCACACCCACGGGGGCCAGGTGCGCTTTCCCTTCCTGCCTCCGATACACCTGCCTACCCTCGGCAAGAAGTACGTCGAAGGCCTCTTCCGCATGGGCCCCACACAGCTCTACGTCAACCGCGGAGTCGGCACCGTAGGCGTACCCTTCCGCTTCAACTGTCCCCCGGAGATAGCCGTGTTGACGTTGGCTTAGCTACCGGCCGCTTTCGCGAGCCCCGGCACCTACACCCTGAACACCTGATTTATACTTAGGGGAAAGGTTCTCTACTCATCCATGATTCGTTTCCTGCAAAAAGACAATAAGTTCATCAAGATTGCCTTCTGGGTCATCATCACAGTGGCCTGCGTCACCATGGTCATCACTTTGGTTCCGGGCATCTTCAGCGGCGATGCGGCGTCTTCAGACACCTACGCCAGCATTGGCCACGGAGGCTTCCTGGGCCGGTTCCTGCCCGCGCAGGAAACTATCTCCGCCACCGATGTCCAGAACCTCGCGCAGCGCGCCCTGCAGCGCCAGGGCTTGCCCGACCAGCTGCTGCCCTTCATGGAGCCGCGTGTCGCTGAGGGCTTGATCCAGCAGGACATCGAGCTGCGCGAAGCCAAGCGGCTCGGCATCACCGCCACCGATGACGACGTGCGCCGCTTCCTCCACAGTGGGCAATGGGGCATGCTTCTCTTCCCCAACGGCAAATACATCGGCGACGATCAGTATGCCGAGTTTGTGTCGCAGCAGTTCCAGATGACGCGCGAGAAATTCGAGAATGAAGTCAAAAAGGAGATCATCGAGGGCCGCCTCCGTTCGCTCATCGCTGGTGGTGTCACCGTCTCTGATAATGACGTCCGCTCCACCTATGTCGATCAGGCTACCAAAGTCAAATTCGACTACGCCGTCATCGACTCCGACGCGCTCCGCAATCAAATCAACCCCACGGACGCGCAACTTCAGGCATATTTCA
The DNA here is from genome assembly GCA_049280995.1 of Acidobacteriaceae bacterium. Taxonomy (GTDB): domain Bacteria; phylum Acidobacteriota; class Terriglobia; order Terriglobales; family Acidobacteriaceae; genus Silvibacterium. The sequence continues at coordinate 9,577 of JBAPRH010000046.1, forward strand.
AGAAGAATGCCTCAAAGTACACTCAAGCCATTCCCGAAGCGCGCAAGATTCAGTACGCCGCCTTCACCGCATCGAACCTGCCGCAGGCTCCCGCGCCCGTGACGGACGCCGAAGTCCAGCAGTATTACCAGCAGCACATCAGCGACTATCAGGTAGCGGCGCAGGTTAAGGTTCGCCACATCCTCATCGCCGTCAACTCGCAGGATCCCAAGGCGGACGCCGCCGCCAAAGCCAAAGCCGAAAGCATCCTCGATCAGCTCCATCACGGAGCCGATTTCGCCAAACTCGCCAAGGAATACTCCGACGATCCCGGCAGCAAGGCGCAGGGAGGCGAACTCGGCTGGATCAAGCATGGCGTCACCGTCCCCGAGTTCGACAAGGCCGCTTTCGCCCTCCAGCCGGGACAGACCTCCGGCCTCGTGCGCACCAAGTTCGGCTATCACATCATTCAGACAGAAGCGAAGCAGGCTGCCCACACCAGGCCGCTCGATGAAGTGAAGCCCGAGATCACCGCCACACTCACTCGCCAGCACGAGCAGCAGCAGGAGCAGAACTACGCGCACCAGTTGTCCGGCGAAGCCGCAAAAAGCGGCCTTGCCGCCACCGCCGCCGCGCATCATCTCCAGCTTGTCACCACCGACTTCCTCTCGCAGTCTTCGGTAGTGCCCAACCTCGCTGACGGCTCCCAGCTCCTCACCGGAGCCTTCAGTGCCAAGCAGGACGCGCCTCCGCAGGTGGCACCCACAGGCGACGGCTTCGCGCTCTATCAGGTGACAGGCATCCAGCCCGCGCACGCGCCTGACTTCGCGACCTACAAATCGCATATCCTCGACGATTACCGTGACCAGCAGCTTCCGGAATTGCTCGCCCAGAAGACCAACGAACTTGCCATGCGCGCCAGGAGCGACAACGACCTTGCCCAAGCCGCCAAGGAAGTCGGTGCGACCATGAAGTCCAGCGACCTCGTGGGACGCGACGCGCAGGTTCCCGACATCGGCGCGCTCGCGACCGCGGCTCCTCAGATTTTCAATCTGAACCCCGGACAGTCGAGCGGTCCCATCAACACCGGCCACACCGGCGTTGTCGTCAAGCTCACCGACAAGCAGTTGCCCACCAGCGAAGAGATCGCCAAAAACTTCGACGCCACCCGCGACGCCCTGCTCGAACAGCGCCGCAGCGATATGTTCGAGGTCTTCGTCTCCAATCTCCAGAACAATTACCAGAAAGATGGCCGCATCCGCTTCAACCGCCGCGCGCAGCAGGTGCCCGCCAGCGGAACATCGCAGGGATGACGTGATTCGTCTAAGTAACCGGGGCCCGCTATTTCCGAATCTTTCGAGGAGCGGGCCTTTTCTTTTGACAGTCCGCTGAGATTTCCGCCTATGTCTTTTGACCGCGCTTCGGGACTTCTGCTCCACATCACATCCCTGCCCTCGAACGGCGGCATCGGCGACCTTGGCCCCGCCGCCTACGCCTTCGCCGATTTCCTTGAAGCTGGAAAACAGCGGCTCTGGCAGGTCTTGCCGCTCAGCCCCACTGGATACGGCAACTCACCCTACGCCGCGCTCTCCGCCTTCGCAGGCAATCCCCTGCTCATTTCGCTCGAATTCCTCGCCGACCGCGGATGGATTGAGCCGGATCGCCTTGCCGCTGTTCCCGGCTCCTCCGCAAGCGTCGACTTCGATGCCGTGGTCGCATCAAAAATGCCGTTGCTTGAAGAAGCAGCTCTCAATTTTCTCCACAAGCATGACGAGGCGACCTGGGCTCGCTACGAAGCTTACACCCGCACCAACTGGACGTGGCTCGAAGCCTATGCCCTCTACAGCGTGCTCAAAAGACAATTCCACGGAGCCGCCTGGAACACATGGCCAACCGAGTTGGCGCGCCGCAACCCGCAGGCCCTCGACCAACTCCGTCGCAACCACGCTGAAGACATCGCCGTCCAACAGATTCTCCAGTTCGCCTTCGATGATCAATGGAGCGCTCTCCACGCCTACTGCGCGCAGCGCGGGATTAAACTCATCGGCGACATCGCGATCTTCGTCAACTACGACAGCGCCGATGTCTGGACCCGCCCCGACCTTTTTGATCTGGACGAAAACCTCCTGCCCATCCGCGTTGCGGGAGTCCCGCCCGACTACTTCTCTGCTACCGGCCAGCGCTGGGGCAATCCCCTCTATCGATGGGACGCCATGCGCCGCAACGGCTTCGACTGGTGGATCGACCGCATGCGTCGCGAGCGCTATTTCTACGACATCATCCGCCTCGACCACTTTCGTGGATTCGAGGCCTACTGGGCGATCCCCTCTGCTAACGAAACCGCCGAGCACGGCGAATGGATCAAGGCTCCCGGAGCCGAGTTTTTAGAGAGCATCAGCCGCGCACTCGGCGGGCTGCCATTCATCGCCGAAGACCTCGGCCTCATCACCCCTGAGGTGGATGCCCTTCGCGAGCGCTTCTGCCTGCCCGGCATGCGCGTCGTCCAGTTCGGCTTCGGCTCCCGCAAAGCGCACGATCATCTCCCGCACCGCTATGCAAAAAATTCCGCCGTCTATACCGGCACCCACGACAACAACACCACCCAAGGCTGGTGGGACGAAGAAGCCACCAAAGCCGAAAAGGCCGCCGCCAAAGCTTACCTCGGAGCAACCCGTCAGAACATCGTCTGGGCCATGATCCGCGCGGTCGAAACGTCCGTCGCCGACATCTGCATTGTCCCCGTCCAGGATATTCTCGCGCTTCCCGCCAAAGCGCGCATGAACATGCCCTCCCGGGCCGACGGAAACTGGTCGTGGCGCTGCCCGGAAGGCGCGCTCACCGCAGCCCTCGCCGAAAAACTGGCCGCTCTAGCCGAAGCCTGCGACCGCGACCAGCCTCCGGAGCAAGGCTGACAACCGCGCTGTAATGCCAGGCGAACCGACCGCCCTATTCCATCACGGTCAGGAACGGCACCGCAGCATAGCCACTGGAAATTCCCCAAACAACTCGGCCAGCCGAATCCGCCCGTCTGCCGCCACGATCATCTCCTCGCCCGTAAACGCATTCACCATCCGCTTCCCCGCGCACTGCTCCGTAGTGAGTTCCGCATCGCCCCACGCGTCCCCCAGTGGCAGCTCCCGACGACCCCGCATCAGCGTACATGCAAACCGAGGAACCGCCACCAGCACGCATTCCCCCTCGCGCCGTCGCAAAAACGCGATCACATGCTGCGCAAATTCACCCCCGGCGCTCAGCGGCACATAATCACCACGCCGGAAGACCTCGGGCATCTGGGCCCGCCAAGCCAGCACGCGATGCGTTGCCCACAGCTTGATGCGCCCATCGTTCAACGCCGCCGTCACCTCGCGGCACACCGCCTTCGCGCCTTCCGCTTCTGCCTTGCGCAGCATTGCATCCAGCGCGTCTGCACGTACCGCATAATCCACAGGACGCCGATTATCCGGATCCACCAGGCTCAGGTCCCACATCTCGCACCCCTGGTAAAAATCCGGAACCCCCGGCGAAGCCACCTTCAAAACCACTTGCGCCAGCGAATTCACCGCCCCAAACAATTTCAGCGTAGGCAGCAGCACCTCGAGCGCCAACACAAATCTGCGCTCCGTGCCGTCCTCGTCGGGCGTGAGAATCCTCGCCACAAACGCATGCACCGCCGCTACATATTTTTCGTTCGGATTCACCCAGCTCAAATTCACCTTGGCCTCACTCAGAGCCTTGGTCATGTACTGTTGCAGCCGCTCCACAAAATGACGCCGGTCCTCCGTCGAATCCACCTTCCATGGCCACGCTCCTGCAATCGTCTGGTAAATCAAATACTCTTCGTTCGCGTCCGGAGCCACGCGCCCATCCTCAAGCGTCTGCTTGAAGCGCGCATTCAGCCGCTGCGCGCGCCGCACAAACGCCGGCCAGATCAGCTTCAACTCTGAAATCACATTCAGTCGGTTTCGCACATCCTCGCTGCGCTTCGTGTCATGCGTCGATGTCGCCAGCATCGCATCGGGCGAATTCTCCAGCCGATCCAGGTTGCTTGCGTGGAACATATCCACAGGAATCCCGAACGACTGCATCGACCCGCCCACTTCATTCGATGAGATAAATCGGTTGTACACGTAGAACGAAGTGTCCTCCACGCCCTTGGCCATCACTGGCCCCGTCAGTTGCTGAAACTTCAGCGCGAAATAAAGCTCCCTCTGGTCAATCTCATCGCCGCTCTTTCCGTGCAGCAGTAAGATGTTCTCGAGAAAATCAAACGCCGACGCATCCACCTCCGGGTTGCGAAGTTTGGCCCGTGCAATCGACTGATGAATATAAGCCCTGTCTCGCTCCGTATACTGGCCGCGATCATCAATATAAGTTCGATACACGGGAAAACACGCAATCGTCTCGCGAATCACGGAATCCAGCAGGTTATCGGTGAAGTCCCGTGCCCGCCTGTCCGCTGAGCCCAACTGGCTCAGCAGGTTCGTCAGCACATACATCTCGCTCGAAAGCGCGTTCTGCATCACCTGCAACTTAGCACGATAAATAATCTCCTCAGGATCCGAAGTCCGACCCATCACTGACGTGTAAAGATCATTGAATCGCTTGCGGTTCTCCTGCTGAATAAAAACCTGGTTCGCAAAATGGACAAAGTCGTATCCCGACGTGCCACGCACCGGCCACTCCCGCGGCAGCGTCTCCCTCGGCTCCAGGACCTTTTCCACCACCACGTAGAGCGGCCCCCGCACCGTGCTCCAGTCATAGCCCCGCACCGCCTCGCGAATCTCGCGCTCAATCCCGTTCCGAGCCACCGGCCCCACCGGCACGGCGCCCCCACATTGGCTCGCAATGTACAGCAGTTGCAGACGAATTAAATACTGCCGCGGATTAAACATCCCGTCGCAGTGGTCCACCCTGAGCCCCGTCACTTGCTTTTCCGCAAGCATCCTGCGAACCAGACAGTGCGTCGCCGCAAACACCACCGGGTTCTCCATCCGCAGACCCACCAGGTCATTCACATCGAAGAAGCGCCGATAGTTGATCTCCTCCGCCGACACCCGCCAGAACGCCAGCCGGTAAGGCTGCTCCTCAAGCACCGCATGAAGCCGATCAAAGCTATGCGGATCACCCACTGTTCCATTCGCTTCCTTAAGTGCCGCCGCAATCGCCGCCTGGTTTCCCGGCTTTGCCAGCGCCTCGCGAATCCGCGGCTGAATCTCTTCCAGTTGCGCGCGCCGCTGGCTCGCCAGCCCCATGTCCGCGGTGTCGTTCGGTGGAACATGATGCGATAGATCGTGCAGCATATCGCGAAGACTTTCCGGCAGCTCCGCCGTTTGCTCTTCGGGAAAAATCAGCGGCAGCGAACGGGGAGCCAGCGGCATGGTGTGGTCGTAATAGCGCACCTTCCCCACGCCGTTCTCAATCGACACCTGAATGCGCCCGTTCTCCAGCTCGCTTCCATACTGATCGCCCAGAATCGGCAGCAGTAGCTTGCCCTGCATATCGGACTTCAGTGGGTCCCAGTCGATATCAAAAAACGGAGCATACTCCGATGTGCGGCCGTTCTCCAGAACGTCCTGCCACCACACCGAATCATTCCCCACGCTCATATGGTTGGGAACAATATCCAGCAGCACACCCATGCCGCTGTCCCGCGCCGCCCGCGCAAAGCGCGCAAATCCCTCCTCGCCGCCCAGCTCCGGATTCAGCCGGTCATGCCGCGTCACATCGTAGCCATGCATCGAACCAGGTCGCGCCTCAAACACCGGCGACACATAGCAGTCGCCAATGCCAAGCCGCCGCAGATAAGGCAGCACCGCTTCCGCTGCCGCAAAGCCAAAGCCGGCATGAAGCTGCAAACGATACGTCGAGCGGGGCGCGCGCGCCTCGGCGTGGAGCATCTCCTCAATACAGTCCTGAATGTTTCTCTTATTCGTGGCTTCATCCATGGTGGAAATTGTTGCAGTGAGCATCTGGTTTCGATGCTGAAGTCCCAAAATTTGTTGTCGCGTTGCCCCGCTTTACTTTGCCTCCCCACGTCGATAACAATGAGGGAGAAGCACAGTTAAAAGAAATCGGGGATTATGAAAAGTATGCCACTTTCGGGCGAAGCAATCCGCATGATGAACTACGTCGACGACGTATCCACCACTCTACGCCGCATCCTGTCGCTCGTCCCCACCTTAACACCCGAGGAGCGCCATCGCGTCAGCGAGTACATCGCCCACGCCAACCCAGGCATGGACTCGGTACTCAAAGCGCTCGACGCAAGCAGCTAGAGCAGCCCGCGCACCTTCACTTCAAGATACTGATTAATCGCATCCGCCTTCACTGTGCCTGGAGTCGTCTCCACCACCAGCACGCCCTGCGCGCGCAATCTTGCCAGCAGCATGCGCCTCCGTCCCAGAACCTCCGCCGCAGCGGTCGCCACAAACATCTCGCTCACGTTGCGCGGCTGCCGCGTCGCCGCCGCGTCCAGTTCGGGATTTCCGAGCACCACCAGCAACACCAGATGCCGCCGCGCCAGATCGAGCGCCGCATCCACAATCTCAGGCCGACGCGCGCTATCCGCCAGCTCCGTGATCCACAGAATCATCCCGCGCCGGCGCTGCAAATGCTTCAGCCGCGCGGCTGCGTTCAAATGATTTGCCTCGCCCGCCTCCGACCGCGCCTGCGAAAGCGCATCCACAAACTGCCGCAGATGTCCGGTTCCCAGCGCCGGCAAAAGCTGCTGCTGAATGTACTGCCCGTACACCATCAGCCCGGCCTTGTCACCCGCCTGCATCACCGCTTGCGCCAGCGCCACCGCCGCGCCCGTCGACTGATCAAGCTGAGTAATTGTCAGCAGAGAATCACCCTCGGATCCCGATTGAGCGCCGAAAGCACATCCGGCGGGAGAACCCTTCTCGACCAGCGGGGGAGCCCCAGAAGCCCGATCCCGAATGGAGCGAAGCGCGGGTGCCTGGACGGTGAGTCCTGTGCGCGAAAGCCGGCCCGCATCCAGCACAATCCAAACCTGCTGGCTGCGTTCGGTCGTAAACTCGCGCGTAATCAGCTTCGCCCGCCGAGCCGTCGCTGCCCACGCGATGTTGCGAACCTCATCGCCGCGCTGGTATTCGCGCAGACTCTCGAATTCGCGCCCCAGCCCGCGCAGCCGCAGCCGCCGCTTCTGCAAAGCAATCTGCCGAATCCGTAACAAGTACAGTTGCGAGCTCTCCGGCGACCGCTCCATCGACGGATAGACCCGTATCTCCTGCTCCAGATCCGCTTCCGCCCATCGCTCCACCAGCTTCAGCGCCGCGCGATAGCGCAGATAGACCTTGCCCAGCCGCACATCGCCGCGCGCATTCGGAACGCACTCCAACTGGACCCGCGCCGCATCACGCGGAAACGCCCGCACTTCGCCCGTCAGCGGCATCGCAGCCAGCGCCGGATGCAGCGCATCGCTCACCCGCACGTCGAGAACCCGGCTGGACTCCTGCGTAATCTCAATCTCAATCGTGGTCGCCTCGCCCAGCGCGGGAGAATCCCCAAACCGCCGCTCGACCTCAATCACTGAGGGAAAGGGCAGCCATGCCACATCCACCGCGGCCAACAGCAGCACCAGCGCGTCCCACGCCACCATCGCCCAGACCCACATCCAAAGCCCGCGCGGATGAAAAAATCCCGGCGCGGCCAGCACGCCTCCCGCCAGCAGGAGCAGCAGCGCGCGCGCCGTCAGCGCATACCCCAACCGCCGCCCTCGGGCGGGCGCCTTCACCGGAGCGGGAATCAGCGTCTGAATCATTTCGGCAACGGGGTCGCAGCCAGCACGTCACGAATTACGCGGTCCGGGTCGAACCCCTCCAACTCCACTTCCGGTTTCAAAATCAGCCTGTGCCGCAGGCACGGCAGCGCGGCCTCCTTCACGTCATCGGGAATCAGATAATCTCGCCCTTCTTTCGCCGCATATCCCTTCGCTACAATTAGCAGCCCCGCCGCCGCTCGCGGGCTCGCGCCCAGCGAAATCGCCGGCCACTCACGCGTCCGCCGCGCCACGCTCAGCAGATAATCAAAAATCGCAGGCTCCACGCGCACATCGCGAACCTGCCGACGCGCCGCGCCCAACTCCCCAGCGCCCACCGCCTCAATCGCCACCTGCTCCAGATGCGCCGCGTCGGCCAACACGTGATGCCGTTCCAGAACCGCGCGCTCTTCCTCCACCGATGGATACCCCACATGAATCTTCAGCAGAAACCGGTCCAGTTGCGCCTCCGGCAGCGGATACGTCCCCTCGAACTCGAGCGGGTTCTGCGTCGCGAAGACGGTGAAGTAGCTGTCCAGCACATGGCGCTCGCCGTCCATCGTCACCTGCCGCTCTTCCATGCTCTCTAACAATGCAGCCTGCGTGCGCGGTGGCATCCTGTTCACCTCATCGGCCAGCAGAAACTGTGTGAACACCGGCCCACGATGAAACGCAAACTCATTCGTCTTCAGCGAAAACACGCTCGTTCCCAGAATATCCGCCGGCATCATATCCGGAGTTCCCTGCACTCTCTTGAAATCCAACCCCAGAAACCGCGCCAGCGTTTTCACCGTCAGCGTCTTTGCCACACCCGGAACGCCCTCAACCAGCGCGTGACCGCCGCACAGCAGCGTAAGCAGAGCCTGGTCAATCAGCTCCACCTGCCCGGAGATCACCTTTCCCAACTCCGCGCGCCCGCGCGCAAAAAGCTCCTCCGCCGCGCCCTTCTCCTCCGTCACTTCCGCTTCTTCACTCACGCCGTCTCTCCCTTTATTTCTGTTCCATGTGAGTCTGTCATAATCTCCCTCAGTCTAACGATATGCCAGTCAAGTCGCCGCACCAGTTCTAGCGCGCTCTTCGCGCTCAGCTTCGTGAACTCCGCTTCCCCTGCCGCTTTCAGATCCTCAGCAAGCTCCGCAGCCGCATACGCAAACCGCGCCGCCACCGCTGCCGCTATCGGCTCCGGCCCGCTCCGCAGCGTCTCCCGCGGAATGCCGCCTTCGCTATGCAAAAAATCCATCAGCCGCCGCTCCGCAGCGCCCACCGCCACGTCCGCCGCACCCGCCTTCTCATAAAGCGCGCCCATCGACTCCGCAAACTCCAGTGGAGACGTCCGCGACACCGGCGCCATCGCGCGTACCGGCCCATTCCGCCGCCCAAAGCTGACGAACAGTAGCAGCGCAATCGCCGCAAGTTGCCAGCACAGCGCCTTCACCGGAGTTCCGCTCACCGTCGCCCACAGGCTTTCCCGCTCCCCGTGAATATACTCATCAAACAGCACCGTGCGTCTTCGCCCACCCAAGCTCGCCAGCAGCAGCCGCAGATCCGCATCGGCCTTCAGCCCGCGATTGCTCAGCGGAGCCGCCGAACTCCACCACACCACTGAGCCCGTACCCACGGGATAATGCACCACCACCGCATCCTGCCCGCACGCCTGGTCCACACGAACACTGGCCGCGTGTGCGTCGTCCACTTTCCACTTGATCGGAACCGGCATCGCAATCCGCCCCGCGCGTCCCAGCCCGCTCAGCGATTGCGGCGTCGTATAGCACAGAGCGGTGTAAATACGCCCCGGAGCCTCGATGCGCGCATCCGGCAGCATCAACGCGCTCAGGGCACCGGTTGCCACCACGCGACCGCCGCGATGCAGAAACGCCGCAATCCCCGCCTTCTCTCGCCGCAGGTCCATTATCTGCGAACCGGCCAGCACGAGCGTCGTGTGTACCGCATCGACCTCGCTGAGCGCCGCTGATGGTCTGTCCCACCGCGCCGTCCTGTAGCCTAGTTGCCCCAGCAGTTCGTATGCCGCTTTCGCCCCCATCGATCCGCTGTTCCACGTCGTCGGAACCGGGTCATTGTCCTCGCGCGCGGGCGCAAGAAACGCGCCAATCAAAATTACCGCGACCACGCCCGCGCACACCCACACCACCACGCGCGCGTCGCCCGTCAGCCGCCGGCTCATGCGGCCCTCAATTCTTCGTGCAGCGCCAGCGCGCGTTCGTAATCCTGCCGAGCCGCATCCCTCAGCCCATACCACACGTACTCAAACCCCTGCGTCTGCTGCCGTAAAAGCTTCCATCTCGCCGAGCCCGCCTCCAGCAGCCGCACATATTCCCGCGGAGTCCGCGACCGGTTCGGCGTCCAACACTTCCGCCCCTCCAGCGCCGCAATGCTCGCCCAGTAAAGGCAATGCACCGCCTCACGCCACGCCCCCTGCGCCGCCTGCTCCTCCGCCAGAGTGCGCCAGTTGCGCGCCGCCTCTTCCCACGGCTCCATCTGTCGAACCATCTCCACCCGCATCGACAGTCGCTGCCGCTGCAACGCGCGCATCGCCCACAACACCAACCCCAGCAGCGCAATCCCAATCAGCCCCCACTCCATGACCGGACCAATCCACGGCGACCGTTTCCCAAACCGCGCCACACCGCCAAAAAATTTGTCCAGCCACTGCGCTACGTGCGCCCACATCCGCTCCCAGATCGAATCCTCGCGAACCGTCGCAAATTCTTCGCGCCCCAGAATTGCATTCGCTTTCTGCCGCGCCAGCGCAATGTCGCCGCGCTCCGGAGTCGCAACCTCGTGCAAAGCCTCGTCCAGCCGGCCCTCCGCTGCCCGCATCGCATCCCCGCGAGGCTTGTCCCCTGCCTTTTGCGCGGACCGCAGTGTGTCGCGCAACCATCCATAATGCGCTTCAAATGAATTAACGTTCGCACCGACGCCCAGCCCCTCAAACTGGACCTGCTCATCGGCCCCGACTGAATTCGGGGCGCACGCCGCGGCCTTCGCCGCGCAGCCCGCAACTAGAACGTGAAGCTTTTCAAGATGCGCCCGGTATTGGTCAAGAGAAGAGTGATCCATCCCACGCGCCTGAAGCGAAACCAGAAGCATCAGGGCCGGAACAAACACGAAAACGAAAAATGAGCATCGGCGCATGAGAGACGTTCAGGCAGGTTCCGCGGAGCTCTCCTGCGCCGATGTGGTCGGTTCCGCGCCAACCGCGTCGACTGGAGCAACCCTCCGCATCATCCATTCAATATCAAATCCTTCGCGCCGAACCCGTTCGTCAAAATAAAACAGGCACACGCCAATTGCGCCCACCGGCGCAATCAGCGTTGCGGCAACAAAGTTCACGGCAAGTTGAATTGCCCGCGTCACAAAGGCTTCTGTGCCGCGCGACCGCACCGCCAGAATCAATAGCGGCGACTCCATCGTGCCAACCACCGTGTAAAGCGCGAACAACAAAAGAAACAGAAGAAAAATTCGCACCTTGCGGTTAGCCAGCAAATGCGCGCTCCGTCTTACCGACGCCCGCACCTTCAGCGACTCCACCACTGCCGCCGGAACTGCCAGCGAAACGCGCAGGTACGCCCACACCCCATAAATCACGGAGAGAAACGCCAGCACGAACAGCAGCACTATCAGCCAGGTCAGCCCGCCTCCATGCCGCTTGGCTAGGATCGAAACCAGTATCGCCGCCACAAACAGCGTGAAAGGCAGCCACATTCCCGCCCAAACCTGCCGCAGCACCACCATCGTGTAGCGAAACCAGTGCTGGAAGGCGACCTTATACGCCGCTTTGATCGAAGCAGCCTCGCCCAAGTACACCGCCGACAGCGCCCAAGTCGTCGCCGCCTGCGTTATGCCGTAGAGCACAATCGAAATCAGCCCTGCAACAATTAACAGCACGCCCGAAGAAATCTGCGCCCAGTAAAGCCCGGAACCCGCATGAACATGCACGTTCTGGTGCGCCAGGAGCGTCAGCCGCAGCGTACCCGTCACCGTGCTTACCGCCGCCGGAAGCAGCGCCAGCCCGGCAAACAGCGCAAATCGGGAGCGGTAAAGATGAAACGTCCGGTCCAGCACCTCGCCCGTCGAAAGCGGCCGAAGATCATACCGCGGCCCCGGCTCCAAGCCCGGATTCGTCGCGGCTCCCGCAAGCTGGCCCATGCTACCCATTAAATTTCCCATGGACATAACACAAAATTGCTCCGCTGGAATTGCTGGACGATAGTAGCACAGCCCCCAGCCAATATCCCCCCAAAAAACCATGACTTCTGAACTCTGAACCCTGCACTCGGCCTTTCTGATCTTTGGCTCCTGGTCCTTCCGTTTCCTGAACGCTGTTACACTGAGCCCGACTCCGCTATCCGAGGTAAACCAGCGTGAAGCACCGCTTTCTCTCCCTCTGTCTCGCAGCAGCATTCGCCGTCACTGCAGCCGCCCAGCCGGGCAGCCAGGCCGCCGCGCCCTTAGCGTCCACCCCACCCCTCGGCTGGAATAGCTGGGACTCCTATGGCCTCACCATTACCGAATCTCAGCTCAAGGCCAACGTCGACTGGCTGCACGAGCACCTCCAGCCCTACGGCTGGCAATACGTCGTCGTCGACGAAGGCTGGTACCTGGCTCATCCCGGCAGCTCCACCAATCCTGGCTACACGCTCTCCCCCGACGGACGCTACCTTCCCGCATCCAACCGCTTTCCGTCCGCTGGAAACGCGCACACCTTCGCGCCCCTCGCCGCCTGGGTCCACTCCCTCGGCCTCAAATTCGGCATTCACATCATCCGCGGAATCCCCCGCGAAGCCGTCAGGAAAAACCTCCCCATCGCCGGCTCGTCCTTCCACGCCGCCGATGCCGCCGACACCTCCGACACCTGCAGCTGGAACTCCGACAACTATGGGGTCAGGAACAACGCCGCCGGACAGGCCTACTACAACTCCCTCCTCAGGCTCTACGCCGGCTGGGGAGTCGACTTCCTCAAAGTGGACTGCATCTCCTCGCCCTACAAAGCGGCGTCTATCCACATGATTGACGCCGCGATCAAAAGGACTGGCCGCCCCATCGTGCTGAGCCTCTCGCCCGGCCCCACCCCGCTCGCCGACGCCGAAGACGTTATCCGCAGCGCGCAGCAGTGGCGAATCTCCAACGACTTCTGGGATCTCTGGTCGTCGCCGAACGACAACAACGGATTCCCCCAAAGTCTGAAGAATCAGTTTGCGCTCCTCGCCGAATGGGAACCCTACGCTGGCCCCGGACACTGGCCTGACGCCGACATGCTCCCCATCGGCTACCTCGGCCCGTACCCCGGGTGGGGACAGCCGCGCCAGTCGCGCTTTACGCGTGACGAAGCCCGGACGCTCATCACGCTCTGGTCCATCGCCCGCTCGCCGCTCATCCTCGGCGCAGACCTCACCCGCATGGACGCCCAAACCGAGTCCCTGCTCACCAACCCCGAAATCCTCGCCGTCGATCAGCACACCACCGGAAACCGCTCCATCGACGAAGCAAATAAGAACGGCAACATCGTCATCTGGGTAGCCCGCGAAGGCTCCGATCCCATCCTCGCCGTCTTCAACCGTACGGACCGGCCGGCCCGCGTCAAACTGCCGCCATGGAAACAACTAGGCGGCCAATTCAACCTCGACCGCACCAGCTACAAAGTCCGTGATCTATGGCAACGCAAAGACCTCGGCGCGCACCGGTCGCTTTCCGTAACGCTGCCGCCCCACGGCTCCGCGCTGTTCCGCCTGACGCGATAGCCACGGCCCGACGTCTGAATGAACCAGATCCATTAGGCATTCATAGGCGCCGCAGCGGAGAGACGTCCCAGGAACGCCAGAACTCTGATAGAGGAAAGACCGTTATCGACCGCGCGGCAGCGAATCTAGCGACTCTGGCAGCTTCCATATCCGCAGGGTTTCGGTCCTCGAATAATATCGCGGATGAAGGGACCACCCGACAACCGGAGTTTTTACCGAGTAAACCAGTACCGCCCCCGGTCCCGGCTGAACGCCCGAGACAAAATACCTGGCTCCTTGCCCCCAGGCCCATTGAACAACGCCCCACGAATCGCCACTCAGCATGTAAGGAATCACGCCTGGTCGAGTGATCCCCCCGATATCAATCACCGGATGCTGCGAGTCGAACGCCACTTCGCCAATCGAATAGATCGCCACGGGCGCATCCGAAGGCAGATCGTTTCGAACATAAGCGGCCATCCCGGCTATCTTCTCGTCGCCGATTGATTTGTTCCGGACCAAGGGCCATGTCGTCACCAGGCTCATCGCAACGCCAGCCAGCAGTGCCCCCGCCAATGACAATCGGTACACCCAGCGCGGCAGTCGCCGGTAATTAAACGCCAGCATCGCGAACATCACCCCCGGAGCCATGACGAAGATGTATCGCGTCTGCACCCATGTATGGTCGAAAATGTAGAAAATTGTCGCGACCACTAACCAGAGAACGAACATCCACGCTGCCGGGAGTATCCCAAACAGGTTCCTCGCGTCGAGATCTCGCCGGAAAATCTCCCGCCGCACCGCGGCAAGAATGGCTACTCCGACGATCTCTACAAGCACCAGCGGAAACCCGAGCCCATAAACTGATAAAAGCCGCATTACTACCGATTCCCCCGGCATCGCTCGCTTGGCCGCGTTTGTATTGGGAATCACATGACCAAAAGCATGGAGAGCGTAGGCCGACCATAGTATCAGCGGAGCCGTAATCAGCACCAGACCCAGCGTCAGAGCAGCCAGTTTCCTCCCGGAGATTCCACCACCCGGCCTGCGCAGCCATTGCCACAGCAGCATCAGGCCCAGTAGTCCCGACAGGACCGTCATTTCCGGCCTCAAAACCGGAGTCACCCCAGCGAGGAAGCACCCTAGAAAAAAGCTCGGCCAGGTTGGGGTATTTTTCACCGCTGCCAGCGTAGCCCAGAGCCCCAGACCGAGCGCCGTCAGCGTCTCCATACCTGAAAAACTCCAGTAGCAAAAATAGGGATTGGTCGCCAGCAGCAGAACCATCGCCGCCGCAAAACTGCGCTGGCCCGGACAGCCAGCCGTCAGATGCTTGCCGAAAGAATAGGTCCCAGCCAAGGCAAAGATCGCACCGAGTGCGGCCAATATCTTCCCCGCAATCAACCAGTTGGGAACCAACGCGTGGGCCCCGGCCAGCAGCAGTACCCATGCCGGCGAGGTGTCGCCGTTCACCAGCAGGCCATTAAATGAATATCCGTGGCCCGACGCTACATTACGCGCAAACTCCAGGTGAATATAGGCGTCGTCTTCCCAATAGTGCCTGGCGTGAATGAACCAGCAAATGCACCACAGTCCGGCCAGCAGGAGGATCCAACGGGCGAAAACGGCATCGGAGCCTTCCCGCCCCGTGCCCTGTTGCGCAGGTGAGCGCACCTCTGTGGTCATAGCCCTCCTTGGCGAACCGGAAAAGGCGCGGTCCTTCTATCGCAGATATCGAATCTGCGGTGCCATGTCCTTGATCTTACTTTGGGGTGAAGGCTCTTATTACCACACTGCCCCCGGCCGGAGCCGGCAATCCCGAAATCTGAGAAATTTTTCATCTTTTTGTGGAAAACCGGGCAGCCAATTGGAACCACCCCTGCATCTGAGTCAACATTACTAGAGGCAGCTTCAGGTGTAATCCCACCTTCGTACTGAATTCTCCCTGGTTGTATGCCCGCTTTTTCGCAGGCACTCTTCAAGAACGACTCTTTCAATCCCTTCCTTCCAATGCCTCTTGAGCGGGTCCGCTGGAAAGCGGACCCTTGTGCTCGATTCCCCCAAACACCCTGCGTCATCCACTAAAATAAAATGAACTGGAATGCCCACTCCTCATGATCCCGCCACAGCGGAAATCGATCAGCTTCTCGCCACCGTTGGCCTTTGCCACGGCCGTCGCAAGCTCATGACCACCGGCTTCGAGCGCCAGCCAAAGCATCCCCGCGGGCTTCCCGACCCACAGCGTCCGTCCGCCCGTCCGGTCAAGAGCCGCATCGAAGTCCTCCGCTCCCCACTCCTCGCCGAAATCGACTGGCTCCTCAGCGGATTCAGCACCCGAACCGGCGGCGTCACCACGATTTACAATCCCAGCCAGCGAGCCGGCGAGCTGAACCTGGGCTTCACACCCGCCGACTCTCGCGAAGCCGTCCTTGAAAACCGCCGCCGTTTCCTCGACAAAGTCACCGGAAACCCCGCCTATCCCATTGTCACCCTGCGCCAGATTCACTCCTCGCTCATCCGCCGGGTAACCGTCGCCAGCGCCTCCCAGTTCGAGGCGCGCGCCAAGGGTGACGGCCTCATGACCTCCGAACCTGGCCTCCTGCTCGCCATCCAGACGGCCGACTGCATCCCCGTTCTCATCGCCGACCGCAAAAATCGCACCGTCGCCGCCTTCCATGCTGGCTGGCGCGGAACTCTGAAGCGAATCGTTGAAAATGGAGTGGGTCGCATGAACCTGGAGTTCGGCAGCCGCCCCAAAGATCTGGTCGCCGCCATCGGCCCCGGCATCGGACAATGCTGCTACTCCGTCGGCGAAGAAGTGCGCAGCGAATTCATCTCGCAGTTCGCCTACGCCAATGATTTGTTCTGCGATGTTTATGACTCGGACCCGGTCCGGGAAAAATACCCGCTGCTCTTCCTCACCGCCCGCGCGCCTGGCCACAGCAGCCTGGGCCCCAGCCTGCACCTCGACCTGGCCGAAGCCAACCGGCGTCAGTTGCTCGAAGCCGGTCTGCCCCCGAGCGCTATCACCGTGCTCGGAGACTGCACCAGTTGCCGCACCGACCGCTACTTTTCCCACCGCGCCGATCACGGCTTCACTGGACGCATGCTCTCGGTAATCGCCATCCGCTCGTAGAAGAGAAGACCGCCAGGCCTAGCGAGCCAGACTCATTCAGTACTCCCCTGTCCTGCCGGGTTCACCAGGTCCCGTAGCTCTTTGCTGGGCTTGAAGTAGGGAACGCGCTTCGCCGGAACATCCACCTTGGCGCCCGTCTTGGGGTTCCGCCCAATTCGCGGTTTGCGTTGCCGGATTCGGAAGCTCCCGAATCCCCGAATTTCGATCTTGTCGCCGGACTTCAACGCACCAATTACAGCGTCAAAGATCGTATCGACGATCACCTCGCCGTCCCGCCGGGTAAGATCGCCAAGCTGGGTGACTTCCTCAACCAGTTCTGCTTTTGTCATGTCAACGTGCTCCAGACCAGAGGCTCTTTCTAAGCTTAGGTTAACCTCTTTTTACGATAGTAGATGCGTGAATTTTTCTACGCGGCGTAGCGAAAGTCAAAATTTGCTCCGAGCCGCCCTTTTCCGCGCTCCACGATGCCTATATGATCGACTCAGGTTCCTACACAGGCCTGGGCTAATGAACGCCGAATATAGCATCGTAATCCCCGCTTACAACGAGCAGGCACGCATCGGCGCGACCCTCACCGAGGTTATCCACTCTATCGAAGTCCACTGCTGGAACGCCGAAGTCATCGTAGTCGATGACGGCTCAACCGACGCCACCGCGCAAATCGTAAAATCCATCGCCGGGCAGCATCCTTACGTCCACCTTCTGTCCAACGGAACCAACCGCGGCAAGGGCTGCAGCGTCCGCAACGGCATATTGAACGCCTCCGGTGAAATCGTTCTCTTCACCGACGCCGATCTCTCTTCCCCAATCGAGGAAGCCACCCGCCTCTTCAGCGCGATTCGTGAGGGCGCCGACGTGGCCATTGGCTCCCGCTGGCTTGCGCAGAGCCGCCAGACCATCCGCCAGCCGCTATATCGCAGATTCTTCGGGCGCTGTTTCAACCTTGTCACTCGCGCCATCATGCGACTCCCCTTCGCCGACACGCAATGCGGATTCAAAGCCTTCACTCACTCCGCCGCACAGACCATCTTCCAGCTCCAGCGAATCGAGCGCTGGGGATTCGACCCCGAAATTCTCTTCATCGCTCTCAAGCGCGGATACACGGTTCGCGAGGTGCCCGTTAGCTGGGGCCACGACGAACGCACCCGCATCAGCTATCTCAAAGACGGCCTGCAAATGCTCGGAGAACTGCTCCTCGTTCGCTGGAATGCCCTGGTAGGGACCTACGGAAAAATTGTCGAGGAGTGCGTCCCCGGAATTCCTGTAGTCAAGTAGTTACAACATAAAAAGAGCGCCCGAATCGAGCGCTCTTGTCTCGAATCATAAGATAGTCGTCAGGAAGCAATCGGCTGGCGCATCTCCTGCATCGTCTCCCGCATACTCAGTCCACGCTTTAACACGATTCGCACGCCCTGCGAGGTCTTCTCAAGACGCATTGTTTGCGAGCAGACGCCGCACAGCCAGAAGTGCTCCATGCGGTGAACGGGCGCGTCGCTATCACTCTCAGCGTCGAAGACAAAGATTCTGCCCTCCCGCAGGTAGTGGAGCGGTTTCGCGCATTTGGGGTTTGCGCAGTTGTTAACCATCGTGTTTCTCCAGACAAGGCCCACCGTGCGTCCTATTGAAATCATCCCTTAATTCCGGCGATCTATCGCTTCCGATCCGCTGAATACAACTCTTGTCATGCAATTTGCTTTATAAGCTTATGATGCTTCGCCGAGCTGGAGAAGTTTCCTTTTTCCACCGCTTTTTTCCGGCCGCCCCAAACCCGGTGCAACTTGTGCGAAAATGTCCAGTTCCGCCGAAACAATCTCCAAGGTATCGATGCCCATACTCCGCTCCGCCTTCATCGCCCTCTCTCGCAACAAGCCATTGCGCCATTTCTCCGAACGCTCCGCTCTGGGCCGCCGCATGTCTTCCCGCTTCGTCGCTGGAATGGACATCGAGGACGTTCTCCATGCCGCCCAGTCTCTCCAGAACCAGGGCATCGCCTCCACTCTCGACAGCCTCGGCGAAAACGTCACCACGCCCGACCAGGCGCGGCACTCCGCCGACATCTACCACCGACTGCTCGACGCAATCGCCGCCCGCGAGCTCAACTCCAACGTAAGCCTCAAGTTAACCCAGATGGGCATGGATCAGGACCCGGCACTCGCCGCCGAAATCGTCTCCGGCCTCGTCGATCACGCCGTCGCCGTCAACAACTTCGTCCGCATCGACATGGAGGGCACCCAATACACCCAGGCCACGCTCGACCTCACCCGCGCGCTCCACGGCAAGCCCGTCAACCACGGACACGTTGGCATCGTCATTCAAGCCTATCTCTATCGCAGCGTGGACGATATAGCAGCGCTCACCACCGAAGGCATCCGCGTCCGCCTCTGCAAGGGAGCCTACAAGGAGCCGCCCGCCGTAGCCTTCCCCAAAAAATCCGAGGTCGACGCAAACTACGTCCGGCTCACCCGGATGCTCCTCGGGAGCCGGATCTACCACGGCATCGCCACCCACGACCCCGCCATGATCGCCGCCGCCAAATGCTATGTCGAGGAAAAATCCATCTCTAAAAACAGTTTCGAGTTCCAAATGCTCTACGGAATCCGCCGCGACCTACAACGCGCGCTCGTAGCCGAAGGCTACAATCTGCGCGTTTATACCCCTTTCGGCTCCGAATGGTATCCCTACTTCATGCGCCGCTTGGCCGAACGCCCCGCCAACGTCCTCTTCCTCGCGAAAAATATGCTGAAGCGGTAGCAACACCCGCTATTGACTATCCAACCACGGAATCAAAAAACCGTCGAAGCAGCCGCCCCACCATCTGCGGCTGCTCCCACGGAGCGAAGTGTCCTGCGTCCCGCAGTTCCGTATACTCGGCCCCGTAGCCGCCGTTACGGATCGTCTCCGCCAGCAGCTTCATGTCCGCTGGAGTCGAAGCTGGGTCCTCACCCCCCGCCAGCACAAACGTCGGCACGCGAATTCCCCGCGCCGTCTCAACCGAGTCGGGGCGAGCCGCCAAGCCTTGCTGCACCGCAATCAGCGCCGCTGGCGTCACAGCCTCCATCATCTCCCTCGCCTCGACCACGCGCTCCGGATGCCGCTGCCGCGCTGTCGGCCCAATCAGCTTTCCGAGCTGCGCCTCAATAAACTCGGCCGATCCGCGCTGGCGAATCTTCGCAATTGACTCCTCGCGCTGCAATCGTCCCGCTTCGGTGTCGGCCTGCGGCTTCGCGCAGCAAAACGCCAAAGCCAGCGCTCGCGCCGGTGCCTTCCGCCAAATCTCATACAGCGTATAGCCGCCAATCGAGCAGCCCACAAACAGCGCCCGCTGGATCTTCAACTCATCCAGCAGCCGGATCACGTCCGCGCCAAGCTGCTCCACCGTGATCGGGCCTTCGCCCGCCTCCGACTGCCCATGCCCACGGAAATCCGGCAGAATCACCCGGTACTTCCCCGCCAGAGCCTCCGCCGCTCCCAGCCAGAACCGATGATCGCAAGGCGTGGGATGCAGCAGAACCACCGCTGGTCCTTCTCCCATCACCGAATAAAAAAGACGAACGCCGCTCGAAATATATTCCACAAGTCGAGTGTAAAAGATTCAATGAACGGTGATTGACTGCTGGCAGTAAAACAAAACGGAAGAGCCCTCAGGCTCTCCCGTCTCAACGAACTGCAAAGACTTACGCGGGCTGAACGTTCTCAGCCTGGAGACCCTTGGGTCCCTTCACAACTTCAAACTGCACGCGCTGCGCCTCTTGAAGACTGCGGAAGCCGTTGGCGTTGATCGCCGAGAAATGGACGAAAATGTCCTCGTTGTTGGCATCGCGGGTAATGAACCCGAAGCCCTTTGCATCGTTGAACCACTTAACAGTGCCCTGTTCCATATTGGAGTATTTCCTTTGGTAATTGATATCGCTTGAAAATTTCGAGGAAGGTGTAGCGGCAGGCAGTGCTAAGGAGCATTACGTGCGGTGATAGACCCACTCGTGTACGAGCGTACCCCTAGTATACCTTAGTTGCCTCCCCGAAAAGCCCCCACCATCCAGACCACCGACAGTATGCTCACCAAAATTGCCGTCACCCATGCTATCCCGTTGAACCAGCGCGAGTTCGTGTGCTTTCCCATCAGGTCCTCGCGATTCACCAGCAGCAGCATCAGGACAATGACAATCGGCAGCAGAACCCCATTCAACGCCTGCGACTCAATCGCCCATCGAATCAGCGGAAAATGTGGAACCAGCACCACCGCCGCGCCGCCTGCAATCAGCGCCGTGTAGAACCAGTAAAAGAATGGAGCCTCGCGGAATTTCTTATCCACGCC
Source organism: Acidobacteriaceae bacterium (assembly GCA_049280995.1). Classification (GTDB taxonomy): domain Bacteria; phylum Acidobacteriota; class Terriglobia; order Terriglobales; family Acidobacteriaceae; genus Silvibacterium. The sequence continues at coordinate 30,522 of JBAPRH010000046.1, forward strand.
GGACTCCAGCCCAAGTCCCTCGCACACCACATAGGCCGTCGAAAGCGGCAGCACCGACGCCGCGAAGAATGAAGCATTGAACAGCCCGAATGCGAACAACAGAAAAGCGTACTCACCCGCCAGCGGCTTCATTGCGGCAGCCGCGTCGGATGCGTCGTGAATCGCGCCCAGCCCATGCACATAAAGCGTGGCCGCGCACGCCACAATGATGAACCACCCCACCACATCGGTAAAAATCGACCCCACAATGACGTCTATCCGCGACGCCGCATAGTCCTTCACTCGCACGCCTTTCTCTACGATCGACGACTGAAGATAAAACTGCATCCACGGTGAAATCGTCGTGCCGATCACGCTGATCACCAGAAACAGATAGCCGCTTTCCTTCCACACCGAACGCGAAGGCAGCTTCACCGTGTTCACCAGCGCCAGGTGCCAGCTCGGCTGCGACAACACCCCGGCAACAATGTAGGCAATATAAAAAACCGACCCGGCCAGGAAAATCTTTTCGACCTTCTGGTAGTCGCCACGCACCGCCAGCAGCCACACCAGCACCGCGACGATTGGCACTGAGATGTATTTACTTAAATGGAAAAGCTGCAAGCTGGTCGCCGCGCCGGCAAACTCACCAACTATATTGCCAAAGTTCACCACCAGCAGCAGAAACATCACAACCACGGTGACGCGCAGCCCAAACTCTTCCCGGATCAGGTCGCTCAGGCCCTTGCCCGTGACCACCCCCATCCGCGCGCACATCTCCTGCACCACAATCAGCGCAATCGTGATTGGAATAATCGTCCACAGAAGCGCATACCCGAACTGCGCCCCGGCCTGCGAGTAGGTAAAGATCCCGTTAGGATCGTTATCCACATTGGCCGTAATAAACCCAGGCCCCAGCACCGCCAGGAACAGAAATATCCGGATTCTCCAGCGCTTCAGCATAGGCAGGGACAGGCTATCTCCCCTGCCGTAAGAACGCGATCACATGATCGGCTTCAACTACGCCCACCAGACGGCCTTCCCCATCCACCACTGGCAGTGCCCGCAGATTATACTTGTCAAACAACTCCGCCACATGCTGTTCCCGCGCCTCCGCGGGGCACGAAATAAACCGGGCTTCCGCCAGCGAATCCAGCCGCGCGTCCGCCTCCGAGAGTACCAGCCGCGCCAGCGGAACCACCCCTTCCAGCACGTCCTGCTCATCAATCAGATAAATTTCTGTGATCGTCTCAATGTCCCCGTCAAACTCCCGCAGCGCCCGAACCGCATCTGCCACCAGCACCGCCTTCGACACCGCAACATACTCGGTCGTCATTCGCCCGGCGGCCGTGTCTTCGCGGAACTCCAGCAGCTCTTCGACATCCTTCCGCTCTTCCGGATCCATCTCCTCCAGAATCGCTTCCGATCGCGACTCCGGAAGCTCGGCCAGTAAGTCCGCCGCCGCCGACGGGTCCATCTCATCCATAATGCCGGCCGCCACCTCCGAGTCCAGCGACTCCATCAACGATTTCTGCAGCTTCGGCTCCACTTCCTCCAGCGCATCGGCTGCGATCTCCTCCGTCAGCGTCGTCAGCACCGATTCCCGTTCTGCCGGAGCCAGGTCTTCCAATATGTCGGCGATGTCTGAGGGATGCAGTTGCGCCAGCCGCTCGTGCCCAATCTTCAGCTTCACCCGCCGCGCCGGGTCCACCTCAATCAGATCCACAAAATCCCACGGGATCACCCGCGCCGGAAACCGCATCGCCACCGCGTTCAGCGCACCCACCGGAAGCGTCCCTTGCAGCAGCCGGCGCACCGCTCCCCGCAGCCCCACCGCCACTTCCCTCACCCGCAGGTCTTCCACGCCGTCCTGCGCAAACCACTGCAGGTCCACATCGTTTACGCGCACCACCTTGCGCCCGTGAACGTCGATAATCTGACGGTCCAGCAAATCCTGCCTCAAAAAGATCCAGTCTTCCCCGCCCTTCAGCGGCTCCAGTTCGGCCCCCTCCCGCAGTTCCAGGGCACCGCTGGCCGTCGGACGAACGCCCGTCGCCGCCACCATCTTTGCGCCTCCGCGGGTCTTCAGCACCAGGCCGGTGATCCGCCCCGCATCGGCTCCCGTGCCCACCGCCAGGTCCTTCACGCGCCCGCACAGGCGCCCGCCGGCATCGGCTACTGGAGTCCCCAGCATCGTCGCCAGCGTAGGCGGTATGGCCTTTCGATCGCTCATTTCCTCCTCGTTCCCCGCTGAAGTCTACTCCAAAAATCACGCCAGAGGGCCGCCTTCCCCGATTGCCGAGAGCCGAACGCTTACCCGCATCCCAAATGGGAGAGCGCTTGACTGTAAGCTTGCACGCGGTTAATAGTACGGGGGTTCATTCCATCAGCCCCCGCCGTGTCATAGACAACCGTAGATTTCCACGGAGGAGAAAAAATGGCAATCACCGTCGTCACTGGATCGAGCACGGGCATCGGCCAGGCCACTGCCGTAACCCTGGCCCGCGCGGGCCATACCGTCTATGCAACAATGCGTAATCCGAAAACCGGCGGAGAAGAGCTCCGAGCCATCGCCGCGCGCGAGAAGCTTGCAGTCCGTTTGGCAGTGCTCGATGTCGATTCCGACGAGTCGGTTCACGACGCGTTTGCCAACATCCTCTCCGAAGCAGGCCGCATTGACGTGCTGGTCAATAACGCCGGCATTGGCCGGGGTGGCGCCATAGAGGAACTTCCGCTTGCCGCCTTCCGCGACTCCATGGAAACCAACTTCTTTGGCGCATTGCGCTGTATTCAAGCTGTCGTACCCGGCATGCGAGAAAGGCGCTCCGGCTGTATCGTCAGCATTACGTCGGTGGCGGGCCGAGTTTCCCAAGCCCCCCAGGCAGACTACGCGGCTTCAAAGTTCGCGCTGGAAGCGCTGAGCGAGTGCCTGGCTCAGGAGATGAAGGCCTTTGGGGTCCACGTCGCCATTGTCGAGCCGGGCGTCATTGCGACTTCGATCTTCGGCAAAATACAGCCGCCGCCACCCGATACCAAATATCCGCACGGCCGGCGGATCACCGAGCTCTTCCGGGCTTCGCTCGAAAACCCTGTTTCCCCCTACGTCGTCGGCGAAAAAATTCGTGAGATCGTTGACAGCGGTACCTGGCAGTTGCGCCATCCTGTCGGGCCGGATGCAGAACGATTCCTGGGCTGGCGCACGTCCATGAGCGATGAACAATGGGTGGAATGGGGTGCGATGACCGATGACCAATGGGTCGCCTACATACGCCAGAACTTCCACTTGAATGTCAGCCTCTGAACCCCCGATGTACAGGGACCGTACGTTCACAATTGAGGCGGATCTGTATTCCGGACTTGACATTGGCTCCCGCCAGCAAGCAAACTGCGTCACGGGTTGTAATATCGTTTTTTACGCCAGTTCTAAGGATGTCATGCCCCGTCGCGAGGAAGAGCAATTGGCCGGACAACAGGCAAGCCGCATCAGCTACACGCTTGAATCGTCCCTCGACAGCGTGGATAAAGTGGAACAGACCGCCGAGCAGATGGCCAAAAAAGCAGGCATCGACGAGGACGAGTTGTTCAAGATCACCATGGCCGTCCGCGAAGCCGCCGTCAACGCGGTGCTCCACGGCAATTCCTACGATCCTGAAAAGCGCATTACTGCGTCTTTTGAGAACACCGGCGATTCCCTCGTCATCCGCATCGCCGACCAGGGGAAAGGACTCGACCCCGCCACTCTGCCTGACCCGCTCGCCCCGGAAAACCTTCTCCGCGGCTCCGGTCGCGGCATCTTTCTTATTCGCTCGTTCATGGATGAGGTACACTTCAAGCAACTGCATCCCGGAACGGAGCTGACGCTCATCAAACATCTCGGAAGCGCCCAACAACAGACATCTAAGGAGGAATTGCAGTGAGCATGAAAGTAAGCACCCGTCAGGTGGACGGCGTAACGATTCTGGATCTGAGCGGACGCATCACCCTTGGCGAGGGCAGTGTTCAGTTGCGCGATGCGGTGCGCGAACTGCTTGCCAAAGGGCAGAAGCACGTTCTGCTCAATCTGGGTGACGTCAACTACATCGACAGCTCGGGCATCGGCGAGCTGGTCAGCGCCTATACCACCGCGCGCAACCAGGGCGGCGAACTGAAGCTTCTGAACCTCACCAAAAAGGTTCACGACCTGCTCCAGATCACCAAGCTCTATACCGTCTTCGACGTAAAGGACGACGAAGCCAGCGCCGTCTCCTCTTTCACGCACTAACCACCAATTCGCAAATAGTAAGGGGCTGCCTTTGGGGCAGCCCCTTACTATTTGCGATCAGTCGGCACACGTGAGAGCTTCCCAATCCGCGACCATCGGGAGCGGCTACGCGAAGCAGTCAGCCCTGACGACGGGTCAGAATTTTACCGTTGGCACCTTCTCCGACCCCGGACTTGCCGCAAAATAATCGTTGTTCGGCTGGAAACCACCGATCCCCGCCCAGATCGTATTCGGGAAGTGCCGGATGTAGCTGTTGTAGTCCTGCAAGGCGAGGTTATACCGCCGCCGTTCCACAGCAATACGGTTTTCCGTGCCTTCCAACTGGTCCTGCAGCGCCAGAAAATTTTGGTTCGCTTTCAGGTTTGGATAATTCTCCGAAATCGCCAGCAACCGCCCCAGCGCCGAATCCAGTTGCCCATTCGCCTGAATCGCGGCCTTCGGCGTGTGCGCATTCAGCAACCCCTCCCGGGCCTGGGCGATGTTGGTAAAGATGGTTTCCTCGTGCGTCGCATAGCCCTTCACTGTCGCCACCAGATTCGGAATCAAATCCGCCCGCCTCTGCAACTGTGTCTGCACATTCGCCCACTGCGTCTGCACCGCCACCTGCTTATCCACCATATTGTTCCGCGCGCTCACATAGCTGCCAAATACTATCAGCGCAATGATCACCAAAACCACGATGATCCCAACCGCAATCCACAATCCACGACGCATCATCGTCCGCAATCTCCTATAAAAATCCCCAACAGATCAGCCTCAATCTTACCAACTACCCCCGGCCCCGCCGCCGCCTGTGCTCCCGCCGCCAAAGCCGCCAAAACCATCGCCGCCTCCGCCTCCGCCACCACCGCCGCCGAAACCGCCTCCGCCTCCGAAGCCACCGCCAAAAAACATCCCCAGCAAAAACGCGATCAGCCCCGAGCCGCCAAAGCGCGCCACGAAGAAAATGATCAGCAGAATGACAATCCCGAGCGCGATCAGCCCGCCCGGCCCAATCTGCGTTTGCTGCTGCTGCTGCGAATACGCCGCCCCTTGGAGGGGAGCCAGCTTCACCCCCGCGTCCGCCGCAATGATCTGCGAAATCCGCCCCACCGCCAGCGTCATCGCGCCGTCAAAATCATTGGCCCGCAGCATCGGAACCATCTCACGGCCAATCTGCCCCACCAGCCCGTCCGGCAGAATCCCCTCCAGGCCATACCCGGTCGAAATAAACCGCTTCCGGTCCTGCACCGCAATCAGAATCAACACGCCCCGGTCCGGGTCCGGCCCCTTTTTCGCGCCCAGTCCCCATTTCTGGTAAAGATTCACGGCGTAATCGGCGACCCCGTCGCCGGCCAGCGTCTTCACCGTCACTACGGCAATCTGCGCATGCGCCTCGTGGTCCACCTCGCCGCACACGTAGTTCAGTTGCTGGATGGCGGCAGGCGACATCACATGCGCAAAATCGCTGACATAGTCGGTAGGTGTTGGCAGGCTTTGGACAGACTGGCCCAGCGCCGCAATCGGAAGCACCAGAAGCAGCAGCGCCAGCCATCCTCGCCGTAAGAGCTTGGAAGGCATTGCAGTCATTCTAACCGGAAACAAAAAAACTGCACTATTTCCCCGTGACATTCTTCTCCACAGCAACTCTCCTGTGCTGGTCCACCAAACGAAGGAAGGTATGATGTGGTAACACGAGATTTGCAATCCGCAAATCGACTGGGATACGCGACAACCAGAGGGGCAGAAGGACGATCTGAATGCGCATTTCGCCTCGCGACTTTCGCAGGACCTTTTTCGACGACTACTTTATCCTCCGAAAATGGCTCGGGCCTCGTCGCGATCGGAATGCGGCGGCATATCCCAATTTGGCGTGCTTTGCCTTCGACTCCATTACCTCCGAAATTATCGTGTTCGGACGCTTCGAAAAGACACTCCTCGACGTTATCTTTGCACGCCTTGATCCCTTCTCCAGCGTTTTCAGGGAGACAACCGCCATCGACATAGGCGCCAACATCGGCAATCATTCGCTCTACTTCGCAGAGCGGTTTGGTCAGGTGTACGCGATCGAAGCGGCACCGGAAACCTTCTCGCTGCTCTCCTTCAACGTTGCGCACTCCGGATATTCCAACGTCACCCCCCTCCAAAAGGCGCTCGGCGAGTGCCATGGCAAGCTTATGTTCGCCGAGCACCGCAACGAGGCCGGACGCTCCGGAGTCATTGACCCCGCCAGCAAAATGTGTGATGTTCTGCGCACACAGCCCGGACACACCTTTGAGGTCGAGGTCGAAACCGGCGACACAGTCCTCTTACAGCACCGCATGCTCCCTGTTTCGCTCATAAAAATTGACGTGGAAGGCTTCGAGCATTCCGTGATCAAGGGCCTGCAATCGACCATCCAGACATTCCGTCCCATGCTTTTGATCGAACAACTGGCCAGCGAAATCCGCGCCGGCACATCCGACACCGTAGAGTTCCTGCGGCAGTGGGGATACGACCAGTTCTACGCCCCGGAAAGTGCCAATAAGACAGCGAACCGCTACGTCTGCCTTCTTTCCAAACTATTGAGTGGCGATTCCATCGAGATGGAACCCATCCACAGTTTCGCCGCAAAACACTACCCCATGGTCCTTTGCTGCGCCAGTGATAGCACTTTCACGCTCAAAGGAATCGCCTGATCAAGCGGCCGCGCCGGATGAGCGAGGCGAGGGGACCCGCCCCAGCCGACGAATCCCTTATCCTGAGATAGAAACCATGCCGACCAATCCCACACCGCCTGTCGCCGCCGTCCACCCCACCGAAACCAAAATACACAACCGCGCCCTCACCGACGACTACGCCTGGCTCCGCGATCGCGACAATCCCGAGGTCATCGCCTACCTCGAAACCGAAAACGCTTACACCAGCGCCGTCACCGCGCCGGACGAACCACTCCGCCAAACCCTCTACGAGGAAATGCTTAGCCACATCAAGGAGACGGACGTCTCCGCTCCGTTCCGCGAGAACCGCTTCTGGTACTACTCCCGCACCGAGCAGGGCCTTCAATACCCAATCTACTGCCGCAAGCCCGGAATCGCATCCAGCCCCAACGAGGCCATCGACGACTCTGCACCGGAAGAGGTGATCCTCGACGTCAACGAGTTGGCCAAAAACCAGCCCTTCATGGCTGTGCAAGCGTTGACCATCTCGGACGACGGCAACCAACTCGCCTACTCCATCGACAACACCGGCTTTCGCCAGTACACCCTCCAAGTCAAAGACCTCCGCACCGGCCAGCTTCTCTCCGAGCGCGTCGAGCGAACCGGCTCCGTCGTCTGGGCCGCCGATAACCGCACCCTCTTCTACACCGTCGAAGACGAGGTCCAGAAGCGCCAATGCCGGCTCTACCGCCACACCCTCGGCCAACCTCACTCCGAGGACCCGCTCATTTACGAAGAGTCCGACGAGCGCTTCAACATCGGAGCAGGCCGCACCCGCGACGGCCAGTACCTCATCCTCGAAAGCTCCAGCCACACCACCGCCGAAGAGCAATTCCTTCGCGCCGACGCGCCCGAAGGCCAGTGGCAGCTCATCGAGCCGCGCCGCGACAATGTCGAGTATTACGCCGACCACCGCAACGGCCTCTTCTACATCCGCGTCAACGACAAGGGGCGCAACTTCCGCCTTGTCACCGCACCCATCTCCGCTACCTCAAGCGCCAACTGGACCAAAATCCTCCCGCACCGTGCCGAAGTCATGCTTGAAGACGCCGACCTCTTCGCCACCTTCTACGTCGCCGTCGAGCGCCGCGCCGGACTCCAGCACCTCCGCGTTGTTCCCTTCACCGGCGAAGGCTCGGCGACCTCTGAATCACGCGAAATCATCTTCCCCGAGCCCGTCTACAGCGCGCACCCGCACACCAACCGCATCTTCGACACCAAAAAATACCGGTATGGCTACCAGTCGCTCGTCACCCCCGGCTCCGTCTTCGAGTACGACATCACAACCGGCGAATCCACGCTGCTTAAGCAGATTGAAGTCCCCGGCAATTTCGACAAATCCCTCTACGCCTCGGAGCGTCTTTTCGCCGCTGCGAGCGACGGCACACCCGTTCCCGTTTCCCTCGTCTACCGCAAAGACAAATTTCAGCGCGGCAAAAATCCGCTCTTTGTCTACGGATACGGCTCCTACGGCTACTCCCTGCCCATAGCCTTCAGCAGCAACCGCCTCAGCCTGCTCGACCGCGGATTCGTCCTTGCCGACGCGCACATCCGCGGCGGCGGAGACATGGGCAAGCCCTGGCACGACGCTGGACGCCTCATGCAAAAGCGCAACACCTTCACCGACTTCATCGCCGCCACGCACCATCTTCTGAAGGATGGCTACGGAGACCCCGCCCGCGTAGCCATCGAAGGCGGCAGCGCCGGAGGCCTGCTCATGGGCGCGGTCGTCAACCTCGAGCCCCCGCTCTTCCGCGCCGTCGTCACGCATGTCCCGTTTGTCGATGTAATGAACACCATGCTCGACGCCTCGCTTCCGCTCACCGTCCCCGAATATGAAGAGTGGGGCGACCCCAACCAACCCGAAGCCTTCGAGTACATGCTCAGCTACTCGCCCTACGACAACCTGCAAGCAGCGGACTACCCGGCCATGCTGGTAAAAACCTCGCTCTACGACAGCCAGGTCATGTACTGGGAGCCGGCCAAATACGTAGCCAAACTACGCCGCCTCAAAACCGATAAGCATCCATTGCTGTTCCATATCAACATGACCGCAGGCCACGGAGGAGCCTCCGGCCGCTACGACTACCTCAAAGAAATCGCCTTCGACTACGCCTTCCTCATCCGCCAGCTTGAAGTTGAATCCATGATCTGAAACAGGAGTTGTCATCTCGACCGCAGCGAAGCGAAGTGGAGGGACCTACGGTTCTCGGATCGCCGCCGCAACGCCGACAACACCGCCCAGCTCAACACTGCCAGCGAACCATCCGTAAGCAAATCCGTCCGGCCGCTCTCAGCGCCGAATCATCCCAACCCAATTTAAGAGTAAAAAGTTTTGAATCAAATTTATATGTATATACATATAATCAGACATGAGCGAAGCTATCACCCTCCCCTGCTTATGCGCCAACGTCCGCCGGGCCTCCCGCGTCCTCTCGCAGATCTATGACAACGCCATGCGCCCGCTCGGCCTGCGCATGACGCAGGCTTCCATCCTGCAGGCCCTTTCGGTGACCGGAGAAACACTGCAGGGCGATCTCGCCGAACTTCTCGCCCTTGACAGCACCACCCTCACCCGCTCTGTAGGGATCCTGCGCAAGCGCGGCTGGATTAAAGTCCGGAAGAGACAGGACCAGCGCGAACGCTGGCTCAGCCTGTCCAGGTCCGGAGTTGCGGAGCTCGCTCGTCTTCAACCAGCCTGGATATCAGTCCAGGAACAGGTGCGCTCAAAGCTCGGCGAAATAGCCTGGCGCCAACTGGTTCGGTTATCCACCGAAGTCGCCAACCTGCCGGCAACAACGGCCTGAAGGAGCAATCATGACTGGATCAAATTCAAAATCGTTAAGGAACATCTTGTGGAGTCTGCTGGTACTTTGGTTTCTTGCCACGCTGCTCGCCGGATACATCGGCGTCTTCAACACCGGGCCGTTTTCCATGAGCGTTCCTATTCCTCTGGGCGTGGCCGCCCTGCTGCCCATCCTTGTGTTCGCCATCTGGTTCTGGTCTTCGAGTCATTTCCGGGAATTTGCTCTCTCGCTGAATCCGGTCGTGCTTACCGCCGTGCATACATGGCGGATCGGCGGAATCACATTCATTCTTCTGATGGCGATGGGCCTACTTCCGGCACCCTTCGCCTTGCCCGCCGGGCTTGGCGACTTCGCAATCGGCGTAACCGCTCCGTTCGTTGCCTACGCTCTGTCCAGAAAAGCGTTGCCTTCTAAAGCGTTCGTCGCGTGGCACTACGCGGGCATTGCGGATCTCGTCGTGGCAGTGACAACCGGTGTTTTGTCCTCGATAACAGGGGCCGAGATCGTAGCCGCCCACGGAACCACCACCCGCATCATGGGACTGCTCCCCATGAGCCTGATCCCCACCTTCGCCGTTCCGCTTCTGCTCATTCTGCACATCATCTGCCTCGCGCAGATACGTCAGATCAAGCGGGAGCGCATCGAGCCAAGCGGCAGCCCTTCGCTCAATCTCGCGTAGGCAAAAGGTGCAGAGGCCGCTGCAAGATAATCAGGACGCAGCGGCCCTGCAGCCATCCGCTTCATCGCTGATCGCCGACAGTTCGACCCGGCCTCTCGCGCGTATCCGCCTCAACACAACCCAACTCAACACCGCCAGGGAACCATCCGTAACCAGACTGGCCCACGCCGCGCCCTGCCATGACCATATGGGAATCATCCACGCGCACAACCCAAGATTCAAAGCAGCAGCGCCAGCCTGCGTCGCCGTCCGGTACCACTGCGAAGCCGAAGCCGTAATTGTCGTTCCCCACGCGTAATGCAGGACCCGCAGCAGCGGCAGCAGGCAAAGCCATCGCAGAGCCGTAACCGACTCCGCAAACGAAGGCCCGAACAACTTCGGCAGCAGGCCCGCTCCAAAAAACAGCGCCGCCGAAGCCCCAACACCATAGAACAAAGTCCGCAGCAGAATCCGGTTCGACAGCGCATGGGCCCGCTCCACGCCCGCGCCGCCCGCGCGAAACAGCCTCGGAGTCGCCGCCGCATAGATGCTGTACAGCGGAGCCGAAGCCACATCCGCCACGCGATACGCCGCCCCATAAATCCCAGCCGCAAACGTCTGCCCAAGTTTAACGAGGAATGTCTTATCAACATCGTTGTAGAGCGAAATCGAAGAGTTCGACAGCGAGAAGCTGAACCCCTCGCTCCAGTCCCTCAGCTGCATTCGCTCAAACCGGGGCCACCCAAATCGAGCCGTCACCACCCAGCACGCAATCCCTCCAACCACTAGAGGAGCAATCCAGTAAACGCGTGCCCACAGCAGAGCATCCACGCGCCCGCCCCACCACCGCCCATACGCAAACACAGCACCAGCCAGAATCGCGCGTCCCAGGTTCATTGCCGCCGTCAGCTTGGCCATCGCCCGCAACTGACCCGCACCTTGCAAGGCACGCGCCGCCAGTTGCACCATCTTTCCAAATAGTCCATCCGAAACCGCAATCCACGGAACTAGAAGCAGCAAATCGGCCCGCAAAAACACTCGGCCCAGCCCCATCGCCACAACCAGCAGCGCCACAAACCCCAAGACCGAAACTCGAAGCGCCGTCCCCCAGGTCCTGGCAAACGAAGCCCTGTCGCGGCTCACATTCCGCAGCAAAATCATCTCCATGCCGCAACTGCTGAACTGGTTCAGCACCGCCACCAGCGCGACCACCCCGACAAACGCGCCATACTCGCGGCTGCCCAGCGTCCGCCCCATCAGCACGAAGTAGATGGCCTGGAATCCCAGCGCCGCGATCTGCCCCGCAATCATCCAGGCCGATCCGCGCCGCAGCCCGTCGCTCATGCCCCCACCTTCACATGCGCCCCGGCCACAACCTCGTCGTACTTCTCCTCCAGCAGCGCCGTCTGCCGCCGCAGATCAAACAATCGTCTCGCGCGAGCACACCCCGCCGCGCCCATCCGCGCCGCCAGCGCTTCATCACCGAGCAGCGCCAGCAGAGCCTCGGCCAGCGCGTCCGTGTCGCGCTCCGCAACCAGCAGCCCTGTCTCGCCGTCCACCACCTCAATTCCCGGCCCGCAAAACCCAACCACCGGAACCCCCATCGCCTGCGCCTCGCACACCACCAGGCAGAGTCCTTCCGAGTCGCCATTTGCCGCCGTCACGCTCGGAACCGCCACCACCGCGGCCCGCCGCATCCACTCCCGCACCACGTCGGACGACGCTGCCCCCATGAATTCACAGCGGTGCAATCCGCGCGCCTCTGCCTCCAGCGCCCCACGCCGCGGCCCATCACCTAGAACCACCAGCCGGGCCTCCGGCATCCGCGCTTCCACCGCGCGCATCGCGCGCAGCAGATACGCGCAGCCCTTCTTCTCCACCAGCCGCCCGACAAACAAAACCAGCGGCTCTTTGACCGGCAACTCTGCGGCCGGCAACGCTACTGGCCGAAAAGCCTCGACATCAATCCCAATCGGGTGCACCCACAGCTTCTCTTCCGGAAATCCCCGCTCCAAAGCCTTCCGCCGAATCCACTCCGACACGCAAACAAACACCCGCGCCCGCTCCCAAAGCGTCTGCCTGCGCCGCCAATACACGCGACCCAGGCCCGATGCACGCAGCGCCGCATCGTCGCTCGTCACGTCATAGCCATGCATCGTCACCATCAACGGAACCCGCAAACGCGCCTCAATTGCCAGCGCCGCGCAAGCGTCTGTAGCAAAATGCGCGTGAATCAGCTCCGCGCCAACCGCCTCCACCCGGCGCAGGAAATCCGGCGCAAACGCCGTCCGCAGATAAACCCGCCGCACAACCTTGTCCCGCAGCGAAACCCCATCTGTCGCCGCAATCACGCGCGACTCATCCAGAGCCAGCCCATTCCGCACTCGCTTCAACCCCGCAAACCACGGCTCATAGCGGCGCAGCGCCGCCCCCTGTCCGGCGATGAACGTCTCAGAAACAGGCAGCAACTCACTGCGAAACAGCAGCACTCGCTTCAAGCGCGCTCCTTTCGACAAAACGCTCCGCCGCCAGTCGCACGTGCAGCCGATCCTCGACCGCAAGAAACTCAACATTCGCCAGCGCCGCCACGTAGAGGGTCCAGAACAGCCCGTTGTAAATCAACAGAGAATTCTCATCCAGGTCATAAAGAAGAATCAGCGCCAGCACAAACACCATCCACATCACGCGATCCACCTCACCCCGCCGCAGCACCGGCCACAGCCGCTGCCAGCCGCGCAGATAGCTCAACGCAAACAGCACCAGACCCGTCCCTCCCAACTCCAGCCAAATCTCCAGAAACCCGTTCTGCGCGTGGAACACCATAAAGTGAACCGCCGCCACCACCCTGAACGCCTCACCGCGAGTTCCACGCCAGAACGCGTCATATCCCCAGCCCAGCCACGGCCGCTCGCAAATAAAAACCCACGTCTGCTTCCAGATCAGCGTCCGCCCCGAAAGCGTCGCATCGCGTCCCATCCACGCCAGCAGCGCGGGCATCCAGACATAAGCCGCAATTGCCGACGCGGCAGTAATCCACAAGCCCGCAAGCGCGGACAGCACCCTCCCTCGCGCATCCAGGCGCTTTGCGACAATCAGCCCGGCCCGGAGCGCAAGCAACACGGCCTCGATCAGCCATGCCGAGCGCGACCCGCTCATATACATCACCAGCAGAAACAGCACGCCGCTCGCCACCCTCTGCCACGAGGGCTTCCAGTCCGCCAGCAACACCGCCGTCGCCAGAACCATCATCCGGCCACAAGCGTTCTTCTGCGTGAATACTCCCTGCCAGTCCGCATGGTGCCCCGCCGAAGCATCCAGTCCCAGATGCGGAAAGCCAAGCGCCATCACCACCGTTCCCGCCGCCAGCGCCAGCATCGCTATCCGCAGAATCGCGAGCTGCCGCCGCACCGGATACCGCACCGCCAGATACAGCCCGAAAACTCCCGCTAGCGCAAACGGCAGCGCCCGCCGAACGGTATACAGAGGAAACTGCGACCACGCCACGGAAGCCACCGCCAGCGCTGCCAGCGGCAATGCCCACTGCATCGCCCGCAGCCAGCGAACCACGCGCGAGGCCTGCCGCAACAGCAAAAATACAATCGCGCCGTACACTACAAGCTGCGAACCCACGCCGCCATAAAACATTAGCCGGGTGGCCGGCTCGCGCGTCGCCTCCAGCGCCTGGTTCGGAGCGATAAAGGGAACCGCTCCCTGCACCGCGAAAAACGCCAGGATCGCCGCGCAGCAAAGCTCCTCGCAGGTTGTGCCGCGATCCTTAGTCGTTCCGCCGTCCGAGCCGCCGTCCATCAATCAGCGCCCCGCGTAAATCAAGGCAGCGCTGGCCGAAGCCACAATCGAGCTGCTGCCCATCACGATATTCTTCGCAAGACTGAACGGAATATAGATCACATCATTCGCCTGCAAAAGCTCATCCGGCGCATCGCCCTTCTCGATCTCGCGCAGCGGCAGAGGCTCCTCGTCATACGCGCCGTTTACGTTGTGGATCACCCGTGCCCGCTTCTCGTTTGCCGTCCGATTCACGCCCGCGGCCAGAGCGATCGCCTCCAACACCGTCATGCGCGATTCGTTCTCCATCGTGTAGCCGCCCGGCCTGCCCACATCGCCCAGCACATACACAATTCCTGCCTTCGGCACCAGAATCGTATCGCCCGGATCAATCGTCACATTCGCCATCAGCGCGTCGCCGGAGCGGTTCGACAGAAACACCCGCTCCTCTCGCTCCTTCGCCCCCGGCGCGCGCTCAATCATGATGTGCCGGTCGGCGATTGGCGTAAGCCCGCCAGCCATCGCCAGCAGATCCAGCAAGGTGCGTAGTGTCGTGATTTTGTATGTTCCCGGCTTTGCCACCTGGCCCAGAACCGAAACCGGCTGCGTCGCAAATTCCTCCACGAACACTGAAACATTGGGACGTTTCAAATAATTCCCAACCAGATATTTCGACTCAATCACCGCCGCCGCACCTGCCGGATCAAGCCCAGCCACGTGCACTTCTCCAATCAGAGGCAGGCCCACGTCACCCGAATCAAGCACCCGTACCCGCTGCTCCAGTTCCGGCTCGCGCATTACCGTTACATGCAGCAAATCCCCAGGCCCAATCAGTAGGCTTTCTCTGGTCGAACCCTTCGCCGCGTGCGCCGCAATCGACCCTCCGGCCATCGGCGCATTCTTCACCGGCGGCAGCGTTTTCGGTTCAAACTTCTGCGCCGACGCAATCGCCGCAAACATCCAGAAGCCGAGCAAAACAAACACCGCTGCGAAGCAACGTTCACACTTCCTTACTGAACGCTGATCGCTGACTGCCGACCTCTCACCCATTCCGCGCCCTCCGCTCTTTACTCGAACCCTTGTACCCGTAGTACGCAAAGTAGTCCGGCGAATTCTCCGGCACGCCGTTCATCACCACATCCACCTCCGCTGTTTCCGGCAGCGCCCGCCGAATCATTCGATAACTCCGCTGCGCCGCCTGCAAAGTCGTCGATTGATATCGCACCACCAGCAAAGTCCGGTCACAGAACCGGGCCAGGCTTGCCGCATCCGGAACCGGAAGCACCGGCGCGCTGTCCAGCAACACAAAGTCGTACCCGGCCCGCCATTCTTTCATCAACCCGTCCATACGAGCCGAAGCCAGCAAATCGGCCGAGTCTTCCCCTGCGCCGCCCGCCCAAACCACTGAAAACCCCGCCGGCTGCGCATGGCTTTCCGCCGGGCGGCCGCTCGCCAACGCCTCTGCCAGTCCGCTTGCCCGCGCCGCACCGAAAAGCGTGTGCAGCGAAGGGCAGAGCAGGTCCGCATCCACCAGCAACACTCGCGCTCCCGAGTGCGCCAGCGATGCGGCCAGAGAAGCCGCCATCCTGGTCTTCCCATCGCCGGGAACGGGACTCGTGATCAATACGGTTTGCGAAGTCCCGCCACGCCGGGGAAGCGCAAACGAACGCCGCAGCCCCAGTGCCCCGTCATCCAACATTGCACGCTTCTCCGCAGCGAGTTGCCGTCTACGACCAAACCACCGCGGCTTCCCAAACTCGGGCACCACCCCCGCCAGCGAAACACCCAGCGTTCTCTCCAGCTCCTCAATCGACCGCACGGTCGAGTCCGTCGCCTCGCGAACCAGCGCCCCCGCGCAGCCCAGAAATAATCCCCCGGCGAGCGCCGCTGCAAGGCATAGCGGGACATTCGGGCTCTGCGGATGGCCCGCCGGCGGAGCCATTCCCGCATTCACCACCGTTAAATTCGTCGCGTGCAACCCCTCCAGCACCCCGGCCTCTTTGAGCTTTCCCAGCAGCCCGCGATACAGTTCACGGCTCCCGTCGGCCTCCTGCTTCGCCAACTCATAGGCCACCGTACGGTCGTTCGTCTGGTTGGCAATCTCTTTCTGCTTATCGAAGGAAGCCCGCGCCGCGTCCTCCGCCCTCTGCGCAATCTCGTAGTCGGTATGCGCCCGCGCTCCAATACGGCCGATCTCTTCCTGAATCGACTTGTCGATCCCGTTCAGCTCGCCATGCGACTCCGCCATCTCCGGAAACGCGCTCCCGTAGCGTGCCGTGTCTTCATCGATATGCGCCTCGACCGAAGCTTCCTTCGCCCTCAGGGTCTGCAACAGCGCCAGCGAATTCGCCATCTCCGGGCTGCTCCCGGTGGCAGTATTTCCTGCCAACCCCGAAATCAGTTCCGGGTCTCCGCTCTTCGCCACTTGCCAGACCGCCTGCTTCAGAATCCGGTTCGACTCCGCCGCCGATAGCCCGCTGTTCAGCCCGTCCAGACGCGCCAATACCAGATTGTGCGACGCATCCTCGCCGTAAATCCCCGTCCCCTGCTCCAGATGGTCCGCGGCTTCCTGCAATTGCTCGGTCTGCTTTTTCAGCCCCGCCAACTGCCCGGACAGCCAGTCCGATGCCTGCGCCGTGGCCTGAAAGCGCGACTGGAACGTGTATTCCTGCAATGACGAAATCAGGCGGTTCACAACTGCCGAAGCCGTCTTCGGGTCTGAGCTTGAATAACTCACGTCAATCAGCCGCGTCCCCGTAACCGGCTCGACCTTCAAATGGCTTGCAAAAATCCTGAGCGCCACGAATCTCCGGTTAGGAGCCTCATCCAGCGGCACGCTCAGCGGTTCCACCGGCTTCCTCCAAAAGAAGACCCGCGCCCGAAGCCGCCGCCGATGCGGCGGAAAGTAATCCGCCGTCGTCTCCAACTTCAAATCCTTGATCACCATCAGCGCCAGCGTGTTCGATTGCAGGATGCGCGCCTCCGTCTGCAGAGTCATGCTCGTATCGAGAGCGCTGGAGTCGGAATTCACCGCGTCGCACGTCACAGAGCGGTCCAGCCCCAGCGTGCCTGGGTTGTCCTTCCGAACTTCAACCTGTCCCGTTGCTCGATAAAGCGGCGTCGCCAGAACACAATACAGCGTCGCCAGAACTGCCATCACCGACACGCAGCTGATCAGAATCCCGCGCCGCCGCCGGAAAATTGAGAGCAGCTCGCCGAGCGTCCACTCCCGCCGAATGGGAGCCGACAAATCGCTCCGCTCCAGCACCCGGCCCCGCCCTTCGATGAGCGCGTTCATGCGTTCCGCACCACGACTACCGACCCATCAAAATCAAAGCTGAAATCCATCTCGCTCAGACCTGCCTCCGTCATCACTTCCCGCAGCCTGCGCCGGTCGCTGGTCTGAAACAGCAGAAAGCCGCTCCCACCCGCACCCACCAGCTTGCCGCCCGTCGCGCCGCCCTGCTTCACCGCCAGCGCGTACAACTCGTCGATGCGATCATTCGTCATTCCCGCCGAACGACCGCGCTTCCTCTGCCAGTGCGCGTCCATCAGAGGACCGAATTCCGCAATCCTCCCCGCTTCCAGCACGCTCCGAATCTCGCAACCCAGCTCCTTCGTAAAATGCAGCCCGTCCAGCGTCGCGGCATCCCGCGCCAGCGAGCGCGCCTTCTGGTCGGCCAGCAACTCCGAAGCGTTCCGCGTGTAGCCAGCAAAAAACAGCATCAGCGAATCGCGCAGCTCCCGCACGCGCGCATCACTCATCTGCAACGGACGGACGCTTACCGCTTTGTCCGTCGCATACTCCTGGCACAGCAGCCCGCCATAAGCGGCGATGTACTGGTCCTGCTTCCCCACCGGCTCGCCCAGCCGCACCATTTCCACTTCAATCGCCTCGCGCGCCAGTTTCTCCGCGCACACCGGCTCACGCTTGTGCGCATGCAGCGCGTGCATCAGCCCTACCGCGAACGTTCCCGACGAGCCCAGTCCGGTTCCCGCCGGAACGTCCGCCACGCTCACCACCTCCAGAGGCTCCGGAACTCCCTGCATCTCCAGCGCCTCTCGCATCAGCGGGTGTCGAATCTCGGCCCGCGTCGTCGCGTGCTCCGCCTCTGAATACTTCAGGAAATATCCCGGCAGAAAGCTCCGGTTCACCGTGATGTAAACATATTTCGTAATCGCGGCCGACAGTACGAATCCCCCGAATTCGCGGGAGTAGGAAGGCAGATCAGTCCCGCCGCCACCCAGCGAAATTCGCAGCGGAGTCCGCGTCATAATCACGCGCCAACTCCCGCGCCAGCCGACATACGCACGCGCAAAAATTCATCTGTCTCAGCCAGACCCGCGGCAGACCCGATCTCATAGAACCGCTCCGCTCCTTCAAAGCCGGCCATCGCGCCGCGAGCGATCAGGTCGCGCTGCACCTCGGCCAGATCAAAAGCCTCGCCTTGCGGCAAACCCGCGAATGCAGCCGCCGAATAAATCCCCAGCCCATAATCAATGTGCCGCATCTCCGGGAAACACGCGCCTTTCGCATAGCGAAGGATTTTGCCATCCGCAAACTCCACGTTGCTCGCATCCCATCGATCGTCGTTTCTGAACACCGCCATCAACGCCGTTTTCCCCGAAGCCTCAAACGCGCCGAGCGCCGGAGCAAACTCCGCCGTCAAATAGCTGTCCCCGTACATCACCCAGAAGCGCGGACCCAGCAGCGACAGGGCCTTCACAATCGCGCCGCCCGTGCCCAGCAGCGGCGGCCCGTCGAACGAATATCGCACCCTGCACCCGAACCGCGCGCCGTCGCCCACAAACTCCGCAATCATTCCACCCAGATGACCGCAGCAGATCACCACGTCCCGAATTCCCTGACCCGCCAGCAGACGAAGTTGATGCGCGACGAACGGCTCCCCGGCCACCGTCAACAGCGATTTCGGAACCCGCTCCGTAAGAGCGCCCAGCCTGCTGGCCAGCCCTCCGGCCAGCAAAGCCAGAGGTGGCATGGCCTCTTCGCTCGAAGCGTCAGGCAACAACGCAGCCATCGCCCACCCGCTCCTTTTCAAATTCCCCCGCCATCTCCTCAAGCGACTTCCGGATAGCCTCGTGGCAGCTGTATCGTGGCTTCCATCCCAGCGCCTTGATGCGCGAAGCATCCAGCCGCACCACCGGAACATCGCCCTTCCATCCCCGATCGCCGCCCGTATATTCCCACTGCGGCAGCGGATCGATCCCCAGACACTCCGCCGCCAACTCGGCAATTTCCGTCACGGTAATCGCGTCGTTCGTTGCCACATTCCACACATGAAAGCCGCCGCTGACGCTCGCATTCGCCAGCAACACTGCCGTCACCACGTCTGAAACATGGACATAGCTCTTGCTCTGCCGGCCATCGCCCAGAATCCGCAGCCGCGTCGAGTCTTCCCGCAGACGCTTCATGAAGTCGGGCCCCACCCCATGCGTCTGCCGCGCGCCCACCACATTCGCAAATCGAAACGCGCACGCCGTCAGCCCAAACATCGCGCAATAGCTCGCGATCAATGCCTCACCAGCCAGCTTGCTCGCGCCATAGGTTGAAACCGGCCGCAGAGGAACCAAGTCCTCTCGCAGCACCACATCGCCGCGCTCGCCATACACCCCGCTGCCCGAGGCATACAGCAGCCGCCCCACGCTCGCGCGCCGCATCGCCTCCACTACGTTGTTGGTAAGCAAAGTTCCCTGATAGAAATCAATCTGCGGCTCAGAAATCGCCCGCGCAATGTCAGGATTCGACGCCAGATGAATCACCAAATCGTGCCCCGCAACCGCCTCGGTCAGCACATCGAGACCGGAAGCGTCGCCGCGAATCACACGCAGTCGCGCGTCTCCACGATGTTTTTCAAAGTGCCGTTCCCGTCCCGACGAGAAGTTGTCGAACAGGGTAACCCGGTGCGTCACTGCGCTCCCCAGCAGCGCATCCACGAAGTGGCTGCCGATAAATCCAGCTCCCCCCACAATACAAACGCCGAGTTCGCCGAGCCTTCCGCTAACTTCGCGCATAACTCCCCACTAACTACCTTCTAATAACTGTGCGCAGCCTCGCGCTCTAACCTTGGATTTCCCGCAACAGTATCACCCGGACCCAAAATGAAACAGATTACAAAAGTTATGAATCCGCACCTCTTTGCAATTGACCCTCATTGCCAACGCGTTGCTTCATGGGCATAACACTTCCTTCGCATTGTCATAACCGGGAGAGGATGTCATGGCTCAGCAACCGCTCATCACCGTCGGCCTGCCCGTCTACAACGCGATGCTCTGGCTGCCCGAGGCAATGGACAGCCTGATGGCGCAGCGGTGCGCGAATTTTGAAATCCTCGCCATCGTCGACGGCGCCACCGATAACAGCCTTCAGTACCTTCGCTCCCTCGCGGCAAAGCCGTCGATCGGTCCGCACCTCCGCATTCTCACCCAGACCAATCAGGGCGTCACGCCCACGCTCAATCGCATGCTTCGCGAGTGCCGTACGCCGTGGCTGGTTCGCCAGGATGCGGATGACGTCTCGCACCCGCACCGCATCGGCCGTCTTCTGTCCGCAATCAAATCGACGCCTCACGCCGGCATGTTCTATTCGCTCGCCAACTATCATCCTCGCGGACGCGCTGTTGGAACGTTTCGCTGCACCCGGGGGACTTCGCAGCAGCTTCGCGCCATCGTTCGCAACGGCTACCTGCTTTCGATCTGTCACCCGACCGTCGCGCTCCATGTAGAAAAGACGCGCGCTCTCGGCGGCTACCGCATCGGCTTGCACAACGAGGACGCCGATCTCTGGTGGCGCATGGCCATCGAACACGAAATCCATTGCATTCCGGAAGAATTAGTCGGGTTCCGCCAGAACGAGTCCAGCGTAAGCGCGCGCAACCTGGGTGCGCAGATGGTCGCGGCCTTGTATGTTCAATACCTGCTGCTCTCTCATCTCACCCACCGCACGCCGCAATCGCTCGCCGCCATTCACAGCCGTCTTCAGAACTTGCTCTCCCCCAAAAAGCTCCGCGCCAAGGAGCAATTGCGCGAGTTCAACATCCGGCTCGCGCAGAAACAATACCTGCGCGCCGCCGCCGCCATCGCGGCCTCGGCGGCGGCCTCGCCCACCCATCTTCTCGGACGGCTACGTGACGAGTTTGCGCCGCGACCGTCCGGCAGCCTCATCATGAACGGAATTCACCCTCGGCTTTTCTTTCAACAACAGGAGGCTCTGTGGCTGTAGTACCGCTGTTTTCACCCGATTTCATATCCGCGCTGTCCCGCCCGCAAGCAAGGCCTTCCGAGGCGTTGCCGGCGCGTTCCATTTCCGGGCTGCCGCTGCCCAAACCCTCCCGGTTTTTTCTCAACGGAATCCCCATCGACCGCATGTCCCTGGAGCACGCCACAGCCTGGGTCATTTACACGCTCAAAAGCCGTGCAGCACACAAGCCGCTGCTCATTATGGGACCAAACGCCCAGTTGATTACGCTGGCCGCGCACCAGCCGCGCTTCGCCGCTGCCCTCCGTTCTGCCAGCCTCGCCGTCCCCGACGGCATATCCATCGTCCTCGCCTCGCGCATACTCGGGGAGCCTGTTCCCGAGCGGGTCACCGGAGGCGATCTCATGGAGCGCCTCTGCATCGAGGCACCCCGCCACAATCTTTCCGTCTTTTTCCTCGGCGGCCTCCCCAGCGCAGCCGAGGCGACTGCGCGCAAGTTCGAGCGCAATTATCCTGGCTTCCGCGTCGCCGGAACCTGCTGCCCCACCCCCGGCTTTGAGAACAATCCCCTGGAATCCGCCCGTATCCGGCAGCGAATCGCCCAGGCGAAGCCCGACCTGCTCTGCGTCGCCTTCGGAGCGCCGAAACAGGAGATATGGATGTACGAAAACTGCCCCACGCTCCCCATCGGCGCGGCCATTTCCGTTGGCGCGGCCTTCGACACCCAGTCCGGACTCCGCAGGCGCGCTCCCCAATGGACGTACCGCATCGGCTGCGAATGGCTCTACCGCCTTCTCCGTGAGCCGCGGCGGCTCTGGCGCAGGTATCTCCTCGGCAACACGCACTTCCTATGGCTCGTCGCGCGCCAGTGCTGGCGCGAATCCGTGGCAGATCGCAACAGCAGTGACGCGCTCACCAAGCCATTCATTCAGCATTAGAAAAGGAGCCGGCTGTGCCCCCCATCGACACTCTCAAGGTCAAACTCTTCGCTGACGGAGCGGACCTGTCCAGCATTCTGGCCCTTTATAAAAATCGCTGGATCAAGGGATTCACCACTAATCCCACGCTGATGCGCAAGGCCGGAGTTCTCGACTACGAGACCTTCGCGCGCAACCTGCTGCGCGCTGTCTCCGATCGACCCGTGTCGCTCGAAGTCTTCGCCGGCGACGAGGACAGCATGGAAGCGCAGGCTCGCGCCATCGCGTCCTGGGGGTCGAACGTCAACGTGAAAATCCCAGTCACCGACCAGAATGGCATTTTCATGGGGCCGCTTATCCAGCGGCTTTCGTGCTCCGGAATCACCGTCAACGTCACCGCCATCCTCACACTCAACCAAGTGGAGCGCGTCGCCGCCGCGCTTCATCCAGCAACCCCGGCCATTATTTCCGTATTCGCCGGGCGCATCGCCGACACCGGCATTGACCCCGTTCCCGTCATGAAGCAGGCGCGAGTTCTGCTGTACGGCCGCCCCCTGGCAGAGTTGCTATGGGCCAGTCCGCGGGAATTACTCAATATCTTTCAGGCCGATGCCGCCGGGTGCCACATCATCACCGTCCCGCCGGAGATTCTCGCCAAGCTCAACCTCATAGGCAAGGACCTGACCCACTATTCGCGCGAAACCGTAAGCATGTTCCACCGCGACGCTCACGCCGCCGCGTACCAAATCCACACCAACGTGCTTTCCTGAGTCCAGCCCATGCCTATCAGTCTCTGGCGTCAAGCTCGATTCCTTGGCCGCCGAGTGCCGGCTCGCATCAATGCTGTAAAACGTAGGTTCCCTTAGGCGCCTTCGCCGAAACTTGTGCCGGCGCCGGTAGCTGCCCACGGTCCCATCCACCGCCCAATGCCTGAATCAGCTCGATCGAAGCAGTCATTTCCTGCATGTGCAGCGAGGCCAGCGTCTGCTGGGCCGAGAGAAGAGTCGTCTGCGCCACCATGACGTCGATATAAGGATCAATCCCTGTCTGATACCGCCCTGTTTCCAGTTTCAGATAGGTCGTTGCGGAGTCCACCGTCTCCTGCTGCTTCAAGACCTGCTGTGACAGAATCCGCGTCGCGGCCAGATAATCCTCCACCTGCTGGAAGGCCGTCAGCACCGTCTGCCGATAGGTCGCCACGTCGGCGTTGTACGTAGCCGTGTACTGCTGCAACTCAGCGCGATACAGCCCGCCATTAAAAATCGTCTGCGAAATCGACGGCCCGATGGACCAGAAGCGGCTCGGCCAGTCGAACCAGTGCGCGAAGCTTGACGCCTCAAAGCCCCCGGTTGCCGAAAGCGTTACCGAAGGGAAAAACGCACCGTAGCCGATTCCGATGGTCGCGTTGGCCTCGGCCAGCGTGCGCTCCGCCCCGGCAATATCCGGCCTGCGCTCCAGCAATTGCGATGGCACCCCCACTGGAATCGGCGGAGGAGTGGTCAACTCCGGGCTCACCGGAAACGAGAAATCAGTAGCCGCTTTACCGATAAGCATGGCGATCGCGTGCTCATACACAGCGCGATTCACGCCCACGTTCAGCGCAGCGGATTCCGCGCTCTTCAGCGTAGTCTGCGCTTCGATCACCGAAATGTAGTTGTCCACGCCCGTTTTGTAGAGCGTTTCCGTCAAATCCAGCGATTTCCGGTCAGCCTCGACCGTGTCGTTCAAAATTTTCTGCAAAGCGTCCTGCCCGCGCAATTCAAAATAGAATTCCGCCAGGCTCGCCTGCTCCACCAGCCGCTCGCTTGCCAGGTCCGCCGCGCTCACCTGCGCTCCGTATTCAGCTGAGTGCACCTGACTGCGAATTCTGCCAAACAAATCCGGCGTCCAGGAAACATCAAAGGGGAAACTCCACGTCGTGCTCTGCGAGCCAGTATTGGCGGTTGCAGAATTTCGCAGGTTGCCCGAAGATCTGGACCGCGACCACGACGGACCCGTCGTCACCTGGGGCCAATACTGCGCCTTCGCTTCACGAACCAGCGCGCGCGCCACCATATAGTTTTCGAACGCCACTTTGATGTTCTGATTGTTGATGTTCAACTGGGATTCGAGCGAGTCCAGTCCGGGCTCGTGAAATATCTCCCACCAATTGCCGCGCAGCGCCGCGGCCTGCGGAGACGCGACCTTCCATCCCGGAGCATTTTGAAAGTGCACCGTCGATTCCTTGTACGCGGGAGCCGTAGCCACCGGCGCGCTCGGCCTCTTGTACTTCGGCCCCGGCAGACACCCGGCCAGCCCCAACAACAGTCCGGCGCAAATCGCCGCCGCAGCCCGCTTTCGATTCCCTACGCTCATAGCCAGCTTCCATTCAAAATTCATACCGGAGTCCCGTCCAGGTCGGGATTAAACGTATCGTGGTGCTTTCCCATCACTCGCAGGCGCAACTTATCCAGATACAGATACACCACCGGCGTCGTATACAGCGTCAGCATCTGGCTCATGATCAGCCCGCCCACAATCGCGATGCCCAGCGGGCGTCGCAGCTCCGACCCGATCCCGGTTCCGAACGCCAGCGGCACCGCACCGAAGATCGCCGCCATCGTCGTCATCAAAATTGGACGAAAGCGCAACATGCAGGCCTCGAAAATCGCCTCGTGCGTGCTCATGCCCTGCTCGCGCTCCGCCACCAGCGCAAAGTCGATCATCATAATGGCATTCTTCTGCACGATGCCGATCAGCAGCACAATTCCAATAATGGAAATTACATTCAGGTCGGTCTTGAAGATTTCCAGAGCGATCATCGCGCCAATGCTGGCCGAGGGCAGCGTTGAGAGAATCGTGAGCGGGTGTACCAGGCTCTCATACAAAATCCCCAGCACGATATACACCGCCAGAATCGCCGTCAAAATCAGATATTTTTCCGAGGCCAGCGACTGCTGATACGCCTCCAGCGTACCTGAAAAACTCCCGTGGACCGTGGTGGGCGTACCCAGCCGGTCCTGCATCGCCTCAATTTCTTTCGTCGCCTGGCTCAGCGCCACATTCGGAGCCAGATTGAACGACACCGTGACCGAAGGGAACAGCCCCGTGTGATTGATCTGCAGCGGGGTCGTCGTGGCGCTGGCCGTCGCCACCGCTGCCAGCGGAATCGGCCCGTTGCCCGTATGCAGGTAGATATTGCTGAGCCCCTTCGGCGACTGCGAGTACTGAGGAGCAGCCTCCAGCACCACATAATATTGGTTGAGCTGGGTACGGATGACCGACACCTGCGATTGCCCAAATGCCGAATAGAGCGCCGAGTTCAAAGATTCCGGCGTTACTCCAAGCCGCGCCGCTCTCTCACGGTTGTAGGTGAGATATTCATTCAGCCCGCCGTTCTGCTGGTCCGAATTCACGTCCTGCAATCCCGGCAGCTTCTTCATGTTGGCCAGCAAAATCGGTCCCCAGTGGGAAAGATCGCCCACCGTGTCCGCCTCAATCGTGTACTGATAGAGCGCGTTGCTGGCCCTGCCGCCGATGCGCAGGTCCTGAGCCGCCTGCAGAAAGGCCGAAGCCACCGGCAGCCGATTCAATTTGGGCCGCAAACGGTTGATAACTCCCGCCGCGGAAATCTTTCGCACGTTCAGAGGCTTCAGTATCGCGAACATAAACCCGCCGTTACCCGAACCGACGAAGCCCACCACATTTTCCACCGCCGGGTCCGCCTTGACGACTCTCAGCAGTTGCCGAAGCGAGTTGTTCATTACGGCGAACGACGCATCCTGCGGCCCTTGAATCCCACCCCCGAGTCCGCCCGTATCCTGCTGCGGGAAAAAGCCTTTGGGAATTTTGACCATAATGACAACGTTCAGCGCAATGATCATAATCAGCGTGACCAGCGTGAGGCCGGGATTGTCCAGCACCCACTTCAGGCTGTGCCGGTAGCCGCCCAGCACGCTGTTGAACGTGCCTTCGCTGATCCGATACAGCCGCCCGTGCTTCGCTGTTTTGTCCGGCGTCTTCAGCAGGTGAGCGCACATCATCGGGGTCGTGGTGATCGAGATCACCATCGAAACCAGGATCGCGGTGGAAAGCGTGATCGCAAACTCCCGGAACAGTCTCCCCACGATGCCGCCCATCAGCAGGATCGGGATAAACACCGCAACCAGCGACATGCTCATCGAGAAGACGGTAAAGCTGATCTCCTCGGCGCCCTTTAGCGCCGCTGCCATCGGCGTCATGCCCGCTTCCAGGTGGCGCGTGATGTTTTCCATCACCACAATCGCGTCATCCACCACGAACCCGGTGGCAACTGTCAGCGCCATCAACGACAGGTTGTCGATGCTGAACCCCAGCAGGTACATCACCGCGAACGTACCGATCAGCGATACCGGAACAGCCACACTCGGGATCAGCGTCGATCGCGGGCTGCGCAGGAACAGGAACACTACAGCGATGACCAGCAAGATCGCGATAATCAGCGTTCGCTCCACGTTGTCTACCGAGGCCATGATCGTTATCGTTCGATCATGCACGACAGTCACGTCCATTCCTTTCGGAATCGTCGCCTCGATAGAAGGAAGCTCACGTCTGATATTGCGCACGGTCTGAATAATGTTGGCACCCGGCTGCTGGGTGATAATCAAAATGATCGCCAGCTTGCCGTTCAGGTAGCCGGCATTGCGAACGTCCTCGGTTGAGTCGATGACCTGGGCCACGTCGCGCAACTGCACCGCCGCCCCATTGTGGTAGCCAATGATCAGCGGAGCATACTCGGCCGCGTGCGAGATCTGGCCGTTCACGACAATGTCTTCCGTCATGCTGCCGTTGGCCAGAAACCCCCGCGCCTGGTCCGAGTTCTGCGTGCTCAGCGCCGACTGGATATTCGGCAGCCCGAGCCCGTAGCTGTTCAGCTTGGCGGGATCCACCTCCACCCGCACCGAGGGCAGCGCGCCCCCACCTACTCTCACTTGCCCCACACCCTCGATCTGCGACAGCTTCTGCACGATCACCGTCGAGGCCTCGTCATACATCTCGGCACGGCTGTAAACATCCGAAGTGAGCCCGAGAATCATGATCGGCGAGTCCGCCGGGTTTACCTTCCGATAGTTTGGGTTTCCCGGCAGGTTCGCCGGCAGAAAGGTGCGCGCCGCATTAATGGCGGCCTGCACGTCGCGTGCCGCGCCGTTGATATCCCGGCTCAGATCAAACTGCAGCGTGATCCCCGTGCTGCCCAGCGAACTGGTCGAGGTCATCTCCGTTACGCCGGCGACATGGCTTAGTTGCCGTTCCAACGGTGTCGCCACCGACGACGCCATGATCTGCGCACTCGCGCCAGGCAGGCCCGCCGAGACCTGGATCGTCGGAAAGTCCACCTGCGGCAGCGACGAAACAGGCAGCACCGTGAATCCGATGGCTCCGGCAATGGCCACCGCCGCCGTCAGCAGCGTGGTCGCCACCGGCCTCCGGATAAACGGCGCGGAGATATTCACCCTTGCTCCTCAGCCGGTTCGGGGTGCACGACGGTGCTCTCGGCGCTCTTTCCCGAAGCCCGCCGTGCCAGCTTGTCAAAGAAGATGTAAATCACCGGCGTCGTGTACAGCGTGAGAACCTGGCTCAGCAGCAGGCCGCCCACCATTGCGATGCCCAGAGGACGCCGCAACTCCGAGCCCAGACCCGATCCCAGAGCCAGCGGAAGTCCCGCCAGCAATGCGGCCATCGTCGTCATCATGATCGGGCGGAAGCGCAGCAAGCTCGCTTCATAGATCGCGTCGGTCGAGTTCAGACCGCGTTCGCGCTCTCCTTCGAGAGCGAAGTCCACGATCAGAATCCCGTTCTTATTCACGATGCCGATCAGCAGAATGATGCCAATAATCGCCACCGCGGTCAGCGCCTCGTGAAAGATCATCAGCGCGAGCAAAGCGCCCACGCCCGCCGAAGGCAGCGTGGAGAGAATGGTGATGGGGTGGATGAAGCTCTCATAGAGCACGCCCAGCACGATGTAGACCGCGACCAGCGCGGCCAGAATCAGCAGCGCCTCGCCGGAGAGCGATCTCTTGAACGCGGCCGCTGTCCCTTGAAAATTCGCCTGCAGACTGAGCGGGAAGTGCATCCCGCTGGCCGTCTTGTCGATCGCGTTGATGGCCTCGCCCAGCGCGGCTCCGGGCGCAAGGTTGAACGAGATCGTAACCGCCGGAAACTGCCCCTGGTGGCTGATCGAAAGTGCCTCGGTCGTGGTCTGGAAATTGCTGAACGCGCTCAGCGGAACAGCGCTCGCTGCCGCCGTAGTCGCCGCCGTCGTGGCCCCGCCCACCGCGGTCAGGGTGCGCGCCGGGGGTACAAGCGCGTTGGCTGACGGCGTATATTTCACGCCCGCGGTCGTCGCGTCTGACCCCGCTGACGAGGAGCCCGAGGCCGCAAAAGAAGTCGAAGCGCCCGGCCCGCTCGTTCCGTTCGACGCGCCCGATTGAATATAAAGCTTGCCCAACTGACTCGGGTTCTCCCGAAACTGCGGCATCACCTCCAGAATCACGTGGTATTGGTTGAGCTGTGTGTACAGCGTGCTGATCTGCCGCTGCCCGAACGCGTCATAAAGCGTGTTGTCCACGGTTGACGGTGCAATCCCCAGCCGCGAAGCCGTCACGCGGTCAATCATCAGCGACACCGCCCGCGCACCCGTCTGCTGATCGGTCGCCACATCGGCCAGCTCCGGCAGCTTCTTCAGCTTCGCCACGAACTTGTCCGTCCACTCGTTCAGTTCGTCCTGATTCGGGTCCTCGAGCGTGTATTGGTATTGCGTGCGGCTTACGCGGTCATCCACCGTAATGTTCTGGACCGGCTGCATGTAGAGCGTTATCCCGTCTACCTTCTCCAGGCTCTTCTGCAGTCGGCGAATCACGTCCGAAGCGCTGATCCGGCGCACATTCAGCGGCTTCAGGTTAATCGCCATTCGCCCGCTGTTCAGCGTCACATTCGTGCCGTCCGCGCCGATGAATGAGGAGAGGCTTTCGACCGCCGGGTCCTGCAGGACCACCTTCGCCAGTTGCTCCTGCTTCTGCTCCATCGCGTCAAACGAGATCGACTGCGACGCCTGCGAAATGCCCTGAATCACCCCCGTGTCCTGCACCGGGAAAAATCCTTTAGGGATGATGATGTAGAGAAACACCGTCAGCGCCAGCGTCGCCAGCGCAACCAGCAGCGTAATCCCCTGATAGCGCAGCACCCATTTCAGCGTGCGCCCATAAAAGGCGATCATGCTCTCAAACGCGCGCTCCGACCATTGATAGATCCGTCCCTGCTGCGCCTCCGGGTTGTGGCGCAGGATACGCGAGCACATCATCGGCGTCAGCGTCAGCGACACCACCGCCGAAATCACGATCGTCACGGCCAGCGTCACGGCGAATTCGCGGAACAGCCGGCCCACCACGTCGCCCATGAACAGCAACGGAATCAGCACTGCGATGAGCGAAACCGTCAGCGACAGAATCGTAAACCCAATTTGTCCGGCGCCTCTCAGCGCCGCCCGCAGGGGAGTATCGCCGGCTTCAAGAAAGCGCGAGATGTTTTCGATCATGACGATCGCGTCATCGACCACGAACCCGGTCGAGATCGTCAACGCCATCAGCGAAAGGTTGTCCAGGCTGTAGCCCAGCAGGTACATCGCACCGAATGTGCCGATCAGCGACAGCGGCACCGCGACGCTCGGAATAATGGTCGCCGCAAGGCTCCTCAGGAAGAGAAAAATGACCATCACCACCAGCGCGACGGTCAGCATCAGCTCGAATTCAACGTCGTGGACCGAGGCCTGAATCGATGTGGTGAGGTCCGTCAGCATCGTGACCTTCATGCTGGCCGGAAGCGTCGTCTGGAGCTGCGGCATGAGCTTCTTGATGCTCTCCACCACGCTGATGGTATTCGCGCCGGGCTGCCGCTGAATGTTGACGATGACCGCCGGCGTCAGGTTCATCCACGCTGCCTGGGTGCTGTTTTCCACGCCGTTCACCACGTTCGCCACGTTCTTCAGAAACACCGGCGAGCCGTTGCGATAGGCAACCACCACGTTGTTGTACTCAGCGCTCGAGTTCAACTGATCATTCGCGTCGATCTGGTAACTCTGGTACTGCCCGTCAAAGGTGCCCTTGGCCGAGTTCACGCTGGTCTGCGTGAGCGCCGTGCGCACGTCTTCCAGGTTCAGCCCGTACGAGGCAAGTTTTGCCGGGTTGACCTGAATGCGCACCGCCGGCTTTTGACCGCCGCTGATGCTCACCAGGCCCACTCCGCTCAACTGCGAAATCTTAGGAGCCAGCCGCGTGTCCACCAGGTCTTCCACCTGCGAAAGTGGCAGATCGTTCGATGTAATCGCCAGCGTCAGCACGGGGGCGTCCGCCGGATTTGTCTTGCTGTACACGGGAGGCGTAGGCAGGACTGCGGGCAGGAGGCTCTGCGCCGCATTGATGGCTGACTGGACCTCCTGCTCGGCTACGTCCATACCCAGCGACAGGTCAAATTGCAGCACAATGACCGACGTGCCACCCGAGCTCGTCGAGGTCATCTGGCTCAGGCCCTGCATCTCGCCAAACTGGCGCTCCAGCGGAGCCGTCACTGTCGTCGACGTCACCTCCGGGCTCGCTCCCGGATAAAACGTGAGCACCTGAATCGTCGGGAAATCGACCTCCGGCAGCGCCGAGACCGGCAGTTGCGTGAACGCAACTATGCCCACCAGCAGAATGGCGGCCATCAGCAGCGAAGTCGCAACCGGCCGCAGAATAAATGGGCGCGACGGGCTCACGGCGCGGTGCTCTCGTTTTCATTGGAGACAGGCGACGCCACGGTGGTTATATTCACTTTCGAGCCGTTGATCAGCTTCTGGAAGCTGCTCGTCGCCACCACGTCGCCCGGCTTGATTCCCGTGACGGCGGTTATCCCTTCATTCGAGGTTCCGGTTTTCACGTCCTGCAGTTTCGCCGCTCCATTCGCAATCACATACACAAAGGCCTCCTGGCCGTTGTGCTGGATCGCTTGCGTCGGAATCAGCGTCTTGTTCTGCTCGGTTTCCACCAGCAGACGCGTATTCACAAACTGGTTCGGAAACAGCTCGTCTTGTCTGTTATTGAAGGTTGCGCGCAGCTTCAGCGTGCCCGTTGTCGTGTCGATCTGATTGTCTGTGGCCGTCAGCTTGCCGGTGTCCAGCTTGTTCTGCTCGCTGGAATCCCAGGCTTCAACAGTCAGCGTGTGTCCATGCCGGATCTGCGCCAGCACCTTCTCCAGGCTGCCCTCCGCCACGGTAAAGACCACGGTGATCGGCTCCATCTGCGTGACAACCGCCAGAGGAGTGCTGCCGTTCGCCTGCACCAGGTTCCCCGGATCAATCAGCCGCAGGCCGACCTTCCCGGTAAAAGGAGCCACAATATGGCAATACCCAAGCTGTACCTTGTCGAACTCCAGCGTGCCCTGGTCGGCCTTCACCAACCCTTCGTCCTGAAGAACCAGCTTCTCCTGGTCGTCCAGTTGTTGCCTGGCAATCGCATTCCGTGCCCACGCCGCCTGATAGCGCGCCAAGTCCATCTTGGCCTGCGCCAGCAGGTTCATGTCCCGCTCCAGGTTCCCCGTCGCCGTGTCCACGTTGGCCTGATACTGCCGCGGGTCAATATCCACCAGCGGCGCGCCTTTCCGCACCATCTGGCCTTCGCGATAATGGACCGACTCGATTACGCCCGAAACCTGGTTGTAAATGGTCGCCGTATAAACCGGCGTCACCGTGCCAATCGATGTGAGATAAACGCCGATGTTTCCCTCGGTCGCTTTGGCCACCGTGAGAGTCA
This sequence comes from Acidobacteriaceae bacterium, assembly GCA_049280995.1. Classification (GTDB taxonomy): domain Bacteria; phylum Acidobacteriota; class Terriglobia; order Terriglobales; family Acidobacteriaceae; genus Silvibacterium. The sequence goes on from JBAPRH010000046.1 coordinate 62,624, forward strand.
CTGGGCCGCCAAAGCTCCGGCTCGCCCCCGGCCCGTGCGCTGCCTGCGTGGGTCCGCTCTTGCGCAGCACAAAATAAAAAATCACCGCAAAAATCAGCAGCAGGATCACAATCCATAACCACTGGCGGCGCTTCTTCCTTTTCGGAGCTTCAGCCGAAACCCCGGTGGATGACTGACGTTCAGGAGGCGTGGGAGGTACAGGCGGCGTTTGTTCCATCGATCCTTCTTCTTGCACCGTTCCCCGTAAAGCCGCCATCGGCGGGATTCACGGACCCTTAGGATTTGTTGATCTGACGGGCGGCTCTCGTGGATCGACGGATGCCTTTATCCTCTAAAGAACCATCGAGCCGGCACAAGCGCCGCAAATTGGCTATGGGACTGCTATAGGACTTTCTCAGGGACGACTCCTGAATACGATTCTATGGACGGTTTCGTAACGTGAATTGTTGCAGCTTCAGCCATGGCTATGAACAAACCAACCGGACAAACTTGGCATTCATGCGTTCCAGAGGCAAATCCAATTTTAATATGGAGAGCGACCGCGCGCCGCTCACGCCTCCGCCGGACAAGTGAACCCGGCGCTTATCCCAGCAGTTCCGCCACCTCCACGTGCGCCCGCTCCCGCGCGTAGTCACCGGGCAGTTTCCCTTGGTCGCAGCGTACGTCGCGCCGCGCTCCGTTTTTGAGCAGCACGGCAATCATTTCCAGCTTCCCCGCCGCGGCCGCCTGGTGCAGCGGAGTAAATCCACCCGCCTGCTTCGCATTCACGTCCGCGCCCGCCTCCAGCAGCAGCCGAATCGTTTCCACCGAATCGCCCAGCGTAATCGCCGCATGGAGCGGCTGGTTGCGCTGCGGATTGTGAGACACCTGGTGGGCATGTGCGCCGTGCTCCAGCAGCAGTTTCACCGTTTCCGGCCCGGCAAAGGCGCAAGCCAGATGCAGCGGAGCCCATCCATCTGCCGAAACCGCCCAAACCTGTGTCGCATCACCTGCCAGAATCGTCCGCAGCCGCGCGCAATCGCCCAGAGCTGCAGCTTCAAACACGTCCAGTTCCCCCGCTCGCGGACGCAGACAACTCGTAATCTCCGGTTGCCGCGTGTAAATCGACCACATCAGCATGGAAACGCCCTGCGCGTCCCGCGCCTGCGCCTCTGCCGGAACCTCCGCCACCAGCGCGGCGATCTCCGCCTTCTGCCCCCGGCGAATCATATTCAGCAAAAGCTGGCTCATGGCTCCAGTATATTGCCCCGCTCAACCCAAAATGGCCGCCACAGATGCGGCAGCCATCAACAAACGCAGAAGAAGAAAATAAGCCTAACTCGCAATCGCCAGCAGTAGATGGTCGATAGCGGGCGCAGCCTTTACTTCCGGCATCTTCACCTGAATGTAATTGCCGTTCGCGACCTCGCTGAAGACCTGATTTGTCGTGTCTTCCACGCGGGTTGAGTTGATGTGCAGCTTGCGTACCGCGTTCATCGCCACCGTAGAAAGCAAAAAACGGTTGGAGATTTGAATCCCGGCCGAATAAACCAATTGTGAGCGCATTTTTCCTCGTTTCATATTCATTGCATTGAAAGGCCAGACTCAAGGAACGAGGAGGACCAAAGGAGCCGAAGCCCGGCAGCGTTGGGAGAATTCACAAAAGCGCCGCTATTACCAGCATACGCGCAATACTGCGCCTTCACCGGGAACGCGCCCAAACACGCTTCGCGGCAAGCGCTGTCATGCGGCAGAATGCACCGCCCTGGCCCTCCGAAATGCCCAAAAACGCCAGAGGTAAATCCCCAGGTTCAACGCGCAGATCGACGCCCCTACCGTAGCCACCAGCCACCACGGGAGATTGGGATAGATGATCTTGTCCAGGTAATGCATCAGGAAACTGCCGTGATAGGCCGCCATCCCGGCCCGCAATTCAAAATACTGCTCCGACAGCGTCAGCGGACACGGGATCGGAGCCACCTCGACGATAATCCCCCAGATCAGCGAAACAATATGCAGCCCGGTCCACACCGGACGTCCCCGCGTAAACGCCGCGCCAAAAATCACCGCCACAATCCAGAGCAGATGAATCGAAAGAATCGCTATCGCTAAAAATTTCACCGGACTCCTTGGCTATTGGCCGTTGGCTAGTGGCTATTGGCCCTCACCCTTCAGCAACTCGCCCAAAGTGGGCCTGTGCTTCGCATCCCGTCCACGCAAGCGCGGCTTTTCCTCAATCACCCGTTCCGGCTTCGGCTGGCCCACCCGCTCCCGGGCGTTCGCCTTGACCGCTTTCACCGCCGAAAATATCTTCTTCTTCGCCCGCTTTTTCGCCATCGCTTGCACCCGTCGCGGCACTTCCCGTCCGCCCCCGCTATCCATACAATAGGAGAGAACTCAGGGGGAAAACCAGATGGAAGAACGCGATTTTTTTGACGAGCGAGCCGAGCAGCGCAACCACACGCTCACCTGCCCCTACTGCGGTCAGGCTGGCGAATACCAGTTAGGCTGGCTCGTCCGGCGCAAGAAAAGCGGCCTGCCCCGCCAGGCCGACGAGCGCGACCGCGCCCGCTTCGCCAAAGCACAATCCTATATGGTTCGACGCGACGACATGGTCGCCTGTAAAAACATCCGCTGCCGCAAGCGCTTCGAAGTGGCCGGAATCCAGTCCGTGTCCTTCCTCCAGTCCGCCTGAAGCACTACGGCGAGTAATACCCGGTCCGGGTCCGAGCGACCAGTCCGGGTTTTGCGATTTCAACTCGAATCTGGTGATATTCGTCCGGTTCGCCCACACCCCCATCGAACGAAAGTTCGTAGTACGCACCGGCATCCGACATCGCCTCCCGCAACAGTCCGGTTACATCATTGCTCGAGTTCAGGACGCGGCCGCCGCTCTGGACCGCCAGCACCTGCAACGCCAGGTTTCCGAATTGCACTTCGTCCGGCTTGCGAACCCCCTTCACAAAATTCTGGTAAGCCGAAATATAGAGGCCGCCGGCGTCCGCCGTGCCCAGCGGATCGATGCTGTACAGCGTTATCCTCGCCTCGCGAAGTCCAGTGGACAGCCCGGCGACGGTCCGAAAGATACCGCGCTGTTGTTTCGGGCCGATCTGCACGGCAGGGCCGGACAGAATCGGCCACCCCGGCGAAATCCACAACACAAATTTCCGCCCCGGCACCGTGGCCTCGTGTGTGCTGAGCATGTGGATCGCCTTGATCGAGAGCGAAAGCCGGTCGCCTGCCCCATAAAAGCCCTGCGAACGGTGAATGGTCCGCAGCCCCACCGTAAAATGGTCCAGCGAAGCGCTGAGTGCATTTCCGTCCTGCGAAAAGCCGTTCTGTATCTGAGTGCCCGTATCGGTGAAGATCGCCAGTTGCGTGGGATAGGCCAAATGGCCGCCGTTAGCCCGCAGAAATTTGTCGATCTGTCCGCGTTCATAAGCAACGGTCTGGTAATAGCTGTTGACCGCGTCGACGACAAGGATGACCTTAATCGGAGCTTCGCTGCCGTCAACAGCGTAGAACAACGTAATCTTCTGCGGAACTTTATTGTCCAGAACCGTGAAATCCCCCGCGGTAAGCCCTGAAACCGGCTCGCCTCCACGCTTCGGCGTGACCACCACGTCGAGCGTGATCGGGTGCCGCGGAGTGACCACACCTGAAGCAGCTTCGCCCCGCTGAACCACTGCTGCTTTCTGCTGTGCAAATCCGAACGGATGACACAACAGCCCCGCCAGAACAATTCCTACGCCCGCGCCAAATCGCATCCGTCGTCTCCGCACTTCCCAAAGCCCGCACTTCCCAAAAGCGTAGACGCAGCGGCATCCTCAAAAGACCCCACCGGTGGAACCGCTCCCATTGCCGGACTCCGTCCCCGCCGCCCTCAGCCAGGCCTCCATCTGCGCGTGGTCCACCACTCCCGCCTGCTGCTGGACCAGTTTGCCACCGGCAAAAATTGCGAAGTTCGGAATTCCGCGCACGTTGTACCGCGCGGCCAGGTTGGGATGCCTCTCCGTATCCACCTTCAGCACGATGGCCCGGCCGGCCATCTCCAACGCCGCGCGCTCCACGTGCGGAGCGGCCATCTTGCACGGCCCGCACCACTCCGCCCAGAAATCCACCAGCACCGGCACTCGCGCCGACTTCACAACGTCGTCAAAAAGCGCGGTGTCCGCCGCCACCGGTGCATTCAGCGGCGGAAGCGGCTGCTTGCACGCCCCGCAGCGCCCCGTGTCGGCCAGATGAGAGGCCGGAACCCGGTTTTTTGCACCGCACTGCTGACAAGCCCGAATCAACGGCATAATAAACTCCTCCTCCGGCTCTCTTATCTCTGGATGTCCCCCCGCAACCGAAGGATTCTCCCCGACAGTGCAATCCCATTGAAACCATAGCCCGCATTTGTATCCGGAAAAGCTACCAGCAGCGAATCCCGTAGACGGATAGTGATTCTTCCGGCTAAGCAGCGTAGAAAAAGAACGGGAGGCTCTACTACCGTTCTTTTTCTACGCCCGCCCGTGCGGCCAGCACCGCCCGCCGCGCAGGCGTCTTTTCAGCTATACTAGCCGGTCGCTATGAAGATTCTCGTCTGCATTAAGCAGGTTCCGCAAAAGGACGCGCCGCTCAAGCTCTCTGACGACGGCAAGTGGATACGCGAAGACACCTCCTATGAGGTGAACGAGCCCGACGCCTATGCCCTCGAAGAGGCCCTCCGCCAGAAGGAAAAGCATCAGGGAGAAGTCACCGTCCTGACCGCGGGCCCCGCGCGCGCCTCTCAGGTCCTGCGCGAGGCGCTGGCCAAAGGAGCCGACCGCGCCATCCACCTTGAGGACGACCGCTTCACCCGTCTCGACTCCGCCAACACCGCCCGCGCCATCGCCGCCGCCGTCCGCCCCCCGCTCTCTGAAGAAAACTTCGACCTCATCGTCACCGGCCTCCAGTCCGACGATTACGGCTGCGCCCAGACCGGCGTCCTGCTCGCCGAAATCCTCGGCATCCCCCACGCCACCATCATCATCGGCATTGAAAAGACCGCCGACGGCCTGCACCTCAAGCGCGAATTGGAAGCCGGGCACTACCAGTACATCGACATGAAGCTCCCCGCCGTCCTCGCCATCCAGAGCGGCATCAACAAGCTGCGCTACGCCACCCTGATCGGAATCAAGCAGGCCAAAACCAAACCTGTCCGCAAGGTCACGTGGGCCGAGGTCGAGGGCCAGCTAAGCAAAAACCAGCAGCAGATCGAACGCCTTTACATCCCCGAAAAGCAGAAAAAGACTGAAATGATTCAGGGGCCGCCGGCCGAATCTGCAAAGAAGCTAATTGACTATCTCAAAAACCAGGCGCGTGTGCTTTAATGGATAGCCGAGGCGGCCCCGCCGCCTCCAATGTTCCGAATTTCCGGCCCGAAATGCAGGCCCCAAATTCCGTCCAAGGAGAAGTCGTACATGGCCAATCTCACCATCCCCGCCGCCGAGCGCAACCTCACGCCCGACCAGGTCGAGGATCTGGACAACCGCCGCCGCTGGGGACTCACCTGCCAGGTGCTCGGCGTCCAGTTCGCCTGCTTCGCCGCCCTGCTCCTTCTCTGGTCCGGCCAGGACGCGACCTATTCGCCCGGATGGATTCACCCCATGCTCTACTACAACATCCTCTGCGTCATTCTCGCCGTCGCCTTCTTCGCCTACGGAACCATCCTGAAGCGCGGCAACCTCGACTTCCTCGACTAGCACGCCGCCACTTCTCAAGATGTCATCCTGAGCGTAGCAACCGCAGGGAGCAAAGCCGAAGGATCTGCGGTTTTGCTTTGATCCGCACCACTGCGGCTGCCCTATCCTTGACGCGGCCTCATCGCGGCAAGGGTGGGCCGGCGTAACCTCAATTCAGGGACCACCAATGCCGAACACCATCCTCGTCGTAGCCGAACAGCGCGAAGGCAAGCTCAACCGCGTTTCGTTGGAAACCATAGCCGCCGCCCAACAGCTAGCCAAACAAACCGGCTGGCAGGTGGAAGCTGTTCTTCCCGGAAACAACGTTGCGGCCCTCGCGAACGAACTCGCGCAGAAAGCAGTCGCCAAAGTCTACGCCCTGCAGGCGCCATCGCTCGCCGCCTACACCTCCGACGCCTACGTCGAAGCCCTCAAGCATTTCATCGCGGAAAAGCAGCCGAAGCTCGTCCTCTTCCCCCACACCTATCAGGTGCGCGACTTCGCCCCGCGCCTCGCGCTCGCCCTCGACCGCACGCTTATCTCCGACAGCATCGGGTATAAAAATCAAGACGGAAAGCTCCTCTTCACTCGCCAGATGTTTCAGGGCAAATTCGCCGCCGACGTGTCGTTCGGGGGAGAATCCCCCTGGCTCGCCACCATCCAGATCGGGGCCTTCCGCGCCGACTCCGCCGAGGCAAATCCGGAGTCCGGCGCAGCTCCCGTCGAAACCATAGCCGCGACGGAAATCCCCGCCCGCGTCACGCCTCACGAAGTCTTTCAGGAAGCAAAGCAGGCCGTCGATCTCTCCCAGGCCGAAATCATCGTAGCCGTAGGCCGAGGCATCAAGGAGCAGAAGAATCTCGCCATCGCCGAAGACCTCGCCAAAGCGCTCGGCGGAGAGCTCGCCGCCTCGCGTCCCATCTGCGACAACGGCTGGCTTCCATTAGATCGCCAGATCGGAAGCTCCGGCCAGACCGTAGCCCCCAAACTCTATTTCGCCCTCGGCATCAGCGGAGCCATCCAGCACGTCGTCGGCATGAAAGCCTCCCGCACCATCGTAGCCATCAACAAAGACCCCGAAGCCCCCATCTTCGAAATCGCCGACGTCGGCGTCGTCGGCAACCTCTTCGACCTCGTCCCCGCCATCACCGAAGAAATCAAGAAGGCGAAGGCGGGGGCATAATCGATAGTCTCTCTGATTTCTCTCTAGGATAATTGGGCAATGCTTTCTACCATTTTGTTCGGATACTTCTGCATCCTCCATAGATAATTCACCGCTGTACCACCGATTCGAGGGCTATATGGCATATTCCGTGGCTGCATGGTCAACACTCGCGCTTGCCATCCTCTCCCTAATTGCAGTCGGCATTTCATATTGGGGTATCAAGAAGCAGACAGCGAGTTTCGCTTCATCCGTCGCCGCCGATCTCTGCCTAAAACTGACAGATCGTTTTGACAACGACCAAATGCTGGAGACCAGGTCTCGTGCGGCGAAGGCTCTCCTCGACAAATCTAATTTGCAACAAGCTGACGACGTATTCGATTTCTTCGAACTCATTGGACTGTATGTGCGAAAGAAGGTCTTGGATGCGGAGATTGCGCACTCGATATTCTTTCATTGGACAAATCTTTACTGGAACGCCGGAAAGAACTACATCATCGAGAGCCGAAAACAAAGTTCGGTTATCTACAGCGACTTTGAACTCTTATATGACACCGTGCTGCGAATTGAGAAACGCGTCGACCCAAAGTCACACGATATTGATCCAACCGAAGCAGATATTGAAGCGTTCCTAAGGCAGGAACTTGGCGAGGGATCCGAAATAGATCGAGGTGGGGTCACTGTGTAAAGCTGTTGCGGCATTCCAGTCCATACGACCACTCTCGCCGGGTGCCCCATCCTTGAACGCGCAGTTTGCGTTCAAGGGTGGGATGGCCAGTCCCTTGGCTGCCGGGTGTATTCTGCTCCCGCCTGGCCTGCAAAACCTGCGGGGCGATGTGGGAAGAACTCCCAGATGAAAATCGCAACGCGCCGAAGACCTGAAAGCTATATTCTGTATCCGTAGGTCACTCTCCATGCGCCTCGAACCATTCCTCAACGTCAGCAACGGAACCGATGCCATCGACTTCTACAAGTCCGCGTTTGGAGCCAAGGTCCTGTTTCTGATCCCCCCGGAAACCGGCTCCACGGTTGCCCAGCTCGAAATCGCCGGCGCAACCTTCTGGCTGTCCGACGAATCGCCGGACCACCAGAATCCCAGCCCAACAACTCTCGGCGCAAGCACCGTCCGCCTCGTCCTCACCGTAGACGATCCAGACGCCCTCTTCAACCGCGCCGTCGCCGCCGGAGCCACCGTAGTCTGGCCCGTCGAGGATCAGGATTATGGATGGCGCATCGGGCGCATCAGTGACCCCTTTGGGCATCAATGGGAAATCGGAAAACCACTCCATCCCGTCCACGGCTAAGGAGTACCTGGCTGCGGGTGGCGGGTGCCCCATGTCTCGATTTTGAGACATGGGATCCACCTCCCTTTCTGTCAACCCCTCAGCCTGACTTTTCCCGCAACCTATTCATCCGACACGCCAAATATCTTCCCCCGGTATGCATGTGAATTACTACGACGCGCTAAAATTGATATAGAAGGAATCCCTGAGAGAGACCGCCCCCAGGCGGCAAAGCTTAATCAGTTCAAACACATGAGAATAAATACTCCAGATTCAAACACTTAGCCAAAAACCAGTTTTGCAACCCCAGCAGAATCAAACATTTTGCAAAAATAGGGCAAAAAATTGCAATCTTTTTGAGGAGCGTCGTGCAAGCGGGCGGTCCCACGGTCGGCGGCGATGCCGGGGAGCCCCATCCTTGATGCACGCATTTTGTGCAGCAAGGGTGGATTCACGCTTCTCCGAGGCTAAAACCTTTGTTTTCAAGATCAACGTTTTCTAAGTCTTTTGTTTTCAGGATCAACGTCACTTTATTTGAAAAAATTCAAGGCGGCGAAGCCGCAGTCGCTTGGACGGCCAGTCCCGATGGCGCTCCCACGTCGCATCGAATACAGTAGTCACAACGGACATGTCGCTCCAGCCGCAAATCGAGGAAGCGCCGCAACGCGAATCGGACGTCGCCTCGCTGCACGACAGCTACGGACGGATCATCACCGACCTCCGCGTCTCCATCACCGACCGCTGCAACTATCGCTGCGTCTACTGCCGCACCGGGAGGGAGGGAGCGAAGTACGCCGAGCTCTCAATAGCCGAATACCTGCGAATCGTGCGCGTCTTCGTCAGCCTCGGCATCAAAAAAGTCCGCCTCACCGGAGGCGAGCCGCTGCTTCGCAAGGGACTCACCGAGCTGCTCACCGAGTTGGCAAAACTAAGAACCAACGATGAAGAAAAACCGGACCTGGCCATCACCACCAACGGCCATCTGCTCGAAGAGCAGGCCGTCGGCCTGAAGAACGCCGGCCTCAGCCGCATCACCGTCAGCATGGACGCCGTCGATGCCGCGACCTTCGAGCGCATCACCCGCGTTCCCGGCAGCTTCAGCCATGTGCTCAAAGGCATCCGCGCCGCGCAGGCCGCCGGCCTCGCGCCCGTCAAGGTCAACTGCGTTGTGCTGCGCGGCTTCAACGACGATCAGATTCCGCTCTTCGCCAAGTTCGCCCGCGAAGAAGGGGTCATCGTTCGCTTCATCGAAGTCATGCCGCTCGAAGAGGGCCGCCACTGGACTCGCGAATCCGTTGTTCCCATCGCCGAAGTCGTCGCCCGGCTGGAGACCTTCCGCCCGGTCGTCCGGCTCGATCCAAATACGCCCAGCGAAACCGCCGTCCGCTACACCTTCGATGACGGCATCGGCGAGATCGGAATCATCGCCCCTGTCTCGCAGCCCTTCTGCGGCCAGTGCAGCCGCGTCCGCCTCACCTCCGACGGCAAGATCCGCACCTGCCTCTTCTCGCAATTCGACCACGATCTCTATGGAGTGATGCGCCAGGGCGGGACCGACGACGACCTCGCCGCCTTCATCCGCCGCACCGTCGATCAAAAAGAGGCCCGCCACCACATCGGCGAACCAGGCTTCCGCAAGCCCTCCCGCAGCATGGTCCACATCGGGGGCTAGCCGCTGGCGGATTTACCCCTGAACGCAGGGTGCCCGTCGGGATTCACGAACGCAACCAATGCTTCTCAACTGAGTGGTCCAGCTCTAACTTTCTCTGGTGGTGTGGACGTCGGACTGGGGTTGGGTATATCCCTTAGCTTTGGTACCGATGCTGCTGGCCACACCATATAGACTGGCACAGTTACGGGCGGCTACGGTTTAAAGGTCTATGGCTATGCGGGTACTACCCAGACAAAGGCAGGAGGTACCGGCCCGAAATGCTAACGAATGACCAACTTCTTGGCATAGATTGGTCCGACTACAGGCGGCTTAAAATTCGCTTGATTGTATTGTTGGCGTGCTGGATTCCGTTCGGAGCAGTAATCGGCGCACTGCTCCCAGCAGTTCTGCATACATTTATGGTTACGTATGGGCTTGCAGCAGCTTACGCGTTATATACAGGATTCGTATGGTTGCAATATGGGTTCTATTCTTGTCCGAACTGCGGGATCGCTTACCGTGGTCGTCAGCTGTGGCTTAGAAACTGCCCGAAGTGTGGTATCGAGATCAATCCAAAAAACTATCGTCCCAAATAACCCGACCTGCCAATTAGTAGCACCTGGAGGCAATTACAACGTAGGCCCGAACGCGGTTGCGCTCTTCCAACCACAGATGTCAACGGCCCTCACAAACGCATTCAATTTTCTGAATTCACAGGGCATCACGCCTTTGATCAATTCCGGTTATAGAAGCCCTGCCGATCAGTTGCGAATGCGAAACGGTGCATCAGGACCAAACCCAGCCGCGATTGTGTCATGGCATCAGACCGGGATGGCGGGTGGCCCACACAAGCTGCTTTTGCTTGTGTGGGGGACATTCACAACCAATGACGCAAGAGGCGGGCGGCCCCGGTCTCGATAAATACTGAATGGATCACAACACGAGGGGTGCCCTATGTCTCGCTTCTGAGACATGGGGCACCCAGCTTTATCGCTGAACACTGTATTCTGGAAGGGCTATGCCTACCAAACAGGACCTCCTCAAGCAGCCCATTCAGCACATCGACATCAAGCAGCACAACGTCGTTGCGCTGGTTGACGCCATGCAGCACATGGCCTACAGCTCCCGCGATCTCGCCCGCGCCGCGTCCATCTACGAGCGCATGTTGCGCGACCATGACTGCGCCGTGATCCTCTGCCTCGCCGGCTCGCTCGTCAGCGCCGGGCTCAAGCAGGTCTTCGTCGATCTCATCCGCAGCAACATGGTGGACGCCGTGGTTTCAACCGGCGCCAACATCGTCGATCAGGACTTCTTCGAGGCACTCGGCTTCAAGCACTACATCGCCGACGATCTGCTCAAGCAGGGCACCGAGGACGCCACCCTTCGCGAGTTGATGATCGACCGCATCTACGACACGCTCATCGACGAAGAGGAGCTGCGCACCTGCGACGAGACGACGGAGAAGATCGCCAACTCCCTCGACCCTCGCCCCTACAGCTCCCGCGAGTTCATCCGCGCCATGGGCGCATACCTTGAGAAGGAAGGCAAAATCCCCGCCAGGGGAGGCGTCGATTCTATCGTCTACGCCGCCTACCAGAACGACGTGCCCATCTTCTGCCCCGCCTTCAGCGACTGCTCCGCCGGATTCGGCCTGATCACGCACCAGCACGCCCGCCAGAACAAGCCCCACGTTTCCATCGATTCGGCAAAAGACTTCTACGAGCTGACCCAGTTGAAAATCAACAACCCGACCACCGGCCTCCTGATGATCGGCGGCGGAGTCCCCAAGAACTTCGCGCAGGATATCGTGGTCGCGGCGGACGTTCTCGGCGCCGACGCCCCCATGCACAAATACGCCATCCAGATCACCGTCGCCGATGTCCGCGACGGGGCGCTCTCCTCGAGCACTCTTAAGGAAGCCAGTTCCTGGGGCAAGGTGGACACCACCTTCGAGCAGATGGTCTACAGCGAAGCCACCCTGGCCCTGCCGCTCATCGCCGGATACGCCTTCCACAAGCAGGCCCACGCCGGACGGCAAAGCCGCCACTGGTCACGTGTGCTCGACCCAGTCACGGCATAGCTGGTTTCCCATTCAGAACACATGATCTTCTTCGTCGCGGAGGGCGGCCGCCGGGCTGTCGGGCTCGGTGGCCTTTCTGACCCGCGCCACGGAGAGCCAGTTGTCCTTACGCGGATGCTCGGCCACCCAGGGCGGCAGAGGTATCCGGAAATGGCGGCTGAGCGCTTCGGCATAGCTCTCGTAAAGCATCCGTATTTCCTTCAGACGCTCCATGGAATTGGCGGCGTGGCAAACCTTAATTCCTGACTCGCCAAGGCGCTGGCGCAGCAGCTCGAGACGGTCGCGTGGCAGACGATCCTCCTCGCACTTCACCGGCTTCTGTGAAAACACCTGGGATAGGTCCACGAGCGCGTGGCGCGCCATCGCAAACGTCAACTGCGCCTGGCGCGCGCCATGGTCGTCCGCGTCCGCCATCATCAGCGCGCAGGCATCCAGAATCGCAACCAGAGCCGCCAGCCAGCTTTGATTGGAATGCTGCGAGCGGAAATAGCAAAGCAGAGGATAGGAAATATGACTTTCCAGCAACTCTGCCGACCACCGCTCCCACTCCACCAGCAGCAGGTTGAGCGCATCGTTACCGCCCGGGAAGGCATGACGGCGTATCAGTTCCGCGGCGGTAGGCGGCGACCCAGCGCGCGCGTCCAGCAGAGAGATTGCGACCTCACGTCGCGAAAAAGCGCCATAAAGCACCGGGAAATAGCCGATCACCATGGCCAGAAATCCCAGGCCCATCCCTGACTCCAGCACCAAAAGAAGCCGTGCGGAGGAGGAGTGCGGCGTGATGTCGCCAAGCCCCAGCGTGAACAGTGTCGTGCCGCTCAGGTAGATATCGGAAGCGAAGTCTGCGCGAACATGCAGCGGATCGCGGAAAGGAAGGTGCAGCGAGAATAAGATCAGGGCGAAACCAAACACCAGCGCGCCCGCCCAGATCACGATCAGCAGGAGCAGGGAGAGTGGTCCGTAATAGCTAAACGCCGTCTCCCGCCTCCGAGCATTGCGAATGCGTTCGGTAACGTGCGACCACGGCCACCAGGTAAGAACATAGAAGATGCGAGTGATACGAAAGCGCCCCACAGCGCGGCGCGGCAGAATCACCGTCTGGAACGAATCCAGGAGCGCGGCGACGATGCAGCAGAATCCAGCGCTGAACAGGACAATGTGCAATGAGAACCCCTTCCATTGGAGCAAAGCAGGAGCGGGGCTCTGAAGTCAACAGCGGCTTCCAGGCGGATCGGGCGTACTCTGGAGGCGATGTCCGGACTCGCGCGCCTGCTGATTACACTTGGCCTGCTGCTCCTCGTCGCAGGCGGCACGGTTTATCTGCTCGGCCTTTTCGGCGTCTCGTTCGGGCATCTCCCCGGCGATTTCGCCTGGCGGCGCAAAAATGTCTCCGTATATTTCCCACTCGGGACCTGCATCATCATCAGTGTTTTGCTGACTCTCATCCTCTACCTATTCACGCGCTTTCACCGCTGACGATAAACTTGGAGATTATGGAGAATCCCTCAGGCGCGGGCCAGCTCGGCTTCAGCTTTCAAGCGGCGCAACCGTCGCAGCGCCGCATCTGGAAGGTAAGCGAGTTGGTCGGGGAGTTGCGTGAGGAAATCGAGCGCGAATTTTCTGATCTCTGGGTCGAGGGTGAAATTTGCGACCTCCGCCCCGCCTCCTCCGGGCACATTTACTTCACGCTCAAGGACGATTCCGGCCAGATCCCCGTGGTTCTCTTCCGCCGCCAGGCCTCGCTACTGCGCTTCCGCCCGGAAAGCGGCCTCTACATCCTGCTACGCGGCAAAATATCGCTCTACGAACAGCGCGGCCAGGTGCAGATCGTCGCTGAGCATCTGGAGCCCATGGGCGCGGGGTCCCTCCAATTGGCCTTCGAGCAGGTCAAGCGCCGTCTCCAGCAGGAGGGTCTGTTTGACGCCGACCGAAAAAAACCCCTCCCCGCCTTTCCGCGCAGCGTCGGGATCGTCACATCACCCTCCGGAGCCGTGATTCACGACTTCATTACAGTCGTAAGCCGCCGCCACGCTGCGCTGGAAATCCTTCTCTATCCGGCACTGGTGCAGGGCGAAGCCGCGTCAGCCGAGGTCGTAAAGGGCATCGCCTATTTCAATGAAGCCCGCGAAGTTGATCTCATCGTGATTGCGCGCGGCGGGGGTTCGCTCGAAGACCTGGCCCCCTTCAACACGGAATTGCTGGCCCGCGCCATCGCCGCATCGGAGCTGCCCGTCGTCTCCGCCGTCGGCCACGAGACCGACTTCACCATTGCCGACTTCGCCGCTGACCTGCGCGCTCCCACCCCTTCCGCGGCGGCGGAAATCATAACCGCGGCGCAGCATCAAGTCGAAGAGCATGTGGAGCAGCTTTCCCAGCGCCTGCACCGCGCCGCGCGCTACGCCGTCATGCAGGCGCGAGAACGGTTCTCGCGCGTCTCCATTGACGCGGCCCTCGGCCACATAGAAGACGGCCTCAACCGCCGCCAGCAGCGCATTGACGAGCTCTGCTTCCGCATGGAAGCCGCATGGCGCGCGCTTCTGCAGCAGAACGCGCAGCGATTGCAATCGCTCGCGTCGGTCATCGCGCGAAACGACACCGCCCCGCGTATTCGCTTTTTGCGGGAAAGCCTGGAAAGCCTTTCCTCCCGGCTCGCGCGCGCACAAGTCATCGCCAACCAAAACTGTCGTGCGAAGCTCGAGTCGCTGGGGCGGCAGTTGGCCTCGCTCTCGCCGCTCGCCGTGCTCAATCGCGGCTACGCCCTCGTCTACGACGAATCCGGCGGCCTGCTCAAGAACGCCGCCAGCGCCAGAGCCGGACAACTTCTCTCCACGCGGCTCGCCGTCGGAACGATTGAGAGCCGAGTAACAAAAATCAATCAAAGACGACGAAATCCCGCTCCACGAAATAAGGGCGCATGAGAAAACTCTTCGGAACCGACGGAATTCGCGCCGTAGCGGGCGAACCGCCGCTCGATCAAAAGACGATCTACGCCGTAGGATTGTCCCTCGCGCACCAGCTCAAAACCGGCGTGGCAAACCCCCGTGTCATTCTGGGCATGGACACCCGCGAGTCCGGCAACTGGATCGCCGCCGTTCTCTCCGCCGGGCTCACCCAGGCCGGCGCGTCTGTTCAGAACGCCGGCGTCATCACCACCCCCGCGATTGCCTTCCTGGCGCGCAAGCACGGCTTCGCGGCAGGCGTTGTCGTTTCGGCTTCGCACAATCCCTGGCATGACAACGGCATCAAGGTCTTCGGCGGCGACGGATACAAGCTACCCGACGCAACCGAACTCCACATCGAAGAAGAAATCTTCCGCCATCTCAAAGCGACGACCGCGCCCGACGCGGCAAGCCTCGCCGCACCGCCCGTCGACGAAGCATTTCGCGCGGATTACGAAGCGTTTTTGTTATCAGCGGTGCCGAAGCTCGATCTGAACGGGCTCAAGCTGGTCCTTGACTGCGCCAACGGAGCCGCCTCCGCCATCGCGCCCGAGTTGTTCGCGCGACTCGGCGGCACAATTCACCTCACACACATCCACCCCAACGGACGCAACATCAACGCCGACTGCGGCGCGCTTCATCCCGAGATTGTCGCCGCCGAAACCAAAGCGCATGGCGCCGACATCGGCGTCACCTTCGACGGAGATGCCGACCGCGCGCTTTTCGCGGACGCCAACGGCCATGTCGTGAATGGCGACGCGGTTCTCCTGCTCGCCGCGCGCGACCTGAAAGCGCGCAAGCTCCTGAGCGGCAACACCGTCGTCGCCACCACCATGTCCAACATGGGGCTCGAAGCCGCCCTCGGCCGCGACGCCATCAGGATGCTCCGCGCTCCGGTCGGCGACAAATACGTGCTCGAAATGATGCAGGCTAACTCCGCCTCCATCGGCGGCGAGCAGTCCGGGCACATCCTTTTCCCGCACCTCGCCACCACCGGCGACGGCCTTCTTACGTCTCTGGTCGTGCTCGATCTGGTCCGCCGCGCCGGAAAGCCGCTTCACGAGCTCATCGCCGACCTGAAGGTTTACCCGCAGATCATCGTCAACGTTCGCGTGAAAGAAAAGAAACCCCTCGAAGCCATTCCATCCATCGCGGCCAGCATTCGCAACGCCGAAGAGGAGCTGAAGACAAATGGCCGTGTCGTCATTCGCTACTCAGGCACGGAACCCCTGGCGCGCGTGATGATTGAGGCCGAATCCGAAGAAGCCATGCGCCGCCACGCGGACGCCATTGCCGACGCAATCCGCGACGCGCTCGGTGCCTGAGCGGCCCGGCGCGCGCGAATGCGGTATAAAGGTGCTGCGGCAAAATTGAACCCCTATGAACCTGCATCTCCGGCATCGCCTTGCTCAATCCCTGTGCCTCATCCTTCTTTTCTGTGCGGCTGTCTCCGCAGGCGCGCAGAAGCCCCCCGTTGCGCTTTTTTACATGACGAACAGTCCGGCGTCGGTGCGTTCGTTCCTCGCGCATTCTGCAAAGATCAGTATCCTCGTGCCTACCTGGTATTCAGTAGACGCCAACGGACTGGTCGCCGGCGCGCCCAATCCGGAGGTGATGCGCGTAGCACGTGAGCAGCGTGTCCCGGTTATGCCGATCATAACCAGTACAGGCAAGGCCGCGTTCCATCTACTGCTTGGAAACAGCACGGCGCAGCACACCCTGCTCGCCGCACTAATCGAGCAGGCCAGGCTCAACGACTACATGGGCTTCCAGTTCGACTTTGAAGATATTTCCTGGACCGACCGCGATGCTCTGTCCGCCCTGGTCGCGGAGTCCGCTGCTTCGCTGCACAGCGTCGGCCTCAAGCTCAGCATCGCCACCGTTCCCAACGCTCCCGGCTATCCCGGCGCGGGCGCGTTCTCGCGCTGGATATACGCCGACTGGCGCGGAGCCTACGACCTGAAGGCGATTGCCAAATCCGTCGACCTGATCTGCCTCATGACCTACGACCAGCACACGCGCTGGACCACCCCCGGCCCCGTCGCCGGCTGGCAGTGGACGCTAGACAATCTGACCTACGCGCTGCAATTTGTCCCGCCGCAAAAGCTGTCCCTCGGCATCCCGCTTTATGGATACCACTGGTACGCGGGCAATCCCGTAGTGAAAGACATCACGAAACCCAACGTCACCGCCAACTACATCAGCGAGCCCGACGCGCTGCTCCTCGCGCAGGAGTACCACGGCACGCCACAGTGGGACCCGGTGGACCACACCGCGTGGTTCTATATCTATCGCGACCAGATGCGCGAATGGGTCTTCTACACCGACGCGCGAACCTTTGAAGACCGGTACAAGCTTGCGCAGGAACACGGACTCGAAGGCTTCTGCTCCTGGGTTCTCGGAACCGAAGACCCCGCCATCTGGAAGCTGCTGCCCGATCGCAGGTAGGGCGCTACCTCAGGTCTCGCCAGTTCGGACCTACTCCAACATCCGCAACCAGCGGCACGCTCAGCTCCACCACGCTCTCCATCTCTCGCTGCACCAGCTCGCGGACCTCATCCACCTCCGCTTCCGGCACGTCGAAAACCAGTTCGTCATGCACCTGAAGCGTCATCCGCGTTCCCAGCTTCCGCGCCTCCAGCAGCTTGTCAAGTCGGATCATGGCCAGCTTGATCAAATCCGCGGCCGTTCCCTGCAACGGCGTATTGACGGCAGTGCGTTCGGCAAATCCGCGCAGGTTCGCATTGCGGCTCTGAATATCAGGAATGGGCCGCACGCGCCCGAACATCGTTCTCACCTTTTGCTCGCGTCGCGTCTCTTCAAGCAGGCGATCAATGAACGCGCGGACACCCTTGTAGCGCTCGAAATACGTCTCAATATAAAGCCGCGCCTCGTGCTGCTCAATGCCCAACTGCTGCGCCAGCCCGAACGGCGAAATGCCGTAGACGATTCCAAAATTGACCGCCTTGGCCCGATTGCGCGTCTCCTTGCTCATCTCCTCCGGCGCAATACCAAAAACTTCCGACGCCGTCAGCGTATGAATGTCCTGCCCCGTCGCATAGGCATGCGTCAGCAGCGGATCAGCAGAGAAGTGCGCCATCAGTCGCAGCTCGATCTGCGAGTAGTCGGCGGAGAGTAACGTATGACCGGGCGCAGCAATGAAGGCAGCGCGAATCTCGCGCCCTAGTTCCGTGCGAATAGGAATATTCTGCAGGTTCGGATTCGTGGACGACAGGCGCCCTGTCGCCGTGCCTACCTGGTTGAACGTCGTATGAACGCGCCCCTCGGCATCTGCCAGCACCGGCAGCGAGTCCACATAGGTTGACTTCAGCTTCGCAAGCTGGCGATACTCCAGCACCATACGCGGCGCGTCATGGTGCGCCGCCAACTCTTCCAGAACGTCCTGCGCGGTCGAAACCACTTTGCCCTTCCCGTACTTCATCGGCTTGGGCAAATTCATTTTGTTGAACAGCACATCGCCAAGCTGCTTCGGAGAATTGATGTTGAATCGATGCCCACAGGAAGCGTAAATCTCTTCGCTCACCCGCTGCATCTCCGTCCACAGCTTCTCCGACATCGCATTCAGCACGGCGGAATCGATCCGCACGCCAACCTTTTCCATGCGCAGCAGCACCGGAACCAGCGGAAGGTCAATCGCCTCATAGACCCTGGTTGCCTCCAGCGCCTTCACGTCCTCCCTCAGCACCGGCGCGAGCGACTCAATGGCCTGCGCCGACTTCAGCAGCAGCCGGTCTCCCGTCTCCTTCAGCGGATACCGGCTGAAGCGCGCCGCCACATCGCTCAGCCGATGCGAAGCATGAGTCGGATTGATCAGATACGAGTACAGCATCAAATCATCCTGCGCGCCGCGCAGCGCCACCCCGCGCGACTCCAGCGCGCGCAGCGTTCCCTTCAAGTCGTGCACGCGCTTGGACTCGGCCTCGTCTTCAAGCAGGTCACGAACTTCATCGAGCGGCAACAGCAGAATCTTTTCCGGATCGGCGGCAACAGCTATTTTGTAAACAGCGGGCTGCTCCGGCACGCCGGATTGTTCCGCCGCATCCACCAGATCCAGCAGCGACATCGATTTCAGCTCCGGCTCGCGCTCCTCCAGCGACTCCGTTTCCTGTTCGCTCACCTGCTCGGTGGCAGCTGCGAAATCCGACGATGGAACCGCTAGCGAGAAGCCACCCGCGCGCGCTTCGCGAACAAACTCCGCAATCTCTTCCGCGCTCGGCTCGGCAATGTACTGCGCCGTGCGCGTCTCTTCCGCCGGAGCCAGCTCTTTGAGTAGCGTCGTAAACTCCAGCTCGGTAAACAGCGTGCGGCACGCAGCCGCGTCCGGCGTCTGCGTCCGCATCGCTTCAAGATCCAGATCCAAAGGGACCCCGCAATGAATCGTCACCAGTTCCCTGCTCAACAAAATATTGTCGCGATTGTTCTCCAGCGATTCGCGGTAGCTCTTGCGCTTCACTTCGCCGGCCCGGTCCAGCGCCGCCTCCAGGCTTCCGAACTGCCGAATCAACTCGACCGAGCCCTTGTCGCCGATCCCCGGCGCTCCCGGAATGTTGTCAACGGAGTCGCCTCGCAGCGCCATCACGTCAATCACTTTTTCCGGAGGCACCCCAAGCGTTTCCGTCACCTTCTCCCGGTCGAGAACCAGGTTCTCCTTCACCGGATTCAGCACCTTCACATCGTCCGTGACAAGTTGCAGCATGTCCTTGTCGTTTGAAACCACGAACACCGGATGCCCGGCCTTCGCCGCCTGCGCGGCCAGCGTGCCGATCACGTCATCCGCCTCAAAACCTTCGGCCTGCAAAATGGGAATCCGAAACGCCTCCAGTGCGCGGCGGATATACGGCAACTGCTGGGCCAGGTCGGGAGGCATCTCCGCGCGGTTTGCTTTGTAGCCGGCATAATCAACCTCCTCAAATGTCTGCGTCTTGATGTTGAATTTGCGAATCGCCGTCATCGCCCGCGCCCGCTCATCGCGAAACACCGGCGCGCTCACATCAAAAACAGCAGCAAGATACTCCGGCTGAAAATCGCGCCGCAGCTTGTTGATCATGTTCACGAAAACGTAAGTCGCGGCCGTCGGAACGCCGGTCCGCGTCGACATGGGTCGCTGCCGCTGCATCGCATGATAGGCGCGGAAGATGAACGACATCGAATCGAGCAGGAAAATGGGCGGCTTGGTCGCGGGCATCGGTTCGAGTCTACCGCCTGCGCCACTCAGGAGAGAAACATGCAGTCGCCGTAGGAGAAAAACCTGTATCGCTCCACGACCGCGTGGCGATACGCAGCCAGCACATTATCCTGCCCCGCAAACGAGCTCACCAGCATCAGCAGCGTCGATTGCGGCAGATGAAAATTCGTCAGCAGCGCTCGCACCGCGCGGAAGTGAAAGCCCGGCGAAATGAAGATCTCCGTGCTGCCGGAGTGAGGCGTGAACTCACCCTGCAACGAGCAATGCTCCAGCGTCCTTACGGTCGTGGTTCCCACCGCGACAATGCGCCGCCCCTCGCGCATGGCGGCGTTCAGCTCGCTAGCCGTCTCCGGCGGCAGCGTATACCGCTCAGTATGCAGATGAATCTCCTCAACGCGCTCCACGCGCGCCGGCGCAAACGTCCCCAGCCCTACATGCAGCGTGACGTAAGCGATGCGGGCTCCGCGCGCGCGGATGCGGTCGAGAATCTCCGGCGTAAAATGCAGCCCGGCGGTAGGGGCGGCCACCGAGCCCCGCTGCCGCGCATACACCGTCTGGTAGCGCTCGCGGTCGGTATCGGCGTCGTCGCGGTGAATGTAGGGCGGCAGCGGAACATGACCCAGCGCCTCCACCGCCCCGAAAAAGTCCGGAACCGGATCAAAGCGCAGCGTCCGCTCGCCGAATTCCCCGTGCGCCACGACCTCGGCGCGAAGCTGGCCTTCGCCAAAGAAGAGCACTTCGCCCCTCAGCACCTTCCGCCCGGGACGCACGAGCGCCGTCCACTCCCAATCGCCTTTCTGCTCGGCGAGAAAAACCTGCACCCGCCCGGTCGGTTTTTGCCCTCGCTCCAGTTGCGGGCTTCCGTGCGCCTGCTGGCGTCGCGCAAACAGCCGTGCCGGAATCACCCGACTGTCGTTCAGCACCAGCAGGTCGCCTTCCCGCAGCATTTCAGGAAAATCGCGAAACATGCGGTCGGCATACTCCCCCGTCGCGCGGTCCAGCGCCAGCATGCGCGCCCCGGATCGCTCCGCGGGCGGCTGCTGCGCAATCAATTCTCCAGGAAGCTCGTAATCGAAGTCGGAAACCAGCACAGTGTGATGATATTTCCTTAGGTAGCTACGCTGATAAAAACAACAAGTTCCTGAGCCGCCTGTTGATTGATACGAACTCGAAACTGGTAAATGTCCATTCCTGGTGCTGACATCCGGATATAGAACAGTTCGCCGGTCGTCGGCTTCTTCAGTGAGAAGTAGCCCTTCTTGTCCGTTGTTGTAGAAGCGATGACCGTCTTCCAATCGGAGTTACAGAGATCGACCTTAACACGGGTCGCCGGTGCATTTGTTCCACGGACGTAAACATGGCCAGCAAGCGCACGGCTGACAGATATTTCTTTCTGCACGACACGCCTGGTCGAATGCCCAACACCCACCGCAACTAAGAGAACAATCCCCAAGAGGGCAATCGAACTAGAGATTTTCATGATCATTCTTTGCTCCAAGTACATCTGTCAAAGTACGCCTCAGCCCGCAGTCGCGCCCGCTCCAGCGCGTCGTTCAACTCCACGCGAACCGCTTCGAGCATCGCCGCATCTGCATCTTTGGGCGGCGCGGCAACCCGGCGAGCCCAGCTTACCGCCACCCGCGAGAACGGCTTCGGAATCAAAAAACGGTCCCACGACTTCAGTATCCATGCCCGCTCCGGCAGCAGGTAAAAGCTGCCGATGGATTCGCCGGTCATCTGCGCCAGCTTCACCGGGCCGATTTTCGTCTGGTAAATCGGGCCGCGCGGGCCATCGGCGGTGAAGATCGCCAGCAGCCCGCCTTCGAGCGCATTCTGCAAAGCCAGTAATCCCGCCGCACCACCCTGCGAGCTTGATGCGCGCACGCTGCCATAGCCCAGCAGGCCAAGCGTACGCGCAATCAGTTCGCCGTCAAAACTTCGACTTATCAGAATAGAGCAGTGGAACTTGCGGAAGTACCATCCGCAAGGCAACGCGCAGCGATGCCAGAAGCAGAAGATCCCTCGGTCCGCCGGCGTGGCCGGCACGGCTCCTTCTTCGGTGATGACTCTGAACCGCAGCGTCACGCCGATCGCAGCCAGCACCAGCGTGGTCAGCACCGGAACAATCCTGAGCGCGACGCGCTGGCCGAAGGAAAATCGCTGCTCGTCCACGGCCTAACTGTACCGCAGCCAGCGAAGCATTTCCGGCAGCGTCGCGCGCTTGCCGTACATCAGAATACCCACGCGGTAGAGACGTGACGAGAGCCACAGCACAATGTAGATTGA
The DNA here is from genome assembly GCA_049280995.1 of Acidobacteriaceae bacterium. Classification (GTDB taxonomy): domain Bacteria; phylum Acidobacteriota; class Terriglobia; order Terriglobales; family Acidobacteriaceae; genus Silvibacterium. Next base: position 84,915 of record JBAPRH010000046.1, read on the forward strand.
CACCGCCAGCAGCGCCAGTGACAGCGCGATCTGCCACGCCGGAGGAAACTGCGCCGTGAACCGAAAAGCCATCGTAATCGGCGAGCAGGGCGGGAACATGGAGATCAAAATCGACCAGATCGAGTTTGGATTGCCCAGGATGTAGACGAACATCCCGAAACTCAGCCAGACCGGCACAGCGGCCAGCGGGGCGTACTGCTGCAACTCCTGTTCGGTATCGCAAGTCGCCGCCAGCCCGGCGAAGAACGCGCTGTAGAGGGCATATCCCAGCACAAAATAAATGCAAAGCAGAACCACCTCGACGACCGACACCTCAGGCTTTGCGTAGCTTCCCATCCAGCTACCAACCAGCGCGGAGCTCAACACGATGGCCCCAAGGACGATCCAGATGGCTATTTGCGTCATGCCCACGGCTCCAATTCCGATGAGCTTCCCGGCCAGCATGTCGCTGGCCTTCACCGTCGCCAGCATCACTTCAAAAATACGCGAGGTCTTTTCCTGAATCACGGACCGCCCCACGTTCATGCCGTACATCACAACGGTAAAGGTCAGCAGAAACGCCATCGCTTCGCCGAAAAACAGCGTGCTCAACGCGCTCGAAGGCGATTCCTTCCCCTCGCGATACAGCATGGTCTTGATGTCCACCGTCCCCGTCAGCGGAGCCACCTGGGCAGCCGGGATTCCCTCCCTCACCAGCCGATGCTCCACCAGCGCGTGGTTCACCGCCTTCTCTACCCGGTCGTCCGTCGTAAAGTCTCCCGCTGAACGCGAAACATACGTCGCCTGCACCTTCCCATCCGCCGACGGAGCCAGCCAGACAAAGCCGTCAATCTCCTTCCCGTCCATCTCCGCGTGCAGCCTCTGGCGATCGGCCGCCGTCGCCGGAGCCAGAATCTCCACCGTCATCTTTGCGTCTTTGTCGGCGACCAGTTGATCGCGCACCCGCGCCGCCAGGTCCTGGCTCTGCGCGGCCACCACAACGCGCTTGCCCGACCCCCAGTATTTTCCCGGAATAATCATCACCGCGGCAATGCCGACGAAAACCGCGGGAATCAGAATCGTCGTTACCTTGAAGGCTTTGCCGCGAATCTGCTCAAGGTACTCGCGTTTGGCTATCAGCCACATGCTACGCATCGATCTTCTCCCCCACAGTGCGAATAAAAATCTCCTCCAGCGAAGGCTCCATCAGCTCGAATCGATAGACAACGGCCTTCTCCATCGCCGCCCGCAGCAGATCCTGCGCGTCAGCGTGCGGCTCCAGCTGAATCTCCGCCTGTCCCGCGTAATTCTTGAAACTCTTCACCGCCGGATGCTCCAAAAAGGAGGCGTCGCCCTCAAAGTTGATGACCACGTGGTCGCGCTCGTAGCGCGACTTCACCTCCCGCATGCCTCCGGAAAGAACCGCGCGGCCGCGGTGGATGAGGCAAATCGTGTCGCACAGCTTCTCCACCTGATCCATGCGGTGCGTAGAGAACAGAATCGCTCTTCCCGCTTTTTTCAAATCGAGCAGCGTGTCTTGGAGCAGCGACGTATTCACGGGATCCAGCCCGGAAAACGGCTCGTCCATCACGACGAGCTCGGGCTCGTGGATGAGCGTGGCGATGAACTGGATCTTCTGCTGCATCCCCTTGGACAACTCCTCGGTCCGCTTCTGCGCGGCCTCCAGAATCTGCAGCCGTTCGCACCACTCATGCGCGCGGTGGCTGGCGACATCCGGGTCAAGGCCGCGCAGCCTGCCCACGAAGACCAGCTGCTCCATCACCTTCATTTTTTTGTAAAGGCCGCGCTCTTCGGGCAGATAGCCCACGCGCTTCAGGCTCTCGCGCTGGTACGGTTTGTCGAACAGCGTCACCGATCCGGAATCGGGCATCGTGATGCCGATCATCATCCGGATGCTGGACGTTTTACCGGACCCATTCGGCCCGAGCAGCCCGAACATGCTTCCCGCGTCAATATGGAAGCTCAGGTCCTGGACAGCAATCTTGTTCTCGTAGGCCTTCGAAATTCGATCCAGCGCTACTACTGGCGGCATCTCCAATTCTCTCCGGATTCCTCAGTCTATCAGCGAGTCAGTCGCCAGCGATCAGGAGCGAGTTTCCCGTAAGCGCGAAGCGCGCGTGCCTGGACGGCCAGTCCTGCTATAGCATCGCAGTGTGGTTCAGCTCGACACTCCCGTTCAGTTCGTCAAAGGCATCGGGCCGCAGATTGCGAACACGCTCAAGGAGAAGCGCATTGCCACGGTCGAGGACCTGCTGTTTCACCTGCCGTTTCGCTATGAGGACAGGCTCAATCCGCGCTCGCTCGCGGAGCTGAAGGCGGGCGAAATGGCCAGTGTGATTGCCGAGGTGCGCGGCTCCACGCTGCTGCGCACGCGCTCCATGCCGATCTTCGAGATGACGGTCGGCCAGGGTCTTTCGGCGATGAAGTGCATGTGGTTTCACGGCGCGTATCTGGACGGAAAATTCAAGGCCGGGCAGATGGTCGCGCTCTACGGCAAGGTGGAGCCGTCGCGATCCACGCGCAACTTCAAAATGATTCAGCCGCAGTTTGAGATCCTTCCCGAGAATCCCGGCGACGAGTCACATCTGCTGGAGGTCGGGCGAATCACTCCGGTCTATGAGTCGCTGAGCAGCAGCCGCCTGGCCTCGCGCTGGATTCGCCGCATCGTTTACAACCTGCTGGAAGAGTTGCGCGGGCACATTCCGGAGACCCTGCCCGCGGCCATGCTGGAGCGGCTGCGGTTGCCATGTCGCGAAGAGGCTTTGCGAGCCGCCCACTTCCCCGCTGCCGGCACACCGATGGCGCAGCTTCAGGCGTCGGCGACTCCAGCGCACCGACGGCTGATTTTTGAAGAGCTTTTCTACCTGGAATTAGGACTGGAGCTGAAGCGGCGGCGGATGCAGCAACGCGCCGGCTTCGCATTTGAAACCAACGACCGGGTTCGCGAGGCGATTCGGCAGGTGCTGCCATTTCACCCCACCGGAGCACAGAAGACCGCGCTGGGCGAAATCGTCGCCGACATGCGGAAGCCCGCCCCGATGCGGCGTTTGCTACAAGGAGACGTAGGTTCCGGCAAGACCATTGTCGCGCTTCAGGCGATGCTCGTCGCCATCGAAAACGGCTACCAGGCCGCACTCATGGCCCCTACCGAAATCCTGGCCACACAGCACTACATCGCCGCGCGCAAACTGCTGGAGCGCTCGTCGCGGCGCTACCGGATCACGCTGCTGACCGGCTCGCTCGATGATACGGCGAAGAAACTGGCGCGACGGCGCATCTTCCACTGCGAAACGGACCTGGTCATTGGGACGCACGCGCTCATTGAGGAGAAGGTCGATTTCGGCAACCTTGGCCTGGTCGTCGTCGACGAGCAGCACCGGTTCGGCGTGATGCAGCGCTTTCGGCTGATGAAAAAGCCGAACGCCTGTGAACCGGACACGCTGGTGATGACCGCGACGCCGATTCCGCGCACCCTCGCCCTCTCGCTCTATGGCGACCTCGACCTGAGCGTGCTCGACGAGCTGCCTCCGGGGCGAACGCCGGTGGTGACGCGGCAGGTTGCAGACGAGCGCGCCGAAGACGTGTGGAAGCTCGTTCGCGGCGAGGTTGCAAAAGGCCGGCAGGCGTATGTGGTTTATCCCGTGATCGGGGGCGCGAATGACGATCAGCCGGAACTGGATTTTGCCCCGCCCGAGCCGGAGGCAGCGGCGAAAAAACCAGCGAAGCGAAAAAGCAGGGCGTCAATAAAAATGGAGACGCTGTTCGAAAAGCCTTCGCTGAAGTCGGCCACCGAGATGTATGAATCCCTCGGCGTCACCCACCTCAAAGGGCTTCGCCTGGCCCTGCTGCACGGGCGCATGAGCTCGGACGACAAGGAAGTCACCATGCGGCGCCTCCAGCGGGGCGAGATCGACGTTCTCATCGCGACCACGGTCATTGAGGTCGGCGTGGACGTCCCCAACGCGAGCCTCATGGTCATCGAGCACGCCGATCGATTCGGGCTTTCGCAGCTCCACCAGCTTCGCGGGCGCGTAGGACGCGGAGCGGCGAAGTCGTATTGCATCCTGATGACCCGCGGGCAAATTTCTCCGATTGCAGAGCAGCGGCTGGCGGCCATGGTTCGCACCCAGAACGGCTTTGAGCTGGCCGAGCTGGACCTCGAAATCCGCGGCCCCGGCGAATTTTTCGGAACCCGCCAGGCCGGCCTTCCCGACTTCCGCGTCGCCAACCTGCTGCGCGACCGCGCCCTGCTGGAGTTGGCGAAAGCCGAGTCGGCGCGGTTTGTCGAAAACCCCGAGGGCTCCGCAGCCGAGCGGGCCCGCGTCCGAACCCGCCTGAAAGAAGCCTGGCAGCGCCGCTACGGGCTGCTGGAAGCCTAAGCGCCGGTCCGATCCTCATCCAGCTCCGGGCCAGCTTTGGAAGTGGCGTGATAGACCACCAGGTCCACGCGGGCGATCTCGAATGCCCGGCTTTCGATGAGGTTTTTGGTGCAGTGGCAAAGCTCGGCCAACTGGAGGTGCGAGCCGCGACTGAGCTCGAGCCCGGTGGCGACGAGGACCGAATAAATCTCGACGCAGGAGGCACGGGCGAACTCAAAGTCCAGCTCGGCAGCCTGATTGCCCTGCGTGGTGCGCGTCAGCACCCATCCACCGGAGGCAAGCAGGGCTCCGGTAAGGTAGCGGACAAGCCGCTCGGGATCGTCCAGGCTAAGCGCGGTAAGCTTCAGGCTCCATTCCACGAACTCGCCGTCTAACCGCCCGCGCTTCGCCGCTTCCCGATTCTCTGTGTCGCATGTGTGGAGCACACAGCCTTGATCGGATAAACAAGGCGGCGGGATTAGGCTGTATCGGCGTAGGACTCCCGTTGTCTCAATTCCATAGGACTGCCCGCGATTTGTGTTTTCAGGAGGTTGGTTTGACGGCACGAATGAAGGCGCTGAGGAATTTGTCCTTTACCTCAAGCGTGATTTCGTCCGCGTTGACGCCGCTTTCGGTGAGGAACTGGCGTGCATCTTCGATGTTGTAGGTACGGGTGGGTTCGATTCCAATGCCGGCAAATCCGGCTGCGTGGAGTTTGGCGCGGTAGTCGGATTCCTCGAGCGCCCCGGCGATGCAGCCCACCCACAGCAACATGCTTTGGCGAACGGCCTCGGGCACATGCCCGCGGACGACCACATCGGAAACCGCAAAGCGACCTCCCGGGCGCAGGACGCGAAAGGCTTCGCCGAGCACGCGGTCCTTGTCGGACGAGAGGTTGATCACGCAGTTGGAGATGACGACATCGACAGAGTTGTCAGGAAGCGGAATGTTCTCGATTTCTCCCTTGAGAAATTCTACGTTGACGGCCCCGGCCTGGCGTTGATTTTCGCGTGCCAGGCTGAGCATTTCGTCCGTCACGTCCAGCCCGTACGCTTTGCCTTCAGGCCCCACACGCCGCGCGGAGAGAAGCACGTCGATGCCTCCACCGGAGCCGAGGTCGAGAACGGTTTCTCCAGGATGGAGTTCGAGCAGCGCGGTGGGATTACCACACCCGAGCGAGGCGAGGACGGCCTTTTCTGGCAGCGAGCCCTGCTCCGTCAGGCTGTATAGGTCTTTGGTGATCGGATCGCAGCAGCGGAGTCCTGGGTCGCAGCAGGCGGCGGAGCCGGTTTCGGCCACATCGCGGGCAACAGCTCCGTACTTCAGGCGGACGGCAGTTTGAGTATCCATGAGGGCGTCTCCTTCGTATATGTTGAAGCAAATATATTGCCGAGCTATATATTTGTCAAGGCATATATAATCGGAGCATGCGCAGATCTCCTCAACCGTCCGATATGGTGCACCTGTTCGCGGCGCTCGCGGACCGCACGCGTCTCCGCCTGCTCAGCTTGATGGAAGATCGCGAGGTATGCGTCTGCTATTTTGTCGAGATCCTGCGGCAGAGCCAGCCGAAGATTTCGCGACATCTGGCCTATCTGCGTGGCGCAGGTATTGTGCGCGCGCGTCGCGACGGAAAGTGGATGCACTACCGCATCGAGCGACCGGCGGACCCGATTGCAGCATCGGTTCTAGACACGGCCTTAGCCGCGCTGCGCAGCGACAGCCAGATGCAGGAAGACCGGACACGGCTGAAGCAGGCGTGTTGCCTGCCGCAGCGCTTTGGGGCTCTCGAGGGCGCTCCGCGGCCGGGGAAAATCTTGTGCACAACGGCTGCGCAGCAACCCGATGACGAGAGCAAAGATGCTTATATGTCGATCAAACAATCTTCGAGGCATCGCTAACAGCAAGATGTTCATGCGCCAAAACTATGGGGAATGAAATGCATTTGCCGTTGGCGAATATACCTTTTGGATTGAATGTGATGCGATTGAGTGCCCAGAAAAAAGCTTGACAACGCTTCGAGACGGTCTCGGAAGTTGTACGCTCTTTGTTCCAGAAGTCAGGTCGGTGTCGAGCCCCCTCAGGGCTCTGATGACCGGTGCCCAACCCAGTCGATGAGTGATTTGGCGATGATGCGTTCATTGAGGTGGGTTGCCGTCGAAATCGGAGTCTTTCTCATCCGGTTGAGCTGTCGTGCTCATGAGCAGGCACATCCTCCCTCTTCTTCGTCGTGCCTTCGGGCGGCGGCTCCTTGCGGGTCGGTTATGATATCGATCCACTTCGGGTCGGGCGCGGTCTCGGAGTCATAGCTGTCGTGCCAATTCCACCACTTGTACGGCGGGTTCTGGGGGTAACCCTTTGGCGAGTCTTCCCAGGTCTCCTGACGGCCGAGCGGGGTGATGTCGAGATAGTTCCACGTGGTTCCCATCGCCTCATCGCCACGGTTGTTGATGAAGTATGTGCGGAATACCTTGTCGCCGTCACGGATAAACACGTTGTGGCCGTGCCACTGATCCACGCCGAAGTCGATATCGAATGTGTCGGTGATGGTGTACCAGGGCATCTCCCAGCCCATCCGCGCCTTGAGGCGTGCAATATCCGCCTGCGGCGCGCGTGAAGCGTAGGCAAGCGTGGTGTCGCGAGCGTTCAGATGCGCCAGGTTAGCGACCTGATCGGCGCCCAGAGAGCAACCACGGCAGGCGTGCTCGGGCCAACCGAAGACCCCGGGCTCGAAGAATGCGCGATAGACGATCAGCTGACGGCGCCCCTCGAACAGATCGAGCAGGCTAACCTTCCCCTTGGGTCCACCGAACTCATACTTCTTCTCCACCGCCATCCACGGCATTCTCCGACGTTTTGCGGCCATCACGTCACGGGAGCGGGTCAAGGCCTTCTCCTCGATGAGGAGCTGTCGGCACGCCGCCTCCCACTCCTGCTGCGGAACGATCGGTGGTGTGCTGATCGCGAGATGCACCTTCCCTCGTTTCTCAGCTTTCTCCTTGCTTGTTGACTTCTCTGTCGTCATCGTCTTCTCCTCCCTTCGTCGGATTTTGGTCTTTCGCCTCGATATTACCGGGTGCCTGGTCGTCATGTACAAATACCGATGCCTGGGTGCCCCAGATCTCGCTTTTGAGACCCGGGATCGCGGTAGGTACATCGGTCAGGCTTTCTGCATTCTCAACTATTGCGATCAGGCCAATGCACGTTTCCAGAACCGCAGCGTCTCGAAACGCGGTTTGGCGATGAAGCGCCAAGTGAGAATTTGGAAATGCACATCACGCACTTCAACTCAGCGAGTTCCGGTTGGCACGTTCATCGAGAGATCAGCTTCGCGATAGTGTTTCATCTAGCCAGTTGAAGACACGAAGGTCGCGCAATCCGATTCCCTTAGGTTCACAATGGAGGTCAGCTCCGTCGCTCTCGGAGAAGATAGCTAGTTTCTTCACCGGCGACGTTACCAAGTCGAGGAGCTGACGTGATTGTCCTGGCCAAAATGCTTCGTTCACCGGGTCGGTGATGAGAATCGGGCACTGGATTTGCCTTGCCACGTCTTTCAAGTTGTATGCCAAGACCGCATTGTAGGCGTCGAAGTATGAGGTAAAACCGTAAGGTCTCATACGGAAGTTCAAATTAGCTTTTAATGCCGGGGTAAGCCCTCTCGACAGATAATCGTCGAATTCGGCTTTTTGCCCAGTCTTCAATAGTTTTAGCATTTGCGGGGGCATGTGCCCGATCCATGCAGTGGCAACATCGACGACGCCAGGATCAGCTATCACTGCGGCAATTCTTTTTTCGAACGCGACCGCACGCGACACCCAATATCCACCCTGGCTGATTCCCTGAAGAGCGATTCTTTTGGAGTCGACATGTGGCCGGGTCAGCACGTAGTCGACGACCGGAGTGATAACCCTTTCCCAATCCGGGCGGAAGTAAAGATGTTGCTTCCACAATGCATAGCCCTGTCCGGGGCCGTCGAAAGTCAGGCAGTCATATCCGCGAACTGTTGCACCTGCGCCGCCCTGCAACCACATATCCAGAAGCGAGCCATCGCTCCCGTTGGCGAGTATTAGTAGCGGGCGCTTTCGCGCATTGCTATTTCCCCTGAAATAGAAGCCATGTAGAACAGTTCCCTGATAAGGAATATTTACGGACTCTATCGGGGGATCGAAGAGGGGCAAACACTTCAGCCAGCAGTCGTAAAGAAGTTCCCAGGTGGGAGGGAACCGCGTGGGATCGTGAGAGCCGTCGACAAAGTAAGTGGAGGCGTCATAAAAGTTCTGGGCCCAAAGATAGGCTTGTCTGGCGCTCTCATTGTGGTCGTGACTCGCTGACTTTTCAGCCAAGGCGCGGGCTTCATCTCCCGCTTGTTTGAAGGCGAGGTAGGCGCTCTCAAAGTCTCCATCCTCGACCTGCTTTGTCAGGTAGAGGACCTTCCCTACATCTCCACCTGAGTGATATGAACGACCGAGACAAATGAGAAACGTTGTTTCGAAGATCGGGGTCTTGAAGAAGTATGACGGGCGCGCGCTGGGCTTAGATGATGTAGAAGGCTGGCTCGTTTTTTGCGCACGAAGCAGGGGCCCCGCTCCCAGGCCCATCAGTGCAGCAGTCATCCCAAGGCCAAATTGTCGTCTGTCCGCATTCATAAGCTTCTCTTCCTTTCGGTGCGGACATTCTATCCTTGCAGGTCACAAATATATATAGTCCAACTGCCTGGAGGGGAGAACTGATACCCTGACCGGCGGCTTTACAGTCAATTGGCGATAACAGGCCAATGCACGTTTCCAGAACCGTAAGCGCTGGAAACGCGCATGCCGATTTATCACTCTTTGAGGCGTGAGCTGCGGTTCGCGCGATTTAGATCAAGAGAAGAGCGTTCCTGAATCACAAACAATCTGTACGGTGAGCGGACTGATCAGGGCTTATGCGAGGTTTTCGGTGCGGAATGCTGGGAGGGCTTGCTTCATCGCACAACTTACCGGACTCAAATGGCTATTGTGTAGCGACCCAATCGGTTTGCAAAGCTGGCGGCTGAATCAACGTTTGCATAACCACGCAATATTGTTCCGTCTTCTCGCGTAATGTGCTCAGCTGTTCGGGCGTCGCATTGGGCGCAGTAATGTCAAAGCGAACACGAAGACGCTCGAAGCCGACGGGCACGTTCTCGGAAATGCCGAGCGTGCCGCGAAGGTCCAAGTCCCCTTCTGCTGTAACCTCTATGCGCTCTATCGGAATACCCATGGACGTAGCAACCATCTGGCAGGTGATCTGCGCACAGGCGGAGATGGCTCCAAGCAGCATGTCGCCCGAGCATGCACCGGTGCCGGCGCCTCCCACTCCCGCGTGGGCCTGGGTGTTATAAATGGAGCGTCCGATGGCCACGGAACAAGCAATCGGGGTCTCGGTCTGTCCGCCTCGCGCCTTGAGTGTAATTCGCGACGCGGCCGGGTCAGACCGGTATTGATCCTTCAGGGGTTTTTGAACCGACGTTAGATCCATATAGACCTCCGAACCCGATTCTCAATCAAAGCGATCAATTCGCCGCCAGGCATACTTGTAGCAAACGCATCCTCTTGCTAGCATTCGCAAAACGGAGGTTATCATATGCCCCAGTTCGTAATCGAGCGAGAAATACCTGGACTTGGAAACATGTCGGATACCGAAATTCGGGAGGCGGCACGAAAATCCGTCGCCGTTCTGAAGGAGCTGGGTCCGGAGATCCAATGGCTGCAAAGCTACGTTACCGGCGACAAATTGTACTGTGTGTACCTGGCTCCCGACGAAACCCTCATTCGCGAGCACGCAAAAAGAGGAGGGTTCCCGGCCAATCGGATTTCCGCCGTGCGCCGCCTCATCGACCCGAGCACTGCGGAATAGAGCGAACTCCGCTAGGCATCGCGACTCCGATTTTTCTTGGACACATCGGACGGGATTCGTTTTTGCCGGCGTTAGCCGGACTCTGAAGAAGATTTTCTTAACACGTCCTCAATGGCTCCTTCGACAGGCGTGACCCATCCCGCCAGCCACGCTGTTCTACTTGCGGTGGTGGTCAATCCTCGCCGCGCTGGTTCCAGACCGCATTCGAGTTTGGACCGCTCATCCGCTGTAAGCGGCGCGCCAATGCTCTGGCGCAGCGCCGCCGCAGCGCCAGCGAGTCGCAACCCGCGTTCCGACTCGGACTGCGCGGCGGCGGAGCAGGCGAAAGATTCCAGCAGACGCGCAATCCCCCGTTTGTGCTCGAGCTCCCGGAACAGGCCTAAGCTTTCGCGGTAAAGCGAATCCGCCGCGCGGTAGTCGTGCTGCTCGCGAGCCAGATTTCCCAGATCGGCGAGCGACCCAGCGACGCCCCAGCGGTCGCCGAGTTCGCGAAAATCCGCGAGGCTCTGCTGGTAGAGCGAGCGTGCCGACGCGGAATCGCCTTGATCGCGCGCTACATCGCCTTGATAGTTCAGCGCCCAGGCCACACCGGTTCTGTCGTGCAGTTCCTGGAAGATGGATAGAGATTCCTCATGGAGAGACCGCGCGCGCTGATGGTCATGCTGCAAATTGGCGATCGCGGCGAGGTTGCTGAGCCCTCGAGCGACGGCCTGTGTGTCCCGCAGTTGTCTCCAGTGCAGCAGGCTTTCTTCAAAGAGAGAGCAAGCAGCGGGCAGGTCGCCGCATTCACGGTAGCCGACGGCCAGAGCGTTGAGCGAGACGGCGACGCTGCGCGTGTCTTGCAATTGCCGGGCGATCTCCAGACTCTCAGTAATAAGAGCTACTGAAACGGGGTAGTCGCGTTGCTCCGAAGCCAGGACTCCCGCGCTGAAAAGTGCGCGCAGCCGCAAGTTTGTTGGCGCCATCGCGCTTTTGATTTTCAGGAGTTTTCCAAGCCAGTCGCGGGCTTCGGTGAGGCGCTCGCGCCTCTCCCAGAAGCGGAAGAGAGCAACGCCGAGGCGCAGGCCCCACTCCGCATTGTCCGATTCGATGAGCCAGTCGAGCGCGGCGCGAAAGTTCTGGGATTCGATTTCGAGGCGATCCAGCCATCCGGTCTGGTTCTCCTCGGCGTCCTCCGCGGCGGCTTCCTCGGCCAGGACCAGGCAGTAGGCGGCGTGGGAGCGTCTGGCACGGAGTTCTTCTCCGCTTTCGGCCATTTTTCCGCAGGCGTACTCGCGAATTGTTTCGAGCATAACGAAGCGTGGTTCCCCGTCGGCTTGCTCGATCTGGCGCACCAAACTCTTGTCAACTATGGAGGCCATGCCGTCGAGGACGTCCAATGTCAGATCTTTTTTCGTGTCGCAGACGGATTCCACGGCTTCGAGCGTGCAACCGCCAAGGAAAACGGAGATCCTTCTGAAAAGGCGCTGCTCGGGTTCGCTCAGAAGGTCATAGCTCCAATCGATCGCCTGGCGAAGAGTTTGCTGCCGCACGGGCAGGTCCCGCGCGCCGCCGGTCAGCAGATGGAGACTGCTCGCGAGGCGCGCGCGGATTGCCGAGGGCGAAAGCAGCTTGATGCGGGCTGCCGCGAGTTCGATGGCGAGGGGCAGACCATCCAGCCGCGAGCAAATCTCGGCGACGACGGGCGCGTTATCCCGGGTGAGCGCAAAATCCGGCTTGACTGCCGCGGCGCGCTGCACGAACAGGGATATCGCGGAGTACTGCGACAACATCTCCTGAGGAGGCAACGCACGATTATCCGGCAGCGCGAGCGGTGGTACGGGGAACTCATGTTCGTCGTAAACATGCAAAGCGGCGCGACTCGTCACCATCATTTTGAGATGGGGCACGGCTGTCAACAATTCCGCAAGGGCGGGCGCCGCAGCGACGATGTGCTCAAAATTGTCGAGCAGGAGAAGCATGGGCGCATGCAAAGAATTCTGTAAGAATTCTCGTAAGGTTTCGAGCCGGCTTTGATTCGCGGTTTCCTTGATCCCAAGAATCTGGGCAATTGCGAAGCCGATCAAACCGGGATCCTTGACTGCGGCGAGCGGAACAAAATAAACGCCGGAAGGGAAAACTTCGTTTATGTTGCGTGCCACTTCGAGTGCCAAACGCGATTTGCCAATCCCGCCGGGTCCCGTCACAGTGACCAAGCGCACATCGTCTCGAAACAACAGTGCTTTGGCCGCCGCCAGTTCTTTATCGCGTCCAACAAGGGCCGAACCGGATACCGGCAAATTGCTAGGTCGAGTCTCCGCACGCCGGAACTGGAGATCCGACAAGCGATCCCGTATTGCCACGAGGTCGCGCGCGAGGTCGTGGGTTGAGAAGTAGCGTTTGTCTGGCTCCTTGGCCAGACAGCGTTCGACCACCCAGCAAAATGGTGGAGGCACTTCTGGATTCAGCGAGCTGATCGGTTCGGCCTGTTCGCGGATGGTGGCAGCCAAAGTCTCCGCTACGGACGGCCGTCGAAAAGGGCGCTTTCCGGTTAGCATTTCGTAGAGCACAAGGCCGAACGAGAACTGGTCCGACCGGAAGTCGAGTGTGCCACCGCTGGCCTGCTCGGGAGACATGTATCCGACGGAACCGAGAATTGTACCCGGCTGAGTCTGGAAGACTGTTGTGCTGTCCGCATTGAGGGTCTCTTCAGTTTCCAGCGCGAGTTTGGCTAAACCGAAATCGAGAATTTTCACCGTGTCGGCGGAGACCATCAGGTTCTCAGGTTTTAAGTCGCGATGGACGATGCCGAGTTCGTGAGCTCTGGCCAGGCCTTCGGCAACTTGCACCGCGATGGGAATGGCTTTACGCATCGGGAGACTGCCTGAAGTCAGCAGTTGGCGCAGCGTCTTACCCTCGACGAACTCAAGAACTAGAAAGTCCCTGCCCTCATGGTGGCCGATGTCGTGCAGGGTGCAGATATTGGGATGAGAGAGCTTAGAGATCGCGCGAGCTTCATTTTCAAAGCGCTGGCGCTGTTCAGATTTTTGGGAGAGGCGCTCGGGTAACACCTTGATGGCAACCGTGCGCTCCAAGCGGGTGTCCCAGGCACGGTACACCTCTCCCATGCCGCCAGCTCCTAACGGCGCGAGAATCTCGAATGGACCGAGTTTTGCACCCGATGCGAGGGCCATCAGCGGAGTGATTATACCCCCGGAAGAGGACAAGCTGATGGACCCACCGAGTTAACGCCCCAAACGCGGTCACCCGACAAGTGGAATGGCTCCTAACGCCCTCCGAAGTCTTGTTCCAGGAAGTGAGCGCCGATGGCTGCCGGTAAACATGCCATCACCAAATCATTGCAGGTGCGGTTTTCGATAACTCCCGACAAGTCGACTTGTATTTACTGATCGCCAGTGCTGCAAAGTCTCAATTGGCGACAACAGGGCAAACTACTCATTGTGCCAAGAGCGGCGTGTCGGATGGATGTGGGTTTTCGTGCGCGGTGGCGGCGTGGGCTGCGCTGCTTAGAGTTTGATGTGGTTGCGAATCCATTTCTGGCAGGGGCGCTCGAAGGTGAAGGTTACGAGCAGGGCGGCGGCGACCAGCAGGGCGTAGCTTAGCCAGGGGTCGAACTGGGCCAGGTGGAGGCGGTTGAGGATCTTCGTCCTATGGATGATGTTCCACAGGTTAAAGTGAATAATATAAAGGGCGTAACTTGCCTGTCCGACGAGCGCCAGCGGGTAGAACCCGATGATGCGGGCGATGATGTTGTGTCCGGCGAGGCCGAGGATGGCCAGAGCGAACAACGGCATCATGAGGCCGTCGTGCATCATGGGATACGGCATCTTGTCGCCGTAATAAAGGATGGCGTAGATGCCGCACATGCCCAGGAATCCGAAGAGCAGGCGACGGCGGGCGGCGCGCGGGATCATGGCGTCGAGGTCGGCGAGGGCGATTCCAAAGAGGAAGGCCGGGACGTGCGGTGGCGGAGTGAACTTGAGGGCTCGAATCCAGAAGCCGTCGGTATAGCGATCAGCGTGTACCACTCCGTCGGGATGGAGCCACATGTAGAGGCTGGGGCAGACCATGCCCAGCGCCCACAGGCCGAGCAGCAGGGCGAGCAGCGGCCACAGCCGCTTGGGGCGCTTCCAGACGATGACAAACGGGAAGATGAGGTAGAAGAACGCCTCGGTGCACATGGTCCAGGCGGGCGTGTTCCAGAAGGTGGAGAGCCAGGGGTGCCAGCCCTGCAGGAGCAGCGGCGTGAGCACGACTCCCCAGGCAAACTGCGCGTGGCTGCGGACGTGCCACTCGTCGACCAACATGCCGATAGAAATGACAAGCGCGAGCAGGTAGACGGGATAGAGGCGCGAGAAGCGGGCGATCCAAAAACTACCGGACTTGAGCTGGCCCTTTTGGGCACGGTCGGAGTAATTGTAGGCGAGGATGTAGCCGGACATCAGCAGGAAAAAGCTGACCGAGGTGTAGCCGTTGTCGATGATGGGCGCGAAGGGGCCGAACCATTTCGGGTTGGAAAAGTGGAAGAAGACAATGTTGAGCGCGGCCAGACAACGGAGGCCGGTGAGGGCGGGCAGCGTCTCTTTTTTGGGGGGCCGCGGCGGCGCGGGCACGGGCTGCGGGAGAGCAACCGCTGCGGTTTGGGGGGTAGCGCTCAGGCGGAAAATCCTTAGGCGGTGGGTTCAGGCCGTGACCAGTGAGCCGACTTTCTCGCCTGCGATGACGCGACGGATGTTCCCCGGCTGATTCATGTTGAAGATGATCATGGGCAGGTTGTTGTCCTTGCAGAGGCTCACCGCTGTCGTGTCCATGACCTTCAACCCAAGCCGCAGGATTTCCATGTAGGTGATCTGATCAAATTTCACCGCATTTTTTTCGATGACCGGATCCGCGTCGTAGATGCCTTCAACCTTGGTCGCCTTCAGCAATACATCGGCCTTGATTTCCATGGCGCGGAGCGAGGCGGCGGTGTCGGTGGAAAAGTACGGGTTGCCGGTGCCGGCGGCGAAGATCACGACGCGGCCCTTCTCAAGGTGGCGGATGGCGCGGCGGCGAATGTAGGGCTCGGCGACCTGGTTCATCTCAATGGCGGACATGACGCGGCAGTGCAGGCCGAGCTTTTCAAGCGCGCCCTGAACGGCGAGCGCGTTGATGACCGTCGCCAGCATGCCCATATTGTCTGCGGAAACGCGGTCCATGGCATGGGCCTGCTCGGCGACTCCGCGAAAGAAGTTGCCTCCGCCGACGACAATGGCCAGCTCCACGCCCGTCTCGTTAACTTCGGCGATTTCGCCGGCGATTTCGCGGACACGATCCGCATCCACACCGAACCCTCGGCCCGCGGCGAGGGCTTCTCCTGACAGCTTGAGCACAACGCGTTTATACATGCCAATCGCAGTATCTCATGACTGGCCGTCAAGGCAGCCGCGGCTTCGCCGCCATCGGGACTCGCCGTCCAGGCACACGCGCTTCGCGCCTTCATGAAGCCTCCCTTTGTGGCCGCTCCCGTTGGTCGCGGGACTTGTCGCTCGAATGGCCGCAGAGCTTACCGTCAAGGCTTCTGGCCTTTCCTTTGGTTGGGGCTGGGTCGCAAATTAGCTTTTATTTCTCTGCTTTGAAGAGCGTGCTCAGCTCGCCATGGGAAATGATGCCGTCGAAGCCGGTTCCCTGCTCTGCGAGCTCTTTGGCTGCGCGAATGAAGCCGGTCCAGGCGGTGCGGGCGAGTGCGGCACCGACGCTTATCCGGCGAACTCCGAGCTGGGCGAGATCGGCGATGGTCAGGCCAGTGTTGGAGCCGAGCAGCACGTTGACGGGCCTGGGGCTGGCGGCGGCGACGATGGCCTGGATGTCGTCTCGTTTGGTCGGGCCGGGGGCGTAGAGCACGTCGGCTCCGGCTTCGGCATAGGCCTGGAGGCGGCGAATGGACTCGCGCAGCGGGTCGGCGTGGCCGGTGAGAAAGCACTCGGCGCGCGCGACCAGCAGTACATCCGTACCGGAGGAATCGATGGCTGCGCGGGCAGCCTTGACGCGCTCGACGGCGAGCGGCAGATCGAAGAGCGGGTGGTCGCGGTCCCCGGTTGAGTCCTCAATGGAAAGGCCGGCGACTCCGGTATCGACACAGAGGCGGACGTTTCCGGCGACAGCCTCAGGCTCGCGCGCGTAGCCGCCGAGAAAGTCCGCGTTGATGGGCAAATCGACTGCAGCGACGAGGTCGGCAATGTGGGCCAGCACGGCATCGCGCGAGACCGCGGATTCGCCGTCAGGCAGGCCGCGCGAAAAGGCGAATCCGGCAGAGGTGGTGGCCAACGCCTTGAATCCAAGGCTGCGAAGATAACGCGCGGAGCCTGCGTCCCACGGGTTGGGAATCACGAAACAGCCGCTCTGATGCAAACGGCGAAACTCAGCGCGACGCGAGGCAAAATCGGCAGCTTTCATAGCACCATTCTATGACTCGCGCTCCATACCGCAGGCTTCAGCGGACCAGCTTTCGGCTCAGACATCTTTGGCGCGCATAAAAAAGGAGGGCCCTGACGCTGCCGGGCCCTCTCTGATCTAAACCGAAAACTTAAGCCTGAGGGGCTTCTTCGGCGAGCTTGACCTGGGCCACCGTCCAGTTGGGGTCGCCTACCTTGAAGCGGGCGAAGCGGCGGACGGAGATGTTTTCACCGAGCTTGCCGACTTTGGTAGCGATGAGGTCCTTGATGGTGACGGACTGCTCCTTGATGAAGGGCTGTTCCAGCAGGCAGACCTCTTCGTAGAACTTGCCCATCTTGCCTTCGACGATCTTCTCGACTACCGGGGCTGGCTTGCCGGTCGCTGCGGCCTGGGCGCGGTAGATTTCCATCTCGCGATCGAGGTCCTCGGCGGACACGTCTTCCCTGCGGATGTAGCGCGGGTCGGTCGCCGCGATGTGCATGGCGACGTCTTTGAGCAATTCCTGGAACTCCGCCGTGCGGGCGACAAAGTCGCTTTCGCAGTTAACTTCAACGAGCACGCCGATTTTGCCTCCGGCGTGAATGTAAGTTCCGACGGCTCCCTCGTTAGTGGTACGGGAAGCCTTCTTGGCGGCCGATGCCATGCCCCGCTTGCGCAGGATGACGAAGGCCTGTTCCATATCGCCCTTGGACTCCTGCAACGCCTTGAGGCAGTCGCCCATGGGCGCGCCGGAGCTGTCGCGGAGTTGCTTTACCAATTTTGCATCGATTTTCTCAGTCACAGCAGACATTTCCTTTTTCCGATTCCTTCCTGTATCCAAACGCAAAGAAAGCGTGGCCGTTTTTGAAACGCAGCCACGCTTCCTGAACCCGGCGAACCGGGGCGCGCAAAGTATTAAAGGCTGCTGCTTTCAGCCGCCTCAGCTTCTTCCAGCGCGGCTACGATTGCTGGAGCCTTGCGAATCCCGCCACCGAGCGCCGCTTCGAGATCGACCTCTTCGCTGTCTCCGGACGACTCGCCAGCTGTGGCAGCTTCTGTGCTTCCCTCTTCCGTGCTTCCCTCTTCCGCGCCTGCCTGAATGTCGGCGGTCACGCCAGCGATTTCCGCCGACTGCTTGTCGCTGGCCGACTGCGTACCTTCGATCACCGAATCGGAGATCTTGGAGGTGAAGAGGCGGATAGCGCGCAGCGCGTCATCGTTGCCGGGAATGACGTGATCGATCACCGTCGGATCGCAATTTGTGTCGACTACGGCGACAACCGGAATGCCGAGCTTGCGGGCCTCCTTGACGGCAATGGCCTCGTTGTTCGAGTCGACGATGAAGAGCGCGTCGGGCAGGCGGCGCATGTTCTTGATGCCGGCCAGATTGGCCTGCAGGTGCTTACGCTCGCGTTCGAGCTTGATGACTTCCTTCTTGGTCAGCAGGTCGTAGCGGCCGTCGGTGGCCATGTCGTCCAGTTCCTGAAGGCGCTTCACCGACTTCTGCACCGTGACCCAGTTGGTGAGCAGTCCGCCCAGCCAGCGCTGGTTAATGTAGAACATGCCGCACCGGGTGGCTTCTTCCGCAATCGCATCCTGCGCCTGGCGCTTGGTGCCGACGAACAGGATGACCTTCCCCGCGGCCGTCAGGTCCGTAACGAACTTACTGGCTTCCTTGAACATCTTCAGGGTTTTTTGCAGGTCGATGATGTAAATACCGTTGCGCTCGCCGAAGATGTATTCCTTCATCCGCGGATCCCAGCGCTTGGTCTGATGCCCGAAGTGGACTCCAGCTTCGAGCAGCTCCTTCATTGTGATTGTGGCCAAACAGCCTCCTTTGTGGACTGCATCCCGGCGTTTCAAGTGCCGGGATTGATTCCCCGATGGGGAAGATTTGAACTACCTGAACTTGCTCCATCCTTCGGCTCCTGATGAGGAGCCGAAGGATGGGAAATTGATTAGCGCTTGCTGAACTGGAACCGCTTCCGTGCGCCCTTCTGTCCGTACTTCTTGCGCTCCTTGGCGCGGGCGTCGCGGGTCAGCAGCCCTTCGCCCCGAAGCGTTTTGCGCAACTCGGCGTTGAACTCAAGCAAAGCGCGGGAGATGCCCATCTTGACCGCATCGGCCTGCGCGCTTACGCCGCCTCCGTGGACGTTCGTGACCACATCAAAGGAACTGGTGGTTTCGGTGAGCACCAACGGGCGCTTTGCCGAAACGCGCTGCTGCTCGGTCACAAAATAGGTTTCGAGCCCTTTGCCGTTGACCTGAAAGTTGCCGCTGCCGGGGCGCAGAAACACGCGGGCAATTGCCGACTTGCGCCGTCCCGTTCCGTAGTACTGAACCAAATCTGCCATCGATATCCTGGTCTCTCTCTATCTCTTTTGAGGTTATGCGTTAATTTCCAGAGCCACTGGCTTCTGGGCTGCGTGCGGATGTTTGTCGCCGCGGTAAACATTGAGCTTGGTGGCCATTTTGCGGCCCATTTTGGTCTTGGGAAGCATGCCCTTGATCGCCTCTTCGACGATCTTCTCCGGCCTGCGCGCAAGCAGGCGAGTGAAGGACTCCTCGCGCAGCCCGCCGGGGAAACCGGTGTAGCGGCGATAGACCTTCTTCTGGCTCTTCAGCCCGGTCAGGCGCACCTTCTCGGCGTTGATGACCACGACATGGTCGCCCATGTCGATGTAGGGCACGTACTTCGGGTTTCTTTTGCCGGCGAGCACGCTGGCCGCTTCGGTTGCGAGACGGCCCAGGGTTTTGCCGCTGGCGTCCACGACGAACCACTTGCGGTCAATCTCATGCGCGCTCGGAATATATGTCGACATCGCTCTTTCCTTCTCCTCAAAACCACTCGCGCCAAATGGCGGAGTTTCATGCGATTAACCGCGCACAACTTTGCGCGGATTCCAAAATTCCCCGCTGCTTACAAAAGTGCCGTTCGCGAGAGGCTGGCGCAGACCGATAACCCGGAGGGTTTTCCACGGACACTTCCCGACTTAGACAACCGGGCAGACGTGGACTACGCAAGGACTTCAGAATACGGGATTTCCGGGGTGAAAGTCAACGACACTGCGGAAGCAATTTCCCGCTACGCCGTCTTGTAAAGGGTGGTGACGAGCGACTCTTTTCTGGCGGCGACCATCGTGCCTGCGTTGGCCAGGGTACGCAGCCAGAAGAAGATCGACCCGGTGGCCAGCACAAGCAGGATGGGCGCGGCTAGATTCGCATGGCCGACGGCTTTGAGCGGCACATAGACGGCGGCTCCCACGGCGAAGACGATCAACTGAACGAGCATGCTCAACAGGCTGTTGCCGAGGGATCCGTGCTCGCGACCCATGCGGGTCATGTTCATGCGATAGGCCATGGTGATGGACAGGATGTTGCCCAAGGCCAGTTGCGCGGGCACGGCAAAAACCAGCCAGCAGAGGGTGACGGCCAGGATTTGAGGTCCGGGCATGCCGGCGCGAAAGGCGACGATGGTCCAGACGAGCGCCAGTTCGATCAAAAAAATAAGAAAGTGAACGATGTTTTTGGCCAGCATGATGTCGCGGAAGGGCGTGGGCGAGAGGAAATAAAGCTGAATGCCGGCGCCTTCTCCGCCCAGGTTGTTGTAGATGAACCGCGCGAGGCCGAGAAAGCTGTAGGCCACGCCGAGCGGCAACGCGTATTCACGGGCGAAGCCCACGCCATGCTCGCCCGGCATTCCGCGGCTGAACAAAAAAACAATGACCAGCGGAGCAAGGAAGCCGTAGAGCATGACTCCGCTGCGCATGAGGTAGCGAATTTCTTTTTCGACGACGGCGGAGACAGGTCCGGAGCCTTCGAGGCGGCTTGCGCTGCCGCGTGTTCGGGTGATTTTGGCCGTGGCGGAAGGAGCTTCGCCGAGGCTTTCCCCACGATACTCGGCACGGAGCCGGACGCCTAGCAGCGCTCCGGTGGCTGCGACGTAGAGGGCAAGGAAGAACAGGTCCGCGCCAGCCTCCAGCGGCTGCCCCTGATGCGCGCTGTCGATCGCCGTGGCAGCCAGGCCCGGCGGCAGGAAGACCTGCACGCGCTCGGCGGTGTGGAGGTACCGCGCGATGGCGGCGTGATGCGTGGAATGGCCGAATCCGCCGTGGTAAAACGCGGGGTTCAGGAACTGCGCGCCCAGCAGCAGAAAAAGAAAAATCATACCCAGAACTTCGCGGGTTTTTCGCTGCGCGAGCCAGCGATCGAGCCAGGCAAAGATCATGCGGGTGAGAAAAATGTTGAAGAGGGCGAAGAGCGCGACTGCCAAAGTGATCCAGCCGATGAGCTCCGGCCGCGCGACCGAGGCGCCCACCCACACTCCGAACAGGGCGATGCCGCCCACCAGCGAGCCGATATCGAACAGTCCGAACAAAATATAGAACAGCGCGTAGGAGGCGAAATTGACCGGGAAGCGCAGGAAGATGCTGAGGTCCGCATTCTCCTGAAACGACGCGATGGTGATAGGAATGATCTGCCAGAAAACGAGTACCAGCCAGAACAGCGCAGCGAGGAGGCGCGGCGAGTCGTGCGTGGCGATCTGCCATGCGCCAAACCCCAGACCGACGCCGATGCCGAGCCCGATCAGCGCAAAAAAGCCCTGGGTGAAAATGCGCGCGCCCATTTCAAAGCTGCCGCGCCCCGTCCGCAGCGAATTGAGCAGCATATGCCAGCGCATGGCGGCCACGGTTCCGTACTGCGCCCGCAGGCTTACGTAGGTTGGGCTCGCGCCTGTGCCGCCCCCTACGCCAGCCACGACAACTCCTGCGCGGCTTCGGGGCTCTCCGCGCCGACTGTGCTGAGGAAAATCTCCTCCAGCGTGAACTTCTGCTGGCGCTCCTCGCCGGGCAGCGTCGAGGCGACTCCGGCGCGCAGCTCATCCAGCGAGCCGTTCGCGACCAGCCTGCCCTCGTGAATGATCGCGACGTGGCTGCACAGCCGCTCCACAATTTCGAGTACGTGCGAGGTAAGAAAAATGGTCGCCCCGCGATGGATCATTCCCTGGAGCATCGACTTGAGCGTCCCGGCGGCAATGGCGTCCACGCCCTCGAACGGCTCGTCGAGAAACAGCACCTTGGGCCCGTGGATTACGGCGGCAGCGAGCGCCAGCTTCTTCTGCATGCCGTGCGAGAAGTCAGTGATGAGCTTCTTCGGCTCATTGGCCAACTGCATGAAGTCAAGCAGTTCCAGAGTGCGGAGGTTGGTGGTGTCGCGGTCAAGACCGTACATGCGGCCCACAAAGCGCAGGTACTCGGATGCGGTGAGCCGGGTGAGCAGCGCCATTCCTTCGGGGACGACTCCAATCTGCCGCTTGAGGTCGAGGGCGTCGGCAGAAAAGGTCCGGCCTAGAATTTCGATGCTGCCGGCGGTGGGCTCCAACAGGCCGGTAAGCATTTTGATGGTGGTAGACTTGCCGGCTCCGTTCGGCCCGAGAAAGCCGAAGAATTGGCCCGTCGCGACCTGAAAGGAGACGTTGTCCACGGCGGTAAAGCTGCCGAAGCGGCGGGTGAGTCCCTGCGTGGCAATGGCCTGCATAGTCATTGGAGGTCAGCATATCTGGAAAGCGGGCCTGAGACAAAGTGTTTGTGGCGAAAGCCTAACTCCAACTGCTCCCGTGCCGGATTGCTGAGGTGTTCAATATAATTGGGATGTTTTTCAATTTGCCAAGGAACAAGTGGAATTTGGCGAAAGTCACAGGATTCGGCGGAGCGTTTCTTCGGGCGGATGATCCGGCTGCGCTTGCTGCGTGGTATGAGGAACATCTCGGCATTCGCAGCTCGCAGGGAGGATTTTCTTTTGCGAAAGAGGCGCAGAGAGCAGATATCGCGGTCGCGTTTTTCCCGCGCGACTCGGACTACTTCCCTGCCGCACAGCCGGCGATGCTCAATTTTCAGGTGGACGATCTGGATGGAGTTCTGGACCGGCTGAGCGCCGAAGGTGTTCCCGTGGATCCAAAACGTGAGCAGTATCAGTACGGACGGTTCGGGTGGTTTACCGATCCGGAGGGAAACAGGGTCGAGCTCTGGCAGCCGGACTAAGGCGGTTCCCCAGTTTCTGTGGCGTTTCCAGCAACGTACAAGGTGGCTTTTTTCTTAAGAAAAAAGCCACCTTAAAGCAGCGCGTTCCCTCTACACCAACTGGAGAACCGCTATTGCGCGTCAGGGCTCTTCGGCCGCGTTCAGCATGGATTCCAGCTTTTCCGGGTCGAAGCCGATCATTACTTCTTCTCCGACGACGATGGTTGGCGTGGAGTTGCTTTTCAGCCTGACCAGCTCGCGCAGGGCTGCGTAATCGGCTTTCACATCCTTGTACTCGAAGGGGATGTTGTGCGCGGTTAGAAACTGCTTCGCCGCGTAGCACGGAGGGCAGCCGGGCTGGCTGTAGAGAATGACTCGCTTCATCTTTGCGCTTTCAGTTCCAGGGAGTTGGGAATTTGGCTGGGGAATTTTTCGTCGGGCTTTTCGGCGATAGCGGCTTTCATGAAATCGATCCAGATGGGCAGCGCGACGCGCGCGCCGGTTTCCTTGTCCCCGAGCGAGCGGCGGTTGTCGTAGCCGGTCCACACGCCGCAGGTGACGGAAGGCGAGAAGCCGATGAACCATGCGTCCGTGAAGTCGCTGGTGGTCCCGGTTTTGCCTCCGATGGAATGGTTCAGCGAAGCGGCCGAGGCGGCCGTTCCGCTGCGCGTGACGGCCTGGAGCAGGGTCATCATGGCACGCGCGGTTTTCTGGCTAATCACTTCGCTGATATCAGGCGCGGACTCATGGAGAGGCATGCCATCGGCGGTGGTCACGCGGCGAATGAGGCGGGGTGCGACGCGCACTCCATCATTGGGAAACACGGAGTAGCCGTCGACCTGCTGCTCAAGCGTAACCTCGACCGCGCCAAGCGCGATGGGCAGGAACGGCGGAATATTTGACGTGATGCCAAAGCGGTGCGCGGTGGCAATGACTCGCTTGATGCCGACGCGGTCGGCGAGGCGGACAGCGGGTAGGTTGCGGGAGTCGGCAAAGGCTTTGGTGAGCGTAATGCTGCCGAGGTAATTGCCTTCGTAGTCGTGCGGAGCCCAGCCACCGAAGGACGCGGGCGCATCGAGGACCGTGCTTTCGGGTGTTGCACCCGCTTCAATCGCGGCGGTGTAGACGTAGGGCTTGAAGGAGGAGCCGGTCTGGCGCATGGCCTGCGTGGCACGGTTGAACTGCGACAGGTTGAAGTCGCGCCCGCCGACCATGGCCAGCACGTTTCCGGTGGCGTTGTCGATGGCCAGCAGCGCACCCTCGGCCCCGGTGTCTTCCTCGAGGCTGGCGCTCAACACGCCGTTGTCTTCGCCCGTGATGTGGACATAAATGATGTCACCGACGTGGAGGAACTGGTCGGCGGTCTTGAAGCCGGTCCACTGCCAGTCGCTGGGCGTAAGCAGGAGTTGCTGCTGGCCGATGCGCGCCGTCACCTGGTAGGGCAGCACGTTGGTGATAAGCGCGTGGATGTAGCTTCCGGGCGTCGGGGGTTGGGTCCAGTCAGGATGCTTGAACTCGTCAAGCCCGATGCCGCCGGCGATCACGTTGAGCAGGCGGGCGTGCCATCCGCGGCTGCGCTCGTAGCTGGCCAACCCGTCTTCCACTGCTTTGTTTGCGGCTTCCTGCAAGTCGAGGTCGAGCGTGGTGTAGACCTTCAGTCCGGCCTCATGCACGCGGTCAGAGCCGTATTCGCGGACCAGCTCGCGACGCACGTCTTCGACAAACCACGGCGCAACGCTGTTGGGCGGAGGCTCAATGTGCAGCCCGAGCGGCGCGGTGCGCGCGGCATCAGCCTGCGCGGCGGTGATGTCTCCATCCTCAAGCATGGCGTTAATGACCGCGTTGCGGCGGCGAAATGCGCGGTCAGGATTGAGGATGGGCGAGAACTCATTGGGGCCCTTGGGCAGCCCGGCGAGCAGCGCAGCTTCGGGGAGGGTGAGGTTGTTGGCGTGCTTGGAGAAGTAGTATTCAGAGGCCGCCTCAAATCCATAGATGCCGTGGCCCAGATAGATCTGATTGCCGTACAGCGTGAAAATCTGCTGCTTGGTGAAGGCGTGCTCAATCTGGATGGAAAGAAAAATTTCCTGGAGCTTGCGCTTGACGGTGCGCTCGTCCGAGAGGAACAGGTTGCGCGCGAGCTGCATGGTGATGGTGGAGGCTCCCTGCGCGCGGCCTTTCGAGCGGAGGTCGTGATAGGCGGCTCCGGCGATGCGAAAGAGGTTGACGCCGCCGTGGCTCTCAAAATTCCTGTCTTCAATGGAGATGACGGCCTGGCGGAGTAGCGGAGAAAAGCCATCGTAGGTGATGGCGATGCGGCGCTGAAGCGCGAACGATCCGATGATGCGGCCGTGAATGTCATACAGCTCCGTCGTAGTGATGGGGCGGTAGTGCTCAAGGTCGCGAATCTGCGGCAGGTTGACCGAGTAGACCAGCATGAGTCCGCTGAGCGAGCCGAACGCGATAGCGAGCAGCGAGAGAATGGCCAGCGCCACGCTCCCCGCGACTTTTCTGCCGCCGGTGCGCGGACGGAACTGCGATGATCGAGCCTGGGAGGAGCGAGACTGGCGGGGACGAGGTGAATCTTCTTCCGCTTCCGGAGGCGCCCACGGGCCGCGCTTGCTCAACGATGTCCCCTCAAGCGCTCTTCTGCTTCAGGACCTCAAGGGCCTTATTGAGCTGATCATCAGGATGAGGAACGGGGTGGATGTAATCGTCCTCCTCGGCGAGGAACTGATCGACGGTCTTGTTGACGACGATGTTCGGGGTGACCGCCTTGTCCTGAATGATGCTGCCGTCGGGCGATTCGTACTTGGCGACGGTGAGCAGCAGGGCCGCTCCGTCGGGCAGCGTAATGGTCTTCTGCTCCACGCCTTCGCCAAAGGTGCGGCTACCGACCACGTCGCCACGCTTGTGGTCGAGAACCGCGGCGGCAACAATCTCGGATGCGCCGGCGGTTCCATTGTTGACCAGCACGACCAGCGGAGCGTTGGTGATAAAGCGTGACGGTTCGGCGGTGAAGATCTGCTTCGGAACGGTCTGGCCTTCGATCGAGGCGATGGTTCCGGACTGAATGAAGGCGTTGGCGAGCCGGATGCCCTGCGCCGGGTCGCCTTCGGCAACATCGCGAAGGTCAAGCAGCACCTTGGTATTGCCGTCCTTCGGCATAGTGCGCAAGCGGGCTTCCACCTGGTCCACGCGCTCGCGGCTAAGAATGCCGGGTTTCAGATACAGAATGCTGGAGCCGTCATACTGTTGCACCTCAAGCGGCGGAGGAGCAACCTTGGTACGGGTAAGCGTAATCTTTTCCGGCTCCGGCTTTCCGCCTGGGCGAATCAGGCCAAACGTCACGTCTGTGCCGGGCTTACCGTCAAGATCGAGTTTAATCATGGCCAGCGACATCAGGCGCGTGGTTTTGCCGCCAATGGATTCGATCATGTCGCCGTCATTAATATGGGCCTGCGTGTCCGCGGGACTGCCGGGAATGACCGAGACGACGGTCGCATAGCCGTAGCGCTTGGAGACCTCAAGCCCAACCTGCGCCCTGCCCTCATTCTCGTGGGCTTTGTAGGCGGCGAATTCCGAAGGCGTCATATAACTGGAGTCGGCGTCGAGCGATTCAAGCAGGCCGTGCAGCGCGCCCACCGTCACCTTGTTCATATTGGGTTCGGTCACGTAATCGCTCTGGATCTTGTGAAGGACCTCCTCGTAGACGCCCATCTGCTTGTAAACAGCGGAGCTCTGGCTCCCGGCGGAAACGCCGCCGGAGATGAATCCGCCGAGAAACACGACTGCGACGATGGCAGCAGAGATGCCGAAGACTGCACGCTTGAAGCTTTTTGACATAAGAATAATAAGGTCCAGATGCTAGAGCAGTGGATACCCTGATGATACTCCAGAGACTGGCCTTCCAGGCACACACCTTCAGCGATGTGGTGCGGTTCCGTCAACCGGGGCGAAGGGTAGACACTGATGGTTCGATGGGAGTGATTCTGGTGGCGGAGGGCAGGATCGAACTGCCGACCTACGGGTTATGAGTCCGTCGCTCTAACCATCTGAGCTACTCCGCCCGATTGAAGAGGGTTGATCCTTATGATACGGAACGGCGCGCACATGGGTCAAACCTCGCGGCCACCAGCGCGACGTTCCCACGCGCTTCGACTCAAACTCGACGCTGAACGGCAACAAGCTCGCGCGAAACGGCCTCGCAGACCTGATCCAATTGCTCCTCAGTCAACGCGTTGAAGAACGGCAGCGCGAGGGTCCGCGCGGCTTCTGATTCGGTGACGGGGAGCGATGCGTTTCTCCACGCGGCGTAGGCGGGTTGAAGGTGGATGGGCGCGAAGTAACGAGCGCATCCGATGCCCTGGGCAGCGAGCGATTGGACCATGGCGTCGCGATCGGTTTGGTCGAACTCGGACCGGAGCCGGACAACAAACACAAACCAGCTGACGCGTGCGTCCGGGATGTCGAGTGGCGGCAGAATGAGCGGCTCGCCCTGCAGGCGGTCGTGATAGCCGCGCGCAACGTCGGCACGCATGGCGAGAATGCTCTCGATGCGCCGAAGCTGCCCGATGCCGAGTGCGCAGTTGATCTCGGAAAGACGATAGTTGTAGCCGACCTCGGAGTGCTGCAGCCAATCGTCGGTTTCGCAGCGGCCCTGGTTGCGCAGCGCGCGCATGCGCCTGGCCAGCGCCTGGCTGCGAGTGACAATCATTCCGCCTTCGCCCGTGGTAATCTGCTTGTTGGGGTAGAAGGCGAAGACGGCAGCGTCCCCAAACGTTCCCACGCGGCGGCCTTGATATTCGGCTCCAATCGCTTCGCAGGCGTCTTCGATCACGAGCAGCTTATGGCGCTCGGCGATGGCGAGAATCGCCTCTATGTCAGCGGGAACTCCGAAGGTGTGAACCGCGAGAATGGCGCGGGTTCGCGGCGTGATGGCCGCCTCAATTTTTGCGGGGTCGAGGTTCAGGGTTACGGCGTCAATATCTACAAAAACAGGTGTGGCTCGCTCGTAGCGGATCGCGTTGGCGGCGGCGATAAAGGTGAAGGAGGGCACGATCACCTCGTCGCCCTCGCCGATGTTGAGCGCGCGGATGCACAGGTGGAGCCCGGCCGTTCCCGAGCTTACGGCGACGGCATGTGGCGCTCCAATATACTGCGCCATCGCTTGCTGGAACTCTTCAAGCCTGGGGCCGAGGCTCAGGCGCGGGGTGCGGAGGACTGCCGCGACGGCCTCGATTTCCGCCTCGGTAATGTCGGGCGCGGACAGCGGAATGTTCATAGTGCGTGCTCGATAAGCGGAGCTTTTTTTATGAGGAGATCGGGCGCAAGCGGGACCGTGGTGAGCACTTCGACAATTTTTTCCGAGGCGTGGCCATCGCCGTAAGGATTTTCCATTCCGGTGAGCGACTTGCGAAACGCTTCGCTGCGCGCCTGTCGGATTTTTTCGCGGATGTCGGCAGGCTCATGCGCGGCATCGAGCACATTGCGGGCGCGCTCCCTTCCCTTCTGGCGCAGGCCGACGTTGACGGTGGGCAACGCGAACGACGCCGCCTCCATAATGCCGCTGCTGGAGTTGCCGACCAGCACCTCAACCTGGCGCAGCAGGCTCCAGTAAGTGACTGGGTCGAGGTTGGTGAAGACCTTTCCATCGCCGCGATCAGCGAGAAAACTGCGCGCGCGCTCGATGATGTGGTGGCTGCCGGCATCGGCATTGGGATAACAGAAGACGATCTGCCCTTCCGTTTCACGGAGCGCCTGGAAGAGTGCGTCCAGTTCCTGCGTGGTTTCGCGCAGGATAGTCACCGGATGATAGGCGACGAGAAGCGTTGGCCAGCCCAGGTCGAGTTGAAGCCGCTGCTCCAATTCCTCGCGCGTGAGCAGCCGGCTGCGACGCAGATGGTCGAGCGAGGGCGCTCCGGCGCGATGGACCCGCCGCGGCTCCTCGCCCATGGCAATCACCCGCTCGCGCGCCAGATGCGTGGAGGTGAAATGGATGTGGCCCATTTTCGTCAGCGCGTTGCGCACGGCGTCGTCGATGGCTCCTTCGCTGACCTCGCCGCCTTCGATGTGCGCGATGGGAATGCGCAGCGCGAGCGCGACGGAGGCGGGCGCAAGCATCTCGTAGCGATCGGCGATGAGCAGCAGCAAATCGGGACGCATCTGCCCGAGCGCATCCGCAAGGCCGAGCGCGGCCACGCCGATGGTCTTGGCCATGCCGATGTCGCTATCGGAATTGAGCAGGCACTCGACGCGCGCGGCGATGGGGATTCCGTCCTGCTCGATCTCCTGCACGGTTGTTCCGAAAGTTGGCGCAAGGTGCGAGCCCATCACGATGAGCTTG
The DNA here is from genome assembly GCA_049280995.1 of Acidobacteriaceae bacterium. Taxonomy (GTDB): domain Bacteria; phylum Acidobacteriota; class Terriglobia; order Terriglobales; family Acidobacteriaceae; genus Silvibacterium. Next base: position 113,927 of record JBAPRH010000046.1, read on the forward strand.
AGGTCCACATCAGGATGAGCGACAAGGTCCCTGAGCGGCCAATAGAGATGGCTGTAGTCGGCGCGCGAGCTGGTGACGACAGCGATCGTCCGCTTCTCTGGTTTCACGCGCGGCACTCCGCGCCCTGCACAGACAGGACGACTTCGCTGGGTTTGTATGCAGGAACCATTCGCTCGACAACGCGAAGAAGCTGGCTCAGATTTCTTTCGCGAATGACGTTCTGCAATTCTCCGACAACCAGCGCGGCTTCGTCCGCAGAGATGGTTTTGCTCCGAACCGCACGCAGCGGCGCGGCACATTCGTCCACTAGAGATTCGTCATCGGAAAGAAGCCGCTCGTGCAGCTTTTCGCCAGGTCGAAGGCCGGTGTAGATGATCCGCGAATCCGAGCCGCTTTCCGCGATGAGTTTTTTGGCTATGTCCTCGATGCGGATGGGGTCCGCGAGTTCAGGAATGAGGACCGCGCTGGGCAACTCCTCGGACAGCGCATACAGCAGCAGCGCGGCGGCGTGTTCCAGCGAAAGGAAATAGCGCGTGGCTTCTGAATCCGTGATGGTGACGGGCTTGCCCTGCGCAATTTGCTCCTGAAACAAAGGCACGGCGCTGCCCTGCGACGCATAGACGTTGCCGAGGCGCACGGCCTTGATTTTTGTCACAGGCGTTGCGAGGGCGAGGGCGGCAAGCTCCGCAATGCGCTTCGACGCTCCCATAATTCCGGCGGGATCGGCAGCCTTGTCAGTTGAGACAACGACGATCTGCTCCGCCCGATGCCGGGCCGCTGCCTGCGCGAGAAGAAATGTCCCCACTGCATTGTTTTCGAGGGCCGCGAAAGGATGATGTTCCATGAGCGCGACGTGCTTGAAGGCAGCAGCGTGAAAGATGATTTGCGGGCAGTGGCGCTCGAATACCTCTTCGAGCGCTGGCATGTCGCAAATGCTGGCCAGGATGGACGTGTGCGGCGCGGCCAGCGTGCGGTCAATCTGGAAGAGCGCCTGTTCGGCGGCATCGAGTAGAAGAATCTGCGCGGGGCTATATTCCGCGACAGCGCGCGCAAGTGCGGAGCCAATCGAGCCACCGGCTCCCGTGATGAGGACCCGCTTTTGTGCGACCAGATGGCTGGGAAGCCTGATGGACGTCAATGAGAATGAATTGCTGAAGCCTAGCCATTCGCGATTTGAGAGCGCCGCCATCCCTTCGATTGTATTGCCTCGCCTCCTCTATAATCAGTCGCAGCAATGAACCCCACACGCCTGTTCTACGCACTGCGACGCCGCTTCTCTTCCAAACTAACGCTGGCTGCCGGGACCGTTACAGCGCTGCTCCTGGGATGGAGCTTTTGTGCTCTCTCGGCCACTGCCGAAACGTCAAAGGCCGCGCTCGAAGCCGGGCGCCTGAACAATGTGGGTGTGGCGCTGATGAACCAGCAGCTCACCGAAAAGGCCGCCGCGAAGTTTGTTGAGGCACATAAGGTCGATCCGTCGTCGGCGATTCCGGTGTTGAACCAGGGCATTGCCCTGCTTTATCAGCAGAAGCTTCCCCAGGCGGAGGCGATGCTGAAGCAGGCGGCGGCAATGGACCAGCGGAATCCGCGCGTGTGGTATGCGCTGGGGCTCACGCATCTGGACTCGGGCAATCCCAAGCTGGCCATTGGCGACATGGAGCGCGTGGTGAAGCTGGACCCCACGGATGCTGACGCGCACTATTTTCTCGGCTCTTTTTATCTCACCCTGGCCGACTACGCCGACGCCAAGCAGGAGTACGAGGCGGCGATCAAGTTGAATCCGTTGCACGCCTCGGCACGGTTTGGCCTGGCGCGGGCGTTGCAGCGGATGAAACAACCCGCCGCCGCACATGAGCAGTTGGCGCGCTTCCAGAAATTGGTGCAGTCGAAGATTGGGACTCCGCTGAGCGCGGCGTATGGCGAGCAGGGCCGTTACGCGAAAGTCGAGGACATGATTGCGCCTCCCGCGGCGGTAGGCAAGATGATTCCTGTAAGGTTTGAGGCGCAGCCGCTGCCGGGCGGCGCAGCAGGCGGTGGGGCTTGCGTGATTGGCATTGAAAGCGCGGCCAGCAAGGACCTGGTCGTGCTGGGCGAGGGAGCGTCGGCGATTCGCGCGTACAAAAACGTCGACGGAAACTTTGAAGAGCTTTCGGCGGAGCAGACCGGGCTCAAAGCGAGCGGTAAGGCGATCGCCTGCGCGGTAGGCGACTACGACGCCGACGGGCGGCCGGATCTGGCCGTGGCGATGAGCGATCGCGTAATCCTGTTCCACAACCTCGGTGGCGGAAGATTTGCCGATGTGACGAAAGCGGTCGGAATCAAGCCGATGAACCGCCCTTCGAGCGTGATGTTTATTGATTTCGACCACGACGGCGACGTGGATTTGTTTGTTACCGGGACTTCAACCGGACACGGCGCGAACGTGATGTGGCGCAACAACGGCAACTCCACCTTTACGGATTGGAGCACCCCGACGGGCCTTGCGGGAAGCGGCGCAACCACCGAGGCTACGCTTTCGGATATCAACAACGATCGCGCTGTGGACCTGATTGTTGCCGGCTCCGCGGGTGCTCCCATGATTTATGAGAACCGCCGGGAGGGTGCGTTCAAGCAGGTCCCGCTGTACACGGAGGCGGGGCTGGCGCCTTCGCGCGGCGTTGCGGTTTTCGACTTCAACAAAGACGGGTGGATGGACGTTGCGGTCACGCACGCAGGCGCTCCGGGGGTAAGCCTGTGGCGCAACGTCCAAGGCAAGCGGTTTGAGCGCGTGCCGCTGCCTCTGGCGGGAGTGAAGGCCGCGTGGGGACTAACTCCGATTGATATTGATAACGACGGATGGATCGATCTCGCCGTGCTGGTCGAGACGGCTAAGGGCGCGGAGTTGCGCGTGCTGCGCAATATGGGCGCGAAGGGGTTTGCGGACGTAAGCGCAGCGGTGGGCGCGGACAAATTGACGTTGAAAAATCCGCGCTCGCTGATTGCGACTGATGTGGATGGAGACGGTGCGGCGGACTTGATCGTGACCCAAGCGGACGGCCCTCCCTTGGTGCTGCACAACGTTGGCGGAAACAAAAACCATTCCATCCGAATCACCCTGACCGGCCTGGCGGACAACAAGACGGCCATCGGCACCAAAGTTGAAGTTTTTGCGAACGGGCTGTGGCAGAAGTTTGAGGTGGCCGGAGCATCAGGCTATCTCGGGCAGGGCTCGAATGAAATCATCGCCGGTCTCGGGCAGGTCGATCACGTGGACGTGGTGCGGCTGCTGTGGCCCACGGGAGTGCCGCAGGACGAAATCGATCTGGACCCGAACAAGCCTGTCGCGCTGAAAGAACTGGACCGGCGGGGCAGTTCGTGCCCGGTACTGTTTGCCTGGAACGGCACGCGCTACAAGTTCATTTCCGACGTCATTGGCGCAGCGGTCATCGGGCACTGGGTTTCGCCGACGGCAACCAATGAGAACGACCCGGGCGAGTGGATCAAAGTGGACGGTGCGGACCTGAAGGCGCACAACGGGCTCTACAGCCTGCGCTTTGGCGAGCCGATGGAGGAGATTAACTACATCGATCAGCTTCGGCTGGTTGCGATCGATCATCCCGAAGGAACGCAGGTCTTCCCAGATGAACGATTCCTGAGCGAGCGCCCGTTCGCTTCCGGCAAGACGGTTGTGGTCTCGCCTTCCGCGCACCTGCTGGCGGGCGCGTGGGACAACAGCGGCCACAACGTGCTGCCACTGCTCGCAAAGCAGGACCACCGCTACGTCCGCGACTTCACCAACCTCCACTATGCGGGCTACGCCAACATGCACTCGCTCACGCTGGACCTGGGCGCATGGACGCCCGCGCATCCGCTGCGGCTACTGATGCACGGCTACATTGAATACTTCAGCGCCAGCTCGATGTACGCCGCGTGGCAGGCGGGCCTGAAGCCGGTTCCACCCTACGTTGAGGCGCAGATGCCGGACGGAAGCTGGAAACGAATCATCGATGACATGGGATTTCCGGCGGGGCTGCCGCGCACCATCGTCGTCGACCTGACCGGCAAGCTGCCTCCTGGCACGCACAAAATTCGTCTGACGACAAATTTGCAAATCTATTGGGATCAGGTGCTGGTGGACAACGGTGAGACCCAGGCAGCGCAGGTGCGGCAGACGGAGATACCCCTTGCGACCGCCCGGCTGGTGTTCCGCGGCTATCCGGAGCAGATTGAGCGCGCGACACCGTGGTCACCACCGGGCGACCTCACCTACAACTACAACCGCATCAGCGCGACGGGGCCGTTCCACTGGCAACAAGGCGAATATACGCGCTACGGCAGCGTTACTCCGCTGCTGCGCGCCGTAGACAACCACTATGTGATCTTTGGCAGCGGCGAAGAAATCGACGCCGAGTTCAGCGGCGCAACACTGCCTCCACTGCCACGGCACTGGAAGCGCGATTATTTCTTCTACGCGAACGGTTTTGTGAAGGACATGGATTTTTACGAAGCTTCGCCCTTCACCGTGGCGCAAATGCCCTTCCACGGCATGGGCGCCTATCCGTATCCGGCGAGCGAGCACTATCCTGACGACGCGAGTTCCGTCGCGTATCGGCTGAACTGGGACGACCGCTTTGAATCCGGCCGCCGCACGCAGCGCTTCCAGTTCGACTACAAACCGGCACACCTGCAACCGTGACCATTGCGCTTCTGCCCGCGGTGGAACAACTAGCCCTGCTGCGGCGAGGAGCGATCTCCGCGCTGGAGCTGGCCGAGGAGCATATCCGGCGGATCGAGCGGCTGAATCCCGTGCTGAACGCGCTGGTGGACTTTGACGCGGAGCGGGTGCGTGCGCAGGCGCGGCGGCCGCAGAGCGGGCCGTTGGCGGGCCTGCCCGTCACGGTGAAGTCTTCCATCGCGGTCAAGGGTTACAGGTGCGAAATCGGCAGCGTGCTCAATCGCGGTTTCGTTCCTGAAGGAGACGCGGAAGTGGTAGCGCGGCTGCGCGCGGCGGGCGCAACTCTGCTGGGCACCACCAACTGCCCGGAATTTCTGATGAACTACGAAACCGATAACCTGCTCTATGGGAGGACTGCGAATCCGTGGAGCCTGGAACACACTCCCGGCGGGTCGAGCGGCGGCGAGGCAGCGGCCATTGCCGCGGGGCTCTCCGCGGGCGGCCTGGGCAGCGACAGCGGCGGATCGGTGCGCGAGCCCGCTCACTTCTGCGGCATCTGCTCGCTTAAGCCCACGCCAGGTCGCGTGCCCGCGCGAGGCCATCTGCCGCCATGCGTGGGACCATTTTCCATCCTCGGAGCAATTGGGCTGCTGGCGCGCACGGTGGCCGATGTCACGCTGCTGTTTCGCGTGCTCTCAGGGCTCGATCCACTCGATCCGACAAGCGGTCCGGTGGAGTTTCGGGAAGTTCCGCTCGAAGAAGCAAAGCAGGTTCCGATTGGCTGGTTTGAGGACGACGGCATTACGCCGGTGACAGAAGAAACGCGGCAGGCAGTGCGCGGCGCAGCGGCCGCGCTGGAGGGGCAGGGGTTCACCGTGCGGCGGTTCCGTCCCGCATCGCTCGAGGCAGCGCGCGTGCTGTGGTGGAAGTTCTTTGTACAGTGCGGCGCGATGTTCTACGCTCCAACCATTCGCGGACGCGAAGCGGAATTAAGCCCGATGTTTCAGGAATTTCTCGCGACCGCGCGCGCCGCGGGGCCACTGTCCGCCGACGCACTCCTCGCTGCATGGGCCGAGTGCGACCTTGTGCGCAGCAAGCTGCTCGCAGAGATGAAAGAGTTCCCGCTGCTGCTTACGCCAGTCTGCGCTACTCCCGCGTTTCGTCACGGCGAGCGCGAGTGGACGATCGACGGCCGGACGGTGGGCTACCTGGACTCGATGCGCTACACGCAATGGTTTAATTTGCTGGCTTCGCCTGCCGCAGTGATCCCGGTTGGGCGTTCGCCAGAGGGGCTGCCGATTGGCATCCAAATTGCTGGACGTCCGTTTGCAGACGAATTGGTGCTTGCAGTTGCCTCTGCAGTCGAAAATGAGTTTGGCTACACCCCTCCGGCGATGGCAACCCGCAAAATCTAATACATTCAAAATGAGCTACTTGGCCTTTGAACTCATTCGATCGCAAACTGCTACGCCAGAAAAATGTCGGAAAAACCCAAAAAAAGTCTTGCTCTTTGGTGTACTCTTTGTATAATTCAGCATCAAAGTGAACGGCGGTCCTCCCGCGTAGCGCGCCGGATTGTTTATCTCGCTGCAGTTGCCTACCAAGGTGACGGCAAAAGAGAAGAGAGGGTCCTGTTCATGACCATACTTAGTGCCATTTTCAATTTCTTCTATGAAATCTTCCTTGGGTGCAGTCATCAGCATCTGACGCGTCCCTTCACGCTTCAAAACGAAACCTACAAGGTGTGCCTGGATTGCGGCAAGCAGATTTACTACTCGCCTGTTGCGATGCGCCCGCTCAACGTGCTGGAAATACGTCGTTTGAATGCGGCACGCTCCGGCGAAGTTCGGGTCATGCCTGCCATCGCGAACGGCCCCACACTGGTGCCGGCGTCGGCGAGGAAATCGAACGCAGCGTGAATTTGAGTTTTTGAATTTTCCAGTGGGAGCGCCGACACGCTCCCTTCTGGTTTGTGGATTGAGTCGCCTGCGTCCGTATAATCGAAGCAGGCACTTCAACTCCAGTTGCAGATTGGTTTCGCGTTCGTGATTGTTGACATCACCGGCCTCACCAAAATCTACCGCGACAAACATCAAAGCGTGACCGCGGTGGACCGCATTGACTTAGCGGTGAAGCCGGGCGAACTGTTTGGCCTTCTCGGCCCGAACGGTGCGGGCAAAACTACGATCATCGGCATCTGCACCACGCGCACGCTGCCCACTGCGGGCCAGGTCCGCATCGCAGGGATCGACGTGGTGGCCCACCCGGCCGTGGCGCGGCGCAGCATTGGTGTGGTGCCGCAGTACAACACGCTCGATCGCTCGCTCACAATCTTTGAGAACCTTTACTTCCACTGCAAATACTTCGGCTACAGCGGCGCGGAAGCCCGCCTGCGCGCCAACGCTCTGCTTGATCAGTTTCATCTGCTGGAGAGGGCCAAAAGCTTCCCTGCCCAGCTTTCCGGCGGCCTTCAGCAGCGTATCCAGATCGCACGCGCCATTGCGCATCGCCCGGCGGTGCTGTTTCTCGATGAGCCAAGCGCGGGACTCGATCCACAAAGTCGCATTGCAATGTGGGACGCCGTGCGCAGCCTGCGCGAAGAAGGAATTACGGTCGTTTTGACCACGCACTACATGGAAGAAGCGGATGAATTGTGCGAGCGCGTGGCCATCATTGACCACGGCAAGGTGCTGGCGCTCGATTCTCCCGAGCAGTTGAAGACCAGGCTCGGGGCGAACACGCGCATCGAGCTGGCGCTGCGCTCACAGGACTCCACGCAACCGCTCGCCGAGACACTGCGCGCGCTGCCGCAGATTCGCAGCGTGGAACCGATTGCCGGCGGCCTGCGGCTCTTTGTGCAGAGTATCGACGGCTTGCTTCCCGAACTGGTGCGGGCCACGCACAGCTACGGAGTGCGCGACATTTCGATCAATGCGCCGAGCCTGGAGAATGTCTTTATTGAAATGACAGGGAGGGACCTGCGTGAGTAGCGCGGTTGCCGTAATTCGCACTCAGGAGCGGGTCTCCTACACCGGTGCGTTCATCGGGCTGATGGAGCGCGACCTGCGCGTGTTGAGCCGCGAAATCGGGCCATTCATCGTCCGCATCGCTATGCAGCCGCTGCTGTTTCTCTTCGTGTTCACGTTTCTGCTGCCGCGTATCGGCCAGGCTAACGACGTGGGCGGTGCGAACTTCGCCACCATCCTGCTACCGGGCCTCATGGCTGTTGCTATCATGTTCTGCGGCATCGCTTCCGTCGCGTTGCCGCTCTCGCAGGAGTTCGGCATTACGCGCGAAATTGACGACCGCGTCATGTGTCCGCTGCCGGTTGCGGCGGTAGCCGCAGAAAAAGTCTGCTTCAGCGCATTCCAGTGCATTTTGTCCGCGCTGCTGGTGTTGCCCCTCGCGATCTGGGTACCAGCTACGCCGGTTTTCTTCGAAGTGACGAGCTGGCCAATGCTCATTGCCTCATTGATTCTGTCGAGCCTGGTGGCGGGCGCGCTGGGCCTGGCGATCGGCTCCAACGTGAAGCCGCAACAAATCGGGCTTGTATTTTCCATCGTTGTCGTCCCCATCACGTTTCTGGGTTGCGTCTACTTTCCGTGGGAAGCGCTGAAGCATGTGCGCTGGCTGCAGATCGCGGTGTTGGTCAATCCCATCGTCTATATGAGCGAAGGGCTGCGTGCCGCGCTCACTCCGGGCGTTCCCCACATGCCTTCGCTGGTCATCATTTTCGCGCTGCTGGTTTCGTTAGCCGTTCTCTGGGGCATCGGCATCCGCGGTTTTCTGAAGAACGTGATTTCCTGAGCCCGCCCTGCCCCAACGCGACCGGGAACGGGGAAACCCTTGTGCAAACACATGGGTCAAAACAAACCAAAGTACGATCGCCGAAGCAAGCCAGGCAAGTCTAAGATAAAGCTTTAGCGTCCGGCCCTTCGCAGGGTTTCAGGCTCCTATGATTTCGCGACTTCGCCAACACTCCGCTCTCGCGATTCCAGCGCTCCTCGTGCTGCTGGCGGGGTGCGGCGTGGGCCAGTTTGATACGGCGAGCGCAAACGGAGTCTTTTCCGTAGCTACCACCTCCGCGGCCACCACCTCGAACGGCCAGGTTCAGTTTTCCGCGCGGCTGCCCTCGGGCGAGCCTGCTCCCGTAGCCTGGTCAGTTAGCGGAGGAGACAACGCGTCGTCGCTCGGCGAAGGCCATGTCGACGCAACCGGACTGTTTACGCCGCCCTCCGCGCTCTCGCAGGACACGGTGCGCGTCGAGATCACGGCGCGCCTGAAAAACGATCCGGCGGAAGTGGCGAGCAAATCCGTGAGCATTACGCCGGGGTTTGTTCAATCGCTGCTGCCGGAGAATGCTTCGCTCATCGCCGGCGCAACGCTCGAAGCCACTGCGGAAATTGCCGAGGTCAACGCGGGCTCCGTTCACTGGAGCCTCTCGACGGACGCGCCTAGCGGCTCCGACGCGGGAACGCTGAGCAACGCAAGCTGCCAGCGCAGCCTCGACCAGTACACCACCTGCAAAATCAGCTACACCGCGCCATCCTCGCGTTCGCACGCCACGGTCTATCTGAACGCAACCGTGAATGGTTCCGCTGCCACCGCCCCGCTCAAAATTCTGCTGAACAGCGACGGCGTGAACAGCGCCCCAACCGCCAATCAGGCTCCGCAAACCGGAGCCATCTCGCTCGGGTCCTCCGGCAGCAACGACAACGACTATGACACTTATCAGGACGCCTCCGGCGAATCCTACGTCGCGGATTGTTGCGGCGGCACGCTCGGCGCGCTGGTCGAGGACAGCAAAAAAGATCAGTACATCCTGAGCAACAACCATGTGCTGGCCGAGTCCGACCAGGGGCGGCCCGGCGACACCATCGACGAGCCGGGAATGATCGACGACGGCTGCGTTCCGCTCAGCCATGCAGGATCGACACTGCGACCCGTAGGCACGCTGAAGTACGTCGTTCCACTGGCGACCACGCAGACCAATGCAGACGCCGCGCTCGCGTCGGTCGTGCCCGGGGCGGTCAATCCCGACGGAAGTATTTTGCAGCTTGCGCCTCCCAGCCACCCCGCCAACGCGAGCGATATGCTGGGCGCCGCTCCACCGATGGGTGGCACCGGCGAGGTCCTGAGCGCCAGCAATTTGAACGGCCTCAAGCTGGCCAAGAGCGGGCGCACCACGGGGTTGACCTGCTCAACCGTAGCCGCCGTTGACCTGAGCGTGAAAGTCGATTACTTCAAAGATTGCGCTGAGACGCAGCCCTACTACACCAAAACTTTTACGGGACAAATTGGCATCGCGGGCGACCGATTTTCCGACAGCGGCGACTCCGGCGCGCTGGTGGTCGATGCATCGAACGCTGAGCCTGTCGGCCTGTTCTTCGCTGGAGGAACCGACGGCAACGGGCACGGGCTGAGCATCGCAAACCCCATCGGCGACGTGCTCCGTGCGCTTGACGTGGAGACCGGCAGCACCATGAGCATTGTGGGCACATCCGCGCCGCATTCCGTCGCGTGCGTCCGGTACGACGCGAGGCCGCCTGCCTTCAGCGTGCCCATTCCTGCAGCGGCCAAAGCGCGTGCGCGACACGTGGCGCAAACCGCTGGAGCCTTCCTCGTCAATCCCGACAAGGGAATTCTCGCCGTCAGCAGCGGCGGCAGCCTCGATAACCCCGGCGACCCCGCCGTAATCGTGTATGTGGACAACACGGAGGCCGAAGCAAGCGTCCCACCGACCGTCGATGAAGTACGCACGCAGGTGATTCGCACTGATGCCTCCGCGCTGGCTCGCGATGCCGAGCCGGCTCTTCCTGATCCGACGGACGGACTCACCCTCACCGCCGGGGATCTCGCCAGGGCCAAAGCCGCCGTCGCGCAGTACGCGCCTGGGCTGCTCAAGGATCCGGCAATCTTTGGGGTTGGTGTTGCGCAGAGCCTCGACAATCCTCACGACACAGCCGTGCTGGTGCTGGTCGATCCCGACATCACTCCGCGGGCCACGCCCGCGACGCTCGGCGGCCTGCGTGTACGCTACATGAAGCTCCACCGCTTCCACGTAACGCGCTCGAAATACGCAGGACCGAACCCGGCGCCGAGTTGCGCAGTTAGGAAAATGGCTGGAACCTCCGATCGCGGCAAGTTCGATGACGTAACCGGAGAAGCTCCGCTGTTCAGCCAACCGTAGCGCCGGACCGCTGCACCGCACCGAGCTTGCGCTTCAGGTCTTCGGCAATCTGCCGCCCGTGAAAACGCCCGTTCTCAATAAAAATCTCGTTCGTGCGCGAACCGGCCACAATCACGCCCGCAAGATAAACTCCGGGCACGTTGCTCTCAAGACATTTGGCGTCGCATACTGGCAAGCGATCCTTGCCTTCGAAATGCACCCCGAGCGCGCTCAGAAAATTAAAATCCGGATGATAGCCAGTAAGCGCGAACACCGTGTCGTTGGGCAGCGTCCGCTTCCCTTCCGGCGTTTCCAGCGTCACCGAGTCGGGCGCGATTTCGGTAACCCGGCTATTGAAGTAGGCAGCCACCTCGCCGTGCTTGATGCGGTTCTCAATGTCCGGCAGAATCCAGTACTTCACATGCTTGTGCATGGCAGGGCCGCGATGCACAAGCGTGACGCGCGCTCCGTGACGCCATAGTTCCAGTGCGGCAATGGCCGCCGAGTTCTTCCCGCCAACCACCACCACGTCTAGATCGTAGTAGGGGTGAGGATCGTCGTAGTAGTGATGCACCTTCGGCAGGTCCTCGCCTGGGATGTTCAGATAATTCGGCCGGTCATAATATCCGGTTGCAACAACCAATTTCTTCGTGCGAAAAACTTCCGCTCCTCCGAACGTGTCTTTCGTCAGAACCTCAAAACTGCCGTCGCTGCCCGTCACGCACTCCACCAGCCGATACAGCCGCGCGTCCAGCCTGTAGTGTTCGGCCACCCGGCGATAGTACTCAAGCGCCTCGTTGCGAACAGGCTTCTGGTTCGGGCTTGGGAACGGAATGTCGCCGATCTCCAGCAGCTCGGGCGTAGTGAAAAACGTCATGTGCGACGGATAGTGAAAGATGGAGTTGCACAAGCATCCCTTATCCACCATTATGGCGCGAAAGCCCGCCCGCTGCGCTTCAATCGCGCACGCCATGCCCGTCGGCCCCGCGCCAATCACCAGTACATCAAATTCGTTCGCGCCACTCGCTGCGTCCATGGTTTTAGCTTAGACGATTTTCGCGCGGCCATCGTCGGCGTTCGCTGATCGCAGTGGTTTCAACTCATATAATGGAAGTAGACTTGACCCACACCGAGGAGCGGTTGCATGGCTGAAATGCGCAAGGAAAAAGATTCGCTTGGATACGTGGAGGTGCCCGCGCGGGCTTATTACGGAGCGCAGACGGCGCGCGCAATCGAGAACTATCCCATCTCCGGCATGAGGGCGCACCCGCAACTCATTCGCGCCATCGGCATGGTGAAGCAGGCCGCCGCGGAAGCCAACCGCCAACTGGGGCTGGTCGATTCCGAGCGCGCCGACGCGATCCTCGCCGCCGCGCAGGAAGTGATCGACGGCAAGTGGAACAGCGAATTCGTCGTCGATGTCTTTCAGGCCGGGGCCGGCGTTTCCTTCCACATGAACACCAACGAGGTCGTAGCCAACCGCGCCAATGAACTCCTCGGCGGCACGCCCGGCGATTACGCACGCGTCCATCCCAACGACCACGTGAACTACGGCCAGTCCACCAACGACGTTTTCCCGACTTCGATGCGTCTCGCCACGCTGCTCAACCTTGAGACGCTCTACCCCGTGCTCGACGTGCTCGCGGATTCGTTCTCTAAAAAATCCAAAGAGTTTCACGGAGTCATGAAGTCGGGCCGCACGCACATGCAGGACGCGGTGCCCATCCGCCTGGGGCAGGAGTTCGCTGCCTACGGGCTCGCCATTGAGAAAGGTCGCAAGTTCCTCGCGACTGCAGCGGACTCGCTGCGCGAGCTGGGCCTGGGCGGCTCGGCCGTCGGCACCGGAATCAACACCCATCCCGACTACCGCGCGAAAGCCGTTGCAAACCTCGCCCGCATCTCCGGCCAGCGCCTTACCCCTGCTGAAGATATGCGCTGGGCGATGCAGTCGAATGCGTGCATGGCCGACGTAAGCGCCGCGTTGCGGGGCATCGCGCTTGAAGTCATCCGCATTTCGAACGACCTACGTTTGCTCTCGTCCGGCCCCAACACCGGCTTCGGAGAAATCCACCTGCCCAGCCTTCAGCCCGGCTCGTCGATCATGCCGGGGAAAATCAATCCCGTCATGCCGGAGCTTGCCGCCATGGTCAGCTTCCAGGTCATCGGCAACGACGCAACGGTCGCCTACGCCGTGCAGGCCGGACAGCTTGAGCTGAACGTGATGATGCCGGCCATGGCCTACAACGTTCTGCAGAGCATCACGATTCTCGCCAATATGCTGCGCGTTTTCAACGAGCGCTGCGTGCAGGGCATCACCGCCAATGCCGAGCGCTGCAATTTCTACGCGCAGAGCACGGTTTCGCTTGCCACCGCGCTCAACCCTTACATTGGCTACACGAAGGCCGCAGAGCTGGTGAAGGAGTCCATTGCCTCAGGCGAATCCATCATCTCGCTCGCGCGCAAGAAGAAGCTGCTGAGCGAAAAAGATATCGCCGAAATCCTCGACCCCGCGCGCATGACCGAGCCGCAGCGCCCGCTGGAGGCCGCGAAGGAGCGCGACAAGCCTAAGAGCTGACCCGGCTTCTGCGCAGGATTTCTTCCACCCGCCGCAGGTCCTCTTCGGTATCCACGCCGATGGTGTCGTGCGGCGTCTCGGTTACGTAAATGTCGATTCCGTTTTCAAGGAAGCGCAACTGCTCCAGCCTTTCGGCCGCTTCAAGCGCAGACGGCGGCAACTTGGGAAACTGCTGCAACGCGGCGCGGCGATAAGCATACAGACCCAGGTGCTTGCGATACGCGACGCTTCCCTGCGCGTCGCGGTCATACGGAATCGTCGCACGTGAAAAGTACAGCGCGCGGCCGTTTGCGGCGGTCACAACCTTCACCGCATTCGGATTCTCGAGCTGGTCTGCAGCGCATGGTGTGGCCAGCGTCGCCACGGCAACTTCAGCGCGCTCAAACGGCTCCAGCAGCGCCGCAATATGTTCGGGGCGCAGCATCGGCTCGTCGCCCTGGATGTTGACGTAAATGTCCGCCGCAATCGACTGCGCAACGGCGTACACGCGGTCGGTTCCGCTGGCGCAGTCGGCGGGCGTGAACACCGCCGCCATTCCGTGCCGCTGGGCAAAATCCATCACCGCATCCGAGTCGGTCGCGATCAGCGTCTGGCTAAGCAGCGGGCAGGCGCGCGCCGCGCGATACACCCACGCCAGCATCGGCTCGCCGGCAATTTCCCGCAGCACCTTGCGCTGCAGCCGCGTTGAAGCCAGCCGCGCCGGGATCACTCCAAGCACGCGCCGCGCGGCTCCATCTTCTGCCAAACCCGAATCCCCACTTTCACTCATCACCCAGTGAGTTTAACCGCAATTATGGCTGCCAGAAAAATATATGAACACCTGTTCCCTTTCGCCCGTCTTAGGGATTGAATAGCAATCAGCATGGCGACGGCACACCCCATCAGCGTTGAGGAGACGGACAGGTTGCAGGAACGCGAACGCGCCACCGCCTCTGATGAGGAGTTTTCGCTGCTCGTCTACCGGCAGCACCGCTTCGTTTTCCGCGTGGCGTTCGCTCTCTTGCGGAACGCGCAGGACGCTGAGGACATTGCCCAGGAGACTTTTCTCAAGCTCTACCGCAATGGGCGATGGCGTGACATCCGCGACGAGCGGGCGTTTCTGGCGCGCACGGCTTGGAGGCTTGCGCTCGACCTGCGGCGCGCTCCGGCCATGGCGGTCGCCGATGTGGACGCGGACGTGACACCCTCGCAAACCGCATCGCCGGAGCAGCAGGCGCTCAGCGCTGACAGTCAGGCCGCTCTGCACCGACTCATCGACGCGCTGCCGGAGGAGCTTCGCCAGCCGCTGGCGCTGGCCGGCATCGACGAGATGACCTCGCGCGAAATCGGCGCGGCGCTCGGCCTGCCCGAAGGCACGGTTCGCACTCGGCTGATGCGGGCCAGGCAGCTGCTGAAGGAGAAGATCGCCAACGCTAAAGAAGGAGCTTATGCGGGATGATGTTGACCAGATTTTAGAGAACGCCGTGGAGAGCTACGCGGCAGTGGAGCCTTCGCCTGAGCTGGCCTCGCGTATTCTGGAGCGGGCGCAGCACGTCCCCGCCCCACGGCGCGGATGGAAGCTGGCTCTGGCCTTTGCCGTACCGCTGGCCGCAGCCCTGGCACTGGCGTTTGTGCTGGCGGGGCAATGGGCTCTGCCGAAGCCCCCGGCCGCGGTCGCCTCTGCGCCTACGACTCCTGACGTGACGGCTCGTACCCGTCCGCAGCCAGCGGAAACTCTGGCTGCTGCGCCGGTTCAGACTCATCGCAGCGTGCGCAAGGCTCACGCCGCGCGCTCGACGGCCCGCCCGCTTCCGGCTCCGTACTCGAAAGAGGAGCTGGCGCTGCTGGCTTTTGTGCAGCAGCATCCGAAGGAAGCTGCCGAGATGGCAGAAGCACAGAAGCGCGATTCGGCTCCATTGCAGACGCAACCCATCACGATTTCGCGTCTCGAAATCAAACCGCTTACCATCGCCCCTCTTCCTTAGGAGAACTGAATGACGAAAGCAATCAAGACCGCCTCCGCTCTGCTCGCTCTCGCGCTTGCCTGCACCGTTGCCGCATGGTCGCAACAGACGCAGGCCGCCGCGTCCACGCCAACGCACCCATCCATCAACTCCTACAAACAGAGTCCGGAGCGCTACTTCCGGCTGACGTTTCGCGTTCTCGATGTCTCGGCAGAGGGAAAGGTCACGACTAGCCGCTCGTACACCGAAACGATTGCCACCGGCGTCAAGAGCGAAAGGACCAGTTCGATCCGGACTGGAGACCGGGTTCCAGTAGCAACCGGCAGCTATTCCGCAGGCGGCGCATCCGTCTCATCCCTCGTCAACACACAATTTCAATATTTAAACACAGGAACAAATATCGACGTAGAACAGGCCGAAATCGTCGATCGGGCATTGCACCTCCACGTGAAGGTGTCGATCAGTACCTTCGCTCCCACTCCTTCTTCGTATATGCCGACTAATGACAAGCACCCCCTTATTCGCGACGCCAACTGGGACTCCAACGTGACGGTCCCCATCGGCAAACCGACTGTCATTTTTTCTTCAGACAACAACACCGGCAAAGGAAAAATTGAACTGGAGTTGACCGCCGCTCCCATCAACCAATAACAACTGTCGCCCAAATTAAAAGCCCGGCTCATTAGCCGGGCTTTTGGATTGATCTGAACGCTGAACGCTGTCCTTAAAGCTTTTCGTAAAAATCGCAGGCTGAGCAGGAGATGTAGACTCCGCCGGGGATGCCCCGCTCGCGGTCCTTCACTCGTTTTACGATGCGGGTTGGTTTGCTGCACCTGGGACAATCGGTGCTCTTGGTGGTGTCCATGACTTTCTGACGGTCTGCTGTTTTGGCAACTTTGGCCATGACGGCTCATCTCCTCACAAGTCTTTTTCGCTCTCGCTGCTTGGCGGGCGCACGGCGACCGGGTTTCGCGGCGTTTCGCCCTTGATCTTCGCGTATGGGGCGGATCGGGAAAATTCCCTTGGCGCGTTCTCACTAGTTTACATGAAGACGCTGTCCCGACCGAGCAGAGAAGCATCGTCGGCCACGATCTCTAAATCTGAATTAGAACCGCAGCTTTGATCAGCCGTGATCGGGCGCGAGCTGGGCTGCGAGTTGCGACGAAGGCTGGGTTGCCGGTTGAGGGGCGGGCTGAGGCTGACTTGTTCCCGACGGCGTCGAGGCCGGCTGACTCGCCCCCGACGGAGCTTGGGAGGGGGTTGTGGCCGGCGGGGCCGACCCGCCCGTATCCTTCGGGAACTCGACCGGCTTCATCTGTGGCGTGTCCGGATTCTTGTCTGCAGGCAGCGCCTCGCCGGGGTTCCGCAGCGTAGGCGGCGCCTTCTTCGCCGTCTCCTTGGCCGCGTCCGCCGGGTTCTGGTCGCCGAGCTGGACGATGTGTACATTTTGCGCAGGCTGCTTGCTCCAGTACCCGCGCATCTCGTCTTTTACATACACGACGATCGGCTTGCCGACAGCGGCAACCTCCAGCCGGATCACGCGGCCCCCGTTGAAGCGGACGAACTGCGTGGGATCGGGCGGCTCGCCGTAAATCCATATATCGATCGACTGGTTGTTTTCCATATCGTGCATCTTGGTGCGCGGCTCGCCCAGCGTGCTTAGCACCATCTCGCGGTTCATGCCCACCAGCACGTGGTGCGCCAGCACCGCCTTCTTCAGGAACGGCGGCAGCGTGTCCGTATACGCCTGTTCCGGTGTTTTCAAACTGAAATCGACAATGGGCTTTACCAGCGCCTCCACCTGCATTCCCGTCAGGTCGGGCAGTCCATGCGGAAACACCAGCTCAATTCGCGTGCCGGTAGGCGCGTTCGGATTATCGTGCACGATGGGGGTGGTGTCATAAGGATCCATGCCGATGGAGACGTGGCGCAGCCATTTATGCTTGTGCTCCGGGCCGCCGTTGAAGTCGAGAAGGATTCGATTCTTTTCGATCTTGATATCCGTCACGACCACGCGCTTGCCGGCCTCTACGGCGATTCCTTTTTTCTGCACCAGGTTCACATAATCAGACCCGCTGGGTTTGATCATGCCGTTCGCCGGCAGGGTGATAGTCGCCACCGGCAGCGGTCGCATGGAGAAGCCCTGCTCGGCCTGCAGAAAGCGCAAAAGCTCTTGGCGGTCATGATCCGTCATCGGCAGCGTGGAAAGCTTTACGTCTGTCGGTTTGAACTGGAGATACTTGGCGGCGACGCCTTCGGGCTGGACCGTAAAAACCTGCGCGGCTGCGGGGAGAGTGAGGAGCGCGGCAAGAAGCGAAATCAAGAAGCCTTTCATAACGGCCTCCGTTGACTACTAGGATGTTCCTTGCTGGGTCGGTTGGCAAGGGACTATGCGTCCGGCGGCCCACACTTCGCACCATTCTGGAACTAGCGGGTTTGGCCCTCCCGCTGGTCGGGATGGAATGGGGCGATCTGGCGCAATCCGAGACCGACCGTCTAATCCGCCTACATCAGCTCGTTGATGAACCCCTGCGCCACTTCCGGAGGAATACGGTTGTCCTGATACACCAGCGGCCCCCGATTCAGCACCGGCTCAGCACCGTGCAGCGTGGGGACGTCCGTGCGCTCGAAGAACTTCCCTATCGGAATTTCGTCGCCCCAGAGCAGCGATTTCTCCATGGCCGCGCTCCAGTCAGTGGAGTCGTATTCGGGGTTGTCTTCGAGCTTCTTCACCCGGGGCTTGAACCACTGGAAGGTATTGTCGTGGTTGTAGGTCACGCAGGGGCTGAACACGTCGAGGAACGAGAAGCCCTTGTGCTCAATCGCCTGCCTGAGCAGCTCGGTCAGGTGCCTTTGCTCGGCGCTGAAGCCGCGCGCGATAAACGTCGCGCCGGCGGCGAGCGCCAGCGAGATGGGATTGATCGGTCCTTCCACGCTGCCGAATGGCATGCTTTTAGTTTTCATGCCCAGGCGGCTGGTGGGCGAGGTCTGCCCGGTGGTGAGGCCGTAGATCTGGTTGTCCATGACGATGTAGGTCAGGTCCACGTTGCGGCGCATGGTGTGCATAAAGTGGTTGCCGCCAATGCCGAATCCGTCGCCGTCGCCGCCCGTCACCAGCACCGTCATGGCGTGGTTGGCCATCTTCACCCCCGTCGCCACGGCCAGCGAGCGCCCATGCAGCGTGTGCATGCCATAGGTTTCAATGAAGCCGGGAAAATTCGACGAGCATCCGATGCCGCTGATGGTGATGACTTCGTGGTTGGGAATCTGCAACTCGACCAGCGCCTTCTGCACCGCGGCCAGTACGCCGAAGTCGCCGCAACCCGGGCACCAGTCGGGATCGACCCGGCCCTTGAAATCCGCCATTTTCAGTGTTTTTGGAGCGATTACTTCGGTCGCCATTGTTACTTCTCCTCGGATTGACTTCTGTTGACTTTTCTTAAACCATTACTTCATGGGCTGGCACGGAAAGCTTTGTTTTTCCGGCTAATTGATCCTTGACAGCTTCCACAATGTGGTGCGGCATGAACGGCTCTCCGTCGTATTTGCGAATGTGTCCGTCAGGCACAAAGCTGGTCTCGCTGCGCAGGTAGCGCGCAAACTGGCCGCTGTAGTTGTTCTCCACAATAATGGTGTGCTTGGCGTCCTTCAGCAGGTCCAGAATCACATCGCCGTGCAGCGGCACCAGCCACCGGATGGGCAGGTAATTCGCCGCGATTCCCTGTTCCAGCAGCAGTTCGCAAGCCTCGTCAATCACGCCGTAGGTCGAACCCCAGCCGATCAGCGTAACATCAGCGACGGCGGGACCAAACAGATGCGGCGGCGCAACCGCGGCGGCGATTCCCTCCATCTTCCGCATACGCTTTTCCATCATCGCGCGGCGCTTGGTGGTGTTGGTGAACATGTCGCTGATGAGCACGCCGTCCTCATCGTGCTCGTCGCTCGAAACGGTGTGCGTAAAGCCCGGAACGCCGGGAATGACGCGCGGCGAGACGCCGCTTTCGGTGATCTTGTAGCGCTTGTACGGCTCGTGTTCGTTGCCGTTGGACGTAATCAACTCGCCGCGGTCGATCTCCGGAAAGAAATTCAGTTCCTTCGGCTCGACGCTCAGCCGGCCCTCGGCCAGCAGCAGGTCGCAAAGCACGATGCCCGGACACTGGAAGCGATCCGCCACATTGAATATCTCGGGAATCAGCTTGAAGCAGTCGGCAATGTCGAGCGGCGCAGCGATCACGCGGGGATAATCTCCAAACGCCGCGCCCAGCATCTGCCACAGGTCGCCCTGCTCGGTTTTCGTGGGAACCCCGGTGGACGGACCCGCCCGCTGGCAGTCGATCACTACAATCGGAATCTCAGCTTGCGCCGCCAGACCCAGCCCCTCGCTCATCAGCGCGAATCCGCCGCCCGAGGTGGCGGACATGGCGCGAACGCCGGCATGGGCCGCGCCAATCGCCATGTTGATGACGCCGATTTCATCTTCCACCTGGCGCACCATGATATTGGCCTTGCGCGCGTGCTCGGCCATCCAGTGCAGCACTCCGGTCGACGGGCTCATGGGGTAAGCGGAATAAAACTTCACTCCAGCGGCGGCGCCTCCCATGGCCAAGGCGGCGTTGCCGCTCAGCACCGCGTAACGCGCATCGGTCATGGGCAGCGGCCAGGCAAACGGCTTGAAGTGCTCTGAAGCGTAATCGTACCCGGCACGGGCCAGATTCACGTTTTCGTCGATCACTTTCTGTTCTTTTTTGCGGAACTGCTCGGCCAGCACCTCTTCGAGCGCGGCAAAGCCCACGCCCATCATGCTGAGCGCCGCGCCAATGGCCAGCGTGTTCTGCGCAATCTTGTTCTTGCTGATATCGGCAAGCTGCGACACGGGTATGGGGCAAAGCTGCACGCCGTCGGCAGGAGCGCCTGGCTTGATGGCGTCGGAATTATAGAGACATGCGCCGCCTGCGGTCAGCAGGCCCAGGTGGCGATCCATTGTGTCCTGGTTCAGTGGAATCAGCAGGTCGAGATGATCACCCATATTGGAAATTTTGCCGGGACCCGTGCGAATGGTCAGAAACGTATGACCGCCGCGAATGATTGACTGATACGCGTTGTAGGCGTTCAGGTGCAGGCCGCGACGGCTGAAAACCTTGGCAAAAATATCGCCCGGCGTGGCCACGCCCTGACCGGCCGCACCGCCAATTCCAAGAGCAAAGGACTGCCTCATACCCATCTCCCCAGACTGGCGCAGAAATTTTTCAGCACACGACGCCAGCAGTTTTTCGAGTACATGGGATTCTAATGTCGCGCTTGCAGAGCTAGCAAGTGGATTAGGGTTGGCTGGCAATTATTCCGGTTTGTCTTCCGGCTTATTTTCCGATTGATTTTCGGGCGCGTTTTCCGGCTCGCTGACTTGTGGCGGCTCATCCCGCGCGGGAACGCCCTCAACTTGTGCTGGCTGCGACGGCTCAAGCGGCGACAGGTCGGGCGGCGCGGACTCCGGCGGTTGCGAGGACGCAGACGGCGGCACGATGATGGGTTCACGTTGCTGACCCACTACGGCATCGACATCCACCGGGACCGCACCCGACACGATCACCGGCCGCGCGTATTGCCAATTGAGCCCGCGCGTGGCGTACAGCGTGAGAATAATCAACCCAAGGATGACCGCAAGGCCGATCGCGCTGCCTTCCGGCCCGTAGTCGATTCCGGTGAGCCATGTTGGCCCGAGCGATGTGGAGGAAACAACCGGGGAGAATCGCGTGAGCCCGCTCAGAGGCAGACCGAACAGCACCGCCATGCTGGCGTTCCATGCAAAATGGATGCCCCAGCCCACCCACAACGCACGCGTCCGCAGATACGCTATACACAAAAGCCATCCGGCAAACATCGTCACCAGAAAGCTCGCCGGACTCGCTCCAGGATTGTTGATGTGGAGAAGCGCGTAGAGCAGCGAAAGAAACAGGGTCGCGAACAGCGGACCGGTAGCTTCAATCAGCCGATGGAACGGATAGCCGCGAAACGCTACTTCTTCAGCCAGCGAGGCGACCAGCAGAATCGCCAGAACCAACGGAATCAGCGCAAACTGCCGCCAGTTCGTATAGAAGAAGATGACCATGCCGCCGAATAGGGCAATGATCAGCGCGCAGACGGTCATTCCTGCCCATCCGATCGCCGCGCCCAGGGCAAACTCGCGGCGCGCGCCGGTTCTTCGATCGAGGCCCATCGCGGCCACAGGATGCTGCTGGCGCTGCCCGACGTACCCCATGGCGGCAAAGCCGATGATGAGCAAAAACAGCAGAATGGCGCGGTCCACCAGATCAAACCAAATTCCGGAGCTCAGGCCGTTTGCGGCAATCGAGGCAATGTCCCTGGCCACGAAGTAATAGATTGCCGCCACGACGAACCAAAGCAGCGCGCGGAAGCGGTGGGAGCGATTCACCGGCAACCCCCATCCAACCTGTCGCGAAAGGCAGGCACCCGGCATCCGGGGTGGGGGGTCCGTGCTCCATCCACGATCTGTAAAGGCTTGGATTCCTTCATGCTGTGTAGAACTGGGCTATGTTCCTGAATTTTTCGTAGCGGCGCGCCACCAGATCATCCATCGACAGCGCTTTCAGTTCGCTTAGATGCCAGCGCAGTTTTTCCGCGAGAATTTTCTCGGCCTCCGCCGGATTTTCGTGCGCCCCACTGCCGGGCTCGGGAACAATATCGTCCACGCAACCGAAGTGCTGCAGGTCGGGCGCGGTCGCCTTCAACGCGACGGCGGCCTCGGCGCGTCGAGAGGCGTCACGCCACATAATCGAGGCGCAGGCTTCCGGCGAAATCACCGAATAGATGGCCTTCTCCATAATCAGCACGCGATCGGCGACGGCCAGCGCCAGCGCCCCACCCGAACCACCCTCACCGGAAATGGTGGCAATGGTGGGAATCCGCAGCCGTGACATTTCGCGCAGGTTGTGGGCAATGGCTTCGGCCTGCCCGCGCTCTTCAGCGCCCAATCCGGGATTCGCCCCCATCAGATCAATGAACGTGAAGACCGGGCGGCTGAATTTTTCCGCCAGCTTCATCGCGCGCAACGCCTTGCGATACCCCTCCGGGTCGGGCATCCCGAACTTCCGATGCACCTTTTCCTTCGTGTTGCGACCCTTGAGGTTCCCAATCACCATCACCTCCTCGCCGTTGAAGCGCGCGAAGGCGCAATACATCGCGGGATCGTCGCCGAAGGCGCGGTCGCCGTGAATCTCGCTCAGGTCGGTGAAGATGCTTTCTATTAGATCCATGGGATCGGGCCGCTGAGGATGACGGGCCAACTCAGTTTTCACCCACGCCGGCGGCGGGGGTTCCTGTGGCGAGTGGTGCGGTTCTTGTTCGGCCATACCTGCTTGATTGTAAAGCACGGGGCGAAAAGACCAAGGCTCAGCGGTCAGGGTTCACTTGCTTTCGTCAGCAGCGGAGCGTAGTTGGCTCCAATGAAAAGAATCACGCCGGAGAGCGCCAGCGTGATCAGCGTGATGCTCAGTCCTATGCGGAGGTTCGTCGCGTCGGAGAGCTTGCCGATCAGCGTTGGCGAAATAGCGTCTCCCAGTGCGTGGATCACAAACAGATTGATCGAAATGGCCGTGGCGCGAATGGGCGCGGCCACCGAATTCACGATCGAAGCGTTCAAAGGGCCGGTCCCGAGGAAAAGGAAAAATTCAGCAACGAAAGCTGCCGGGAGAAAGAGCGACTCTGGCCCGAAGAAGACCAGCGCCGCAGCCGGAATCGCCAGCACCGATCCCCATGCCGAAACGAGATAGAGCGCGCGGCTGTTCCGCCGCAGCCAGAGCTGCCCCAGCCATCCGCCAACGATGGTGCCGAGCAGTCCATCAACCACGGTCAACGCCCCGGTCACGGTTCCGGCCTTCGCGACCGACATGTGAGCGAAGCGCACAAAAAAAGTCGGCAGAAACGTGGAAATGCCGCCGACCGCGAAGGTCCACATCGCGAGCCCCAGCGTCGCGCACCAGAAGCCGGGGTTGTGCAGCAGCCCGTGAAGCGTGGCGCGGTTAAGCGTAGGCGCGAGCGAATCCGCGCTTCCCCGCCGGGGCTCGCGCACAAACAGCCAGAAGCCGAGCGCGATCAGCACTCCGGGCAACGCGGAAATAAAAAACGGCACCCGCCAGCCAAAGTGCTGCCCCAGAACGCCGCCCGTAATATAGCCAAGCGCGCCGCCCACTGGAATGGTGGCGTAAAAAATGCTCAGGATGCGGTTGCGGTCGCGCTCCGGATAAAAATCCGCCAGCAACGCTGGCGCGAAAATGCTGAACGTAGCCTCGCCGACGCCCACCAGCGCGTGGCGCAGCAGCAGCGTGTCGTAGCTGTGCACCCACGCCGTAAACAGAGTGGCTGCCGACCAGAGCAGTGCTCCAATAATGATCAGCGGCTTGCGTGGAAACCGGTCGCCGAGCCATCCCGTGAGCGGCGCGGCCAGCATGTAGGTGAAGAAAAACGCCGTGGTCAGGAACCCGATCTGCGCGTCGTTCACGCCGAATTCCTTCTGCACCAGCGGCTGCACGCCGGGCAGGATATAGCGATCGATAAAGTTGAACAGGTTAAGCGAGGTCAGCAGAAACAGAGCGATGCCGGCGGTGCGCGCCGCGCTGACGCGGGGCTCCGCGCCGGCCTGGGTGCCGTGCTCAGCGCCGTGCTCAGTGCCGTGATCGATGCGGGGACTCACTTCGGGCTCGACGTGCATGGCCTGCGATGAGGATATCGCAGGACCGGCGGTTCGAGTGCAAAAGCAAGTGGAGCGACTCGCACAAGCGCGGCCCGCTCGTTTCGTGGCTGTGGCTACCTCTGTCGCCGATCGTCGTCCGCGTCACCGTCGTAGCCGTACTCTGAGTTCGAGCCGCCCGACAAATCATCAATCCGCTCTTCGAGTTCGTCGACCCGAGCCTGGAGTGACCTGACTTGCCGGGCGAGAATCACGAGCGGGACGACGATGCCCAGAACCCCGAGAATCACACCCCACATGCGGACCTCGCCTCTTTCCGCGCTATCGCGACACCTCCACGCAAACAGCCACCATCACAAGCACAATCTTCGGCCGTCAGGTTTCCGCTGTCCGTTTAATTGACCGTCAGGTTCACCGTGGTCGTTTGGGTCAGCGTACCGCTGGTCCCGGTCACGGTAAGCACGTAGGCTCCGGCAGTGGTGCCTGTCGTTCCGCCACCACCGCCGCCACCGCCACTGCTTCCACCGCCGCTGCCGCAGCCAATGCCCAACCCGGCAATACCAGCGAAGACCAGAATCACCAGGATGCTCCGCCATTTGCGTCGGCGCGCAGGGATTCCGAAGAAGAGCAAACCAGCGATCACTACCCCGCCGCCCGCCGCAAAGAACTTGTTCAGCGGATTGTGAGACGCGCTGCTGGTCGCGGCCGTGGTCGCTACCGTGAGCGTGCTGGTTGCGGCGGTGGTCCCGGTGACGCTGGCCGAAGGCGCAGAGCATGTTGGGCTATCCGTTGCCCCGGAGGGAGCGGTTGTAACAGCGCAGGTGAAGCTGACCGTCCCAGTGAACCCTCCTGTAGGCGTCACGCTGATGGTTGAAGTGTTGCCGGTGGTCGCGCCCGCAGCCAAGGTAAGGCTCGTGGGGCTGGGGGTGAGCGTGAAGCTCCCGGTAACGCCAGATGTAGCGCGGACCACGATCTCGATGCCGAGCGTGTGGACGTATTTGCCAGTGGAATCAGCTCCGGTGAGCAGGACGTTGTAGTTGCCGTTGGCGGTTCCGGCTGCGGCAGTGACGTTCAGGGTGGTGGTAGAGTTGGCACCGCTGGTGAAGGTTGTTGAGTTTGGACTGAGCGAACAGGTAATTCCCGAAGCCGCGGAGCAGGTGTAATTCACCGTTCCGGCGAATCCGTTGATTGATGCGAGTTGAATGGCGTCCGTCGCGGAACTGCCGGCAGCCACCGGAACGATCGTGGTATTGGGCACCATCGAAAAGTCGGAGAGCGGACTGGCGATGGGACTGGCCAGGGGGAAGGACGAAGGACCATATGTGGCGTCGCCGGTGTATTGCAGGGTGACAACATTTGTTCCCTGCCAGAGCGTCTGACTGTTCAGCATTCCAGAGAAGGTGGAAACGTCCCCTGCTCCGGGAACGAGTGGAAACTCCGTCGCATTGTATCCGGATGAATAAACAACCACAGCGCCGGTAGGCGCCGCATGCCCGCTCTGGCCGGTAACAGAACCGGTGACGGTAATCGAGGTCGTCGGGGAGATGCTTCCCGTAACAGTTGCGGTTGTGGTCGATGGCAGTCCGCTGGAAGCGACGATCGTGACGGTTCCAGAGCCAGAGGTTGCGGTGTAATTCCCATCCCCGGTGTAGCTGATAGTGACGGCGAAAGTCCCTGTGGCGGAGGTGGGAGGAAGGATGATAGTCGCTACCCCGTTCGGTGAGTATGTTGTGGGATCGACTGCAGGAGCCAGGGATACCGTCTTCGGACCTCCGGGAAGTCCGGTTACCGTCACCGTGCCGGTTGGCGAAGCGACGGGTACTGAATATCCGATCTCGTAGGTGCTTTCATTTTCGAGGTTGGCGCTGTTTTCGATGAGAACCGTTACGACGGTCGATTGGCTGCCTATAAAACTTCCAGCAGAGTTTTGGGCCGCGCTGAGAACCTCAATGTCAGGCGTGTCCTGGGCGACGCTGAAGGTAATGGCGGAGCCGGTGGATTTGTTATAACTGTTGTCGCCGGAATAAGCTGCGGTGACCGAGTGGGAGCCAACCGGCCAGGGAGCGTTATACTCGGCGTCGCCTTCGGCATTCACTCCAGCGGTGTTGACGGGCCCGCCGTTATCGGCAAAGACGACCGTACCTGTAGGAGCGGTGTAAGTAGGGGTTGAGCAGCTCGCCGGCGGGTTCGAAGGGGTAATGCACTGGTTGTAATAAGTGGTTGGAACGGGTTCAGCGTCCAGGATGAGCTGGGTGCCGTACGGAATGCCGGTCGTGCCAGGGGTGATGGCGACAGATCCAGAGTACGGTGTGGCTACGTCGAGAATATTGAAGTATGTCGTGCTGGCTTCGGGGCTGATGGTGAGCTGCACCTTCTG
The DNA here is from genome assembly GCA_049280995.1 of Acidobacteriaceae bacterium. Taxonomy (GTDB): domain Bacteria; phylum Acidobacteriota; class Terriglobia; order Terriglobales; family Acidobacteriaceae; genus Silvibacterium. The sequence continues at coordinate 140,349 of JBAPRH010000046.1, forward strand.
GGACGCGGCCCCGGCATTCGCGCTGTCGCCTCCGTAGTTGGCCCAGACGTTATACGTTCCCCCGGGCAAGTAACTGAAAGCGCCGGAGAATGCACCGCTGCTATTTAGAGCGAAGGTAGCCTCCCCTTGGTTTACGGGCTCGGTGCTGTCGGTTTCAATGGCTACATTGCCCGTCGGTGTGGCGCTGCCGCTGGTTTCGCTAACAGTGCCCTTAAAGCTAACCGAAGTGCCATGAGTAATGCTGGCGCCGGTCGTGGGCGAAGTGAGGCTGACGGTGGTACCGGCGAACGTGACGCTGCCCCAGTCGTTGATGAGGACGTTGGCGTCCACGCTGCCCAGCCCGCTGGCCAGGTCGTAGCCTGTGGTCGCACTATACCAGGGCGTGGTCCCGGAACCGATCTGGCCCTCCGTCACACCGCTTAGGGTGATCGGGTTGGTCGCCTTAATGCAGTTCAGGGCGGCGGTAGGCAAGTACTCGCACGGAACAGAATTGCTGCCGTTCGTCGCGTCGTGGAAAGCCGCCGGGAATTGCGTCGCCAGCGGATAAAGGACGGTGTCGGCCTGGCCCTGGCGACCGTATTTCTGGTTCACCAACGCCATAATGCCTGCGAAGGCAGGGGATGCAAACGACGTTCCGCCGGCGCCCGTAATCTGGATCACCCCACCGCTCCCTGCGGGCTGGCAATCTCCATCCTCCCCGCAGAGGGGGTAAAAGCTCTGGTTCACGCCATCTGCGGCAAACAGCGATACGTCGGGTAGATCGCGCACCTTATCGCTGGGAACGCCCACGCCGGTCTGCCATGGGGGTTTGGCATAGCCAGCGCTACAAGCGGAAAACTCTCCCGTATTGGGGTCCGCCGTTCCGGTGGCGCAGGTACTGGGACCGCCGCCGCCACCGCCGATGGTGGTGATCCCCAGGCTGTTGTAGTAGCTCAGAAGATTCAGCCCGTACTGGCTGTCGTTCCAGGGCTGCTCAGGAATGTAGCCCTTGATGGAAGCCGTCGCCGAGCCGTTGCTGGGAGTGGTGTCCCAGTAGGTCGCAAGCTGGCTGTTGATCGCCGACGCCCCCTGGTTCCACGAGCTGTAATAAAAATCGGTTCCGCCGACGGCGACGTTATAAGGCGTGGACGCGAAGCCGCTGACCGCCGCACCGCCGACCGCGTATGGCTGAGATGAATCGTCACAGCCTGCAGAGCCGCTGTCCCCGGTAGAAACCATCACCGTAATGCCCTGCGCCGCCGCCTGCTCCCACAGGCTGTTGATGAAGGCGTTCTCGCTCCCCAATCCCTCTTCGCAATACCCAAAACTGAGACTCATTACCGGCGCGATGTTGCCGTAGACGGCATGTTCGGCGGCCAGTACCAACCCGGACTCAAGCGCCGTGTCTGCGCCGATAACCAGATCCACGGTAGCCGCCGGGGCCACGGCTCCAGCCCACTCTACGTCGACATACGCTTCAATAGAATCGTAGTTTGGGCCGTCTGGGTTGTTGATGCCGTCCACGCCGGGGTCATTCCCGTCGATAATCACCTGCGGCGGATTTGCCGGAAGATTAAACGTAGTGCGAAACTGATTGACGAACCCGATGTTGATGTTGGCGTCGTTAATGATCGCAATCGTCTGGCCAGCTCCGTTAAGGCTGGATGGCAGGTCGTACTCCTTGGCAAAATCCGCTGGTGAAACCACAAACGACAGATTGCCTGCCGAACCCATGGTCCACTGCGGCACCGCCGTTCCAGTCTTCGGGTTGTAGGTGGCCTGGCCCAGAACGTGACTCATGCGCTTCGGGCGGAAGTCATTCAGCGAAGCGAATCCACCAAAAACCGGCGCCAGCGCGGCGGGAATTTGAGGATTGGTCGCGTTCGCGAAATGTGTTTCGCCGTTCACCATGTATTTGTGGATCTGCGCGTGAAACGCGTTCTGGAACTGCGACGCGCTGCCGGAAACCTCCAACGTCTGCCGCCCCGGTTTCAACCCCTCAATATTGAATCCCTGCGACTGGAGCCACGCTTCCAGTGTCGCCACGTCCTGGTCCGACGGACCGAACTGCTGCCCGAACTCCGCCGGCGTCAGCCACTTGTGGTAGCTCGCCGACCCCGGCGTGTTCTGGTCATGGATCAACTGCTGGAGGGCCGCTTCCTGCGCCGCGCTGCGCTTCAGCACAATCTGGATGCGGTTCAGCGGCATGCTCGCCGGCACCGCCCCGCGGTCATTCATCGCGTTCGCCAGCGGGTGGACGGTTCCCTTCAGCGTGACGCTGACGTTGTTATCGATAGGTTGCGTCAGCCGGTTCACCACCAGCGACGGCGAAGCCTGCGCCTGGGCCTGAAGCGCGATCGGCGCAACCAGGCTGACGGCGGATACAAAAACGATCAAATTGAGTGTGCGGAACATTCTGGGAATCATGGCCATCCTCAAAACCCAACGAACAAAACAGTAACAAAACAGTCCGGTGCAGCGGACCAAAGCCGAGCGCGGTCAACCGGCGTCGGAGCAGAGCGCATTCTGTCGATGCGCGATGGAACAAAGCGATACAGGGGAAAAAGGCCGAACGCCGGAGCCGTTCACGGCCTCCGAAAGTGCTTCAGGAAAAGCGGCGATGTGGCGTGGTCCAAGTCGCTCCGGAATGCTTGGTTGTACGTTACAAATCAGCAATGTGTCAAGAATAGGACGCACTGCTGTCCCGCCTGCATTCAGGCGCGCGCGCGCGGACTCGCTCTTCTCCAAGGCTGAAGCGCGAGTCGACCTGAATTTGTGAAGACACATGGTGGTGCGGAGGTATAGACGGATTTTCCGCGTAATTGTTGCGGCAAATCAGAGAAATCGAAGAGCGCTTTCCATTCCCCCTAACTGAAGGCGTGTTCCCTGTCACCCGCCGGAGTTTGATACCAGTCCTCGCGCCGCAGCGGAAGTCCGCTTTTGCCATGGTCGGGTTTGCTCAACAGCGTCTGGTACAGCTCCAGATCGCCTCTGCGGAACGCCGCCGCCGAGCCTGCCATGTACAGCAGCCAGATGCGATAGGTCGTCTCGGAGACGAGCTTCAGCAGCGCGTCGCGATTCCGCTCCAGCCCTTGCACCCACCCGCGCAGCGTCATTTCATAGTGCTCGCGCAGGTCTTCTACATCGCGAACCTCAAACCCAGCCCCTTCCGCCGCACGCAGCGCCTGCGCAATGGTGACCAGCTCCCCGTCCGGGAAGACATATTTATCGATAAAGGACGAGTTGCGGGGCCGATGGAACATCAGCGTCTCCCGCAAAAACGGAACGATGCTCCGGTGCAGAAACGAATTTCCGCGGTTGCCCTGAAACTGCGACCGTGCGATGCCATGATTCAAAAACACCCCGCCCGGCTTCAGCATCTTGCGCGCCGTCGCAAAATACAGAGGCAGATTTTTCAGACCAACATGCTCAAACATGCCCACGCTGGCGATTTTGTCGAATGGCGCAAACTGTTCCGGAGCCTTGCGGTAATCGAGCCGCGTCGCTTCGCAGCTCTGGGTCAGCCGCGCTTCTTCGATGCGATGGGCGGCGGTCGTCTGCTGTTCTTTGCTGATGGTAATTCCCTGCGCGTAAACATCATGGTGCGCGGCAGCATGCAGAATCAGGCCTCCCCAGCCGCAGCCGATATCCAGAAACCGCTCTCCTGGCTGCAAACGCAGCTTCCTGCAAATCAGCTCCAGCTTATTGATCTGCGCCGTGTCCACGCTGTCCGCGGATGATTCAAAATAGCCGCAGGAGTATGCCATCGTCGTTCCCAGCCATGGGCGATAAAACTCGGGCGGCTGGTCGTAGTGGTAGGAAATCGCCGCGCGGTCCCGCTCGACCGAATGGGTGCTCCCATGTCGAAGCCGGTAGCCGATTCCCACGAACACGGCGCCAACCACGTCCATTACCCGCTGCCGCTGCCCGCGCGGACACGCAAAAATATGCTCCGCGACGTCAAACACCGAGAAGAGGTCGCCCTCCACGTCAATCTCTTTCGACAGAAAAGCCTCGCCGAGCGTGACCTCACCGGGACTCACTGCCATCGCCTGCAGCGCACTTTCGGAGTTGAACACGATTGTGCATGCCGGCTCGCCGCACTGCGGAGAGAACCACTGCCACCCGTCCCAGAGCCGAACAGCAAACGCCGGTCCCTCATAGCGTTCAAAAAGAGTGTCGAAAACTTTGCTTCTTTGCTGCTGCACAACCATAACCTATCCTTTCCGCGCGAGACATCATTCACAAAAGCCGTCGCGGACAGCGCCGCGCGACACTTCGGGTTAAGTTTTCGCCGGGAAGGTACATGCGGGTCAGGAAACGCCCCGGCAAAAACTTCGCCAGGGGTCATCGTCCGGCCCTTCCGCTTCGTTCCCGGAAGGATCAGCATTTAGGCGAACCCCTTCGCCTTCAATGGATGCACTGGCGAGGATATCAGTTTTACTCACTCGCCCGCCAGTCGCGCCACGCCTCGACAAAGGGCAACTCCGTCCCGCTTTCCTTCCTCCTACTCAGTAACGGGAGAGAAATCTTCCGAAAAAGGAGAGAGTAGACGATGACCACCAAAAGAATCGGCAACGAAACTCGCGGATGGTCGCGAGTCAACCTATACAACCAAGGTGATACCGGAAGAGTGAGGGAAACGCGGGCTGAGCTCGTTGTCCCGGACTCGATTCGGGATTAGCAAGTTGTAGCTGGTACGCCGAGCCAGCTCTTCAATAAATCGGAAGGAGGGGCGAGTCTAATAAGGATCTTGCCCCTCCGCCATTTGCGGCATCGCTCCCATCCGTGTCGGATCTGCTATGCCGGTCGTTGCTGCGTTCAATCCCGGAAGCGCATCGCTGAAGTTCGGCCTATCGTCCTCTCGAACTGCTCGTCTGCCGCATCCGGCCCGACATCGGCGGATACCTCACCGCGCTCGGGCAATGGCGAAGCCGCAATCTTCGGCGGCGCCATCGGCAGGAACAGGCACCGTTGGGCCCGACCTCACTCATTTCGGCAGCCGCCGCATCATGCTCGCCTCCGATTCTTTCTCCAACAACAACGCCTGTCTTGCGGCCTGGATCACCCTCGCGCAGTCCTTGAAGCCCGCGGCCCAGATGCCTGACCTCACGCAATTTCACCGGCACGCAACTGCGCAACCTCACCGCCTGAGTCGCAGTTGCAGTAACGCCAAATCTCACAGGAAAGATGCATCCCGCCGTCACAGCCGACCACTCGCTCCACGGGCGGATAGCTTCGCCTGCCATATGTACCAGATGACCCTGCCTTTCGGGTACTTCTGGGAAATTCAGCCCTAACGCGGAACAGTCAACACAAAAAATGGGAGATCACATTGCTCAGTTTATTTAAGTAATTGATTATAAATGGAATACATGCCAGATGGGCGACTCAGCTGGGCTCTGGCGAAAAAAGAGAAGATTGACCCCTTGTTCTGCCGCTTCGAAATGCTTACTGTGGCCTCACAGAAAGAAATGAACTGCCAGTCCGTAGTTCTGCTGGCAGAATTTAGTAGCCTTGTACGACTTTTGCCGTGGTTCGATCATTCTTTCGCCCGAAATTCTTTTTTGGAAGGCACCTCAATGTTGTTGAGGATGGCGAAGCCTTGTGCGGCGAGTTTCCCGCGCAGATGCAGGCGAGTATTTGCCGAATTTTGATGCTTCCTGCCAACGAGAGATAAAGTCCAGTTGCAGGAAGAGAACTGACGCAGTCCATGTCCGCGACGATCAGCGCATCGAACCTTGAGCCCATCGGGATGTTACGCTCCGGTTCGCAAGTCAGACAAGCCATGAGGATTCGCGAAGAATCCAAGCCGCGACATCATGAACGCCCTTCGTAATCGAGGGAACCAGATCCGCCGAAGTTGCTGAAAGCGACATGGCGAATCTAATTTTGGGATAGTGAATGCAAACCTATATGAGTGTCCTGCTGAATCGTTCTCGGTTGCTGGTATGCCTGCTGATCGCTCTATCCGGCTCTCTACTGGCGCAAGGGCTGACTCCCAGCGCCGCTGGTCGCCCATCCAAGGTTCCCGCCCGGAGTAGCGATGCGGTTCAGTCCGGGGCGCCTGGCAGCAGAGTTTACATAATCGGCAACGACGACCTTCTGGCAATCAATGTCTGGAAGGAACCGGATCTGACCCGATCGATTCCCGTCAGGTCGGATGGGAAGATTTCTTTGCCCCTTGTTGGTGAAATACAGGCGGCCGGAAAGACTCCCATGCAACTGGGGCAGCAGATCGCAGCGAGGCTTCGCAGCTACGTCGCGGAACCATACGTCACCGTGATGGTTGAGCAGATCAACAGCAAGAAATTCAACATCCTCGGTCAGGTGGCAAAGCCGGGAACCTATTCCCTCACCCAGGCCTCCACAATCGTGGATGCCATCGCGCTGGCGGGCGGATTCAAGGACTTCGCTAAGCGGAAGGATATTTATGTTCTGCGGCAGAATCCGGATGGAAGCGTGTCTCGTCTTGCTTTCAATTACAAGAAGTTTCTTAAGGGAAAAGACCCTGCGCAAAATATCCGGCTCCAACCGAATGACACGATTGCCGTGCGCTAAATGCGAACCACTTTGCGATGCACTTATCTATTGTTGCCGTTGTTGCTCTCTCTGCCAGCCTGGGCGCAGGTTGAACCAAGCGTAACGAGAGGTGTGGACGGCACGGACGACCCGTCCCGGATGCTGACGCCACCACCGGTAAGCGCTGCCGGCTACGCGGTCTGGGTTCCCTCCGAGCGTCGGGCAAACTATCTAAGCGCGGGAGTGATTGTGAGCTCGGCCTACGATGACAACGTTCTTGTCGGCTCCAGTCCCAGCCCGGTGAGTGACGTCAGCTACTCCTTTTGGCCTACGATTACCCTCGACCGGGCTACTTCGCGGCTTCGTCAGACGTTCACTTACAGCTCGGGATACACCATCTATCAGCCCACGAGCGCACTGAACGAAACAGATCAGAATGCGTCCGCCAACTTCAGCTATCGCCTGAGCCCAAACATGACCGTGACCGCCCTCGATCTGTTTCAAAAAAGCTCGAACGTGTTCGGCCAGCCATTTTCGTATTCAGGGGGCACAATCCCCGGAACACCGCAATCCGAAGTTGCGGCGATCATCGCCCCCTTTGCGAAGAGGACGACGAATACCGCGAATGCACAACTGACCTATCAATTCAGGATGAACGACATGGTGGGAGTCGCGGGCAATTCCGTAGTGCTTGACTATCCCGACCCATCCCAGACGCCCGGGCTCTACGGCTCGAACGGCTTCGGTGGATCGGCCTTCTATAGCCACCGCCTGTCAGGCGGGAAATATATCGGTGCCCTGTATCAGTACGCGCGAACCCTCATTTCACCCCAGGACTCGCAAAGCGTGACACAAACAGACGCGATTTTCGGCTTTTACACCTTTTATCTGCGACCGAACTTGTCGCTGTCCTTCGCGGGAGGCCCACAGTACTTCGATACGAGTTTGCCGCCGCTGGCCCCTGTCCACTCGTGGAGCCCTGCCGGGACCGCGAGCCTCGCATGGCAGGAAATGCATACGACCGTAGTTGCCACTTATTCCCGCACTGTATCCGCCGGTGGCGGGCTGCTTGGGGTCTTTGACTCGAACAGCGCAAACCTATCCGTGCGCTGGCAGTTCGCGCACAACTGGATGACAGGGGTTACCGGAAACTACGTCTTGACCACAAACGCAGCTCCGTCAATTCCGATCTTTTATCCGGGCGGCCGCAGCATTTCCGGATCTCCCTTCGTCGCGTATACCTTCGGCAGCCACCTGCAGCTGGAAGGCGGATACAACCGCCTTCACCAGAGCTACAACGGAGTCGCCATTCTTGCCGACAATCCAGACAGCAATCGTGAGTACATCTCATTGTCATACCAGTTCAACCGACCACTCGGAAGATAGTTATGCCAGAACTCCTCGAAGACGAGAAATCAGAAAAATTTGATCTTGGGCGTTACCTCGGCATCATTCGCCGGCGCCATATGCATTTCCTTATCCCGCTGCTGGCCGGGTGGCTCCTCGTGTGGGGAGCCAGCTGGATTCTTCCGGTTCGCTACAAGTCGAGCACCCTGATCCTGGTGGAACAGCCGACGATGCCGAAGAACTACGTCATGCCGAATATCAACGACAATCTACAGAATCGGCTGCAGAGCATCACCGAGCAGATTTTGAGCCGCACCCGGCTGCTACTTATCATCGATAAGTGGAACCTCTATCGTGGAGGGCGCCATCATCTTACTCCAGATGGCAAGGTAGATCAGATGCGAAAGGACACCACCATCACTCTGGTGCGCAATTCGCAGGACGATACGATCAACGCGTTCACGATCGACTACTCGGCTGCCGATCCCCATGTCGCTCAGGAAGTGACGAACGATCTGAGTCAGCTTTTTATCGGCGACAACCTCAAAGTTCGCCAGCGGGAATCACAAAACACTACCAACTTTATCGAAAATCAACTTGCTGATGCCCGCGCCAGCCTTGCACAGCAGGAAGCCGCGGTGCGCGCATTCCAGGGGCAGCACGAAGGAGATCTGCCCTCCCAGCAGGCGAGCAATCTCCAGATTCTAAGCGGGCTCCAGGGCCAACTGCAGAGCGAGCAGGACGCCCTCAACACTGCCAAACAGCAGCAGGTCTACTTCCAGACGCTGACTGACCAATACAAGGCTCTTCACACCTCCACGCCGACTGCGGGAAACGCCCCGCCAGCGCTGCTGGCGCTCGACCAGCAAATTAGCAACTTGAAGTCGCAACTGGCTAACCTCCGTTCCCGTTATACCGAGCGGTACCCCGACGTGCAAAATGCAGAAGGCGAGTTAGCTCGAACCGAGAAGTCCAGGGACCAGATGGTCGCCGAGCTGCGACGCAATGGTGGCTTGGCTGCGCACGCGGCCGGAGCTTCTGCCGATGGCACCAATTTGTTGCAACTGGAAGGACAGTTGAAGTCCAATGAGCTGGAGATTGCAAATCGCACGCAGGCGGTAAAAAGCCTGCAGGCAAGAATCGATGAGTACCAGGGGCGACTGAATGCGACGCCGGCGAGCGAACAGCAGCTGGCGGACCTGACCCGCGGCTATGAACAATCCAAAGCCAACTTCGACGACCTTTTGAAGAAGAAGAACGACTCGCAGATGGCGACCAGCATGGAGCAGATGCAGGAAGGAGAGCGATTCAGCGTCCTCGATCCTCCTAACCTCCCGCTAAAGCCCGACTTCCCCAACCGCCTCAAATTCTGCGGACTCGGTGTGCTCGTGGGCCTCGCGCTTGGCATCGCTTCCGTGGTGGTGTTTGAGTTTATGGACGACCGCCTCCACGACGAAAAGGACATTATTGATCTACTCCCCGTGAGGATACTCTCCGAGGTGCCGGAAGTTCTGACTCCTGCCGACCTGTGGCGCAGCAGGAGGAGCCTCTGGTTCGGATGGGCTACGGCCGTGCTGGTAGCCGGCGTCATTTTGTGCGGTTCGATGTTCAGTTATCTAAAAAGATAGGTTTCCCCCAATGTATAAGGCCTTTTATAAGCTAGCGCGCAACCCATTCAACCTCACTCCCGACCCCAAGTATCTTGTGGCGACAAGTCGGCATGATGAGGCTCTGGCGACGCTTCACTATGGGATTCGGAGCCACAAAGGGTTTGTTGTTCTGACCGGAGAAGTGGGAACGGGAAAGACCTTGCTGCTCAGATGCCTGCTGCAACTGCTGGCAGAAAGCGAGGACATCGCTTACGCCTACGTCTTCAACAGCAATCTGTCCACAATCGAGTTTCTGGAATACGTTCTGTCCGACTTCGGACTCCCGGCCGCTGGCAAGAACAAGGGCGAGTTGCTGCGTGCCCTGGGCCAGTTTCTGGTGTCGCGCGGATCGAAGAATCAGACCACTGTGCTGGTCATCGATGAAGCGCACAGTCTGTCCGAAGAATTGCTTGAGGAGATTCGCATCCTGTCGAACCTGGAGACAACAGACGACAAGCTCCTGCAGGTCGTCCTGGTAGGGCAGCCTGAGTTGGAACAAAAGCTGGACTCCGTCCAGCTCAGACAACTCAAGCAGAGGATCGCGCTTCGCGCACATCTGGATCCGCTCAGTATCGAGGAGACGGAAGAATACGTCGAACATCGACTTCAGGTCGCCGGAGCGGAACCGCGGACCAATTCCTTGTTCCCCACTGAAACCATCGCGAGCATCTATCGCTATTCGCAAGGCTTTCCGCGGCTGATTAACACGCTGTGCGAAAATGCGCTGATTGCCGCCTATGCAAGAAGGATGGAAAGCGTGACGCCAGAGATCATAGCGGAAGTGGCGGAGGAGTTCCGGCTTGAGACGGCCTGCCCGCCTTTCGCGGATGAAAACGGAAACGAATACGAAAACGGATCACACCGGATGCTGGAAGAGCTTCTTGGGCAGGAAGATGTTTTTGAGCACTACCCTACGCTGCGCAAACCAGTCGCGTTCAAGGCAAGAGTAAATGCCCCCCTAATCGTTGAAGCGAGTGAACATGAGCCATATATTTGATGCGCTGCGGAGATCGCAGATTGAGGAAAACGGCGTCGATGGAGCGGAATCAGCCGCAACCGAGCTACTGCGGCATGTTGAGCGACGCGCAGTCCTGAAGTGGGAAGCCTCCGCACGGTCAAGCCATGACGATCTAGTGGAAGGTACAATGTCCGGAGTCCTGCCCGGGCTACAGATCGTGCCGATGGACGCGCCCGCGAGCACGCCTGAAGTGATCGAGGCCCCCTCCGCCGACAGCCAACCGGAAACCCCGGACGAATTCCCATCTCTGCGGATTTCACTTCCTGACCAAAGCCGGTTGGTGTGCCTTTCCGAAAGTGGCAGTCCGGCGGCTGAATCCTTCCGCCTGCTTGGGGTTCGCTTGCGGCACATTCGGCGCGACCGGGAAATAAAGACGCTATTGGTCACGAGCACCATTCCTCAGGAAGGCAAGAGCACAGTTGCCGCTAATCTGGCCTGCAGCCTTGCTCTCAAAAAGCCGCAAAGGGTTTTGCTGCTGGAGGGTGATATACGACGGCCTTCCCAAGGGCGGATACTCGGGCTACGAGAAGTCCCGGGGCTTTGCGAGTATCTGCGGAATGAGCGGACGCTGGCCGAGACCTTGTACCACCTGGAAGAGGCAGGTATCTGGATCCTGCCGGCAGGCAACGCCATGGGCAGGCCCCTCGAACTGTTGCAATCAGGAAGGCTGCTCACCCTTATGGAACAGTTGCCTGCCTGGTTCGATTGGATCATCATCGACTCTCCTCCGGTGTTACCGCTGGCGGACACCAGTGTCTGGATGCGCCATGGCGATGGAATCCTCCTGGTCGTGCGGCAGGGAACGACGCAGAAGCGGCAGTTGCAGAGGGGGCTTGAAGCCATCGAACCGAAGAAGCTGATCGGTGCCTTGCTGAACTCCTCCACAAATACTCCAGACAAGAGCTATTACTACTAACGCTCTTAGGCTATGCGGCCCTGCGCGATGGAAACGCGGCGGATTGAACGAACAGTTCTGTGCAGCAATAGGCCTCGGCGTTACGATGATTCCCTTCACC
>JBAPRH010000047.1:0-91004 GCA_049280995.1 Acidobacteriaceae bacterium
TCGTGCTGCTTCAAGATCCCGATGATTTGCTCTTCCGTGTACCGGCTCTTCTTCATACTCCGTCCTCCCGTTCAGATTACGAGAGAACTCCAGCTAAATTTGGTCGAGTTTTCCGGGGGCAGGTCACCTTGTGCATCAGCGCCTCCAGCACTCCAAAGTCGCTCTGGCAAAGCCCCAGCCCGGCTATGCTCCGCCCGGCCTCGGCCTCCATTGCCCGAAAGGCCTTCCACAAGATCAGCCAGAGATGGACCCCGCTTGCATCCGAGCCGCTTTTTGTCCGTCGCTCCATAATTGCTCGATATCAAGATGTTTGAAGTCAAGGAAAAGATTCGTACTGAACCAAAACCCGGAGCACTGGACCCCGGAGCTTTGGACCCCGGCCCCCGGAGCTCTGGAACCTGAGAATCCCTGCATCCAACTCATTTGGGACGGCTAACCCATCCCCCGCAGCATCTAAACTGGGAAACTATGTTCAATTATTTCCTTCAGCACTGGCATACCCTCCTTATCTCCGTCGCGTTCCTCGCCGGTGCCATCCTTGTCGCGATCATCGCGCACACCATCGTGTTCTGGGTGCTGCGGCGCATCGCCCGGCGCAAGACCGCCGTGCTCGGTCAGTCGCTGGTGCGGCATTCCCAGGGCCCCGCGCGCTGGATCTTTCCTCTCCTCGCCGTCCTCGTCATTTTGCCCGGGCTTCCGCTTACGCCCAAGGTCATGGACGCCCTTCAGCACATCGCCGGCATTGGCCTGATCGCCGTGACCGCGTGGCTCGTGATCCTCTGTGTTGATATCTTCGTTGATATCGTCACGGGCCGTTACAGTTTGGATGTCTCGGACAACCTGACGGCGCGCCGCATTCAAACCCAGTTCACAATGCTCCACCGCATCGTGGTCGTGCTGGTCATCATTGTCACGCTGGCCATCATGCTCATGACTTTCCCGGCCATCAAGCACATCGGCGAAAGCGTTCTCGCCTCCGCCGGACTGGCCAGCCTGATCGTCGGCCTGGCGATGAAGGGAACGCTCTCCAATCTGATTGCCGGTGTGCAGATCGCGTTCACCCAGCCCTTCCGCCTTGAAGACGCCGTGGTGATCGAAGGCGAGTGGGGATGGATTGAAGAAATCGGAACCATGTACGTCGTGGTTCGCCTCTGGGACCTGCGCCGCCTCGTCCTGCCGCTCTCCTACTTCCTCGACCACCCCTTCCAGAACTGGACCTACAAAAGCGCCAATCTGCTCGCGCACTGCTACATCTACACCGACTACAGCGTTCCGGTGCAGGCGCTGCGCGACGAGCTGGACAATATCCTGAAGTCCACGCCGCTGTGGGGCGGCAAGGTCTGCGTTCTTCAGGTCTCGCAGCTTGAGCAGTTCACGGTGCAGATTCGCGCCCTCATGGACGCGGGCAGCGGCGGACAGGCTTGGGACCTGCGCTGCCTGGTCCGCGAGCGGATGATCGAGTTCCTCACGAAGAATTATCCGGGCAGCTTGCCGCGTTATCGCGGCGAGTTCCAGACGGATGGAAAAACCGCGCGCACGCTCGAAGGCCAGCCTGAGGTCACGACCGATCCTCGGATTCCGGAACCAAAGAGAATCCCGGAACCTGACGCGGGGCCCAAGGCGGGAACGAACCACGACGACCAGGGTGCTCCTGTCCGCACGCAGCCGGAAGAACTGAATAAAGCCACCTGACCCAGTACAGTGTCCATTCCCGGACACTGATTTCTAAAACCGGTCACTCGGCCGCGTGGCATCAATACCGGGCGTGGCCGCTAATGCAAGCGATTGCGTTACTTAGCAAAACCGTGTGTCTGGCACCCGACGTGCAACAATTTACGACGTATTCTCGTATGTATTGCTGATATGGATATCGCTCGTCCGGAACTCAAGAAGAAGAAGCTTCGTCGCAGGGCGATCTGGATCGCCATTGCCGTCATCGTGGTCGCGGGAGCCGCCATCGCCGTTTCCCGCCTCAAGCCGGCCATCCCCACCGTCGACGCGAGCACCATTTATCCCGACACCGTGAAGCGCGGCAACATGGTCCGTCAGGTGCGCGGCCTGGGCACGCTGGTTCCGCGCGAAGACTCCATCCTGCTCATCCCCGCGCAGACCGACGCCACCGTGGTCCGCATCCGCGTGCTGCCCGGAGCCAAGGTCACGCCCGACACCATCCTCATGGACCTTGCCGACCCCGAGTTGCAGCAGAAGCTGCTCGATGCGCAGTTGCAGCTCAAGCAGGCCCAGGCGGACTACAAGAGCACCCAGGCCACGCTCGAAAGCACGCTGATGGATAAGAAAACTGCGGCCGCGGCGGTCAGCGCCGACTACACGCAGGACCAGCTTCAGGCGCAGACCGACAAGCAGCTTTATCAGCTCGGAGTCATCTCCGGTCTCGCCTACAACAAGTCGAAAGGAACAGCCGACCAGCTCACCATCCAACACCAGCTCAGCCAGGAGCAGATTGCGGTGAACCGGAACGCCATTCAGGTACAGCTTGCCTCGTCCCAAACCAAAATCGAGCAGGCCCGCGCCCTGCTTGGCCTCTACCAGAAGCAGGAAGACGCGCTCGAAGTTCGGGCCGGCATCAGCGGGGTGCTCTCGCCGCTCGCCACGCCGCTCCAGGTCGGCCAGCACGTCACCGCCGGCACGCCGCTGGCCGAGGTCGTCCAGCCGGACAAGCTCAAGGCGGCGCTGCAGATCGCCGAAACCCAGGCCCACGACATCCAGCTCGGCCAGCCCGCTGAAATCGACACCCATAACGGCATCGTTCCCGGCCACGTCACCAGAATTGATCCCGCCGTAGTGAACGGAACGCGCACTGTTGACGTATCACTCGATGGGCCTTTGCCTTCGGGCGCGGTCCCGCAGTTGAGCGTTGACGGAACCATCGACTTACAGCGCCTGCACGATGTGCTCTATGTCGGCCGTCCGGCGTTCGGAAACGAAAACTCGACCATCAGCCTGTTCCGCATCGACCCTGACGGCAAAACCGCCACGCGCGTGCCGGTGAAGGTCGGCAGAGCATCGGTAACGGAGATACAAATCCTCAGCGGACTGAAGGAAGGCGACCGCGTCATCCTTTCCGACATGTCGAGATACGACAATGTGGACAAAGTCCGTCTGGAATAGCGCAGAGCAACACGAGCGAGGACATATGGAATCAAAATCGGAACAACGACAAACGCTGATTGAGATAGAAGACCTCACCAAGGTCTTCTACACCGACGAAATCGAGACCCATGCCCTTTCCGGCGTGCATCTCACCATCTCCAAGGGCGAATACGTCGCCATGTCCGGCCCCTCCGGCTGCGGCAAATCGACGCTGCTCTCCATCGTGGGCCTGCTCGACACGCCGACCGCAGGCAAGTACCTGCTGAACGGCAATGCCGTCGAGAACCTGAACTTCGCGCAGCGCTCGCGCATTCGCAATCAGGAAATCGGCTTCATCTTTCAGAGCTTCAACCTTATCGGCGACCTCACCGTTTACGAGAATGTCGAACTGCCGCTGACCTATCGCGCCGGCATGTCTTCGGTCGAAAGAAAACGCCGCGTGCAGGAATCGCTGGAGCGCGTGAGCATGGCCCACCGCATGAAGCACTACCCGTCGCAGCTTTCCGGAGGCCAGCAGCAGAGGGTCGCCGTGGCCCGCGCTCTTGCCGGCTCGCCCTCCATCCTGCTCGCCGACGAGCCGACCGGCAACCTCGACTCGCGCAACGGCGAAGCCGTCATGGACCTGCTCCAGAACTTGCACCGCGACGGCGCAACCATCTGCATGGTGACCCACGACCCGCGCTTCGCCCGCCACGCCGAGCGCCAGGTCCACTTGTTCGATGGAAAAGTAGTCGCCGAAGGCGAAGCGCTGGAACAGGTGCTTGAAGCGAGATAGCTGCTAGCTGCTCGTGACTAGCTTCTAGCCAAGATCAATTTTGTTTTGATGTCATCCTGAGCGGAGCGATCAAAGGGAGCGAAGTCGAAGGACCTGCGGTTCGCCTCGCGCAGCAACAGCCCATCCTTGACGCGCGCATTTGGCGCAGCAAGGGCGGGCCTGCTATCAACCTGATGCTTCATTTCCCAAATGACCCGATGATTCAGTTAAAAAATATCGAGCGAAGCTACAAATCAGGAGCGGGCCAGACCTGGGTCCTCCGCCGCATTTATCTCGACATCCGCGAGGGCGAGTTTCTCACCATCATGGGGCCCTCCGGAGCCGGAAAATCCTCGCTCCTGAACATCCTCGCCCTGCTCGACGACCAATGGCTCGGCGAGTACTGGTTCCATGACAAGATCAAGGACCAGCCTGTCCACTCCATGAACCGCAAGCAGCGCGCCGATCTCGCCCGCCGCAACATCGGCATGGTCTTCCAGAGCTATCACCTGCTTGACGACCTGACCGTGGCCGAAAACATTGACCTGCCGCTCTCCTACAAAAACATCCCGCGCTCCGAGCGTCAGGCGCTGGTCGCCGACACTCTCGACCGCTTCAACATCGTCGGGAAAAAGGACCTGTTTCCGTCGCAGCTTTCCGGAGGCCAGCAACAGCTTGTCGGCATTGCGCGCGCCGTCATTCACAAGCCAGCGCTGCTGCTCGCCGATGAGCCGACCGGCAACCTGCACTCCAGCCAGGCAAAGGAAATCATGGAGCTGTTCCGCGAGTTGAATAACGAAGGAACCACCATCGTGCAGGTCACGCACTCCGACGCCAACGCCGCCTACGGGACCCGCGTCATCGAGGTGCGCGACGGCTGGATGAGCCACGATTCCGCCCACCCGGAACCGGCACAAACTCAAACCTCGGGAATCAGCTAGGAGCAAAGCATGGATTTTCTCCGGCACCAGAAGTTGAGCGCCGCCGCGCTCGCCGTCCTTCTCATCGCACCCTACAGTTTCGCGCAGACGCCGAACGCGCCCGCCCCAGCAACCGCGCAGACCGCGCCCACACAGACTGCGCCGCAAAGCATCGCCCAGCAGGCCGCCCGGCTCCAGCAGCCTGGGCCGGTTGCGGCGCAGCAGCCGTTCCACGTCGAGCTGCCGCACTCCCGCAATCCTTTCGCGCCCTACCGCCCCAGCACCGTGCCGCCCCTCAGCCTCGCCAACTCGCCGCGCCTCCAGAACCTCGAACGCGATGACAAGCTGTATCTCGCGCTTCGCGACGCGATCGCTCTGGCGCTTGAAAACAACCTCGACCTCGCCTATTTCCGCTACAACCTTCCTATTGCCCAGACCGATCTGGCCCGCACCAAAGCCGGAGGCATAGCCAACGGCGTGAACACCTCGGTCGCGCAGGGCACGCAGGGAGGGTTCTCCGCCGCCGCGTCGAATGGAACCGGGACGGGAGCCGGGGCCGGCACGGGAGCCGGAGCGGGAGCAGCCGGAGCCGGAGGTCTGGTGACATCGACGCTGGGCGGCGGAACGGCCATCACCGCCTTCGACCCGCAACTCTATTTCCAGGCCTTCGTCGATCACACCACCCAGCCGCTGGCCAATCCTGTTCTCTACGGCGTGCCCTCGCTCGAGACCAACACTATCGAAGCCGTCTCCGAATACTCGCAGGCCTTTCCGCTGGGAACCAATTTCGCCGTCCAGTACGAGGGCCAGCGCCTGGCGCAAAACAGCCCGCAGTACAGCATCAACCCCACCATCCTCTCCTATTTCAACGTCACCCTGAACCAGCCGCTGCTCGCCGGCTTTGGCCTCGCCACCAACGAACGCTACATCCACATCGCCAAGCGGAACCTCCAGCTCACTGACCTCGCCTTCAAGGCCCAGGTGATCGCCACCCTCACGCAGGTGGAAGACATCTACTGGGACCTGGTCAACGCGTATCAGGACGTGCAGGTCAAGCAGCGCTCACTCGACTTCGCCAACGAAACGCTCGCCGACGACCAGAAGCAGCTCGAGCTCCAGAACATCCCCGCCATGCAGGTCATGAAGGACCAGTCCGCCGTGGCCACCAGCCAGGGAGACCTCACCGTCGCCCGCGCGACCCTCAAGCTGAACGAGCTGCTCATCAAAAACGCGCTCACCAAAACCATCGACCCGGCGCTCGCCGATATGCCCGTCATCCCACTCGACCACGAGGGGCCTCCCGACCCGAACGCCGGCGAATCCATCGACCAGCTCATCACCGAAGCGGAAAAGAACCGCCCCGATGTTTCCATGGACCAAATCGCCATGGAGAACGCGCAGAGAAGTCTGCGGAGTATCAGGAATGAGCTGCTCCCCTCGCTCACGCTTTATGGGCAATACGCCGGCTACGGCGAAGGCGGCCCGCCCAATCCAACATGCGACCTTGGGCCTGTACTGTGTGCCTCAACGCTGCCGGGGGGGCTGGGAGGAGCTTTGCAGGACAGCTTCAATTACTCATTCCCTCAATACCAGGTGGGATTCAAGCTCAACATCACGCTCCGCAACCGCATCGCCAAGGCCGACCAGTTCCGTGCCGTGCTCGAATACCGCCAGAAGGAAGTCACCTTCGAGCAACAGAAGAAGAGCATCCGTTTCGACGTGCGCAACGCGCAGTACGCGCTCCAGCAGGCCGAGGCGCAGGTGGAAGCCCTGCAAAAGGCCCGCGACCTCGCGCAGAAGACTTTCAACATCGCCAAACAGGAGCAGAAGCTGGGAGCCATGTCCAGCTATGAAACGCTCTCCTCGCAGCACGACCTTGCCGTAGCCGAGTCCGCGCTAGGAGCCGCGCAGACCAAGCTCGAAGAGGCCAAAGTGAACCTCGACTACTCCACCGGCTCCACGCTCGAGCGCATGCACGTCTCCCTCGACGACGCAAAAAGCGGAGTCGTCACTCACATGCCATGAGGATGTGCAAGCTTCACCAAAAACGTTTGTCATCCTGAGCGCAGCGACCGCAGGGAGCTGAGTCGAGGGGCCTGCTGTTTGCTTCGGTTGCCGAGAGAAAACTCGCTTCCATCCTCGCTTTTGAAGCGAGGATGGAAGAAACTCTTAAATGCTGGGACTCCTCATGAATAAGTCAACGAAAGACACGTCCCCGACGCGCGAAGCGCAGTTGCCGGGACGGCCAGTCCCCTCCCTCCTCGTCGCCGACGACCAGCCCCACATTCTCGACGCGCTCGAGCTTTTGCTCGAACCTGAAGGCTTCCACATCGAAAAGGCGCGCTCCCCGTACGCGGTTCTGGAAGCGCTGAAACGCGGCTCGTACGACGCGCTCCTCATCGACCTCAACTACACGCGTGACACTACCTCCGGACAGGAGGGTCTCGACCTGCTCGCGCAAATCAAGGCCCACGACCCCCAGATGCCGGTCATTGTGATGACCGCGTGGGCCAGCGTTGAGGTCGCCGTTGAAGCCATGCGCCGCGGCGCGCAGGACTTCATCCAGAAGCCCTGGGACAACACTCGCCTGCTGACCATCCTGCGCACGCAAATCGATCTTCATCACGCCGTGCGCCGCGCGCAGCGCCTCGAAGCGGAAAATCGCATCCTCCGCGCCGAGGGCCTTCCGGAAATGATCGCCACCGCGCCGGCCATGCAGCCCGTGCTCGCCACCATGGCCCGCATCGGGCCGTCGGACGCCAACGTCCTCATCACCGGCGAGCACGGAACCGGCAAGGAAGTCATCGCGCAGACCCTCCACGCGCTCTCCGCCCGCGCTTCTCGCTCGCTGGTCGCCGTCAATACCGGAGCGCTGCCCGAAGGCACGTTCGAGAGCGAGCTTTTCGGCCACGTCAAAGGAGCCTTCACCGATGCCCGCACCGAGCGCATCGGCCGCTTCGAGCTGGCTGATGGAGGCACGCTCTTCCTCGACGAAATCGCCAATGTTCCGCCGCGCCAGCAGGCCAAGCTCCTGCGCGTACTCGAATCCGGAGAGCTGGAGCGCGTCGGCTCTTCCAAAACCCGCCGCGTCGACGTGCGTGTACTCTCCGCCACCAACTCCGACCTTCACGCCGAGGTCGAAGCCGGACACTTCCGCCCCGATCTTCTCTTCCGCCTCAACACCGTCGAAATCCACCTGCCGCCGCTTCGCGAGCGCCGCGAAGATATTCCTCCGCTGGCTGCGTACTTCCTCGCGCGCTATGCCCAGCGCTACCGCAAGCAGATTAGCGGCATCGACCCGGGGGCCGTGCAGGCCATGCTGCAATACCCCTGGCCCGGCAACGTGCGCGAGCTCGACCACACGTTGGAACGAGCCGTTCTGATGACGCGCGGCCCACAGATTGAAGCCGCCGATCTCGGCCTCAACACCAGCACTGCGCGGGCAGCCGCGCCCAGCCTCGACGATATGAGCCTCGAATCGGTCGAGAGTATCCTCATTCGCAAGGCCCTCGCGCGCGCTGCCGGAAACGTAAGCCAGGCCGCCGACGCCCTTGGCCTCAGCCGCGGCGCGCTCTACCGGCGCATGGAAAAATATGGCATCCAGTCCAACCAGCCCCGCTGAAGGCGCGCAACTCTGATTCAGGGGCGTATACCAATGCCGTCGAAGCCCAATTTCGGCAACTCCTCCGAAGCGCGCCGCCGTCTTCAGCGCCTCCGCTTCGAAGCCCGCCTTCGTCTGTACAGCGCCACGCTCTCGATCCCCATTCTCGGTCTGCTGGCCGCGCTGCTCGTGATCGAGCATCTCTCCACCACGGCCGTCGTCAGCATCCTCGTCATTGTCGCGCTGGCTCTGCTGCTGGCCGTCACCGCCTTCATCGATCAGGTCATCCGCCCGCTTCAGACGCTCGCCAACGTGGTTGCCTCGCTTCGCGAAGAGGACTACTCCTTCCGTGCGCGCGGGGCCCGCGCCAATGACGCCTTCGGCGACCTCGCCATTGAAATCAACGCGCTCGCCGACATGCACCAGGCCCAGCGCCTCGGCTCGCTTGAAGCCGCCACGCTGTTCCGCCGCGTCATCGCCGAGCTGGACGCGCCCGTTCTCGCCTTCGATCCATCCAACTGCCTGCGCCTTGCCAACCCCGCCGCCGAGCGGCTCTTGAACATCAACGCCGCACGCGACCTGGGACGCGCCGCCGCCGATCTGCATCTGGAAATGCTCACCGGCCACAACGCCGAAGAGGTCGTCCAGATCGACGACAAGCTCGCCCGCGCGCCCTCCCGCTGGATGGTCCACACCACCGAGTTTCGCCAGCGCGGCGTTCCCCACACGCTGCTGCTGCTCTCTGACGTAAGCTTGGCGCTGCGCGAAGAGGAACGTATTGCCTGGCAGCGGCTCATCCGCGTGATGGGCCACGAAATCAGCAATTCCCTCGCGCCCATCAAGTCCATCGCCGAGAGCCTCCGCTCCAGGCTTCCACAAAATCAGGACCTGAACGGCTCGCTGCCCGACTTCGACCGCGGCCTCGAAGTCATTGAGAGCCGCGCCGAATCCCTCAACCGATTCGTGCAGGCGTATCGCCAGCTCGCGCAGCTTCCCGCGCCCTCGCTCCGCCGCGTTCCCATCCGCCCATTGCTGGAAAGAGTGGTAAGCCTCGAACAAAGGCTTCAGGTCGAGTTGAAAAACATTCCGGAAGTCAAGGTTCTCGCCGACCCCGATCAGATGGAGCAGCTCCTCATCAACCTTGTCCGCAACGCCGTGGAGGCCGCGTTCAGCGCGAGAGAGGAATCCATCATCAAAGCGGTGGCGGCGAAGCAGCCTCCCGTTCCCGGCAAGGTCGCTCGCGCGCCCGAGGTATTAATCCTGGCCAAACCACAGGCGGGATTTCTGTCGATCACGATTGCCGACAACGGCCCGGGTGTCACCAATCCCGACAACCTTTTTGTACCCTTACTACACCACAAAAAAAACCGGCACCGGAGTCGGCCTCGCCCTCGCCCGCCAGATTGCCGAAGCTCACCAGGGCACGCTGGAGTTAAGAAACCGCCAGGACGCGCAAGGCTGCGAAGCGACAGTGAGAATCCCGCTAGCCAACTGAAGGCTTCTGTCTAGTTGGTGGTATTCGCCGGATTCTGATCATCACCCCGCCGGTGCAGGGTAGGCGTTTCATCTCCGCCATTGGGGTTATTAGGATTGTTATCCACGCGACGCAGCGAAGGCTTGTGCGCGTTCCTGTTTCCGTGCAGGCGGCGTTTGTTTTCAATCCGCGCCAGCCGCGCCTTCACCTGGTCAAACTCCGAAGTCGTCTCCAGATACTCCGGACGCGGCGGCAGAATCCTCGCAATCTCCTCCTGCGATTTCTCAATGCGGTCCGGGGTCTGCGGATGGTCGGAGAACACCTTGGCCACCGCTCCAGGTTTGTGCTTCTGCAGGTCCTCGATCTTTTCAAAGAAGGTAATCATCGCCTCGGGATCGTAGCCCGCGCGGTACATGTATTCAATGCCGAGGTAGTCCGCCTGCGCCTCAAAATCGCGCGAAAACTTCATGAAAGTCACTGGAATCGCGATGCTCGACGCCTCATAAATCCCGTACCCGGTCCATCCGCCGATGAACACCATCGGCACCATGCTCGCGATTTGCGCGATGTTCATGCGCGTCATCTCGCGCATCGCGTGGTGCGCGCAGACGTGCGCCGTCTCGTGCGCCATCACGGCAGCCAGTTCGGCCTCGCTGTCCGCTGCCAGAATCAGCCCCGAGTTCACAAAGAAGAATCCGCCCGGCAGCGCAAACGCATTGATCTCATCCGAATCGATCACCTTGATGGTGAACGGAACTTTGCAGTCCGAGTTCTTCACGATGTTCTGGCCAATGCGGTTCACGTACTCCGCCACCACCGGATCAGTGATGATGTGGCTGCTCTTCTCCACTTCGTCCGCGTACTGCTTGCCGATCTTGATTTCCGTGTCCGTCGAGTACCAGTTGCCCAGGCCGCGGCCGCCGATATTGCGCTCGCCCACCGCATTCACATCTTCAATGCTGCCCTTCTTCACACCCGGCATGGTCTGGTCGCCGGTGTAGTCGCCGGTCGGCGTAATGGAAGCCACTTCCGCGGCGGTAGGCGTTTTTGCCGGTGGCAGCGATGGCGCCGATGCCGGCTTCTTGTTGCTCTCTGCCTGTGTTGTCTCCGCAGGCCCGGACTTCGCAGCCTCGGGCTTCGCGGCTTCAGACGTGGTCTGG
This sequence comes from Acidobacteriaceae bacterium, assembly GCA_049280995.1. Classification (GTDB taxonomy): domain Bacteria; phylum Acidobacteriota; class Terriglobia; order Terriglobales; family Acidobacteriaceae; genus Silvibacterium. The sequence goes on from JBAPRH010000047.1 coordinate 11,021, forward strand.
CTGGCGGTCGCGGGAGCCGTCTGCGCAGTCGCCGGTGCAGTCGTCTGCGCTGTGGCAGAACGATTTGCCGCCGGTGCGGAAGCTGGTGCGGAACTTGCTGCGGAAGTGGGTGCGGTGCTCGCCGGAGCCGATTGCGCCGCCGCAGGCTGCTGCTGGGTCTGCGCCGCAGGCGTGGTCGTCTGCGCCTGCGCTGCTACAAAGGCAAAAGCCGCGAAAGCCGAAATCGCCAGCGACCGGACATGTGGAGAAAATGTGAAACTACGCATGGGAGACCCCGAAAACAGACGGAACTCTGCTTTCTTAGACGTTAAGTATGCGCCTTTTGTTCACCGGAATGCTCGGCGCGGTTTGCATAGCCCCGCAACCCGCTGATTCAATTCCCGCTCCGCAGGACGCCCGGCCCGCGGCGTGGCGCTGCCGCCGAAACCTCCGGATGCGCCAGGGTTCCGGCGATGTGCAGCAAGCTCAGTCCTTTTCGTTCGCCGGGCTTGTCCACCGCAAGTGTCTTTCCGCGCCTCGCTCTCGGCTGAACGCCCGTCCACTCCAGATTGAGCCTGCGATTAAAACCTATCGTTCCCCGCGCCGGCCCTTTCGCAAGCGTAATCGCCTCATGCGCGATGGTTCCAGCAGCCGCCCACTGCAATGGCCTCCGCTTCTCAGCCAGACCCTCACCCAAAGCCGCACGGCCTCGCGCCCAGATCCCACCCCACCGCCCATTCACCAGCCATTGAAAATCTCCCGTGGCTGTGGCCGCAAGATTGCCTGCCCGGTTCCCCGCTCCGTGCAGTGTCAACTTCATCTGTCCGTCCACGGATCCCGTTCCCCACTTTTCGTGAAACAGATCCCCCGCCTGCGCCAGCTTTACGCCGCTCCAGGTCACGTTCAGCGCGTACTGCGGGCCGCCTTGCCCCGCCTTCACTGAGCCGGTTGCGTGCGCCGCCCCGCCCAGTCCGCTCGCGTTCAATGACAAAATTTGCAGCTCCCGGTTCTTCACCGCAATCGCCGCGCTCGCATTCTTCAACCGCAGGTTCCCAATCGTCAGCACGCCGGCATGGACCGTCCCGTTCAGCGCCGGCCACGGAGGCGCAGGCGACTCCACCCGCGACAGAATCGCCTCCAGAAATTCGTCGTGTCCGCTGCCCAGCAGCGCTGCTTCCAGCGCTCCCGCATTCAGCGTCGGAAAATCCAGGTTCACCTGCACCGCGCATCCCGCCGGGTTCGTGCAGGTTGCCGGATAGCTCGCCGAACCCTTCGCTACAATTCCCTTCACCGAAACGCTCGCGTTGGCCCAGGTCACGCTGCCGCCGTCCAGTTGCGCCGTCGCCGAACCAATCTCGATCGGCTCCCGTAGCCATGCGGGCTTCACCTGCGCGTGCTCCAGCCTCACCCAGCCTCGCACCGGGCTTTCCACATTCGCCCCGGTATCCAGGTCGACCGCCGGAATCCATGGCCCGGTGGCCGTCAGATCGGTTTGCGCCGTCCCCTTCGCCACCAGCGAGTCCAACGCAGCAAGTTGACCGAAGTCCCGCGCCACCGGCACAAGCCGCGCCGCCGTGCTCTCTCCTGTGAAACGCAAGCTGAAGCCGGACCGCGAAATCTGCCCCGAAACCTGCATCGGCGTGGCCGCTCCGGCCGCGAACGACGCAGGCTCCAGCAGGATGACATTGCCGGCAGGCGCAACCGGAGCCGCAACCGCCGCCTTCTTCCGCCCATGCTTCGAATGCCGTGGCGCTGCCGCCACAATCTCCGACGGAGTCGCAAACCGCAGCGCCGCAAACGTAATCGGACGATCCACATTCGCCAGCCGTAACGAAACCGTATCCGCCACCGCATGGCCTGTCAGCGCATCCCGCGAAGCACTCGAAGCCGCAGCTTTCCCCGCCGGCGGCACAGGCCCCCACGCAAATTCCCCGTTGACCGTCCCTGAAGCGTCCACCAGCGCCGGAAGCCCGCGCCGCATCAGCCCCAGCCAATCCACCACAAACCGAACCGGCGTGTGATTGATCTCGAGCTTCAGCCGCGGTTCCGGATGCGGCAGGTCCGTAACCTCCCCGGTCAGCAGCAAATGCCCGCTTCCCGTCGGCCAAAGGCACGTAAGGTCATCGAGCGACCGCTCCTCGTGGTGGTACGCCGCCTCACAGCGCGTATCAACGTTGAAATGGCTCATCGGCGTAAACTCCACGCGATGCGCGTCCGTCACCCGCAGCCGCGACCGCAGCGCGAGGTTATCAATGTCGCCGGTAACGTCCGCATTGGCGTGCAGATCGCCGCGCCATCCGCTGTCCTCGCCCAGCACCAGGCGACTCGCCTGCCCCAGTTGCGCGCCCGTCCACTCCACATGCAGCTTCAGCGGCAACTGCTCCAGCGACTCGGCCCGGGTCAGCGACCCGTCCACCTTCACCGTCCCCATATCCTCAAGGTCCAGATCCAGGTCCGTCCGCGCCGGCTGCGCCTCAAACCGAATCCGCCACCGGTTCGGGTCCGCCAGCCAGACAGAAGCATCCGCATTCAGGAACGAGAACGCCTTCTTCTCTTCGCCTTCTTTGAAGTTGATCCGCGCATCGCTGAACTCAATGTAAGGAAAACGCGGTGTCGCGCTGGGCCGCCGCTGCGCCGTGGGAGCCGTCGCCGTTCGCGAGGCCTGCAACAGCAGCGACGAAAAATTCCACCGCCCCGCCGCATCCCGCGTCAGGTTCACGCTCGCATTGTCCAGATCAATCCGGCTGATCTCCAGCCGCTCCCGCCATAGCGACGAAAGCCGTGGATACACCGTCACCGAAGGCGCCATCAGCAGCGGCTCCGCCCCGAACGCCGGGTCTTCTTCCACGACGAAGTTATGAATGACCAGCCCCGGCAGAGGAAACAGCGTCAGGTTCACCGAACCCAGGCTTACCGAGTGCCCCAGGCTGCGCGCCAGGCCGTCGGCAATGGTGCGATGGTAGCGGCCCAGGTTGATCAGCGGAACCAGCACAATGGCCAGCACCACCACCGCAATCACAAGCAGAATTCGCCGCGTGCGCCGCTTCTTGCCGCGGCCCTGGACTGATTCCGTTGTCTGGACGCTCTCGGAGGGTCCACTCATGGCAGGACCTCTACTTCACTATATGAAACGTCCGGCCCCAGCGCGTATCGCCAAAGAAATGCAGCACCACGTGCCCGATGGAACCGATGCGCGCCGCGATGCTCGTCTGCCCATAGTCGGCTTCCGTCGACTTGAACGACCAGTACACAAACAGCGGACGCCCCACAATGTTCGCCCTCGGCACGAAACCCCAATAGCGGCTATCGAGCGATACCGGCCGGTTGTCGCCCATCGCGAAGTAGTAGCCTTTGGGCACCACCAGGTCGCCGTTCTGAATATGGTTCGGCAAATCCAGCGCCCACTCCGCTGTCACGTCCGAATCCGGCGGCGGCGGCACATCAGGAAAGTCATCCCGGTAAGCGATAAAATCCGAAGCCACCTGGGCCTCAGGCTCTTTCTGCGCCACGCCGTTCAGGTAAACCGTCCCGTCCACCAGATGAATATGGTCGCCCGGAATCCCAATCACCCGCTTCACCAAATAAAGGTGCTTGCCGTTCGCTTCGAGCGTCGGCTTGAAGAAAACGATGATGTCGCCCCGGTGTACATTGCGGTAAGGAATGAACTTCGCCCAGCGCGTCGGTGGCGCCAGCATGACGCGATTCACCAGCACATGGTCCCCGATCAGCAGCGTCTTCTCCATCGATCCCGACGGAATCGCAAAATTCTGAAAAATGAACGTGAGCACAAACAGCGCCACGACCAGGACTCCGCAAATCGAAGCGATGGATTCGAGCGGCGTCTCTTCCTGCTTCTTTTTCGGGGTCGCGGACTCGACTTCCTGGCTCTGCTCCATCTTGATCAGGGTGTGTCTCCTTCAGAGGCTGCAATGGACTTTATGGTCAGCGAACCACGCGCAGGATGCGCGACCAGCGGGCAAAATCCACAATCCTGTCCCAAGGTCCTTCATTTCGAAGTTTATCATCCTGAGACCCCGCGGCCTGTGGCGCAACCACCCCGCTCCCCGGCAACTCCGACGGAGCGGCCGATGACTGCCGCAGCGAAAAATAAATCATGAACGGCCGCCCCACAATGTTGCCGCGAGGCACAAAACCCCAGTACCGGCTGTCGCGGCTGTCGTTGCGGTTATCGCCCAGCACAAAATACTCTCCCGCCGGAACTACAAGGTCTCCGCCACGCTCGTCCTGGCGCATCTGCTCCCACCACGGAACATTCACCCCCGGATCGGTATACGTGTCCGCCGGAAAATTGTCCCGGAAGCTGTCCGGCCACGCTGGCTCCCTCAACACATACGGCTCCGTCAGCGCCTGTCCGTTGCGGTAAACCACTCCGTTCTTCAAATGAATCCGGTCGCCCGGAATCCCGATCACCCGCTTCACCACATGCTCTGCAGGATTCAGCGGGAAGAAGAACACCACAATGTCCCCCGGCTGCACCTGCTGGTAAGGCAGCAGCCAGCCAAAGTGGCCCACCGGCCCATAAGCCGCCTTGTTCACCAGCAGAAAATCGCCAACCAGCAGCGTCCGCTCCATCGAAGCCGACGGGATCCGGAACGGCTGCACGATAAACGCAATCACAAAAATCGCAATCACCAGCAGAAACGCCAGCGAACGCGCGCTCTCGAGCAGCGAGAGAAATGCAAAGTGCCCCGCCACCCGCGTCGAAAGCCCCGACGCTGCTTCCGCGCCCGTCGCTTCCTGCGCGGCTTTGGCCGGCTCGGTCACGGCTTGCGCTCCTTGTCGGCGTTTGCGGCCCGCAGCCGCACAATCGCCCGCCGCGCCGCTTCCTGCTCAGCGTTTTTCTTCGTGCTGCCGACCCCTCTGGCCAGAGCCTTGCCCCGCACCCCGCCTTCGCGCGCAAACACCTCCACCAGAAACCGCTTCCGATGGTCCGGCCCGCTCTCGCCCTTCACCACGTACTCCGGCTGGCTGTGGTTCCGCGCCTGCAACAACTCCTGCAGCGCCGATTTGTGGTCCGCAATCCCGCCCCCGCCCCTCATCTGGTCGCGCAGTCCCGGCGCCGAAGGCTCAATGATCTCTCGCAGCACAAACGCCCGCACGGGCTCAATCCCGCCGTCAAGATACAGCGCCGCCATCACCGCTTCGATGCAGTTGGCCAGCAGCGCGGCCTTTTTCCGCCCCCCGCTGCGCTCTTCCCCGCGCCCCATCAGCATATGCGCACCCAGATTGATCCGCGCCGCCACCTGCCCCAGATGCTTCCGGCTCACCAGCTCCGATCTCAGCCGCGTCAACTCCCCTTCATGCAGCTCGGGATACCTCCGGCACAAGTCCTCCGCTACCAGGAAACCCAGCACCGCATCGCCCAGAAACTCAAGTTGTTCATTGTCAGACCGGGGATCGTTCGCCACCGGCGCGTCCGGGGCCGCCAGCTTCTTCTCATATGCCAGCGAGCGATGCGTCAACGCTCGTCGCAGCAGCACCGGCTGCGCGAAACCGTGCCCCAACAGCGCCTCGATTCCCTCCCCCGGTTTCTCCTTCAAGGCCGCTGTCCTCTCGCTCCCTCTGGATTTACTGCGGCTGGGCGTCCTGTTGGGTACTCTGCGCGCTCGCCTGCGAACTCGACCCGCCCGTCTGCGAAGTTCCCTGCGGGCCGCTGCCGCTCGTTCCGCTGCCAACACTGTCATCCGGCGGAGGCTCGCCGGGCAGCGTGAACGGCTTCTTCAGCCCGCCCTCGGCGGCTTCCTTCGTGTCCGGCTGGCCGTCGCGCTCCGCCAGCGCCAGCTTGTATTCGGCAACCGCCTGGTCTCGCTGCTGCTCCACATCCAGAATCCGCCCCAGGTAAATATGCGACCACGCCAGCAGCCGCGCGTCATGCCCCAGCTTGACGGTTTGCTGAAATGCCGCCTGCGCGTCCTCCATCTTGCCATTCATTAAATCGGCTCGCGCCAGAATAAAGTTCGCCCGCGCCGGGTCCGCGTCATGCTGCTTCAGCGCCTGCTCGGCGAGCGCCGCCGCCCCCGGACCATTGCCCTTCTCAACGTTGATCTCCGCCAGGTCCAGCCCCGTGGGCCGCAGCGGAGCCTCCTGCACCACGTCCGACGTTCCCTGCGGCGAAAATTCAATGTGCTTCACATGGCTCAGTTCCTCCGGAATGTCCATGCCATACACCATCTCGCCGATCGTATCCTTCAAACTGACCGGCGTCTTCTCAAACGCAATCAGTTCCTTGTAGAAATATTCCGTCAGCACAAAGCCCGCCGACATCGACCGGTCCACTGAAGCCTGCCGGATCGCCGCGTCCTTCGCCATCGCCACATTGTGCGCATGGTAAGCCTGGTCCAGATCGTTGCGGGAAATGTCCGCCGGAATCGGCTTCAGATCAACCCCCGTGTGCATCGTCCGCGACTCGATTGCGCGAATCAGGCACTCCACCACCAGCGACATAGTGTCCGCCCGGTAACGATAGTCAATCGGAGCGTCCTGCACCACCTTCAAAAATGGCTGCAGTCGGTCAATCGCGATCGATCGCGCATAAATCAGCGGCTCAATCTCATAGTGCAGATACGTGTGCCGCACCGGGTGCATATGCAACGTCCCGTCCTTCATGGGCGAAGCCACCGCAATATAGTTGCTCCCGTAAATGCGCGCGTTCGTCTCCGCGGGAGACAACATGGGAGCCAGCACCACCAGAAAACGCCGCGTGTTATACGTGCTCGCCGGCATCTTCAGGTAGACGTTGGTGTCGACAATCATCTGGGTCAACGGATCATGTAGCTTCGCCACCGCCGCGTCATACTCCGCGCGATCTGAAATCCAGATCACATGCAGGTCGATGTCTGTCGCGAACTTCCGCAGGATCGGGAGAATCCCCTCCACCGTCGTCGAATCCGGCGGCATGTCCGTCTCATCCGCGCTCGGCTCCAGAGCCGGCGGAGCCGTCACATAGAGCGCCAGCGAAACATATTGAGCCAGGCTGCGGCTCGACTCCGCCAACTGATGCTGATCAATGAACGTGCAAAGCTGGTCGCGATCGTTCCGCGCCTGCGCCGACCGGTCCGTAGCCTGGTTCACCTGCTGCCGCACCTGCAACCGGATCGCGCTCGACTCCGCCAGCCCGTTGTCATATCCGCACGCATTCAGCGCGACGGCAATGTCAAACAGAGCCTCGCTCGTCTGCAAGCTGAACGACGGCCCCGCCGCATCAATCAACGCCGGAGCCTTGGGAGCCGGAGGAAACTCAGCCCCCTGCTGCTTGACCTGCTTCTGCGCCAGCGCAACCGGAGCAGCCGCCAAAGCAAGCGCGACAAACGGAACCAAAAACCGCATAGAAGATTTGAAAGGAAACCGCATAAAAAGCATCAAAGAGGCCCAAAAATCAAGAACAAGGGAGGGTCAATCCGAGTGTAAGCGCGCACAACAACCGGGTCAAACCAGTGGGTGCCCGCCGCCTCGCCCCAAGGTGCTAGCCCCGTATAGATGCCCATTAGCTTTCGAATCTATGAGGAGCGGACCGACAAGCGACCAGAATCGCCAAAAAGGTTCGTGTGCTCCTTCAACATCTCGGTAATCTGCTCTCCCGTATGAAAGAACTCCAAACTTCAACTGCTCGATTCTTCCGAAAGCAGTTCTGGTTCTCCATTCTACTTCTTGCTCAACAGATATTTCGCAACTGCCGCATCGAGCATATCGCCCTGGCTGACCACCATTGCGAGGAACGGTTTTCTCTCCCCGCTTGGCAAAATTGAAGCGCTCCAGATCAAGGCTCGTCTGGCCCATGGCTCATAGTTTCTCCAAGTCTCTTTGCGGGCGCGAACCCAGTCGAATTGTTTATAGGCGGCGGCTAAGAGAGCAGTTGGTCGGTGACCCAATTCAGAAGCCGATTCCTCGGCGAGAGCAAGCGCTTCAGTCGCGGGGCAGAGATCCGGCCTCCTGTATAGCAGTTCGAGGACCCACATCCGCACGAACGGAAGCGTCCCTACCGCACTTTTTTTGCAGAACGTCAGTATCTCTTTTCCGCGCTTGGATGCTCGGGCTTTGGGAATCGTCACGCTTAGGTAGCGAACAGCGTCCCTCAATGCCGGGGTGAGAACCTCAAGATTGTCGAAGACTAGGCCATTAAGCGCGTTTGTTCGACTTTTCAGGCCCTTTCGAAGCAAATATCGCGCTAAACCCAAATGAAGCGGTCGCCGAGCGACACATTCTTCAAAGAGTTTGATGAAGCTCTCCTTTTGAGCTTGGTTGAGAATCCCCGCTTCAACGTCATCAGGGACATCTTCATACCAATAAGGTCCGTTCTTCTCAGAAAGTTCTTCAAAAATCTCATTGATGCGGTCGACTCGTGCCTGTTGCTCAAGTTCCTCAGGGTCCGAGAGCTCTTCTTTTATGAATTTATCGACATGGGTGATAGAGCTCTTTGCCGACTCGAGCGAAAGTCGATGTGCCGAGAAAAGATACTCAGCTAGTGCATGTTTGACCTCGACTGCTTGCTTACGTGAACTGCAGAATATGCGAAAGTCATCGACGTATCTGACGTAAGGCACATTGTGCCTCAAAAGGAAATTGTCAACGTCGATCAAAGATGCCTCTGCTAAAACGATTGATGCGATAGGTCCGACCGGCAGGCCCTGCGATTGTTTTCCTGCGAGGTGATTCAAGAGCGCTTCGATGTTCTCTGAGCGATCGACGTGGACGGATGCGAGCTCCATTGCATTCTGTATTCGATGCTGGCTGAGTTGGTTATAAAAGTCGGATATGTCAGCCGTGAGTACATGCGATACTCCTTTGGCCTGAGCTAGCTTTCGGGAATGTGCATGGTAATCCTTCCATCCGCTATCGGGCGGGAAAAATGCGCCCTGGGGCGTAATGCATATCCTGTAGGAACAAGCAATTTTTTGATCAGCCGGAACACGGGCTTTTTCGATCAAATCAGCGGCTTCATAGACTGCCGCCGTGTAAAGCAAGTGATCAATCGGATCGAGTTGGGTTGCTGCCCTGAAACCTCCGCCCGGCTTGACGACCATAACCCGGCTATCTGCGCGGATTTTATATCCAGCCAAGTCAATGCTCTGAAGGGACGGCCCGACTGCACTCCAATCATGTGCGAGAGCGTCATATTCGAAAAGCGAGGGAAAAATATCAGTGTCCCCGAACCTTCGCACATGCGCGAGTGCCCAGGCCAGAGAGTCGGGTTTGAGATTGTCTGCCATCGGATTGCGGCAAGTCTAATCAGGATACTTCACTAGGTCTGCGCATTGAGCTTCGCGTTCCGGATTCCTCCGGAAATTCCGCAGAACCACATAGATCTTCGCTTGCCGCCGGAAAACCGAGAGTCTCTAGATCCGCCTTTCGGGAACGAGCCTGTTCCATCCCCTGCCTCTGACCGCTACTGATCGCCGAGCGCTCGCCCCAACGGGAACTTCCCTCCACCCCAAGCCGTACTCTGAACAGTACAGCCGAACGGAGGAACCCACGCATGGCCGAAGCCGCCGTTTCCCCGCTCACGCCCGCTGAAGCCGCGCCCGCATCCCTGCCTCGCATCGAGTGGCTGGCCATCGCCGTGCTCTGCGCGGCCAAGCTCCTGCTGCACATCTTCACCAGCGTCCAGCACTACGGCTACTTCCGCGACGAGCTCTACTACCTCGACCTCGGCCGCCATCTCGCCTTTGGATACGTCGATTGCGCCCCGCTCGTCGCCCTCTACGCCCGGATCGCGCTGCTGCTCGGAGGCTCGCTCGCCGCCCTCCGCATCCTGCCCGCACTCGCCGGAACCGCCCTCGTCGCCCTCTCCATCTTCATCGCCCGCGAACTCGGGGGCCGCCGCTACGCCCAGTGGCTCACCGGCATCGCCGTCCTGCTCTGCCCCGGTTTCCTCGTCATCGACAGTCTCCTCTCCATGAACGCCTTCGAGCCGCTCTTCTGGATGGGCGGAGCCTGGGTCGTCGCCCGCTTTCTCCGCACCGGCAACTCCCGCCTCTGGCTCTGGTTTGGAGTCCTCATCGGCCTCGGCCTTGAAAACAAGCATTCCGCCGCCTTCTTCGCCGTCTCCGTCGTCATCGCGCTGCTGCTCACCCGCCATCGCCGCGAGTTCCTCAAGCCCTGGATCTGGATCGGCATCGCCGCCGCCCTCGCCCTTTTCGCGCCCAACCTTATCTGGCAAATCCGCCACCACTTCCCCACGCTCGAAGATCTCGAAAACGTCCGCCGCACCCACAAGAACATCATCCTCGGCCCCGGCGCTTTCATCGCCCGCCAGATTCTCGACCTCCACCCCATCCTCTTTCCCGTCTGGTTCACCGGCATTCTCTGGACCCTCTGGTCCCGGCGCTGGCGCGTCCTCGGCCTCACCTTTGTCGTGTTCTTCGTCATGATGGAGCTGATGCACGGCAAGGAATACTACCTCTTCCCCGCCTATCCCATGATGCTCGCCGCTGGCTCCGTCGCCATCGCCAACTGGCTCGCCCGCTTCAGCCGACCAACCCTCGCCACGAGCTTCCGCGTCGCGATCATTGTGGTCGTCGTGCTCGCCACCGCCGCCTTCGTGCCCGTCAGCACCTGGATGCTCTCGCCCCCGCACTACCTCGCCTACGCCCGCGCCATCGGCTTCATGCCCAAAAAAATGGAGACCCGCCAGCAAAGCCTTCTCCCCCAGCCCATGGCCGACCAGTTCGGCTGGCGTCACATGGTCGTCGAAATCGCCTCCATCTACAACGCGCTTCCGCCAGATCAGCGCGCGCAAACCGCCATCCTCGCCGGCAACTACGGCGAAGCCGGAGCCGTCGCCCTCTTCGGTCCCAAATACGGCCTGCCCCACGCCATCTCCGGCCACCAGAACTACTGGTACTGGGGCCCTGGCCCCACGCGCCACACCAATTTCATCCTTTTAGAGTGGGATCAGCAGGACGTAAAAAAAGAATGCCAATCCTGGCACGCCTACCCCTACGAATCCAAATACGGAATGGGAGAGGAAAACACCCCCATCTACCTATGCGAAGGCGCCCGCTTCAACCTGCAAAAAGATTGGAGCGACTGGAAACACTGGAACTGATCTTGAACTGCTTACGCAATGATGGAATTTAGCGAAAGGTCTAGGTGGAATCGCACGATCAGCTACCGGTGGAATATTGGGTAGTAGGTGTGTTGTCTCCTCGGCCCGAATACGTAGTACGTGGCGATGGAGATGGAGACAAGCAACACAAGAAATGCAACGATGACCATAGCACTCTTGGCGGGAGAAAGGTCGCCTAACCATAGCGCAAATCGCAACATCGCCCACCGCACACGATCTGGCGTCATTTTGGCCATCCCGTCGCAGATTTCTCATGGGAAAGGGAATCTCTCACAGCCGCTCTCCAGTCGGTTTTGAGCCTCAGAGGATCTGTCTCTGGGCCGCGTGCTTGGAGCGCTGATTTCTTCTTAGCCTTAGGCATGGAGTGGGCCGCCTTGTAGCCTAGGCGCTTGTCCCCTGCCGATTGTATCGCCGCAATGGTACGCTCGCGCCGTTATTCTGCGGGCGTTTGAGACAAAGTCGACCTGCCACAGCCCAAAAATCGTCCCTACCTCCAGAATAACTGCATCATTTCCCACCCCATTTTGCGTATATACCGGCAGAGGACGCCTCCTTGAGCCCGGCAACTGAGCAATTCGCCAATGCGCTGCACCGCCACCAGGCCCGCGTCTATTCCATCGCCTTTCGCATCCTCGGCGAGAGCGGCGCGGCGGAGGAGGTCGCGCAAGACGTCTTCCTCGAGCTGCACCGCAGTCTGTCGCGGCTCAAAAGCGAGCAGCACGTGGTCGCCTGGCTGCGGCGTGTCACCTGCCATCGCGCCATTGACGCTCTGCGCAGGCGAGCCGCGCGCAGCGGCACAACCCGGGAGGAATGGGACGAAAACACACTGCCCATGCCGGAGCCGCTCTTGCCTTCTCCGCTCATGAACCGCGTCGAGCGTCTGCTCTTCACCCTGTCACCCGCCCAGCGCACCGTCATCATTCTCCGCTATCAGGAAGACATGGAGCCGGAAGACATCGCCATCGAGCTCGCAATGCCACTCGCGACCGTAAGAAGCCATCTCCAACGCGGCCTCCAACTGTTGCGCGACAAAGCCGAACGAACCTTGAAGGAGTACATCCGTGGCTGACCACCACAACCAATTCGGAGATCTGGAACGCGACCTGCGCGAAAGCCTCTCCCCAAGATCCGCGCCCGAGGGCTTCGCCGAAAAAGTGCTCGCCCGTGTCGCAAGCAAATCCCGCCCCGCTCTGTTCCTGCATTGGCGCAGCGCCCTGGCCGCCGTTCTTATCGCCGCTGTCCTCATCGCCGCCGGCCTCTGGCAGCGCCGGCGCCAGCAGCGCATTGCCGGAGAACATGCGCGCGCGCAGGTCATGCTCGCGCTGCGCATCACCGGCTCCACACTCGACGCCATCCTCCAGCAAAAAATTCAACGCACTGCAAAGGAAGCTCAACCATGAAAAAGCACTGGCTCACCATCGCTCTCGCCGTCGCCCTGCTGCCCTGCGCCGCCGCGCGCGCGCAGAGCAATCCGCCCTTCCCGGTCACACTGCAAAAGCAGTTGGCCGCCCGCGCTAGCAACTACACTGAGGTCACTCTCGACCGCAGCATGCTCGCCTTCGCCAGCCATTTCATGGACAAAAGCGACGACGACGCAACCCGCCGCATGATCGAGAAACTCAACGGCGTCTACGTCCGCACCTACGAATTCAACAAGCCCGGCCAGTACACCCATGCCGACCTTGAGTCCATCCGTCGCCAGTTTGAAACCCCCGCCTGGACGCCAATGGTCAAGGACCGCTCAAAAAATGGCTCCAGCGACTCGGATATCTACATGAAGATGGAAGGCAATGAGATCGTCGGCATGTTCATCCTTGCCGCCGAGCCGCAAGAACTGGACTTCGTCTACATCTCCGGCCCCATCAGCCTCGACGACCTCTCCGCGATAGGCGGGAACTTCGGTATTCCCAAATTAAAGGTCCGAAACAACAGCGTCGCCGGAGGCAAGGACAAATGAGAATCCCCGCCCTGCTGTCCATCGCCCTGCTCGCCCTTGCGCCCGCCACCGGTTGCGCCTCCGGCCACGACTTTGACAATGTGGTCTCCGCAGTCGAACAGCGTTACGCCGTCCATGCCCAGCGCGTGCCCATGATGAGCTTCGTCAGTTTCTGCGCCTGGGCTGGCTCCCGCGGAGGCGTGAAGGGTATGCACATTGCCGAGTTCGACCACCTCACCCTCGGCAAAAACGAAGACCTCAGCCGCCTCGTCCGTGACCGTCTCGGTAACCGCTGGCAGCCCTTCGTCACCGAGCGCGATGCCGACGGGCAGCAGGACGTGATTTATGTCCAGCCGCACAGAACCTCCATGCGCATGCTTATCGCCGATTACAACGGCAACGAGCTCGACCTCGTCCGCCTCGAAGTCAATGGAGACCGCCTCCAGCAATGGCTGCACAACCCCAGCCAATCCGCCCACTCTCATTCCGCCTACATCCCCCGTAACCTGGAGTAGGGCAGAATCAAATCTGCTGCACTCGTATGCGAATACTGTGATCCCGAGCACTTGGGAACACTAGAACTGATCGTGGCGTTATTCGACAGAACGGCCTCTTGTCTCCTAAAATCGGCACGCGGCGGATGGTCGTGCATCGGCGTCGATCTACGCCTGGCCGCGATGGATGCGGCGAATTCTGAATAAAGGAGCAGGCCATTGAGTTTCAAGGTTCAGCGGACGTTTCTAATTTGCACAGCGCTGTTACTTTTCGCGTCGGGAATTGCAGCATCGCAAGCGGTTCCCGTGGTCACAGGAAATGCGCGCGTGGACAAGCTTTTAAGCGAAATGACGCTACAGCAGAAACTCAATCTCATTCACGGTTCGCAGGAAAATCCGAAGGTCTACCAGGGACAGGCGGGTTACCTCGCGGGCGATCCTCAACTCGGAATTCCCGGCCTGCGGTTTGCTGACGGGCCGCCCGGAGTGCTCACGCGGCATCCCTCTCAGGGCGAGAGCGCGACGATGGCCGTAGCGGCCACCTTCAGCGCGAGCGACGCGGAGCAAAACGGGCTGGTGATCGGGCGCGAAGCTCGCGCGCTGGGCATCGACGTCAGCCTGCAGCCGTTCGTCAATATCGACCGCGACCTCGAGTTCGCGCGCGGCTACAACACCTTTGGCGAGGACCCCTACCTGACGAGCGTGATGGGCGCGGAGGAAATCAAAGGCATCCAGTCGCAGCACGTCATGGCGATGGTGAAGCACTACATCGCCTACGACTCGAACAGCATGAACGTTTACGTGGACGACCAGACGCTGCACGAAGTGTACCTTGCGCCTTTCGCCGCGGCGGTGAAGGCGGGCGTGGCATCGATTATGTGCTCGTACAACCGCGTCAACGGGACCTTTGCGTGCGGAAACAAGCACACGCTGACCACCATCCTGCGCGATCAGCTCGGGTTCAAAGGGTTTGTCACATCCGACTGGGGCGCAGTCCATGCGGTCACCTTCATCAACGCCGGCCTGGACATGGAGATGCCGGGCGACTCTACGCTTTCGATTCCCTCGTTCTTCGATCTGAAGCCTCCTCCGCCGCCGCCATCTCCTCATGCACTGGCGGGACTGATGGCAATGTTCGGAGGACATATCCCCGAAGAACCCGCGCCAAAACCGACCTCGCTGGGCGACTTCGGCCTGAAGCTAAACCCTGAAGGAATGAGCCAGGCGCTCAAGGACGGCACCGTCACGGAAGCAACGATTACGCGGGCCGCTGGTTACGTGCTCAACGAGATGGCGAGGTTCGGCTACCTCGACGGAATGCAGAAGCACACCGTTACCCGGCAGGACATCGACGCCAACGCGAAGATCATTGAGAAGACCGGCGAGGATGCGGCGGTGCTGTTGAAAAACAGAGATCATGCGCTGCCGTTGAACTCCACGGACCTGAGCGACGTGGTTCTGATCGGACCAACAGCCGGGCAGGTTGACTCGATCGGGATCAACGGCGAACGCAGCGTGGGCCTGCCCTGGCGGCAGGTAGGGCCGCTGGCCGCGATGAAGAAGATTTCCGGAGACGCGAACATCCGCTATGCAGTTGCCGACGACATGACCGGAACCACAATTCCCGCCAGCGCGCTGAGCCACGACGGCAAACCCGGACTGCTGCGAACCGGCGCAGGAGCCGACCAGACTGATCCTCAGCTGAACTTCACAAAAAAGGATGGCAACCCGCTTCCTCCGAACTCAACGCTCGTCTGGAAGGGCACGCTGACTCCTCCGCACGGCGGAGACTACTGGATCTACCTCCAGGCTCTGGGAACGAACGCCGCGATTTCGATTGACGGAAAGCCCCTCGCGCGAACCGGAGCCTTCCAGGGCGGCGTGCATGGAGACATCCTGCAGGCGAATCAGGACAACGTGGTGCCCACCCCGGATGGTCTGGACAACGTGCGGCGCGCGGCGCAACTAACCGCAGGGCCGCATGCGATCGAGATCAAAATCACGCCCGACACATCAGGGTCGCCCGTCCAGTTGCGACTCAATTGGTACACGCCCGAGCAGAGGAAGCGCGACTACGCCGCGGCCATTGCAGCGGCGAAGAACGCGAAGACCGCGGTTGTCTTCGTCTGGACGCGGCTCACGCCGGTCTTCGGGCTGCCCGGCGATCAGAACAAACTGGTCGAAGACGTCGCCGCAGTCAATCCCAACACCATCGTCGTGCTCAACACCAGCCAGCCCGTGGCCTTGCCGTGGCTGAACAAGGTCAAAGCGGTGCTCGAAATGTGGTGGCCCGGCGATGAAGGCGGCTGGTCGACAGCCAACATCTTGCTGGGCAAGGTCAGCCCCGCCGGACGCCTGCCCGTCACCTGGGGCAGAAAGCTCACCGACTATCCGGCCACCGACCCGCGTTACCCCGAGCGCAGCTCGAAGGGCGTCGACGGCAAAACCACGTACACTGCGGGCGTGAACATCGGCTATCGCTGGTTCGACAAGGAGCACATCAACCCGCTGTTCGCCTTCGGCTCTGGATTGAGCTACACCACCTTCGACTACTCCGGGCTCCAGGTGGCGAAAGCCGCTGGCGGCGGTCTCGACGTGACCGTGCACATCAAAAATACCGGCAGCGTGGATTCAGACGAAGTGCCTCAGGTGTATCTCGGCGCGCCCAGCAACCCTCCAGCGGGCATACAGTTCCCGGTGCGCGCGCTCGCCGCCTTCGATCGCGTCAACATCCCCGCCGGCCAGGCGAAAACCGTAACCCTCCACGTAGCCGACCGGCAAATGCAGTACTGGTCCACAAAGGAGCAGAAGTGGCTGACCCCCAGCGGCGCGCGCACGGTCAGCGTCGGAGGCTCATCGCGCTCGCTCCCGCTTCATCAGCAAATCCAATAGAAAAGTCGCCCGCAAAACATCAGGGGTTGCCGAAGACCAACCGGCAACCCCGAATCCTAATCCCGTTTTTATGAATCCCTGAGCCTTCTGCTCGCCAGCACTCAGCAACCGCGGCACTTCGCCATAATCGCCGCCTCCAGCCGCACCCGAACCTCTTCCGGAAGCTCATAAACCTCGTGGCTCCGGTAAATCTCTATCGTTTTCCTGGTCGTGTTCAGCGTAATCTCGCAGTGCTCGCAATTCTTCAAATGTTCCGCCAAATCCGCCCGCAGCGCTGCAATCGCCTCGTCATCGATCAGCTCGTCCAGTTGTGCCAGAAACTCCGTGCACGTCACTTCCCACCACCATTCTTGCCGTTTCTGCGGAAGTACTTCGCCAGCCGCTCCCGCAATTGCAACCGCGCCCGC
Source organism: Acidobacteriaceae bacterium (assembly GCA_049280995.1). Classification (GTDB taxonomy): domain Bacteria; phylum Acidobacteriota; class Terriglobia; order Terriglobales; family Acidobacteriaceae; genus Silvibacterium. The sequence goes on from JBAPRH010000047.1 coordinate 27,815, forward strand.
AGCAGCCTCGACTTCACCGCCGGAACACTCAGCCCCAGCGCCTCCGCCGTCTCCTCCGTCGACATCCCTTCCACGTCGCGCAGCGCAAACACCGTCCGGAACCCCGGCGGCAGCCCCTGAACCGTCTTTTTCAGAATCTCCGCCATCTCCGACTGCCCGTACAGCGACTCAGGATCCGGGCTCCAGTCCGCCAGGTCCCGCGGCATCGAGCCTTCCTCCGTCTGCACGTCCTCGTCAATCGACACCATCTTGCCCGTCCGCCGCTTCCTCAGCCGCATCAGCGACTCGTTCACGGCAATCCGCACCAGCCAGGTATAGAACTTCGAGTTGCCCTGGAACTGGTCCAGCTTCTGGTACGCCTTGAAAAACGCGTCCTGAACCACGTCCTCGGCGTCTTCGCGGTTCTGCGTAATGTGGTTGGCAATCCTGAAAACCTGGCGATCATACTGCCGCACCAGCTTCTCAAACGCCGACACATCACCACCCCGCGCCCGCTCTACGAGCAAAATGTCGGGATGAACCTGCTCCGTACTGCCTGATGTTTGGATAGTAGACATAAGAGAAAGATTCAGAGAAAAGCCAGCAGCCAGCCCAACAATCCAGCCAACCCGGACAAATCCCCTACTTCCTCCATCCTAAATCAAACCCTCGATGTCAGGGCGAAGCACGAGCGAAGGACCCGTGGTTCGCTTGATCGCCTCCTCGACGATGCGTAACGAAAGAACTGGGACAAGGGAGTCACCCAAGATGTTCCGTCAGGTCCAAACGTGAACGTTGGATAAACGAAAATTCGGTTGGACCCGCCGCTGACTGAATAGCGTCGTATGCCAGCCCAATCGCTTCCGGACTCAACTGACCAGCTCGCTCCTTGGCTCGTAGTAGAGCGGCAATTTCCCAGAAACTCCATTTCCTGGAATCAATGTGTCCGAGCTTCTTGGAACCTTGAACAACGCTCCCCGAGTGTTGCCCCAAAAAGATATGGGCAAGGCGAATTAAAAGCATTCGAATGGCTGACTCGGCTCGGATTGAATGGCTCTCCAAAAGAGCGATCGTTTTCTTGGGGTCGACGGCGAGATACGCCTCGGCTAAGTTAACATCGGATTTCCCTGGCCGTTTGCCAGAGAGTATCTCCAACTCCTTGGCGGCCTCATCCATACGCCCTAGTCCTGCCAGAATCTGGATGGATAGAAATGACGCTGCGCCTCCCAACTGATTAAACTTGGCAGACCGTCGCGCATCAGTCAGCGCTGCTAGATAATCCCCTTCAAGATACAGAGCTCTCGCTCTGATCCAGTACAAATCGGGATCCAAGGCCTCCTTTCCGATTGCTGATTCGATGGTGCGAAGCGCGGCTTTAGCATCGAACAACTTCAGATAGACGTTCGCCAGTTCTGCTTCGACCATCCAGGAATGAGGATCGCTTGTTTTCTGTGACATTTCCAAGCCTTTGGAAAAGTCGCGTACAGCTTCTTCATATTTCCCCTGACCGTATAAAATGTGCGCCCTCTCTCTGAGCGCATCAGAGAACGAAGGGTCGATTTGCAAAGCCTTGTCAAGATCATCAATTGCCTTACCTTGAGAAGATGCTTTTTCGTTGCGCATCAGCGCACGAGTGAACAGCGCGTACTTGTTATCATTTTCGGATTCCTGATCGATAAATGCCCTAAGTTTCGACCATGATTGAGATGATCTATCAGTCTGGAATTCCAACATCCGGTAGCCTCGCCAATACTCCAAAACGTAAGGTCTGCGTTTAAGAAGTGTCAGGTAAAGTTCAACTGGATCTGCAAGCACTCGAGAAGGACTTCTCTTGATGCTGTTCCAAATCGTCAAAGGATCAAGAGGATTCTTTTGTCGGACCTGCGCAGCGAGGTTTTGGTAATCCTGGAGAATTTTGGATGCCAAGAGAAGCCTGCTAGCTTCCTTAGTTATAATTCGTTCGCCAAAACTGAGACTGCTGTCGAATGAGATCTCAAGTAATTGACTATTGGGAAAAATGCTCTGTGCCTTCTTTATCCACACCGCTGCGGCTTCATCTATAAACGGCCAGGATGGGGTTACTACCGGTATCACAGACTTTCTCGCGCCATCATCCTTGACTGAAATCCCCTTGCTATACACCCTTTCAATACCATCGAGATTTTGCTGGTTCATTCGAAACAAAAGTATCAACAGGTCTGGCAGTTGGTTCACGCAGACCCCGCCTACATCGGTATATCCAGTTAATGAATCTATGAGAACGTAGTCATATTCGGGCGAAATTGAGGATATATCAGACTTTAATTTTTCAAGTAGTTCGTAACCAAAGGCGCCATCATACAAGGCCTTCCAATCGATTGCTTCAAGGCGTCTTTGATAGCGCGAATCCATCCGTCCAGCAGGAATGATATCGATGTTTTTGTACGCCGTCTTGTGAATATAGCGTCCGACCTCTGGAATCGCCGCCTTTCGAAGGTAATCTGTGACATAATCAACGATTCCATCGGCGCTACTCGCCTTGCTCATTCCAAATACTTGGAAGAGTCCAGGTGCACCGAGGTCGAAGTCTATCGCCAAAACGCGCGCTGGCTCGGTCGGATGATTGGCCAGCAACCAAGCGACATTCGCTAGAGCTAACGTGCGACCGACGCCGCCCTTGTAGGAGTAAAACGTCGCAAAATATGACATTACGCAATCCTCGGCAAAGCACGCGCATGGGTGTTTACATGAAATCCGAAAAGAATCGCAAACTTCGCCTTGCTGTGTGGAATGGCCCCATATTGCCTCCGCCGTCGGCTTCGGCAGACAATTCCACCTTTACATGTTAAGGAGCCCGGCTCTTCTGCGATCGGTTCAAGATGTCTCGGCGCCTCATTTGTCTTCGCTCTGCGAGGTCGACCACCCTTTCGGCCATTTTCACGAGCGGCTCTGCTCTTCGCCTCGCTCCTAACTCGCCCACCACGCTGTCCGAGAGAGGCCATCCATTTTTCAGTCCCATAGACTCCATGAAGTAGAGCAGGCACATATAGGTCAAGGTCCAGTTCGCGCCATCGGAGGCCGAGCCCATCGTCACTGATTTCGACGTTCGAAATGACTTGATCCGCTGTGTTTTCCAGTCGCTCAAGCTTCGCCTTGGGTATGTAATGTCGACTTTCATCGTCCATAGTCAGGACGAGTAGCGTTTCATCGTCTGTCGTCGCAAGGTGGACAGCCGTTACCCGAGGCTCGCGGGGACTAGCCGCAGACTTCACTGCAGCGTTCTCTATGTCTTGATCGGTTGTCAGAATCTTATGCTTTACCATGAGTGTTCTCCCAGAGCTCAACAAGCTCATCAAAGTATTTTGCCGCGAGTTGGAGTGCCTTCTTCAAATCGGATCGTTTGGCATTAAGGGGCGTAAAGGGCCGTTCTCGATCGGCGAGCTGCACATTTCCACTCTGTAGCAAGTCAATGATCACCCTGGTCTCTCCAAGCAGAGCGTGAACGTGGCGCGGAGAGTGATCATTCGAGTAGACACTAAAGTGCACACACTCGAACGTTTTTGAGCCCATACTGACAGCATAACCCAAGCGTTGGGTTATGTCACGATCGAAAATGCTAGATTTCATCGAAACGTTGATTCGGATCGCTGGCAGGACTTCGTGCCAACTACGTCGCGAATCCCGCGCCACCCTTTGCGCCGCCCCCCAAAACCCGTCAAGCACTTTAGTACCGAACACACCCGCAGGCCCTTCATTCCACACGCAATAGAGTTCTCGCCGCCATGCATGTGAATTTCCACGATTTAGTAAAATAGAAGTAGATAGAAATAAAGAAGGACCACCAACCGGCGGTCCTTTTCATTTACGCCCAAGAGGAGAACACCCATCGCCCAATCCAAACCCGCCCCCCTGTGCAGCCACCTCATGCCCACCGGCAAGCTCTGTCGCGGAGTCGCCCTCCGCAACGAGCGCTACTGCCGGAACCACATCCGGAACTACCGCCTCGCTGAGCGTGAGCGCCAGCACGACGACGCCATGTCCCGCCTGAGCGCCCAGCTCGACGCCATGGACATTCCCCAGCTCCTCCAGACCCTCCAGCTCAAACTCGACCGCGTCACCAGCATCGTCCGAGCCTATCCGGAAGCCCGCCTTACCCTCACCATCGTCATCAACCGGCTACAGGCTCTGAACGATCCAGCCCACAATTCCGAGCTAAATCCACCGGAATCAAACATCCGCCCGCAACTCACGCCAGATCAAATACCTGAGGACCTGTCCCAGTACAGCTTCAATGAACTCAATCAGATGATCATAGGTCTCGGCGGATCAATCAGATAGCCAAAAACCCGTTTCGTAAACCACGCAGAATCAAACACCTGCCACCCCCCCACAAAATCCCGCAGAAAAAATCCCGCCACTCCCCACTCCCCGGCCAGACGCAAAAAAAGCGTCCGCACTCGCGAACGCTTTCCCTTTTTGTTCGCCCGTCACCAGGGCCCCCTTAGCAGACCCTAGGTTGACCGACCGTAGGTTGACCGACCCTAGGTTGACCGATCCTAGATGGAACTCATGTTCAGCAGGAACTCCGCGTTGTTGCGGGTCTTGCCCAGCTTATCGACCAGCAGCTCCATCGCCTCCACCGGCGAGAGCGGGTTCAGCACCTTGCGCAGTACCCAGATGCGCTGCAGGTCTTCCTTCGGAATCAGCAGCTCTTCCTTGCGCGTGCCCGAGCGCTGAATATCGATGGCCGGGAAGACGCGCTTGTCGACCAGCTTGCGGTCGAGGATGATTTCCATGTTGCCCGTGCCCTTGAACTCCTCAAAGATCACTTCATCCATGCGCGAGCCGGTATCGACCAGCGCCGTGGCGATGATGGTGAGCGAGCCGCCTTCCTCGATATTCCGGGCCGCTCCAAAAAAGCGCTTCGGCCGCTGCAGGGCGTTCGAGTCAACGCCGCCGGAAAGCACCTTGCCCGAAGGCGGAACGATGGTGTTGTAGGCGCGCGCCAGGCGCGTGATCGAGTCCAGCAGGATCACCACATCGCGCTTGTGCTCCACCAGCCGCTTCGCCTTCTCGATCACCATTTCCGCCACCTGAACGTGGCGCGCCGCCGGCTCGTCGAACGTCGAGCTGATGACTTCGCCCTTCACCGAACGCTGCATGTCCGTGACTTCTTCCGGGCGCTCGTCAATCAGCAGCACGATCAGCACGATCTCCGGATGGTTGGTCGTGATAGAGTTGGCAATCGATTGCAGCAGCACGGTTTTGCCGGTACGCGGCGGGGCAACGATGAGCCCGCGCTGGCCCTTACCCACCGGAGTCAGCAGGTCCTTGACGCGCCCACTGATGTTCTCCCGCACCGTCTCCATCTTGATGCGCTCCTCGGGATAGAGCGGCGTCAAGTTGTCGAACAGGATCTTGTTCCGCGTCTCTTCAGGAGACTCGAAGTTGATGGCCTCGATCTTGACCAGCGCGAAGTATTTCTCGCCCTCGTGCGGCGACCGCACATTACCACTGATCGTGTCGCCGGTCTTCAGATCGAACTTGCGGATTTGCGATGGCGAGACGTAGATGTCGTCCGGGCCCGGAAGGTAGTTGTAATCAGGCGAGCGCAGGAAGCCGTAGCCGTCGGGCAGAATCTCCAGCACGCCTTCGGCGAAGATGTGGCCCTCCTTCTCGCTCTGCGCCTGGAGGATGCGGAAGATGAGGTCCTGCTTGCGCATTCCGCTGGCGCCGGCGATTTCAAGCGAGCGCGCAATGCGGCTCAGCTCGGTAATGTTCTTTTCTTTCAGTTCAGAGATTGTCATTCTTTACCTGCGATTGGATCTGGATGGGGGTATTTCGGAAGGGAAAAGCCAAGGGGAGAGTGTTGATGGTGTTGTATCAGAAGATGGGTTGGTTCGGCCAGGAACTGCTGGGAACGGCGCCGCGCTTACGCGGCGCGGCGGTTCTGAGCGGGAGCGGAGTGGGAAGACGAACCAGCGGGAGCGGCCGGATTGCTCTCGCGGAAACGGACCAGAACTTCGTTGGTCGTATCCTGCAGCCGGGTGTTGGGTTTGTGCAGTTTGCGGGTGGCCTTTGAGGCCAGCTGGCAAAGCTGATACCGGTTCTTTACATGGGCAAGCGCCCCAAAGATCAAATCTGAACGCATTTTCTTTCTCTCTCCTGACTTCTTCTGACCGCTTGTCATCGACCAGCCTGAAATCGGAGTTTCAGGGCGGCGTTGAAGCAGCCATTTACTGGTTACACATTAGACGCACGAAGCGCCTCTCACGATCAATTTTCTTTACGATGGGAATTACCTTTAGTGCCGAATAATACCGAAAACCTTCTAACCTTTACTTTTGTTCCCGCAACAACTCTGTTCTCTGCGACTCGCGCGGAGGTGCAGGCGAAATGACTGGCTGGGGATTAAGGGCCCGACTGTTGCAGGGGCGGAAACCGAAGGGAACCTGAGTTTTACGAATCCGGCCTTCAGCAAACCTTCCCGGCTCCTTCAAAGTAACCTTCTCTCCGCTGGCGGTCAACACTTTTTTTCATAGAATTTTGGCCGTTGCCATTCCAGTAACTGGAGGCTTATAGAACCTCTAAAACCGTTTGCCTGCTGAAGCTTGTTCGCCTTCCCGCCCCGAACCGATAAAATTCTATGCTTTCCAATATATCTGTGCAGGCGTTTTCGCGTACGACACTCGCCACGCGGGAGGAACCATCGACTTCACACTCGACGCTTTTCTATCTGATCGCGTCCGGAGCATGCCGACGCAACAAAGACGCCGGACCGTTGAAGGGTCCGGCACTTTGTTGCGAAAAGCTTGCCCGACGACTCTAGTGAAACACTCGGTACTCGACACCTGCACTAAACCCGTGCGGCGTTAGCCCATTGCTGGGCTGTCCGGGAATGTTGGGCGCGGAAGGCAAAACCTGATATTCGTAACCGCCGCGAATCCGGAAGTTGTGGGAGAGATGGTAATCGACGAATCCGCCTGGAGCATAGGCGAAATAGCTACCTGATCCGATACCGATTGGAAATTTGATCCAGACGCCGCCGATCAGCATCTTCGCGTCAAAATCGAAGCGACGGTAGCGATAAATGCGGTACTTGCCGCCAATCAGGTAATCCGACTGGGTCTCGCCGCCCGCGCCGTGCCAGTGCATCCAACGGGCTTCGCCGATCAGTCCCACTTTGGGCGTGACGTTGAGATCAAAGATGGCGCCGGGGCCAATGACCCGCGGCGCCCCGTAATCAGGATTGAACCCGGAAACTTCGCCGCCGGCCCAGAACGCCCCTCCGCCTCCGTTGACGGAACGGGCCACCTGAGCGTACACAGCAGTGGCGGTGAACAGGAGACTGACGACAAAAATCTTTTGGATCGCGTTGATCACGGTTTTCACTTTCTCCGTCGGTTTAAGATACGTTCTCCCTGCCCTCAAAGAACCAAATTCCTTTCAGGTGAACCAGATTCACAAACCAGCGCCTTTCGACGCCGGAAAACCCCTCGCCAGGCGGGTCTGGCGGCCGTTCGGACCCCAGCCCCCGAAGGCGATATCTTAGAGCTGCGGCTGCACCGGAGGCGGATTCGAAGTGCCCTCGGTAGGCTGATTCCCCGTCTCAGGCGGCGGAGGTGGCGTCTGAGCCTGTGGATTGGCCTGTGCCGGAGGGTTAGCCTGAGGTTGGTTCGCTGGCGGACCCGACGTGCCCTCGGTCGGAGCCTGACCCTCGACAATGCCGGAAGCATTTCCACTTGGTACGGCGGCGCCAGAAGCCGGCGCGCTCGTAGGAACCGGCTGCGCGGGCGGCTGATAAGGCTCCAGCCGGAAGAAGACCGGTGTGATCTCGAATGGCATTTTGTCGCCTGGGTTGAGAATCAGCGGCGCCCTCAGGTTGAGCTGATAGACCTTGTCGTCCCATGGATCGATGCGCAGATGGCTGTTGAGCGGCAACGCAGCGATCTGAGAGAGGTTTTCCGGGTTGAGCCGGGGCGCACCATGCATAAGGCCGGAGAGCCACGGAGTTCCGTCGGCTCGAAGCAGCGAATCGCCCAGACGCGGCGTGAGCAGCGCGGCAAGCGCCTTCTGGCGTGCGGCCAACTGCTCGAAGTAGAGACCAACCTCGCCCGACTTTCCAGCATAGATGGAGGAGTTAAACAGTTCCACAGCTTTCTTGGCGGCGGCTTCGTCATCAAAGGTCGTGTGGCTCATGTCGATGCGCTGGAAGGTCGCCTCATCCGGGAACAGCAGCCGGTCGTTGAAGGCGTAGCGCGTGTCAATGTGGTGGCCGAGCACGATGTGGGCCAACTGGAAGCTGAGAACAGCGGCCAGGTCGGCTTCCGTGGGCAGCGTGTCGACAAGTCCCTTGCTGATCAGAATGGTATTGCCAACAGCCAGCGATTCGAGCGGCGCGGTCAGCAGAACGCGGCAGTGGATGTCGCTCGGAAGGTTCAGCTTGCTGCCGATGATGATGTTGTTGGTGACAGTTTCGAGCACCTTGTCAAAATCGCTCGGCGGAGCCAGCAGCCCAGCTTGGGTCAGTCGGTCAAGCACGTTGTCTTCTGCCTGCGTAACCCAGTCGCGCTGCGCTTCCAGCGGGCTCACGTCCTGCGCCTGCCCACTCTGGTCCTGAGCGTTTTCGACCTGGATCGACTCGTTGGAGGTTTCCTGCTGCGGCAGCTTCAGCGAGTAGCCCCATAGATAGGTCTGAGCGCGCATCCCGGTGGCCTTGCGATCGGCGCTGTGGTGCGTCTCCTCGACATAAATGGCGGTGGGTAGCCACTCGCCCGGCTGCACATTGGTGCGCCAGCTATCAAAGTGGAAGTAGTGGATCTGATCGCCTTCCATATGGTGTTTTCCTTCGGTAAACGTGCCGTTGAAGCGCACGATATTGCCGCCCTGGTCCTCAATCCAGATGCGTCCGAAGAAGCGGCCCGCGCCGTTGATGCCGGCCTTTGGCCGGACATCGAAGACCCAGGTGCGGATGGACCCCAGAAACTCGCGGCGCACGTAGGTGAAGTCATAGTGCTGGCGATCAAAGCTGACCGGATCCATGAACATCATGTCCATAAAGCCGGTTTGCGAATAGCGGATATTGAAGACCTGCGTCAGGCTGCTCAGGTATCTTTTGGTCCCGCCGAAAAAACCGTGATGGCTGGCGCGCTCGTTGTAACTTTCCGCCGTGAAGGCCTTGTTAAAGTCCACGCGCGCAATGCTGTAGTCGTCGCTGACCGGCACGGCGTAGAGCTTAGGGTCAGGGCGCATGTTCTGGATGTATGTCTGCACCACCGGCGTGCTCTTGCGAATCAGTGCGACCGTGGCGTGTTCGCGAGTAATGGCTCTCTGCACGAGCTGCGCTTGCTGCGGCGTGAGCGGCACCACGGGCGCATATTGTTGATGCTTTTTGGCATGAGCCACACTTGCGGCCAGGACCATGGCCAGACCAACGGTCCAAATCTTGCGGAAAGACATTCTCCAGGCTCCTCAACTGCTGACAACAAAATTTACAAAAACGCTCAAAGGGTGATGCAAAGACTTTACGCTAATTGGAAAGTAACGTGAATCACCGTTACTTCGTCCACCGGATGGCCGTCGCGGGTGGCCGGTTTGAAATGGATGCGGCGGGCCGCGCTTTGCGCCAGCCGATCGAGGCCGTATCCCAGGCCGCTGACCACGCGCAGAACCTCAACCTGTCCGGACGCGGTAAACCTCACCTGCAGCGTCACGTCGCCCTGGATCTTCATCTTCCGCGCCTCCTCGGTATAGCCCGGACGGGGCTTCGAGAGCAGGACGAGAGGCGTGGTTTGGGCCATCTCCTGCTGCCTGCGTGCGGGTACTGCATTTCCAAATCCCGTGCCGCCAAATCCGCTTTTCTCGACCGCGCGGCCGGTCCCGCCGGGCTTTCCGGTTCCGCCCACAACGCCCTTCGAGAATCCCGCTGAGGCAACAGTCCCGCGCGTGTCGCGACCTCCGGCAACCCCGTTCACTACGCCGGAGCCGAAGTCCACACCATGCACCGAGCCGCGGCGCGCTGCGCCCGCGCCCGGATCACCAATGCCGGGAGAGGCTTGAAACGAACCTACAGCCGCGATGGTGGCCGGACGATTGGCATTTGGATTGGGACGAATGCCGTTAGGATCGCCAAAGCCTCCGGTCTTCGTGGAAGGACGCACTCTATTATTGGCGACCAAAGTGGGGTGGACGCTCGAAAACAGGCCCACCTTAGGTTGAGGCGGAGGGGTGACGCGCAGCGGCGGAGCCGGCGCAAGCCTGGGAGCCTCCTCCCACATTTTGACTTCCTCCATTTTGGGTGGCTCAACGACCGGCTTGGGCTTGGGCAGTTGAATCTTGGGAGGCTCAAGCAGAACCTTGGGCGGCGGTGCGTAGACATGTATCCGCGGCACCGGGGGCGGGATCGGTTTCGGCTGAGTGGTCGGGAAAATCAGAATCGAGCTGATCTGCTGTTTTTTAACCTCATGCACACCGGCAATGCTGAACAAAATCGCAAGGCCAAGAACGGCCGCATTGACAGCAAGACTGACTCCAAAGGAGCCGTAGCGACCCCTCTCGTCAGGCAGAAGCCCAAGATTCGCATGATTCAGTGGATCAGAATTCGGCATAGCTCTTCTTTACGTTCAACAGTCCGGCTCCCCGGAAATCTTCCAAATACCCCAGTGACTTGGAGATATTAGTAGCATTTCGGCTTCCAATGAGTGGTGCATGATGTTAGCGCGCTTCAATGACCCCGTGCAATAGAAATGAGGGGCCAATTCGAGTCAAGCCACCCTCAAAGGAATCATGCAGATAAACCATCACGTGTCGTTTTGATGGTGAATCCAATTCGAACTTCCGTCTGGAACGGGCTCCTGCGTTCCGGTGTAAATCTGGGGACAGAACTTTCAAGGAGACAAGAAGTAGCATGATTATATCGCTTTTTTGCTGCTGGCGGTGAAGCGGTAAGCTTTACTTTCCTCCACCATGGATGCGGGTAATTTATTCCACTTCCGCGACACCCCGCCAGGGCAACTCACCCTCCGGGCATTTACTCTGAAATTTCTGGTTTGCCCCAAAACGCTCCCGGCGGGTGGCAGAATATGGAAAGGAGAAACGATTGCGAATCCTCGTTACCGGCGGCGCCGGGTATATAGGTGGAACGGTCGCCCAGTTGCTGCTCGACAAGGGCCATCAGGTCATCATTTACGACAATTTATGTCATGGGCATCGGTCCATGGTTCCAGCGCGGGCCGAGTTCATTGAAGGCGAGCTGGCCGATCGCGCCCTGCTCGAAAAGCTTCTGCATACCGGAATAGACGGCGTCATGCACTTCGCCGCTCTGATTGAAGCCGGCGAAAGCATGAAAAAGCCGGAAATTTATTTCCGCAACAACACCGCCTCGACGCTTAGCCTACTGGAAGCAATGCTCGCCACCGGCGTCAAGCGGCTCGTGTTTTCTTCGACCGCCGCCGTCTACGGTGAGCCGGAATCGACGCCCATTCGCGAAGATGCCGCCCTCAGGCCAACCAACGCCTACGGCGAATCGAAGCTGCTGGTCGAGCGGATGCTCGAGTGGTTGAACCGCATCCACGGCTTTCGCTACGCGAGCCTGCGCTACTTCAACGTCGCCGGCGCAATTGAAGGACGCGGCGAGGCGCACGAGCCGGAATCCCATCTGATTCCTCTGATCTTGGACGTGGCGCTGGGACGGCGCGCAAGCATAAAAATCTTCGGACAGGATTATCCAACTCACGACGGAACCTGCGTCCGCGACTACATTCACGTGCAGGACCTGGCGCGGGCGCACCTGCTCGCGTTCGAGGCTCTGAACCAGCACCACCGGCTGATCTACAACCTCGGCAACGGCGTCGGGTTCACCGTGCGCGAGGTAATCGAGTCGGCGCGGCGCGTCACTGGCCATCCGATTCCCGTCATCGAGGAGCCGCGCCGGGCAGGCGACCCGGCCGTGTTGATCGCCAGCTCCGAAAAAATCGAGCGCGAGCTCGGCTGGACACCCGAATACACCGAACTGGACCGGATTCTCGAAAGCGCCTGGAAATGGCACCAGCATCGCTATTCACATACGAAGTAGGTAGCCGCCGCGCACTGGTCGTTCCTGCCTGTCTCGCGCGTTACTCGTGAAAGCCGTAGCTGGCGACGACGGACCCATCTTTTCTGTTGAGCAAAACAACAGCGGCATGACGCGAGCGGAGCTTGAAATGAATGCGCGCGCCGGTTGTTTTATCGCGCAGGTTGATGGGCGTGTCGGCGGCGTCTCCTGACGCGAAGATGTAGAGCACCGCGTCGCGCAGCACGGTCGGATAGACGAGCACCCCCGGCGGCAGCGAGGACAGGTCGTCAAACGCGGGCGTGATGCCCACCTGCCGCAGCACATAAGAATAGAGGCGCGCTGCTGCGTCCGGATTGTTCGACAGCTCGACCGGGTAGGCGGCCCAGAAGATGTGACCGCGCCCGTATGCCTTCGATTCCAGCGTCGAGCCGTCGGCGAAGCGGACTGACTCAAGCGCGCTCCGCGCGGACTGATCGAAGGACATGGGAATCGATTCGTCGCCGGCGGTCAGAGTCGCCGTACGGAAGGTCAGCGGCTCGACGGAACCGCGCAGACCGACCGTCGCAAGCCGATCGACTCCGTGCCAATGGTCGTCGCGCTGGACGGCGCCGGTAACCAGCAGGGTTCCTCCGTTTTTGACGTAGGCAAGCAGCGCCTGCCAGCCTGCGTCGCCGAGCGCTTGCGGCGACGGCAGAATCGCAAGCCGCGGGTTCCCCATCCCGGCAATGCGGCTCTCTCCGACCAGGTAACCCGTGACGCGGCTTCCGTACGTGAGCGCGCGCACGGCTTTCCGCTGGGCGTTCATCTGCGTCGCCCACGAGGTCGAGAACTGTGCCGCTTCTGACGTCACAATGGCGACCTCCGGCTGTACGGGATCGACAAAGCTCGGCGATGCGGCCTTTGCGAAAGCCGCAAACCCGCGCATCACGCCGATCTCAGGCTTTTCGGTTCCATCGGCGCGAATTCCGCCGAGCGACACTTCTCCGTCTTCGAGCATGTCGGCGTTGGTGTTCCAAAGCCATTCGATCGCTCCGTCGCCCTCGGCAAACGAGAGCGCCAGTTTGCGCTCCAGCAGCCCAGCCTGGTCCTCAAGGCTTTGCCGCGCGATCTGGTCAGGATTGGTTCCCGCTCCCACACCGGTTTCCTGAATCAGCATGGGTTTGCCGTGCTGCTTGGCCACCATGGAGTTCCACAGCAGTCCGTCGACCTGGAACCAGGAGTGGTTGGTGGTGAAATCGACGGAGCCGGAGAAGTAGGTAGGCAGCAGACGTCCGGTGTTGCCACCCTCGTCCTGCCCAACCGTGATGAGCTGCTGCGATCCGGTCGAGTGAATGGCCTGCCGAATCTGCGCCACCCATGCCGCAAACTTCTGCTGCGAGAAGAGGTAGAAATCGTAGAGCCGGAGACTGCCGGCCCCACTGTTCGCCGACCAGTCCGCGGCGGTCGGCACTGGCCACGGCGTGTCGTACGGCGTTGTAGGCAGATTCCACGCATTCTCAAGCGCGGCGCGCGACGCATACCGCGTCTTCAGCCACGCGTTCCATTGTGCGGCTTCGATCGGATCGCCGTTGGGACGTGCGGTCCACAGGTGATGACCAAAACTGGGTTCGTTGATCAGGTCCCACGCCAGATAGGGAACCTTCCCAAAGCGACGGGCAAGCCCGGTGTACAGGTTCTCTTCGCGGCGAACAGCGACCGGATCGAGATACGCGTTTTCTCCGCCCAGTACGTCAGGAAGAAAGGCGAAGACATTGAACTGCACCGGCAGGCGATGACGGCGCGCGGTCATCAGAAACGCCTCCAGCGTGCGTAGCGTGTGCTCGTTCGGAACGCCGTTCTCATCGCACAACTTGTCCCATCCGCTCCACCAGCCGGAGCGAATCATGTTGAGGCCGGCGGCTTGGATCTGCCCCAGGTCCTGGTTCCATACGTACACATTCGGGTGCGCGAAAAAAAGACGCTGCACGCGGCTGGACATGTAGGTGGTTCCAATGACCGCGAGCGGCTTGCCGTTGACCTCGAAGTAGTTGTGATTCACGCTGAGCTCTGGGCCGGAATCCAGATAAGCCAGGTCGCGCATCCAGAAGCCGGAGCGATAGCGCGCGATGACGCTGGCGCCGTCCAGCAATTCTGCGTCGATGCGGTAGAGCCCCTTGCCCGCGGGCGCAGGGATGATGATCGTTGCTCTGCCGCTGAGACTGAATGTGCGGGTGAAGGGCGCGGCCTGCGTGTCTTCCGAAGTCACGGTCAAGCGCACGCTCAGAGGGCGCGCAGCACCAGTGCGGCCAATCCACTGCGCGTTGAGCTGAATCGGTTCACCGGGCAGGTAAAGCGGATAGACAGGATTCACCTCGAAATCCTGTGCCCCCCGCTCCGCCGCGGCCACCAGCGAATCAACAATCGCTTTTGCAACGGACGAATTGCCGAAGGACGCGGGCAAATCGGCGTCCATCCATATCCAGCGGCCTCCGGCAAAACTTTCCCTCAGATGGTCGATCTGCACCACTGGCGCAGAGAGTCGATGACCGTCGCGCGCGCCCCAGGCCAGAGCGTCAATGCGCGCGTCGATGCGGCCAGCCGAACCCAATCGGTCGCTGACGCGGCTGCTGCTCAAGTGAAGAATGGGGCTAAAGGCGCGCTGCCACGGAAAGGCAGGCAACTGCGTGACCATAGCGGGATTGGGGAGATAAGCATAGCCGGCGGAGCCTGATGTCTGCTGAAACTGATCCACCCTCAGCTCGCGGATAAACCGCACGCTGTATTCGCGCAGCTTCCAAGCGCCGTTTTCCTTGAACGCCGCGCGGGTAAATGGCCGTCCGCCGATGACCAGGAGATTGCCGCCGCGATCAAGATACGCCTTGATGCCGCTCCAGTCGGCTTCCGGAAAAGCGGACCCGTAGGGAAGCACCAGCAGCGAAGTGCGGGGATCGCTCAGTGCCGCGTCCAGCTTCTCAGCGGAGACGAAAGTAGCCCCTGCCAACAAAGTAGAAACCTGCGCCGGGGACAGCGAAGACGTATCAGCAGTAGGAAACCCCGGCTCCTGAAGCACCTTGACAGAGGCATCAAGAGCGTAGAGATTTGCGGCCACAAGCAGCGACAACAGGCACAACAGCCAGCTACGAATCATAGTTTGCTTATTCCCTCACGCTATTGAGCGTGAACGGTCACGGAAGCGCCGGTGTAAGTAACGGTGCGGTCGGGCGCGGAGACGACTGCGCCGCCGGCTCCGTGATTCTCCCCTACAAAAACGATGTTGAACGTGCGCTGCTGCGGCATTCCGGCGTAGCTGCCTGAGCGCGCGCCGATGGTCAGCGTCTGCCCGGCGTCGTTCCAGTCAATGGGAATGGTGGTGCGCTCTCCCTTCTCGTAGTTGTAGGTATCACCCTGGTCTTCGTAGAGGACAAAGTGCCCGTCGGCGCCGCGATAAACGCGCAGGTCAATCGGCCCATCGGGCTTCTGGCGCGCCCATTCAATCTCCGGCCCCATCGGCACAATCGAACCCGCCCGCACATACAGCGGAATCCGATCGAGGGGCGCGGCAGCCTGCATGCGCTGGTCTCCCTTGAGCGTTTTGCCCGTCCAGAAGTCGTACCAGCCGGCGGCCGGCGGCAGATAAACACTTCGCTCCGTCGCTCCCTGCTGCGTAACTGGACTGACTAAAATCGCCGGACCGAACATATACTCATTGCCGATATTCCAAACCTTCGGGTCGGTGCGCCAGTCCATCACCAGCGGGCGCATGATCGTCGAATCATCGTGCGTTACCTGCCACGCCAGCGAATAGATATAGGGCATCAGCCGATAACGCAGCTTGTCGTAGCTCACCAGAATGGGCGTGACCGGGCCGTAGCTGAAGACTTCGTTCTCGTCATTCGCGCGGTGGCCGTGCGTGCGGAAGATCGGGCAGAAAACCCCGAACTCATACCAGCGCGTGTACAGCTTCTGGTAAGCCGGGTCGTGTGTGTTGCGCGCATAGGGCGGCCCGTATCCGGCGATGTCGGTCGTCCAGTAGGGCATTCCGGAAAGCGCGAAGTTCAGTCCCGCCGGAACCTGCCGGTTGAAGGCCTGCCAGGTGCTGTAAACATCGCCCGACCAGGTCGTCGCGCCATAGCGCTGGTCGCCGGCAAAGCCGGAGCGCGTGAGGATAAACACGCGCTTCTTGTCCGTCGTCGCCCGCCAGTGCGTGTAGATGTTCCCCGTATGCATAAGCGGAAAAACGTTGGTGTAAAGCGCTCCGTTGCCGATCGAAAGCTGCTTATGGTAAAGCTCAACGTCGCTTTCGCCGCCGTGCTTGTACGCAACTTCCGGTTCCGAGCTGTCCAGCCAGAACCCGTCCCAGCCCTGCGCAAACAGCTTGCCCACCAGATGGTTCCAGTAGAAATCTCCGGCCTTGGGATTGGTGGCGTCGTAGGTCGTCGTTCCAGGAACCATGTAGCCAAGCGACTTCATCCGCTGGAAATTCTTCGACAGCGGATCGAACGTCGCCCACACGGAAATCATCGCGTGCACATGTTCGTCATGCAGCTTTTTCAGCGTGCCCGGCACGTCGGGATAAGCGTCCGCGCGAAACTCCGGGTCGCCCTGATGCACCCACCAGTACCAGTCCTGCACAATGTTATCGAGCGGAACGTGCGCGCTGCGATACTCGGCGGCAATGTTCAGCAACTCAGCGGAGCTCTTGTAGCGGTCCTTCGACTGCCAGAATCCGTAGGCCCATTCGCCATACATCGGCGCATGGCCGGTCATGTCGCGATACTCATGGATGATCCGGTCAAAGCTCGGCGCGTAAAAAAAGTAATAGTCAATCGCGTGGGCGGCGTTCGCAGTAAAGCGCATCTCCGACGGAAAGCGGTTATCAAAATATGAAAGCGCGGCCGTGTTCCAGAAAATGCCGTAGCCGTTGGTCGAAAGCATCAGAGGAATCGTCACATCGGTATTGGCCTGCCCCAGCTCCAGTACCGTCCCGCGATAGTTGAACACACCGTTCTGGTGCTGCCCCAGCCCGTAAAGGCCCTCGCGCACCTCGGGGTAAAACTGCTCCTTCACGCTGTAGAGCTGCTCCCCGTTCACCGTGGTTTTGGTATAGCGGCGAGGCGCGTCCTGAAATTCCTGCAACAGGCGATGCCCCCGCTCGTCCACGAATTCCAGACTCCCCGAGCCAAGCGAAATCCGTACCTTGATCGCTCCCGTATCGACGGTCGCTACAGCTGGGTTCCACAGCTTTTCGTTCGCGGACTGCGGCTTCGTCTCCGCGGGCGGCATCGTCAGCGTGAACTTCGCCGGCGTGCAGCTTTTGATGAGCCACGGCTGTTTTGGAGTAGCGTCCGCCGCACTGCCGTCGGGGCTCGCGACCACATGAACCGATCTCGGCCCGCACACCGTCAGCCGCAGCGTGTCGCTCGCGGTCTTCACCGTGACGCCGCCGTCCTGCTGCGTAATCTGAACCTGAGCGAACAGCGTGCTGCTCAAAAAGAACGCGCCGGCCACCAACACCGGCAGGGAGACCTGCCTGGAATTCATCGCTTCCCTCTCGATATCAAACGGTTTACTGCAAGGCCACAACAGATGCAGGATGATTTTACATTTCTAAGAAAGAAACGCGCTCTACGCGGCGGGCTCTAGCAGGCTCAAGCCCTGCAGCTCGGCGCACAACTCGCGCAGATCAGCCTCAAGCTGGCCGGCATCAACCGCATACTCGCCACGCATCACCGCAAGCGCCTGCTGAAAATCGCTGCCCTCGAGCACCAGCGCCCAGAACCTCCCCCCAACCGCATTCAGCGAGTGATATGTAGAGGTTTCAAGGTTCAGCAGAATCGTCTCCGTGCCAACCGTGCGCGAAAGCACCGTCTTCGGCACAAGAAATTTCTCAGGATGAGCAGCGGCAGACATCACTTGATTGTAGCGGCGGCGCTTGCCTTGAGGATAGCGCTCTGCACCGCGGGCAGCGAACTGTATTCGCGCTCGTAGCGAAGCGACCAGAACCGGACCGACTCGGTAAGGCTGGTCAGCACGTCAAACTCGCGTCGATTCACCCCCGCGTCTTCCGGATCGATGCGAAACACCGCCCCCGCAAGCGCGAGGAATGCGTCGTTCACCGGAAGCGCGCGCAGCGCGGGCGGCCCGGTTGGCTCGGAGTCGACTGGGCTGGGCAGCACAAAGCACGCCGCAAGCGGCGCACCCGAGGAGGCAAAGCGAAAATCCACTTCCCGGCCCGTCCGCTTTTTCAGGGAGTAGCCGGCGAACTCGCGCAGCTCTGAGTCCGGAATCCCGAGCGCATCCACGCTGTCCGGCCACAGCCGCACCGACTGATAGCTCGGCTGCGCCAGCCATTGCCGCGCGCCCTCATCCCAGCGCACCACCAGGCAGTCGTCGGTGAGCAGCGGAAACCCCTGCGCCGCAAACCACGCCGCCAGCGTGGATTTTCCCTGCCCGCTCTGGCCCAGCACCGCGATCACCCGATCGCCAACCAGGACGGCACTCGCATGGAACACCACAAAACCGGGCGTCAGCGAAAGCAGGCGAGGAATGGCGTGGTCAAGAATAAGGTGCGCGATGGTGGATTCAGAAACACCGGGCCCCGCAGCACAGTCAATGCGCATCGCGCCGGGCAGAATCCGGAAGCTGCACAAACCTGGAAAGAGAACGAGGTAGCCGTCGTCGCAGCATTTCCACGACGCCAGCCAAAGGTCCCCGTTTTCAAAGCGATCTTCGAGCAGCGGCGTGCCTTCGGGTTGAGGAAGCCCGGCTTCCGGAGACCGGCGAATTTGGATGGAGCCGCTCAGGCAAGCGTCGTCGGACGCAGGTTCAAGCTCGCCAAGATCAAAGTCGCTGGCGATCAGGTGATGCCACAACTTGTATTGGAAAGCGATCCGGTGGCGGGTGTCATTCAAGGATGTTTACCGCACCTCTGGGGTGGCACCCTTGGGTGCACAACCTCGCGACTCTCGGAGTCTCCCCGAAAAGGAACAAGTTGGCTGCCTTCAGGCCGAGAGTCACAAAGAGCGGAGTCCCACCTCAGCCAAAAGTCGATTCATTGTTGACGCTTTGACATGCACATGCGGCCCAGGCTTAAACTCGAGCCGGACACGCCAGCGGAATCGCCTTTGACGATCAGCCAGGGCGCTTGCGGGTGGACATCGTTGCGTCGGTCAGATGTTCGCTTCCACCGGTCCTGGTGAGTTTGGCCACCGAACCAAACGTCGTCAATTTCGGCTTCTCGTATGTCTTTCGCGCCATGCGAGCCTGGCTGAGGCTTTCATTCTTAATCGGATTCATGGTGCGCTCCTAGGGAAGGCTTAGGTGATTATCATACCAGAGTGCGAATTAGTGTCAAATTAGTGAATAGCAGGATGTAAATCTACGACTCAAACCCGACCGCCGGAAGACAGGAGGTTTTCGAGCCACATGTCCACGCCGAGAACCATCCATATCCGCCTGTACATGGCTGGATTCGCCGAATCCGGCTGCCCCAGCCAATTCGTCTGTGCGGCGACGCGGCCAGCGTCCAGCCAGTCTGTATGTTGATGGATGGTCAGATGATCCAGGCGGGCTCGTGCCCATGGGTCGAAGAGAACGGACTCATACAACTCGGAGAACTCCGCACCCGACGTTCTGGTCCGCACCCGCTCGGGCAGACGTCCGCGCATCGCTTCCCTCAACACCCACTTCCATACGATTCCCCTCTCTCGCTGCTCCCTGGGAAGACGCAGGCAAAATTCGGCAAACCTTCGGTCCAGAAAAGGATGCCGTCCTTCCACCTGCGCATGGGCCTCGTCGCGGTCAATCACCTCCAGCGCATGTACTTCAAAAGCGCGGGTGCCGCAATGGAAAATGTCCTTCTGCTCGCGTGAAGAGAATTGATGCGCGTCCCGCTCCGGAGCGTAGAGCCGGTCACCGAGTTTCGTCCGCCGCAGGAACTCCCGGCTAAACATGCTCTGTCGAGCGAGTCGCACCTTTTTTCTCTGCGCGTGCATCCAGTCCGGCGCGCCTTCGGAGAAGAGCCTGCGTAGGAAATACCGCGACGCATGCCGGTGACTTCCCCAGTGTTCCCGGGCCAGCCGCAACGATTGGCGAACTTCCTTCGTCCTCACCAAATTCGCGACCAGATCCCTGAGGTACAACTGGTTGCCATCCAGCCATTCATTCCCGCCGATTCCGGACAGAAGAACCCGAACGCCACTTCGCTTGGCGAGGTCCCACAATGGAACAAGCATCGGCGCGCCGTTCGGATAATCCGGAAATTCCCTCGACCACGCTGCCCACTCCTGAAAATATCTCTCGTCCGTGCCCAAAACAGGGCAACAGTCGGACTGCAGTCCGGCAAACTGGACAATTTCAGCGATGTATTCCGACTCATCCCAGGGCTTGCCCGGTGAAACGTTGGAGCAGGTGAAGAATTTCTCCCCAGAGCCGCCGTTGTTCAGCAATGCCTGGGCCGTGACGGCGATGCTGGAGGAATCCATTCCGCCGCTCAGTGACACGCCCACGCGCGTGTTCGAGCGCATATGGGCGCGGACGCTCTGGTCAAACAGCGTGCGAAAATGTTCGTTGTATTCCTGTTCATTGCGATAGTGCAGAAGGCTCAGGTCGGGGTTCCACCACGAGGCGATGCGGAGACTGCCGGTGGCGTCGATGGTCAAAGTCGACCCCGACGGCAGGCGGCGGATGTCGGAATAAAGCGTCTGTTCCCGGCTGGTGATGATGACCGCAAGGTATTCGCCCACCATCCCCTCGTTGATCTTCAGCGAAACCAGTGGATGCGCCAGCAGCGCGCGAATCTCCGGCCCGAATAGAAACGTCTTCCCGTCCCAGAAGTAATAAAAAGGCCGGACTCCAATGTAGTCCCGAGCACACCACAATCGGCGCTGGCGCGCATCCCAGACCACCATCGCAAAGTCCCCGACAAGCCGCTGGACGCAATCCGTTCCCCACAACAGGTACGCCGCCAGCACCAGGCCGGGGTCGGTGCGGTCATCCATCCGAGCGGCCGCGGCGTCAAGCGCCGCTATCAGTTCCTCGCGATTGTCCAGCCGCCCGTTCCACACCAGGCAAGCTTCGCCGCCCGGCGAAACCAGCGGCTGGCGCTCCTCCAGCGATTCCGGCGTGGTGCAAAATTGCAGATGCGCAAACGCCACCGGGCCGGCATTCCAGTACGTAATGCCGTCCACCCCGCGGTGCTCGACGGCGGAGGTCATCCGCCTCAGGTCGGCAACCTCCGCGGGACGCCCGTCGGCGCAGTAAATCCCAGCAATTCCAGCCATGAAAATCCCCTGCTCCTCTACTCCGCGGGTAGCGTCCAGATGACGTGATACGGGCCGAGTCCGCCGTCTCCGTCAACGTCTTCGATATCCCCTAAGATTATCTGACCGCCGGCCTCGAGCCACGCATGAGCCTTGAAGCCGTGCTGCTGTGGAGACGACACACCGATCCTGACGCGCGCCGAGGCGCCGTGGCGCGTCAGCATAATCCATCCCGCCAGCGCCTGGGTCAGGCAACTGGCGCGCAGCGTCAGCGGCAGAGCGCGATGGATCGCCGCCACCGCGCGCGCCCCATCCAGCGGACGCGAAGACCGAAAGCAGCTCGCGCAGAACTGCGTCCCCCGAAGCACACGCGGAAACGGCGCCAGCCACAGCCCCACGCGACACGCCCACAGCAGCGCCCACGCTTCCACAACCACGCTGAACTCAATCAATCCGCGCAAACCAGCACGATTATACAGAGAGGTGCCCGGCGAGCAGCAGCGCAATTTTGATGTATCCACGCGCGAAGTTCTGTGCGAACATTGCCCATATTTTCCTGCATGGAGTTTTTCGGTGCGTTCCGTTCCGCTCGCTGCCTTTCTGTGCTTTTCTGCCTGTGCCTGCCTCGCCGGGGCAAAACCGGCCATCAAGCCCGCCCCTGTCTCCTACGCCGGCGAAGCTGTGATCGTCGAGCAATGGGACATCAGTTTTCACTACAACGCCGACGGGACCGGGCAGGAAGATCAGCACCTGCGCCTGAAGTTGCAGAACGATGCCGGCGCGCGCCAGTTCAGCGTGCTTTCCATCGCCTACGCCGCGGCAACCCAGGCGGCGCAGTTTGAGAAGGTGAGTGTCACGCATGCCGACGGCTCCACCATGGATACGCCGCCAGGCGACGCCATCGACATGCCCGCACCTGTCACTCAGCAGGCTCCGCTTTACTCTGACCTGAAAATGCTGCAACTTCCGGTGCGCGGTCTGCGCGCCGGAGACACGCTGGACTACAGCATGTGCATTCAACTCAAGGCCGCGGAAGCCCCTTCGCAGTTCTGGGGGAGCTTCAGCTTTGACAAGGGCCAGGTCGTACTCGCGCAAACGCTCGCCCTCGACCTGCCCGCCGACAAGTATGTCCAGATCTGGAGCCCAAAGGAGAAGCCCACCATCACAGCAGCGGACGGACGCCGCATCTACCGGTGGTCCGGCAGCCAGCTCAAGCCTACTTCGCCCGATAAGAAAAAGGACGCGACGCCGGCCAAGCCGGTCGACAACAAGCCTTCCGTCGCCTGGACCACCTTCCACTCATGGCAGGAGGTCGGCGACTGGTATCGCGCGCTCGCCGCTCCACGCACCGTGCCCACGGACGCGCTGCGCGCCCAGGCCGACGAAATCACCCGCAACGCCAAAACTCCGGAAGAGCAGGTGCGTGCCATCTACGCGTTCGTCTCCACGCGGATCCGTTATATCGGCGTCGACTTCGGCGTTGGCCGCTATGAGCCGCATCCGGCCGCCGAGGTGCTGGCCAACCAATACGGCGACTGCAAGGACAAAGACACGCTCCTCGAGGCGCTGCTCCACGCCAAGGGATTCACGACGGCTCCGGCGCTGATCGGCGTGAACATTGATATGATTCCGGAGCTTCCCTCGCCCGAGCTTTTCAACCACGTCATTACCACCGCCATGCTGCCTTCGGGCCAGATTTGGATGGACTCCACGCCGGGGATCGTGCCGTTTCGGCTGCTGATTTCGCCGCTGCGCGACAAGCAGGCGCTGGTGATTCCGGCAACCGGCGCGGCAAGCCTCGAACGCACGCCGGCGCAGACCCCGTTTCCGTTTGTGGATCGCTTTGAGGCCACCGCGACGCTGAAAGCCGACGGCGAGTTGAACGGGCATATTGATATTACCGACCGCTCCGACAGTGAGCTGCTGCTGCGCGCGATTGCCCGCAACCTCGCGCCCGCGCAGTGGGACCAGGGAACGCAATACCTTGCGAACCTACTGGGGTTCGGCGGGACCACCAGCAACTCCAGCTTTGCGCGTGCGGATGACTTCAGCGCTCCGATGCATGTCTCCTATGACTACAACCGCAAACCATTCGGAGACTGGGACACACGTCGCATCCTGCCGCTCTTTCCCGTCGTTACCCTGCCGAGCGCTCCGGACAAGCAGCCCGGCGACAAAATCGACCTCGGCGCGCTGCGCACGGACATTGCCGTGAGCAAGATCCAGCTTCCGGCGAACTTCAGCGCCAACCTTCCTGACGCGGTGCACGTGAAGACGCCCTTCGCCACCTTCGACGAAACCTACAGCCTCGACAGCGGCAATCTCACCGTAAAGCGAACCATCGTCGTCCTCGAATCCAAACTTCCCGCAACTTCCTGGAAGGAATACAAAAAGTTCGCCGACGACACCTCGCTCGAAACCCTGCCCTACATTCAATTGACCAGCACCAAGGCCGGCACCAGCCCGCACATCAACCTACCCGCCGCCAGCAACCCCGCCGCCGCCCAGTTGATCTCCCAAGCACAGAGCCTTGAGAAAAGCCGGAACTGGCCCGCCGTCCTCAAGAAGCTCGATGATGCGAAAAACATCCAGCCAGACCAGCCCTTTCTCTGGAGCTTTTACGGATACGTCGCCTGGCAGCAAGGCAAACTCGGCGATGCCAGAACAGATTTCCGCCATGAGCTGAAGCTGCATCCCGACGAATTCGGGCAGGTGCTCTACTACGCCGGCTTTTTGCACCAGCACGGCGGAGATGAGGAAGCGAAGTCCATCCTCAGCGAAGCCTTCAACCGCGACCCCTCACAGGAAAGGATCGCCGTCATGCTCGCCGTCCTTCAGTCCGAATCCAACGTAACCGACGGCATCGCTACCCTGCGCAAGGCCCTCATCGCCTCGCCCAACAGCCGCAACCTCCAGACCACGCTCGCAACCTACCTCATCCACGACCGCCAGAACGCCGCAGCCGTCGAGCTGGTCAAGAAGGAACTCGACGGCGCCAGCGACCCCATCACGTTGAACAGTGTCAGCTACGTGCTCGCCCAGGCCGGACTCGATCTTCCCCTCGGCGAACAAAAAGCCCGCGCCGCGCTCGACAAGCTGGACACAGAAAGCGCGCAAGCCGGCATCGGCGAAGCCAACGCGCAGTCCTTCCAGCGAACCTCACTGCTCATCGCCACTTGGGACACTCTCGGCGACATCCTCTCCCAGGAAAACAAACTCGACGAGGCCCGTGACTATCTCGCCGCGGCATGGGCCAACGGAGAGGACCCCGCCATCGCCATGCATTACGGCAGCGTCCTCGAAAAACTCCACAAACCCGGCGAAGCCCTGCGCGTTTACGAAACTGCGCCAAAGCCTAAGGTCTTCACCGACACGGACGCAACCTTGGTTCCGGCCGCCATCCAACGCCTGAAAAAATCCGGAGTGAAACCCGTCAGCAACGCCGCAACCGCCTCCACCACGCAGCAGGACGAACGCACCTTCAAGCTCACGCTCAAGTCCGCGCACAAAGATTTCGTCTCCGCTACCTTCCGGCTCCAACTTTCTGCCGCCGGAATCGAGGCCGTACAGCGCGTAACCGGCAGCAATCAATTGGACGAAGCCGGAACCGCCATCCGAACCCTCCACCTGCCGCATCTGGTCCCCACCCACTCCACCGCCCGCATCCTGCGCGACGCCATCGTAACCTGCTCCCCCAACCACCGCGACTGCTACTTCGTCCTAATGCCGTTAGGCGGCATCCAGGCCGAACAGGTGAGCGATTGAAACCATCCGGCGCATGGTTCCGTGTACCGTTTCAGGCGCCGTCACCCGGCTTGAACCGCTTGTGGCTCGCCTGAATAATCTCGTGCGCCGCATCCCTGCCCTTCCATCCCAGCACCTTGGTGCGCTTCCCCTCGAGGTCCTTGTAGATCGAAAAGAAGTGCTCGACCTCCTTGAGAACATGGGGCTGGATCTCGGTAAAGTCGTGGATGCTGCTGAACCGCGGATTGCCCGTCGCGCAGGCCAGAATCTTCTCGTCGGAAATCCCCTGGTCGAGCATTTCAAACAGCCCGATCGGCCGCGCGTAATAAACGCAGCCCGGAAACGTCGGCGCATCGCCCAGAATCAGAATATCGAGTGGGTCGCCGTCTTCGGCCTGCGTCTTCGGGATAAAGCCGTAGTCGCCCGGGTAGTGCACCGGCGAGAAAAGGTTGCGGTCCAGGCGAAAAACGTGGAGCTTTTTGTCGTATTCGTATTTATTGACGCTGCCCTGAGGTATTTCTATGACGGCGGTCACGATCTCGGGCGACTGCTCGCCAATGGGTAGGTTCAGATAATCGGTCATGGTTCCCCTAGTGTTTCACAGCGGAAGGCGTTGCATATCGAATGACTCACAGCGAAAGCAGCTTCCGCGCGTTGTCGCGATACACCTTCCGCAAAACGCTGTCCGGAAGAAACAGCCCATAGATATTCCAGCGCCCCTGCCGCGAGGCATGAGAGGGATACTCAAAGTATTCGTCCGCGGTTTCTAGAAATCTGAAATAAAGCCGGTACATCGCCTCCTCCGGCAACAGGTCGGCCCCGAACACAATTCGGCCTGGGAACTTCAAAAACAGCTCCCGCGCCGTATAGGGCTGGCGGCCCAGCTCCGACGCCCGCGCGCTGAGGTCGACCGACACGTTCGGGAACGCCTCCAGCATCCTTGTCGCCCGCGCCAGGTTTTCGCTGCATCCCCCCACGTGGGCCGCCACAAACGTCGTCTTCGGATGCCGCGCGAACACCCGGTCGCGCTGGTCCAGCAACTCCTGCTTCGACACCGGTGAGCCGGCAAAACTCCAGTCGGGGTGCGCGGCCAGCTCCTCGTAGCGCTCATTCCCGGCATCCATGGGCAGAAAAAAAGCGTCCGGATCCGCGGTGTGAAACATCACCGCAATCTTCAGCTCCGCCGCCTTCTCAAACACCGGCGCAAACCGCTCCTCGTCAATCGGCAGCAGCTTCCCCTGAGCATCGCGAACGCTCAGCCCAAAATCCTTCCAGAACTTGATGCCCTTCGCCCCGCGTGCAACCAGCCGCTCCAGCCGCTCCAGCGTGCGCTCCACAAAGTCCGGCCGCGTGACGTCGGACCAGTCCATCCATCCGATGGTCGAAAACCGGTTCGCGTCCGCCGCATGAAATTTGTCGATCATGCGCAGCGCGTCTTCGCCGGTCTTCATCGTGATGTTGACAATGTGCTCAATGCCGCACGCGTCCATCACGCGCAGCACGTCGGAGGGGTCCAGCGCATCAAGATGATTGTGATAGTCAATCGCCGCAAAGCGCGCCCGCTGCGGGCAGTGCGCCTCCGAAACCAGCATGGAAACCGGCTGGAACTCGCCCAGCGGAAGTGAAATCTCCGCCTTCGCCGTGACCATCGCGACAAACTTGTCCTGCTCGGATTGCGCCATCTCGCTCATCTCCCCGTCTGCTCCGCGGCCATCGCCGGAAAATGATGTTCGCTCAAAAACGTCCTGAGCAAAGCGGAATCACGGAACGCCTCCGTGCCGCCGGAGCGCAGCGTGGAGAGCGCGCCCGTAATGTTGCCCGCCCGCGCACACTCGCCATAGCTCAGCCCATTCAACCACGCGAACAGAAATCCCGCGTCGAAGCTGTCGCCCGCGCCCACCGTATCCACCGGAGTTACCGGGACCCCATCCGCAGAAATAAACTCATCCCCCGCCCTCACCGCCGACCCGCGCGCGCCGCGCTTCACCGCAACGCACCGGACGCGCGACGAAAGCGCATCCAGCGCGGCCTCCAGCGAATTGCTTCCGGTCAGCCGAAGCAACTCTCTCTCGTTCGGCAGAAAAATGTCCACCAGCGAAAGCAGTTCATCGAGCGGCGGCCCCCAAACATCGTCCGGATCATCATTGGTGTCGAGCGAAATCGTCAAACCAGCGGCCTTGAGCTCGCGAAAGAGCTCCGGAACGTCCGGCGTCAACCCGCTCTGCAAATAGAGCGATGAAAGATGAAAATGCCGCGCCGACTTCAGATAATCCATCTCCAGGTCACTGAGTTTCAGCGCAGCAATCGTTCCCGGATAGGTGAGGATGTGGCGATTCTCTCCATGAGGAAGCAGCACCGTAAGGCCCGTCCCGATGGAGCCGTCCGTCCGCGCCCGGCTCAGGTCTACTCCGCTCTCCGCCAGTCTGCTGCGCGCGATCCCGCCCAGCTCGTCCTCTCCCGAGCAGGTGAGGAACCCCACCCGCGAGCCCAGCGCCGCAAGATTGTGCGCCACAATCGCCGACGACCCGCCCAGCGTTGCCTGAAACCCGCTGGCCAGCAGCTCCCGCTCCACCGGCATCTCGGTGGGAAAGCCATAAAGAATAAAGTCAAGGTTGATTTCGCCGGCAATCGTTACGTCAAATTTCTTCATCGGGCGCAGCACTTCTCCTCTTAGCATCATAGCGGCCTGCGCACGTCGAAGGCCGTCTTCATCGCGTGGTTCATCGTTTTGTCCGTGCCGAAGCTCAGTCCGCGGGAATCACCAGATACTGCTCCAGCTTTCCATCCGGCATCGTGTAAGTCGTGACGGCAAGCTTCTGCGGAGACTTCGAAAACGTCGCTTCAAACAATCGGAACGTCATCCCGCCGCGCAACTCCTCCATCGTCTGCTTGAACGATGCGGGAGCGCCCAGAGGAGCCAGGCTCGATTCAAAATCCTCGAGCGCCTGCCGGCTGAAATACGCATTGCAGTTCGCCGTGAAAAGCGAGCGGTCAATCTTCCCCAGCTGGAACCTCACAAAAATCTCCCGAGCCTGTACCTCCGCCGGCGTTGCCTCCGCGCCCGTCGCCTTCAGCCCCAGCACCAGCGGCGTCAGCGCCTTCGCAATCCCCGAAGCGGCTCGGGAAGCGTCCTGGTTCGTCAGCACCGCAATCGCCGCCTTGTCATCCGGGAACACCATATTCTCCGACACAAACCCCGACACCTCGCCCGAGTGCTCGTACTCCACATGCCCCTGCACGTCGCGCACAAATAGCCCCAACGCGTAGTGCGAGCTCTCGCCGTTTTTTAGCATCACCGGAGCGAACATCTGGTCATACGACGTCTGCTTGAGCAGCGACCGGTCCATGATGCTGATGTCCCACTGCGCCAGGTCATAGGCCGGCATTGCCAGTTCCCCCGCCGCAAACATCCAGCCCGCGCCCTCCTTGGGAGCCGGCCGCGGCGGCCCCAGCGCATACCGGATATACCCTCCGGCATCCGTCTCGCCCAGCGACTTCGCATCCGAGTTCCACACCTGCCGCATGTCGAGGGGCTTGAAGATGTTCTGCCGCAAAAACTCCGTCAGTGGCTCACCGCTCACCATCTCCACAATGCGCCCGGCAATCACGTAGTTCGTGTTCGAGTACTGCCACTTCGTTCCCGGATCAAAATCCAGCGGCTTTTTTCCCCACACATCCAGAATGTGCTGCGCCGTCGTCGCCTTCAGCATGGGAGGCATCACGTAATCCTCCGGCCAGAAGTCCTGATATCCCGACGTATGCGACAACAGCATCCGGATCGTGACCTCATTCGCCCGCGTCAAATCCGGCAGATACTTCCCCACCGGATCGTTGATCGAAAGTTTCCCCTCCTGCTCCAGCAGCAAAACCGCCGCCGCCGTGAACTGCTTCGAGATCGACCCGATCGAGTACCGCATTGCTGGAGTCGCCTCCACCGCAGGCTCCAGCTTCGCCTTGCCGTAAGCGTGCGTGTACACAATCGCCCCATGCTCCACAATCGCCACCGAAGCCGAAGGAACGCCGGTCTTCGCCAGCACCGCCTCCGCCACCCTATCCATCTTCGCCCGCGTCGCCGGCGCAATCGAGTCCACCACCAGCGAGCCCGAAGCCCCCGACGAACTCTGCCCATACCCCGCGCTCACTGCGCAGGCCAGCGCCACACAAACCATCAGAAAACGCCGCATCGCCCCTCCAAACACAACTCCCTCTTGTAGCACGAACGCCAGCCATCGGCGCCGAAACCCCGACACCTGACCGCCAACCGCCAGCTTCGATAGAATTATTGCCGTGCCGCCAACCACCCAGCCCCTCCCGCTTCTCATCCCGCAACAGCGCGACCACCCCGCATCACGAAGGGATGTGGGCCTACAAATGGTCCCCGAATACTGGCACCTGCTTTCGCTCGACGCCCCCACCGTAGCCGCTCTCTGGGCCTGGAGCATCGCCCGCGCCCTCCAGCTCTCCCTCGCCGCCAACTCTCTCCTGCTCCTCTTCGCCGGGACCTGGCTCCTCTACGTCGCCGACCGCATCCTCGACGGCTTCCACGCCGACCGAGCCCGTCTGCACGAACGGCACTTCTTCTACCTCCGCCACCGAACCGCCGCCCTCGCCGCCGCCCTTCCCGTCGCGATCGTTGTCGCCTGGCTCGCCCTCGCCCACATGCTCCCACGCGCCCGCGGCGCCGACCTCGCCCTCTTCTCGCTCGCCGCCGCCTACTTTGCCCTCGTCCACCTCCGCGGACGCGCCACCGAGCGCTGGTTCCCCAAAGAGCTCCTCGTCGCCCTCATCGCCGCCGCCGCCATCGCCGTCCCCGCCTGGTCCCGTCTCGCCACGCCCACTGCCCTTTCCTGCTCCATCCTCGCCGCCGCTACCCTCCTGTTCGCCGCCGTCTGCTGGCTCAACTGCCTCGCCATCGAACGATGGGAACAAGACCCAGGCTCCCACGTTCCCATCACCGACCGAACCACCCGCTGGGGGCAACGCCGCCTCCGCCCCATCAGCGCCGCCATCGCCCTCGCCGCCAGCCTCGCCGCCGCAGCCTTCCTCTGCTGCAACCAGTTCCCCGCCGCACTGCTCTCGCTCGCGGCCGCCGCCTCCGCCGCACTGCTGGCCGCCCTCGATCAAACCCAGTCCCAGAGCAAGTCCCGCTCCCCCATCCGCCCCAGCGCCTTCCATCTCCGCATCGCCGCCGATCTGGCCCTCCTCACGCCGGTCCTGCTCATCATCCTCCGCTAATGCCGGCCACACCTCCCACCGCGCCCACCAACTTCAACCACCTCGCCCGTCCCTACCGCTGGCTCGAATACCTCACCTTCGGCCCCATGCTCGAGCGCTGCCGCTTCCACCGCATCCCCCAACTCGCCCACGCCCGCCGCGCCCTCGTCCTGGGCGACGGAGACGGCCGCTTTCTCGCCCGACTTCTCGCCGCCAACCCCACCCTCTACGCTGATGTGGTCGATCAAAGCCCTTCCATGCTCCGCCTCCTCCAGGCCCGGGCCGCCGCCATCGGAGCCGCACCTCGCATCCGCATTCATCAGGCCGACGCTCTCGCCTTCCAACCCACCTCAATACGCGATGTGGGAGAGAGATCAGAGCAACCGCCAGAACCATTCAAAGAACCGGGTGCGAAACGCGGGTGCCTGGACGGCAGGTCCCGCGGCTGCCTGGACGGCGAGCCCCGCGCCCGCCTGGACTGCAAGTCCTCCTACGACCTCGTCATCACCCACTTCTTCCTCGACTGCTTCACCACCGAGCAGGTTCACGCCCTCGCTCAAAACATCCGCCCGCACCTCGCGCCCAACGCGCTCTGGATCGTCTCCGAATTCGCCATTCCCCCCGGCCGCGCCGCCCTCCCTGCGCGAGCCGTCGTCAACTCCCTCTACCTCGCCTTCCGAATCCTGACCGGCCTGCGCACCCGGACTCTCCCCGATCACGCCGCCGCCCTAACCCAAAACGGCCTCTCCCTCCGGCACCAGCAACCCTTCCTCGCTGGCCTCGTCATCAGCCAGCAATGGCAACTCACCCAATAGAAGTAAAAGCCGAAGGGAACCGGTCGTTGGGATGCTGAAACCAAGCACACTCGCCCCAAGCAACCGCACGGGGCGGAACCCGCTCCCACCAACATGAACCCCTTTGAAAACGAGCTCAGAAAAAGAACACCGCGAGCCGGGGAACCGGCTGGCCCCGGCATCGATCCCGGCCCAATCCCCATGCCAACTCCCGGTCCCGAACCGGGCCCCGCCCCGGAGCCCAACCTCCCCGTAGAACCTGATCCCGAGCCCAAACTCCCACCCGGCCCCAGGCCAATCCCAGCACCGGTAACTTAGGATCCAAAAGGCAACGCCGCGGATTGCATGCTTTGAGCGCGGCTGAAGTCGAACCGCAGGTCGCTTAGGCCCGGCCTTTCACTCTAAAAGTTCGTCAAGGGGTGCACCATCTAATTCGAACAAATCAAAGGACATTCCGATGCCGGTAATTTCCCCCGCAACTGATAAACTGAATAGAGGGGATTTTCTTCGAAGTGCGCAGCCGGAAAGCCGCGCCTTTCGCTTTTTTGAATCGTCGATTCTGAGCCATAAAACAGCGCTTTCGTCCTCAAGTATTTGATTATTTGGGACATAGTAACAACTGATAGACAACATTGGACTTAGCTCTGCAAACTACCTCTAACTCCAACAAAACACAGGAGACGCCCCAAAAATCCTGTGCTCGGCCATCCGGACCGGCCACCCGAAGTGATCTTGAGCCAGAGGTACAATGACGAGCCGTGTCGAAGCCAAACAGCATATCCGCTAGGTTCGCCAATTCCCAAAATCTTTGCTCGAAACAGCTTCTACGGTCACAAGCTATTGATTAATTGAGATATACTCGCGAATGACGGATATCCGCGGGATGCGGGCTTGATGCTCCCATCTGAGCGCTACCGCGCCGAAGGAGTCTCCGCCTCGACCTTTTGCTGCAGCAGTCCGGCACCGTCCACCGTCGCCCGAATCATCGCCTCAAACCCCATGCAGGAGTTGATCATCATGTGATACAGCCGACGGTCCGTCCAGTCCTGCCCAAAGGAGCGCCGGATGTACGCCGCTCGGCGCTTATCGGTAGCGGACAACTCACGCTCGGCGTCGCCCGAGTGGTCCGGGAAATTTTCCTCGAACCACTGCACTTTCCGCCACTGCGCGGCATACACAAACACGTGAAACGCTCCCGGAGTGCGTACCATTAGGCTCGCCGCCCCGCGTCCCACAATCACGCACCGGCCCTCTTCGGCCAGCTTGTTCATCGAGTCGCGCACCAGCGCAACCATGCTCTCGCTGTCGAAAACTTCGGACTCGGCTGACAGCCGCTCCCATGACCCGTGCCAGAAGGCTTTGCCCACACGGTAGTACCACGGATCCAGCCGCTCGTCGCACCGCTCGGCCAGGTTCTCAGGTACGCCTGCCTTCTTCGCGATCTCCTCGATCAGGCAGCGGTCAATCAGCCGCCAACCCAGGTGTTCGGCCAACCGGTGCGCATACTCCGCCCCCCGGCTACCGTACTCGCGCTCGACCGTGATCACCCGAATCATGGATTTCCTGGCGTTCCAAGCCGATGCTAGCACTGGCCGCACGACGATTTCCAACCGGAGCACGACAGGCAAACGTCCCGCTGTTCGCCTAACGAACGATGATCGAAGAAATCCGGTTGTTCCATGTGTGCCCGCCGCGGAACGGCACATTCCTCAAATCGGCCACGCTGCGCCGCAACTCTACACTGCCGTTGCGGAAGTTGCGGTCATTGAAAACACGGACCGTGGCGCGGCCAAAGATCTGGATCGAGGAGATATTGTCGCCAAAGTTGCCCGGGAGGCGGGGAAGACGGTCTCCCGCGCGCACGCAGAAGTGATTCCCGCGAAAGGGTGCCGTCGAATAGAAACAGGCGCCGTTGCGAGGATTAGGCCGGCGGTTCCACGACTGGTTCCAGCTATTATTCTGTGGCCCGTAAGCCCAGTTGTTGTCCGGCGGCGGCGGATAATTGCCTCTCTGCGCATAAGCCCCGACCGCAGCAAAGGCAAACACCAGTATAAGAAAAACAGCAATACGCTTCATGATCCCTCCAAACGGGAGTCGGGTATGGATGCAACCCACTGAATTTGTATCTTCAAACCAGTACTCGCGTTGGGATGGCAAAGAAGGGCTGGCGGGATGTTCGTCCTATCCGGTAGAAGGTTGTGTGGGAGAAACGAAGCGCCAGAAACAAGAACTCACTTTTGTTTCTGGCATGATGGAGGAACTATGAATCGCCGCGAATTTCACCAGTCGCTTGCCGGCCTGGCAATCAGCGCCGCCTTTCGACCGCCCAGTGCGCAAGCAACGCCTACACCGGCACGATTCCGGTTTTCCGTTATGCTGTGGACCCTGGACAATAAAACTCCAGTTGAACAATGCATGGAGATGGTTGCGTCGGCAGGCTATCAGGGCGTTCAGCTTGTCAATGAGTACCGGAAATGGTCCCGGGAGGACACCCGCCGCATGAAGTCGCGAATGCACTCGCTGGGACTCGTTTGCGATACGATGAGCGGGCTGAAGACCGGATTCGCGGACCCAGGGGCCACTGATGCCCTGCTCGCGGAATTCACGACGCTGGCGCCGGTGGCCAAACAACTTGAGTGCCCACAGATCATCCTCTTATCCGGCCCGCGCATTGATGGAATGTCGCGGGAGACTCAGTACGCGGCGTGTGTCGAAAACCTTAAACGCGTGGCCGACGTTGCCGCGAAGCATGATCTGAGGATCGTGATTGAGCCGATCGATCCGCTGGAAAATCCGACCATCTGGCTAACGTCGGTCACCGACGGATTCAAGATTGTCCGCGAGGCAGCGAGGCCAAACCTCAAGGTTTTGTATGACTTTTATCACGAGCAGCGCGCTGCCGGAAACCTAATAGAGAAGCTGGAAGCCAACGTTGACTGGGTGGGATTAGTTCACATCGCGGACGTGCCAGGCCGCCATGAGCCGGGAACGGGTGAAATCGACTACGGGAACATCTATCGGAAACTCGCGACGCTGCACTACGACAAATTCATCGCGATGGAATACTACCCCACGGAAGATCCTGTCGCCTCACTTCGGAGATCGCGCCTCTATGCTCTCAAGGCCGCACGAACGAAGGCTGAACTTGAATAGCCCGCACAGTTAGCAAAACGAAAAGCGCCACCCGAAGGATGGCGCCTTTTGGCGTTCTGGAGGAAGGATTCTACTGTTCTCGTTTCCAGCTTATCATTTCGCCGAGCGTGGTTGTCGAGCTGGACACCGGAGCCTTGTAAGCTTCCACGTCCGCGCGGCTGGCTTCTTCGCCCACCGCACGCAGGCTGAGCCCAACCTTCTTCTCATCCTGGTTCATCTTGATGATCTTGAAGTCATGCTCCTGTCCTTGGTCGAGCTTGACCGGCGTTCCGTGCTGGTCTGTCGCTTCGGAGATGTGGCACAGGCCCTCAACTCCTTCAGCAATCTCCACGAACGCGCCGAACTGCGCCGTGCGCAGGACCTTGCCGTGGACCACATCGCCCACCCGGTGCTGCGCAAAGAACGTGTCCCACACATCCGGCTGTAGCTGCTTGATGCCGAGCGACAGACGCCGGTTTTCCGGCTCCACGCCGAGCACCACCGCCTTAACCTTTTCGCCCTTCTTCAGCACTTCCGAAGGATGCTTCACGCGCTTGGTCCAGCTCAAATTGCTCACGTGGACCAGCCCGTCGATGCCGTCTTCAATCTCAATGAAGGCTCCGAAGTCCGTCAGGTTGCGCACGCGTCCTTCGACGTTGGTTCCGACCGGGTAGCGAGCCACCAGATGCTCCCACGGATTCTCCTGCAACTGCTTCATGCCGAGCGAGATGCGCCGGTCGCCGGGGTTCACCGCCAGAACCACCGTCTCAACCTCTTCGCCGGGCTTTACCAGTTTCGACGGATGCTTCATCCGCTTCGACCAGGTCATCTCGGAAACATGAACCAGGCCTTCGATGCCCTGTTCCAGCTCCACAAACGCGCCGTAGTCGGTCACGCTCAGAATGCGTCCGTGAACATGCGCGCCGACGGGGTAGCGTTCCACCGCGTCCAGCCACGGGTCAGGCGTAAGCTGCTTGAATCCAAGCGAAACGCGCTGCTTTTCCTTGTCGAACTTCAGAACCTTGACCTGAATCTCGTCGCCCACATTCACCAGGTCGCGTGGATGCGTCAGCCGCCCCCAGGACATATCGGTAATGTGCAGCAGGCCGTCGATTCCGCCCAGGTCCACGAACGCGCCGTAGTCGGTCAGGTTCTTCACCGTGCCGGTCAGCACGCTGCCTTCTTCCAGGTGCTCCAGCGTGACCGAGCGCTTCTCGTTCTGCTCTTCCTCAAGGATTTCCTTGCGGGAAACCACAATGTTGCCGCGCTTTTTGTTCAGTTTAATCACTCGGACTTCAATCGGCTGGCCGATGTAGGCGTCCAAGTTGCGTACCGGACGAATCTCAAGCTGCGAGCCGGGCAAAAACGCCTTGGTGCCGATATCTACGGTGAGCCCACCCTTGACGCGGCCCACAACTGTCCCGGTAATTGGAGTCTTCTCGTTCGCTGCCTTTTCGATCGTGTCCCATACGCGGTGCCGCAGAGCCTTTTCGTAGCTCAGTTGGTAGCCGCCCTCAGGGTCCTCACGCTCAATGACCACCTCGACCGGATCCCCAGCTTTCAGCTTGGGCTCACCCGTATGGTCAAGCACTTGCTCGAGGGGAATCAGTCCTTCGGACTTTAGCCCGACATCGACAACCACGTGCTTGTCCGTGAGCTTGATCACGGTCCCTTCCACGATTGTCGTATCGTCGAAGGCCTGCGACGCGGCTTCGGCGGCAGCCTGCTCGCGGTCAAACGACTCGAGCGCGGCGGCAAAGTCTTCCATGCTGCCGAAATCGGCTTCGTCTGTTTCGGCGTGAGCTTCGGGTTCCACTTCGGATTGCAATTCGGATTCCGTTCGCGTTTCGGCGACAGGCTCAGCGGGTTCTGCGGAAGAGGCTTCCGGCGTGTGGTTGGTTTCAATGGACGGATCGTTGTGGTCCGACGCGGCTTCCAGCGTAGGTGTTTCGGTTTCTGTGCTCAGTGGAGTGTTCTCGATTTGTTCAGGATTCAGGACGTCTGCCATAAATGCCAGCTCCGGGATTCTTGGTCGGCGGTCCCGTTGGTCCGCCCTGCAAGGTCCGGAGGGAGGTCGCGCGAACGCGGCCGCAATCAGGTCAGTTGCAGCTTTTCAACTCAGGCACTCTATAGATTCACGTCCGGCCTGCGAAGTTTCGGGGATCGAAGTCCTCCGCTTCCGGGTCTGCGCGGAGTCTCCACATGAAGACCCGGCGTGTGGCCAGTTGAGTGGCCCGGCGCTACGGTCTCCAGTGGGAGTTTCCGGCAGGCTGGGAATTAAGAGGAGCGGCGATCACAGCTTTGCGCATGAATCCCGCGCGCAAAAGCTACTCTTCAACTATAGGGCCGCTTGAAGAGCGGTGTCAACGAATACGGAGCAATTCGAGCGGTCGCGGGTTTCGGTCATCGCTCAAATCGCCCTTGCTCCTTTTCCGCAACTGCGAAATTGCCTTTCTGAAAACCGATCTTCTGGAGATTTTCGCATGGCGGTTTCATTCCATCAACAAGTGCAAGAAGACCAATTGACACGGCGGAATTATCGCGCCAATAATCGAGCGATTTTGTTTCTCCTCCCCCGTTACCACATCCCGGGCTCGCTTCTATCGCGGAGGGAACACACCTATGAAAACCCCATGGATCAAGGGATTGTTCGCAGTCCTGGTCTTCGGCGCTGCCTCGACAGGCACGCCTGCAAACCTGGCTTTCGCTGCGGCATCGCCCGCAGGCCCTCAGCAGGCGGTTCCCAACACGCCTCCTGAGGCGGGGCCGAACCGTCCCGCCAACATTCCCGACGGGTACGTGATCACCCCCTTCGGATTTTTCCATTCATCCTGCGTGCAGAGCCTGACCAAAGGCGAGCGACTGCTGGCCGACGGACGCATCCAGCATGCCGACGGAACCGTGGAAGAAGCCGCCGCAGTGTGCAGCTACCCGCACTATATGCGCGGCGGAATTGGCTCCGGCACAGCCGCGAATACGAGCGCGGGAGTGAAGAACGGAGCGGTGGCGAAGAATGGATCTGGGGCAAACACGCCCTCCGCCATTGACGGATGGGTTGAAAGCGCCAGCATCTACAGCGGCTCCAGCAGCAAAACTTACGGCGCGCTCGTCGCCACCTGGGCCGTCCCCGACCGTCCTCTCGCCGACGATGGGCAGGTTCTTTTTTTCTTCCCCGGATTCGAGGACATCAATAACACGGAAAGCATCCTGCAGCCTGTGTTGCAGTGGAACCAGGGGCAATGGACCATCGCAAGCTGGAACTGCTGCCTGAGCGGCATTGCAACCAGCAGCCCCGCCATCAACGTGAGTGCCGGGGACGAAATCTACGGCTCTGTCACCAGCACCTGCGCTCCGGGAACGCTCGCGTGTCCGACCTGGAACGTGCTGACTCTGGACATGGCTACCGGCAAAAGCACCACACTGGCCGACACCCCGAGCCAAGGACAGACTTTCAACTGGGCTTTTGGCGGAGTTCTTGAAGCCTACAACCCGACTACCTGTGGCGACTATCCCCTGGACCGGCATTTGAGGTTCGACAACCTGACGGTCTTTGATCAGTATCTGCGCCCGGTCTTTCACCCGAAATGGTCCATCGCCGTCAACTCCACTGACACGCCGCAATGCCACTACGGGATAAAGCTTGGGCCGCGCGAGGTCACTCTTGATTACTGACGGCTCCCCCACTTCCTAGCCCATGAACGTCTGCCCCAGCAGGATGACGTTCAACACGATGATGATGCTGACTGTGAGCCAGCCCAGCCAGTGCGTCACGCGGTGGTCCACAAACTGCTTCATCACCTCGCGGTTGCCGGTCAGCATCAGCAGAGGGACCAGCGCGAACGGCAGCGCAAAGCTCAGCACCACCTGCGAAAGGATCAGAATGCGCAGCGGATCGAGCCCGATCGCGATGACCACAATCGACGGAATGATCGTCAGCAGACGCCGCAGGAAGATGCTGAATCGAATGTGGAGAAAGCCTTCAATGATGACCTGCCCGGCCATGGTGCCCACGGTCGAGGAAGACAGGCCGGAGAAGAGCAGTGCGATGGCGAAAATCAGCGCCGAGGCTGGTCCCAGCAGAGGCCCCAACGTACGGTGCGCGTCTTCAATCGGATCCGCGAGAACCTGCCCGCCAAGCACCGCGGCGGCCACCACCACCATAGCCGAGTTCACCAGCCAGGCTGCGTTCATGGCCACGAATACGTCAATCACCTCGTAGCGCAGGTGGCGCAGACGGGCCCGATACTTGCCGCGCATCGTCGGAATAGGCCCGGCAAGCGAGCGCGGCTGCACCAGCGCCGAGTGCAGGTAGACGACATGCGGCATCACCGTCGCCCCCAGCATACCCACCGCAATGTAAACGCTCTTGCCGTCGAGCATGGGAACCAGCGTATGCAGCGCAACAGCACCCCAGTCCGGACGGATCATCAGCATCTCAATGGCGTAGCAGACCCCAATGATGCATACGAACGCCATAATGCCCAGTTCCAACTTGCGGTAGCCCCACAGCTCCAGCAGCAGGATGAGAAACACGCAGACCGCCGTAATTACACCAGAAACCAGCAAAATCTCCGTCTTGCTCCAGCCGTAGAGCAGGAACCGCGGCCCGAAAAGAAGATAGAATCCCATCGCCGCGCCCAGAAATTCGGCCAGGTCCGTAGCCATGGCGGAAATCTCCGCCGTAATCCAGAGAAAAATTGTCGTCGGGTGCGAAAAGCGGTCACGACAGTTCTCCGGAAGCGTCTTCCCGGTGGCAATGCCAAGCTTGGCCGACAGATACTGCACCAGAATTGCCATCAGGTTCGACCACAACAGCACCCACAGCAGCTTGTAGCCAAACTGCGCTCCGCCAGCGAAGTTCGCGGCAAAGTTGCCCGGATCGATATACGCAATGCTGGCCACGAAAGCCGGCCCGAAGTAGGACCATATCTGCGAACTGCGCACCCGAGGCAGCAAAGAGGTTCGTCCGGGCTCAGTAGGAGGAGCAGCCATTCTGGACTCAAGTGTAAACCATGGTTAAGAGAGCCAGCTAAAGTGAGGTTTGCTCGGGCGGCGGGCGAATGAGGAGATACTGGCGCGAAGACCGAGCAATTCCATCCATGACCGCAGCCCGAATCCCGACGCAAAGGAAGCCGCGATAAGCTCTCGCATGGACAGCCGGTCCTGCTGTAGCCTTGCGGTAGAAGCCAAGAATGGGAGAGAGCGGAAAGATGAAGGTTCTGGTCATTGGCGCGGGCGGGCGCGAACACGCCCTGATTTGGGCCTTGAAAAAATCGCAGCGGGTCAAGGAAATCGTCTGCGCGCCAGGCAACGGGGGAATCGCCGCCATCGCGCGTTGCGTTCCGGCAAAGTTGAGTGACTTGAGCGACCTGCTACAGGTCGTCGCCTCGGAGCATCCCGACCTCACCGTCGTTGGCCCGGAGTTGCCACTTTCACTCGGTTTGGTTGACGAGTTACGCCGCCGCGGCCTCGCCGTCTTCGGCCCCACGCAGGCCGCTGCCATGATCGAAACCAGCAAAGCTTTCGCCAAGCGCTTCATGCAGCGCCACAACATTCCCACGGCGAACTATGCCGTCTGCGCGAACGAGAAAGATGCTCTCGAATCGCTGCATCTCTTCCATCTCCCTGTCGTCATCAAGGCGGACGGGCTGGCTGCCGGCAAGGGTGTGCTGATCTGCGAGACAAAGGCCCAGGCCGAGCAGGCCATCGCGGGCCTGTTCAACGGCAAGCTGCTGGGCGAGGCGGAAACCACCGTCGTCCTCGAAGAATTCCTCACCGGCGAGGAGCTCTCTTTCCTCCTGCTCACCGATGGCAAGCACGTTGCGCCGCTCGTGCCGGCGCAGGACCATAAGCGTCTGGGCGAGGGCGACACCGGTCCCAACACCGGCGGCATGGGCGTCTACTCAACCGACGATATGCTCGATGAAACCATGCGCGGCTGGCTGCTGCACCACGTGGCCCAGCCCACTATTGACGGCATGGCCGAAGAGGACACGCCCTTCACCGGCGTGCTCTACTGCGGACTGATGATGACGGCGCGCGGCCCCATGGTTCTCGAA
Source organism: Acidobacteriaceae bacterium (assembly GCA_049280995.1). Lineage (GTDB taxonomy): Bacteria > Acidobacteriota > Terriglobia > Terriglobales > Acidobacteriaceae > Silvibacterium. The sequence continues at coordinate 68,007 of JBAPRH010000047.1, forward strand.
TACAACGCCCGCTTCGGCGACCCGGAGACGCAAGCCATCATGGCGCGGCTGGACAGCGATCTGTGTGAAGCGCTCGAAGCCTGCGTCGAGGGGCGGCTGAGCGAGGCCGAGCTGCGCTGGAAGTCGGGCGCGTCAGCTTGCGTCGTCGCGGCTTCAGGAGGCTATCCCGGCAGTTATACCAAAGGTCACAAAATCACCGGTCTTGAAGAAGCGGCCAGGGTTCCTGGAGTCGTCGTCTTCCACGCCGGAACCGCGCTGATGGACAAAGACGTCCTCACCAGCGGAGGACGGGTCCTCGCCGTAACAGCCACCGCCGAAACGCTCCAGCAAGCCCTCAACCGGGCCTATGAAGGCATGGCCAGAATCCACTTTGAAGGAATGTACTACCGCCGCGACATAGGACATCGCGCGCTGAAAAAATAAGCGAAGAGCTGCGATGCGCTCAATGCGCGTCGCAATCATCCTCGTTATGCGTCCAGCTTCTTCACCACCAGCTCATTCAGCAACGCCGGGTTCGCCTGGCCTTTCGACAGCCGCATCACCTGGCCCACAAAAAATGCCGACACCGTCTTCTTTCCGCCGCGATACTGTTCCACCTGTTTGGGATTCGCGGCAATGACCTCGTCGATCATCTCCTCAAGCGCCGAGGCGTCGCTGATTTGCTGCGGCTTTTCTCGTTCATAGACCACGCCAAAATCTTGGCTCTTTTCAAAGGCAATATCGAAGAGCTGCTTGAGTTGCTTGCTCGACAGCTTGCCCGCTTCGGCCAGATCGGCAGCTTGTGCAATGCCCTTCATTGAAATCGGCGACTGTTCCAGTTCGAGACCCTTGGCCTTCAGCCGGCTGGTCAACTCGCTTTGCACTAAATTCGCTACGCGCTTGGGACTCTTCGCCGCCTTCGCCGCAGCCTCAAACTGGTCGGCGAACTCCCGCGTCGCGGTTAGCGTGGCGGCATCCTGCTCGGTAATTTCATACTCGGCCACCATGCGCGCGCGGCGGGCTTCGGGCAACTCGGGCAGATGGGTGCGAATCTCGGCCTGGCGCTCGGCGGAGACGATCAGCGGCGGCAAGTCCGGCTCGGGGAAGTAGCGGTAATCGTGCGCCTGCTCCTTTGAGCGCATCGAATACGTCCGCCCCTCCGCGGCGTTCCATAGCCGCGTCTCCTGACCCACGCGGCCCCCGCCTTCGATAACCTCAACCTGTCGCTCGATCTCGTACTCCAGTGCGGCGCGGATGAAGCGGAAGCTGTTCACGTTCTTGACCTCGGCCTTGGTCCCGAACTTCTCCTGGCCCCTCCGACGCACGCTTACGTTGGCGTCGCAGCGCAGCGAGCCTTCTTCCATGTTGCAGTCGCTCACACCCGTGTACAGCAGGATTTCCTTCAGCCGCGTCAGGTACTCATATGCCTCGTCCGGGTTGCGAATGTCCGGCTCGCTCACGATCTCAATCAGCGGAGTGCCGCAGCGGTTCAGGTCAACATAGGTCCGCGTAGACGAGTCGGCAAAGCCGTCGTGGAGGCTCTTGCCGGCGTCCTCTTCCATGTGCAGGCGGGTAATGCCGATCCGCTTGCGGCCCTCCGGCGTGGGCACGTCGATCCATCCATGCTCGGCGAGCGGCTTGTCGAACTGTGAAATCTGGTAGCCCTTGGGCAGGTCGGGATAGAAATAGTTCTTGCGGGCAAAAATGGACCGCTCGCGCACCTGGCAGTTCAGCGCCATCGAGGCCAGCGCGGCAAACTCCACTGCGTGCTCGTTCAGCACCGGCAGCGCCCCCGGCAGGCCGAGACACACGGGGCAGACGTTGGTATTCGGGTCCGAACCGAAGAGGTTCCGGCAGCCGCAGAAGGCCTTCGTCTGGGTCAATAGCTGAACATGGACCTCAAGCCCGATGACGGGCTCGTATTTGGCAAGGGTCTCAGGGGAAACGCTCAACGCGGCGGTCATGGTTTGAGTTTAGCAGCGGCTCTGCTGCGGTTAACGGAAGGAGGATTCGGCGTCGCGATTGCGACGGCGGCGAAAAACCGCTTACATTTGGGTGTGGACAATGCAGATTCTGGGTTAGCATCTATGCGGCGGGAAATTTCGTTTCCTTTGAGCGCGAATGCGGATTCTTGATTTGTTATTTGGCAAGCCGCTGGCTTCGAGCGAAGAGCGTGGGGAGGCGATAGGTTCGGCGGCGGGCCTGGGCGTTTTCGGGATCGACGCTCTCAGCTCGGCGGCATACGGCCCGGAAGCCGCGCTGGTGCTGCTGATTCCGCTGGGAGTCGGCGGCATCCGCATGATTCTGCCGATGATGATCGCCATCATCATCCTGCTCACGCTGGTTTATCTTTCCTACCGGCAGACCATTGGGGCGTATCCACGGGGCGGCGGCTCGTTCTTCGTCGCGACGGACAACCTAGGCGCGGGGTCGGGGCTATTGGCGGCCTCCGCGCTCATGATTGATTACGTACTGACCGTCGCGGTGAGCATTTCGGCGGGCGTCGAGGCACTGGTTTCGGCGGCGCCCAGCCTCCAGCAACACACGCTCGCTCTTTGTCTGGGTATCCTGCTGGTGCTCACGCTCGTTAACATGCGCGGCGTGCGCGACTCGGGGGTCGCGTTCCTAGTTCCTACTTATTTATTTGTGGCCACACTGCTGGTGGTCATTGTCGTCGGCCTGGTGAAGGCCTTCACCAGCGGCGGACATCCTCACGCCGTGGTGGCTACTCCGACTTTGCCGGCGGCCACCGAAGTGGTGACAACATGGCTGCTGCTGAAGGCCTTCGCCAGCGGCTGCACGGCGATGACCGGGATTGAGGCGGTTTCTGACGGAGTGCTGGCCTTCCGCGAGCCCCGAGTGAAAAGCGCGCGGCTCACGCTGACCCTGATTGTGACCCTTCTGGCGACTTTGTTGATCGGCATCGCCGTTCTGTGCCATCTCTACAACGTCGGCGCCATGGTTCCCAACAGCCCGGCCTACCAGAGCGTGCTGTCGCAACTGACGTTTGCGGTCCTGGGTCGAGGCTGGTTCTACTACCTGACGATGGCGTCAGTGCTGGTCGCGTTGGCGCTGGCTGCCAATCCAGCCTTCGCCGATTTTCCGCGACTCGCAAAAAACATCGCCTCGCGCAACTACCTGCCTCACGTCTTTCTGCTGCGCGGACGGAGGCTGCTCCACTCTTACGGCATTTACGCACTGGTGTTCCTCTCGACCATCATCCTCATCCTGTTCGGTGGCATTACTGATCGACTCATCCCGCTCTACGCGGTTGGCGTATTTCTAGCCTTCACCCTCTCCCAGGCAGGAATGGTCATTCACTGGCGCAGGCACCGCGGCCGGGGTTGGATCCGACACTCGATCGTAAACGGCATTGGCGCCATCGCCACCGGCATCACGTTGCTGGTGGTGCTGGTCGCCAAATTCGATGAAGGCGCGTGGGTCACCGTGCTCCTCATCCCTCTGCTCATCTTGTTCATGGTCATCGTCCACCGGCATTATGCGCGCGTCTCGGTAGAGACGGCGAATCCGGAGCCGCTGCAGGTGGAGAACCTGAAGCCGCCGCTGATTATTATTCCCCTGGACCGCTGGAGCCGCATTACGGAAAAAGCGCTGCGCTTTGCCCTGTGCATGTCGCCGGACATTATTGCCGTGCATGTAGAGAGCGCGGACAGCGACGGCAAGAGCATCTGCGACGACTGGGAGCGCCAGATTGTCGCGCCGCTCCGCGCCGCCGGCATGAAGGTCCCGGAGCTGGTCAACCTGCATTCCCCTTACCGCTTCGTCCTGTCTCCGGTCCTGGATTTCGTCCTTGAACAAGAGAAGAAGCTGGAGAACCGGCAGATCGCGGTGATGGTTCCGGAACTGGTCGTCCGGCACTGGTGGGAAAACCTGCTACATAATCAACGGGCCAACCTGCTGAAACTGCTGCTACTGATGCGCGGCAACCAGCGTATTCTGGTCATCAATATTCCCTGGTATTTGCAGCGGGGATAGCGGATCGCCATGCCGACGCCCACCGCGGAAGTACTCGGCAAAATCGGACTACCGGCTCCAGTCTCGAAGCTGGCCGCACGTTCCTGGGACGCGATCATCATCGGCGCGGGCCACAACGGCCTTGCCTGCGCAGCCTATCTCGCTTGCGCCGGCAAGCGTGTGCTGGCGCTCGAAAGCCGCGAGCGCGTCGGCGGCGCATGCACCATCGAGGAGCCGTTCCCCGGAGTGCGCATGTCTCCTTGCGCCTATCTCGCCGGACTGCTGCATCCACTGGTCATCAAGGAGTTGGGCCTTGCCGCGCGTGGGTTTCAATGGACGCCCGCGGTGAACGGCCTCTTTGTCCCGTTCCTCGACGGCTCAAGTGTTCAGCTCTGGGATGACGACGCGCGCTGCGATGCCGAGATCGCACGCTTCGCTCCCCGGGATGCACAGGGCTGGCGCGCAATGTGCAATGTGATCCGCCGCCTGCGCAATGCTCTGCGGCCCGAAGGCGACGGCGACCTGTGGATCGGCGAGGCGCCTTCACCCGACGAAATGGATGCCCGCCTCGGTTCCGACTGGGAAGCCCGCCGCGTGCTCTACGACTGGTCGATGGCCGAATTCGTCGAACATTATCTGAAGGACGAACGCCTGCAGGTGGCTCTGCTCGGCCAGGGCGTGATCGGAACCAACGCCAGCCCCTTCGACCCGGGCACCGCGTCGATCCGCTTTCATCACGCCTCGGGGAGACTTGGCGGAATGCCCGGCATGTGGGGCTACGTTCAAGGCGGCATGGGCATGGTCTCGTTTTTCCTCTGCGACGCCGCGCGTGACGCTGGCGCAGTGGTCGCGGCGGGTGTCCCCGTGGCGCAGATTCTCCCCGGCGAGGGAGTTCGACTCGCCAGCGGCGAAAAGATCTCCGCAAAGGCCGTTATCTCGAACGCCGACCCGCGCCGCACGTTAGCGATGCTCGGCGATGCCGCCGCGGAAAGCTGGCGCACCCGCGTCGAATCCATGCCGATTGAAGGCTGCACAGTCAAGCTGAATGTGCTGATGCGCGAGCTGCCCAACTTCACCTCCCGCCCTGGCACACTGGAGCCTCACCACTACGGACAGATCAATGCCCCGCTCACGAAAGCGGAATGGCGCGAGGGCTTTGCGGCGGCAAAACGCGGCGAGTTGCCGACGCACCTGTGGTGTGAGCTTTATTTCCAGAGCGTTCATGATGACACGGTCGCACCCGCCGGGCAGCACACCATGAGCATCTTTGCACAATACGTGCCATATAAATTCAAGCAGGGAAGTTGGGATTCCCGGCGCGACGAGGTTCGGCACCTGGCGCTCGCCTCGGTCGGCAGGTTCTGCTCCAATCTCGACGCTGCCGTCATCGACGCGCAGGTGCTCGGCCCTCCCGATATCGAGGCGAAAGTCGGCCTCACCGGCGGCCACATTTTCCAGGGCGAGTGCCTGCCGCCGTTCATGTGGTCCAACCGGCTGGCGGCGCGCACCCCCATGCCGGGCGTCTACCTTTGCGGAGCCTGCACCCATCCCGGAGGCTCCGTCATCGGCATCAATGGACGGAACGCCGCCATGGCGGTGATACAAGATAAACCATAGGTGCGCAACCGCAGCATCGAACCTTCAGATATGAACGCGCCGGAGGAAGTCCTTCTTGAATTCGAGCATGTAGAACTGCTGCTGAAACGCCTGCGGCTTCCCTTCCTGCTGCGTCATCTGCCGCGCAGGTTTGTATGGTCGGTCTACGTCTGCATCACGGGATTCATCACCATCGCCCTGCTGGCCCTCGTCGGGGAAGCCACGAGAAGCCCGTTCGTCTTTCCGTCGCTTGGTCCCACGGCCTACTTGTTCTTTTTCACGCCGCTTCACAAAGCTGCCTCGCCGCGCAATGCTGTCTTCGGGCACGCGATTGGCCTTGTGTGCGGCTACTGGGCCTTCTGGATCACCGGCATGCACGCGTTCGGAGCACCTGCACCTCAGGGATTTTATTGGCCGCAGCTGCTCGCCGCCGCGATTGCTCTGGCGGCCACCGGAATGCTGATGGTCGCGTTTTCCGTCAGCCACCCGCCCGCGGGCGCAACTACGCTGATCGTCGCGCTCGGCATTCTCTACAAGCCGTGGTACCTGGTGGTGATCGAAGCCGCGGTCGTGTTGCTGGTGCTCCAGGCATGGGCACTCAATCACCTTGCCGGGCTCGATTATCCCCTTTGGTTTCGAAAAGGCGAAAAGCCGCTGCCGCCTTCCATGCGTCCCTGAGTCCAACAAGCCTGCATTCACCGCAGACCAGCGGCGACTGCAGGCAATCCGTAGCGTCAGCGCTGAAAGAGAGAGCTACTTCGCCGGAGCCGTGTTCTGCCCCTCCCATTTGCCTGCGGCGGTCTGCTCGCGGCACAATCATCTGATGAAGACTGCGGTTTCTACCTCGGGTGCTCCGGCTGCGATTGGGCCTTATTCGCAGGCGGTTCGTGTGGGCGAGTTTCTGTTTACATCGGGTCAGGTCGCGTTTGATCCCGGCTCCGGGCAGATGATTCCGGGCGGCATCGCGGAGCAGACTACGCGCGTGCTTGAGAACCTGAAGGCGGTGCTGGAGGCCGCCGGGTCGTCACTTGCCGGCGTGGTCAAGACGGTGGTTTTTCTCAAGAACATCAACGACTTTGCGGCCATGAACGCGGTCTACGGGCGGTATCTCGCGCCCGAAGGCGTGGTGGCTCCGGCGCGCTCCACGGTCGAGGTTGCGCGGCTGCCGAAGGACGCTCTGGTGGAGATCGAAGTCGTCGCGAAGTTGTAGCAAATTCGGTTCCACGCTCATCCAATGGAAAGAGGATTGACTATGGAGAAGGTTCAAAAGACTGATGAGGAGTGGCGGGCGGAGCTTACTCCTGAACAGTATTACGTGATGCGGCAGAAGGGCACGGAGAGTCCGTTTTCAGGCACCCTCTACCGGAATTTTGAAGACGGGACCTATCATTGCGCGGGTTGCGGCGCGGTGCTGTTCAAGTCGGACGCGAAGTTTGAGTCCAGTTGCGGCTGGCCCAGCTTCTGGCTGGCTGCCGACGCGAGCGCGATTGAAACGCATGAAGACGTGAGCCACGGGATGCATCGCGTGGAGACGACCTGCGCCAAATGCGGCGCGCACCTGGGGCACGTGTTTCTTGACGGGCCGCAGCCGACCGGACTGCGCTACTGCATCAATTCGGCGTCGCTGACGTTTGATAAAATCTGAAGCAACAAAGAACATGGAAAAGCCCCGGAGCCTGGCTTCGGGGCTTCTTCATTGTCCGGGGAGGCGCTATGCCTTCGTGACTTTGCCGCTCTTGATGCAGCTTGTGCAAACGCGGATCTTGCGGGCTCCGCCGCCGACCTTGGCCTTAACCGGGCGCAGGTTCACTCTCCAGCGGCGGCGGCTGATGTTATGGGCGTGCGAGATGTTGTTGCCGAACTGCGGGCCTTTGCCGCAGATTTCACAGACCTGTGCCATGACGGAACTCCAGAAAAACCTGAATTGTTCGTGCGTACCCCTTCAACCCACCTTCAGGGACGGGTTGCGGTAAGAGGGAAGACATCCGCTCCGACGCCGAAACTCTAGTTTAGACTATCGCCGCGCCCGCATCAACCCTGGCTTCCAACTTCGACGCGCATTTTCCGCGCGTCTCCATTGACCTTGAAGGTTCCGGCCCGGTAAACTTAACAGGTTCGGCGATTCTGCCCTTCGCTCCGTGGATCACCCCGCTCACTCCCTGAAATTGAGTCCGAGCACGACCCGTCCGGGCGAGGATGTGTATCGGCCCGGCCAACAGAAGATGACGGCGCTCGCAAGAGCGGGCGTCAGGAGGAAATATGTACGCGGTCATCCGCACCGGTGGTAAACAGTATCGCGTCGCACCCGGCGACGTAGTGAAGATTGAGAAGGCGGCCGCGAACGAGAACGGCTCGCTTGAGTTCAACGACGTGCTCTCGTTCTCTGGCGACTCCGGCTCGTTGAGCCAGCCAGCGGGCGCGAAGGTGCTTGGAACCGTCGTCAGCGAAGGCCGCGCGGACAAGATTCTGGTCTTCCACTTCAAGCGGAAGAAGCAGTACAAGAAGCTGCAGGGGCATCGCCAGGGCTTTACCCAGGTTCGGATCGATTCGATTCAGGTGGACGGCAATACTTACGGCGCAGCGAAGTAGCCGTGGAGGCCGCCGAGAAAAGTTTAGTTCATAGAAAACTAAGGATTTAACGATGGCACACAAAAAAGGTTTAGGAAGTTCGAAAAACGGCCGCGATTCGAATGCGCAGCGGCTCGGGGTGAAGCGGTTCGGAGGCGAACTGGTCACGGGCGGGTCGATCATTGTCCGGCAGCGCGGGACACCACTGAAGCCGGGCCAGAACGTGGGCCGGGGTAGCGATGACACGCTGTTCGCCAAGATCGACGGCCGCGTGAAGTTCGTCGACCGGGGGCGGTTGGGACGCTTCGTTGCCATCGAGCCGGTTTCCGTTTAGCTGACTCCATCCAGGGAATTTATTAAAAGCTCAGCCTTCTGCCGGGAGGCTGGGCTTTTTGTTTTCCCTAAATGCCGGCGCACCCTCCCCTCCAATGTTCGGCGAGCCGCCCGCGGAGTCCAAAAGACTCCAGCCCGGCCCGCTTTGCCTGGGAAAAAACCAACTATCGTTTGTGTCCTTTTTTGTAAGTAATAGAAAATGCGAGACTTCCAAATAGCTTTTTCAGTAAAGTAATAGCAAATAAAGGGCTTATTTCTTTGTGACAGGGAACAAAGAACTTACAGCGTCTCAGAGGTTCGAGGGGAGTCTCTGCTCCCTAGTGGTGGCGTCAATTTGACTCTGCGGCTTCGGACTGCGCAATCTCTGAAAATGCTCTTGCCCTGAAAACACCCCTGGCAAAAACGAAGGCGCAGCTTTTGGCTGCGCCTTTCTCTTACTATTTCTAGCTTAGCAGATTCGGTAATATTGACCTGCATTCCGAAGTGCTTTGCTTTCTGTTAGCCGCCCGGTCCGCCTCTTGACAGAATACTCGCGGCTCATTCGCCGTCCCGTTACGGAGTTTTGGTCAGGAATTTCTCGACTACCTGCTCGACATCCTGGAGGAAGAAAGCTGAGGAGGTAGCTCCGAGCGAGACATGAGCCGGATGCTGGCCGAGGGCGCTGGCGATGTCGTTCCAGCGGAGCAGCGGCGAAGTGACCGGCAGGGTAATGGGGTTCCGCTCCTCTGCGGGCTCGGGTAGGAAAAAGTAGGCCGACCAGACGAGGAGAGCGGCGGTTCCTGCAAACATCAGAAAGAGATTGGCGAGCGACCAGATTGAACCAGGCCTTGTGAGGAATACGGAACTGATCAGTTCCCCGGCTGCCTCCATCCCGAATCCGAGGCCAATGCCGAATGTCCGGCCGCGGAAAGATCTTCCCAAGCTATGGACAGACAAGGCGAGATAGGCGAGGAGGCAGATCTCTAGAATTGAGATGCAACGCATGAGTTGGATTCCAAGAGAGGATGCGAATAACATCGTATTCCCGTCATGAGCCGGAAAACGCGCCATCCCGAGGATAGCGACAACCGTGAGTACGCTGGCCCACCGGAAAACGAGGAGGCCAAGGCGCTTCAGGCCCGGAACCGGACTCATCACGGTTTTGAAGACCTCTTGGAGGGCAAAGAAGATCGCGATCGCCCCCAGCGCGTAGAGAATCCAATAGCTGTAAATATAGGTGAGAGTCTGGGTACGGGCGCTTACCGCAAAAAAGCGATCCTCATTGAGAATGAAATAGAGGCCAGCATCCGTGACGCAGCGAAGGCCGAGGTAACAGGTCATCGCCGGGAACTGCTTCCACGACCGCCCCTTCAGTAAGACAAGGAGGGCCAGCAGGTTCAGCCAAGGCTCGGCGTCAACAAGAGCGTGCAATAGCGGTTTCATCCAGATCATGAGAGCGTACCTATGGTGAGTCAGGCTCATATCATAGCCCGAGTCGTCACATCTCTCAACTGGAAAATTACTGGTTTTGTTTACTTTTGAGGCAATTAGTTGCCGCCGCGCCCACCCCGGAGGTCGCATTGCGCAGCTGATCCACATACCGGCGTAGGCGGCATGATGCCGGAAATGACCTGGTGACTCAATGCCGTCTCCTGGGCCTTGGCATTGTGGTTGGGCATGAAGCCGGCGACAAGACCTGCGACTGCCAAGGAGAGAATGGAGGTGCGAACCATAAGTTTCATAGTAGTTAACCCTCTGCGTTACTTAAAAAGTTTGTCTGGACCTTCCGGACTGATGCGAGTATAGTTGGAAACCAAGGTAAGTAGCTTTAGCTTCAGTAATATATAAACTATGCAACACTTTTATGACCTAAGTAACCATTGTTAGGGCAGAACCACCCTCAGACACAGAGAAGGATGCCCCTTCAGCCCACCTCATGGGCAAGACCTATCGGCCTTTCTACTTCGCTTTACCACCCCCAGCGCAACAAAAACGGTGCCTATGCCTTGCTGGGATGAGAGCCTTGGATTCAGGTTATGACTATTTGGTTGCCTCGCGATTCTCCTGCGGGAGATAAATGTGCATTACGGTTCCCGAGGGCTGGGAATCTCGGCTGCGGAGCCGCACCTGACCTCCTCGTTTTTCGAGCAAATCCTTGATGATCCAGAGGCCGAGGCCCGTTCCCACCTCTTTTTTAGTCGTAAAAAACGGGGTAAAGACCTTTTCCCGGTTTTGGCGGGGGATCCCAGCACCGCTGTCGCCGATGGTGATACGGATGCCGCGCTGGTTGGAGCGGGGATCCCGGCAGGAGCGGGCGCGAATTGCGATTCTCCCGCCGGGGTGGGAGGCATCGATGGCGTTGGTGACGATGTTGGAGAGAATCTGCTTCAGTTCCCCCTGCACGGCGAAGACGGATAAGTCCGGCTCGATGCGCCGCTCGATGCGCAAATTCTTGCGCGCGCATTTGCGCTCGTAGATCGCGAGTACATCTTCGATGACGCGGGAAAGGGAGCGGGGCGATGATTCGGAGTTATCGCGGTAGAAACCGAGCGTTTGCTGGACGATATGGGCGACTCGACCCAGCTCTTCGTCGGCTGTGCCGAGATAGCCGCGGGTTTCGTCGGAAAGCTCCGACTGATGCCTGGAGACGAAGATAAGATTGGTCACTGTTTCCAGCGGGTTGTTGATTTCATGCGCGATGGTGGCCGCGAGGCGCCCAACAGAAGCGAGCCGGTTGCTAATGAGGAGCGCCTCCTGCATGAGCTTTCGTTCAGTAACGTCCGCAATGAAGCATCGGGTGTGGGCGAGGCGTCCTCCGCGGAAGAATGGGCTGGAGTCTATGCGGACATCGCGGATGGACCCGTCTTTCGAGCGCAGCCGGGTCTCGTAGCCGCGCAACTCCTCTCTGCGGCGGAAGCGCGCCAGGACGTCCATAGCGGCTTGAGGATCAACGTGAAAACTGGAGAGCGGCTGGCCGATGTACTCGTCCGGTGCATAGCCGAGCAGGGCCATTTCGGCGTTGTTGGCCCAGAGGATGGTGCCGTCTTCGGCGATCCAGTGCATTCCGACAACGGCATTTTCGAGGAAGTCGCTGAGTTCGGCTTCGCGTTCTTCGAGGGCGCACTGAATCTTCTCGCGCTCGCGGATTTCGCTTTCGAGGGCCTTGGTCTTCTGCTGAAGAAGCAGGATGGAGTGAAGGTGCTCCTCGTCACTGTGGCCGGCAGGATGGTGCTCGGCGGGAATGACGCTGGAGTGCTGAGCGCAGATTTTGAGGAGGGATTCGGCGTCGCGCTGGCTGGAAAAAAGGTTGATGGGATAAGCGCAGAAGAGTTGGAACCTGTACTCGGAGGCGAGGTCGTTCCAAAGTTTCTCCAGTTGGATGGCGGCGTCGCGGCGGCCGCCGGCCCAAAGGGAGGCGACCATTTCGCCGAAGACGACAACTTTCGCGGATGGCGCAAAGGCGGCCGCGGCGAGCTCAGAGAGGAGATTTCCCGCGATCTCGGCGAAACGCGCGGGGTGGGGCTGGCCGTTCACCATGAACTGGGGGAGAACCTGATCGCCGTCGAGGAACAGGAGACGGCCCTCGGCGAGGGCATGCCCGTAACCGGGGCTGCTGCTTTTGAGATGTGCGACGAGGGCGTTGATGTGATCCTGGGTTGCGAGAACCAGGGCGGAGCGGCCCTCGAGAATGGCAGGCGCAATGAGCTGGCCCAGATTTTCGATGAGGAAGGAGTCGCTTCCGTAGAACTGGACTGAATGGAGGTGGGAGGGCCTGGAATCTTGAATTTTGAGCGGCACGAGCACGGGACCGCTGTTTACTATTGTCGTTGTTGCCGTCGCCATTCCGCCCCTCGCGGTATCCGCGCTCTTCAGATTAGGTGCTCGTGCGCATGCACGTATTTTCAAAAGGAGATGCGGCGCGACGCGGAAGGGTTGCCAGAATGGTTAGTCTGTACTGTGAAGGAATCAGCGACGGGTGCGGGCGATTTCGGGGCCTTCGTCTTCCCGCTCGGCGCTGGCGGCTTCGGGCTCGAGATGGTTTTGGGTGAGGCCGTCCTTGAGCAGGTGAAACGCCCGATCGGGGGTGTCGGCGGTCTGGAAGAGGTCGCGGTCGCGGGGGGAGATGGCTCCCTTGTCGACCAGCGCGTCGAGGTTGATGATCTCTTTCCAGTAGGCGGAACCGTAGAGGACGACGGTGATTTTTTTGGCGAGCTTCTGGGTCTGGGCGAGGGTGAGGATCTCGAACATTTCGTCGAGGGTGCCGAACCCTCCGGGGAAAACGACGAGGCCTTTGGCGAGGTATGCGAACCAGTACTTGCGCATGAAGAAGTAATGGAACTCGAAGTTGAGCGACGGGGTGATGTAGCGGTTAGGATACTGCTCGAAGGGCAGGCGGATGTTGAGTCCGATGGTTTTGCCGCCGGCCTCGTAGGCTCCGCGGTTGGCGGCTTCCATAATGCCGGGCCCTCCGCCGGAGGTGACGACGAAGCGGTGGCGACGAGAGCGGAGGGTGCGGGTCCACTGAGTAAGCAGGTAGGCGAGGCGGCGTGCGTCCTCGTAGTAGCGGGCCATTTCGACGGCGGCCTGAGCGCGGCGGAGACTGAGCTCACTGGCGGTTCCCTGCTCGATTTCGGGTGAGCGGGCGGGTTGCTCATGCTGAGGAGCAGGTTTGACGGAGCCGGTATTTTCAAGTAATTGCAGGTCGTGGTGGGCTTCGTCGAAGGCGTGGAAGCGGGCGGAACCGAAGAAAACGACGGTGTCGCGGATGCGCTCGCGGCGGAAACGGGCGAGCGGCTCGGAATATTCGGAGAGGATGCGCACGATGCGGCCGTCAGGACTGTTGATGAAGGCCGGCTTTTCGTAGGCGAGAGGCGCGCTTTCAAGCGGAGGAGGCGGTTTGCGGGGCATAGGCCGGTTTGCTTTTCCCTGAAGTATGGTTTTTGCAAAAAGATGGTTCTGGTGCTTTGGTCCGGGAACCTTAATTTGCTCTTTCTACTTTACCTCTGCTTGAAATGGATGGCGTCCTGAACGGCAATCCATATATTAAGGAGGCCGAGGCCGGAGACGATGCCGCGGATGACTCCGTTGAGCGCAAAAAAGGACAGATGCGGGACCAGGAGCAGCAGGCGGTTATCGCTCCAGAAATGGGTCCAGGGCAGAACGATGACGATCAGGCCGAGGTAGAGACGCACGACGACGCGTACGGACAGCTCAAGATATTGCAGCCAACCGGGAACCGGGCCGGGTTCGCGTCCCTGGGGGTGCTGACTGGGCGGCGGGGCGGAAGGCGGGGCTCCCTCTGGAAATAAACTGGGCTGCTGCGACATGCGATGATTTGATTCTACAGGTGGACTCTACGTCCGGGCACACGCGGGTGCGCCCCTATTCTCGCGTGCGCCGTTGTAGCCGCTCCCGCTCACTTCGGGGCCCGCCGTCCATTCGTTGCTACACGGAGAAATAGGCTTGAGCGGCGCTGCTACTTCTCTGCCATGGCATTTCTCCTGGGGCGTTTGTTGGCCTGAAGGATTTTTTTGCGCAGGCGGAGGGATTTCGGCGTTACCTCGACCAGTTCGTCTTCGGCGATGAACTCGATGGCCTGTTCTAAATTCATGGCTCGGGGCGGGGTGAGGCGGACTGCTTCGTCGGCGGAGGAGGCTCGCATGTTAGTGAGCTTCTTTTCGCGAACGACGTTCACGTCGAGATCTTTGTCGCGGGAGTGTTCGCCGATGATCATGCCTTCGTAGACCTCGACTCCGGGCGGGAGGAAGAGGACGCCGCGGTCTTCGAGTCCTTCGAGGGCATAGGCGGTGGTGCTTCCGGCGCGGTCGGCGACGAGGGCCCCGGTGGGCCGCTGGGGGATTTCTCCCTGATAGGGAGTGTAGCCGTCGAAAAGCGAATTCATGACTATGGTTCCACGAGTCTCGGTGAGGAGCTCGCTCCTCAGACCGATGAGGCCGCGCGAGGGGACGCGGAATTCGAGGCGGACGCGGCCGTGGCCTTGCATTTTGACCATTTCGCCCTTGCGGGGTCCGAGGCGCTCGATGACGGTTCCAACAAAGGTGTCGGGAATATCGATGGTGAGGTGCTCGACCGGCTCCATGACCTTGCCGTCGATGGTGCGGGTGACGATTTCGGGGCGGCCGACCATGAGCTCGTAGTCTTCGCGGCGCATCATTTCAATCAGAATGGAGAGCTGCAGCTCGCCGCGGCCGAGGACCTTGAAGCTGTCCGGGCTACCGGTTTCTTCGACCCGGATGGAGACATTGGTAAGCAGCTCCTTGTCGAGCCGCTCGCGGAGATTGCGCGACGTGACGTACCGGCCTTCGCGTCCGGCCATGGGCGAATTGTTGATGGAGAACTGCATGGCGATGGTCGGCTCGTCGATGACGATGGGCGGCATTGGCGTCGGGTTTTCGATGCTGGTGATGGTTTCGCCGATGGTGATGCCGGTGACTCCAGCGATGGCCACGATGTCACCTAATTCGGTTTCGGTGATATCGATACGCTTGAGTCCGCTGAAGCTGAAAAGCTTGGTGATGCGGGTTTTTTCAAGCGAGCCGTCGAGCTTGCAGATGTGGACTTCGTCGCCGGTGTGGAGGGTTCCGTTAAAAACGCGGGCTATGCCGAGCCGCCCGAGGTAGTCGGAGTAGTCAAGGTTGGTGATCTGAATCTGCAGAGGCGCGGCGGGGTCTCCGGCGTGGGCGGGAATGGTTTCGACGATCTGCTCGAAGAGCGGCTGGAGGTTTTCGCCGGGCACGGCGATATCTTTGGTCGCGATGCCTGCCTTGCCGTTGACGTAGAGAACGGGGAATTCGAGCTGGTCCTCGTTGGCGTCAAGATCGATAAAAAGGTCGTAGACCTCGTTGAGGACCTCCTGCGGGCGAGCATCGCCTCGGTCGATTTTGCTGATGGTGAGAATGACGGGAAGGCCGAGTTCGAGGGCCTTCGACAGCACATAGCGGGTCTGCGGCAGCGGGCCCTCGGCGGCATCGACGAGGAGCATGACGCCGTCAACCATTTTGAGGGCACGCTCGACCTCGCCACCGAAGTCGGCGTGGCCGGGAGTATCGACGATGTTGATCTTCTGGTTGTGGTAGAAGATGGCGGTGTTTTTGGCCAGGATGGTGATGCCGCGTTCGCGCTCGAGCTCGTTTGAGTCCATGACGCGCTCGGCGACGGCCTCATTGGCGCGGAAGGTTCCGGACTGACGAAGCATGGCGTCGACGAGAGTGGTCTTGCCGTGGTCGACGTGGGCGATGATGGCGATGTTGCGAATAGAACTCACAGTATTTTCCTAATTTCTTTCTGCTGATCCTGATGCTCGATGGCGGTGTTGCAAGTCGTGCTCACAAGGATTTCCTGATTTCTTTCTTTTTATGGCTCGGGCGTGACGCCCGGATTTGAAGCTTGGACGCTGCTGAGCGCGTTGCTGACCGATGACCGAGAAAACCGCAGCCAGATCAAATCTGGATGGAGGTTCCGGAACGGCGAAAGAGGCGGTTTCGCGTGGAACCCGGCCGGTAGTGCTCCTCTGTAGTTTATCAGCGGTGGGGAGGTTTACTCGTATTTCAGCGATTCCACCGGGTCCATTTGCGCGGCACGGTTGGCGGGCAGGGTTCCGAAGATGACGCCGATGGCGGCGGAGGTGACGAGCGCAACGACGATGGACCACGGGCTGATCGGGATGCTAAAGGAAGTAAACAGGCGCGCGGAAATAGGCAGAGCGAGGCCAACGAGCACACCTACGGCTCCCCCCAGGAGCGATATGAAGACAGCTTCGATGAGGAACTGAAGCTTGATTTCGCGCGCGGTCGCGCCGAGGGCTTTGCGAATGCCGATTTCGCGGATGCGGGCGCGCACGGTAGCCAGCATAATGTTCATGATGCCGACTCCGCCGACGGCCAAGGTGACCGCGGAAATGAGCAGCAGCACGAGGGTCAGCGCGTTGGCGACCAGGGCGGCGGTGGTGAGGACGGCGGTGAGGGTGACGGCGGTGTAGACAGAGCTCGGCTGATGACGGGCCTGCACAACTTGCTTGATCTGACGGGCGGCCTCCTCCACGTCATTGCGGTCACGGATGGAAAAGAAGATGTCCTTCACATTATCGGTTCCGGTGAAGTAGCGGGCGACGGAATAGGGGACGAGGATGGTCTGGTTGTCGATTTCCGTAGAGCCGAAGGTATCGACGCTCTCCTTGAATGTCCCGATGATGGTAAAGGGGATGCCGCGGAGCTGGAATGTCTTGTTGATGGCGGCGTCGGCGCCGCCGAACATCTGGTTGGCGAAGGGCACTGTGACAACGGCGACCTTGGTGTGGGTGGTTTCGTCCTCGTCGTCAAAGAAGCGTCCGGTGAGGACGACGAGGTTGCGGACATTTTTGTATTGCGGGCTAACGCCGAGCACGAGCACATCTTTCACCACGCCGCCGCCAAAACTGACGCGGTCGTGCATCTGAAGCAGCGGCGAGGAATAGGCCACGGCTGGCACCTGCTCCTGAACGGCAAGCTCGTCCTCACGAGTGAGAAAGTCGTTGTTGGCGGTGACGTTGCCGGCGGAGCCTCCGCCGGCGTAGCCGAGATCGACCATGTTGGTGCCGATTTTGGAAAGCTCGTCGAGAATGTATTGCTTGCCGGTGAGACCGATGGTGGCGACGAGAATGACGGACGCGGACCCGATGACCATACCCAGGGCGGTGAGCGCAAAACGCACTTTGCTGGCTTTGAAGCTGTCGATAGCCAGGCGCACGATTTCGCTGAAAACCATGGTGCGCTTGGCGCTGTCCAGGGTTCGCTGGAACGAACGAAGGCTGCGGTGCGTGCGCGGGTGCGGCGTCTCGGTAGGATTCATACCTTCCTTAAACTGATCCTACGCGTGCGGAAAGAGATTCAAAAGCCGTCGTGGCACGAAGACGGATGAGGGCGAAAATTGCTCGCTGGCGGAGGCGCAGGGACATGGCTGGTCGTGTTCAATTAGACTGAAATTCACAACGGAGAGGTGGCCGAGTGGTTGATGGCTCCGGTCTTGAAAACCGGCATACTCGAAAGGGTATCGGGGGTTCGAATCCCTCCCTCTCCGCCATAGAGTCCTTATAATCAATAACCCTAAGAGAAATTTTGGTCCGTTCCCCTATTTCCGGGCAAAATCGCGACTATTCCCGACCGAAAGGAACGAGAGAAAATTCTCTGGCTGCCCACAAACGCGTTCGAGAGGCACTTTTCTCTGTTCGTAGGTTCGGCAGTGCCCTTTCGCAGAGTGTCTCTCCCTTGGAGAGTTGAGCCCCATTGTGACCACAACTCCATCGACACCGGGTATCAGGTTCAATGAATGTCGACGGTTAGCGTATTCGAGAAATCAAAATTGACACGTTTCTCATCACAAGCCCACCTCCCGGGAGTAATTTTGTCGACTGCCGAATGAGCCGCCCCGAACTGTTAACCAAGTGGGAAGTTCCACGTCGGCTGTGATCCTCCCGCAATCCGCCAAAACGTCCTTCAGCAGACTCAAAAAGCTCTCAAAGAGTGCATTGTTTGAATGCTAAGTCTAGGAGGAGCACGAGGTGTTGCGAAAGGCTGAACTCAGCCGTGAGACTGATTCAGAGAACTACCTCGGAGGCTCCTCAGAGACGATATGTATTACATCGGACTGGATGTTCACAAGAAGACGAGCAGCTATTGCGTGAAGGATGCAGCTGGTCATGTGCACCGGGAAGGCAAGATGGGATCGACCCGGCGCGAGCTGGATGCCTGGATCCATACGTTACCTCAACCCCGGATGATGGCCATGGAAGCGACGATCTTCACTGGCTGGATCTACGATTACCTGCTTCCGCATGCCGAGAAGGTAAAGGTGGCCCATCCCCTGATGCTCCGGGCCATCGCCGCGTCCAAGAAGAAGAACGACCGGATCGATGCCGGCAAGATCGCCGACTGCCTGCGGCGCGACTTTCTGCCCGAGTGCCATATGGCTTCGACCGAGATCCGGGACCGGCGCCGTACGTTACGCTACCGGCACCTGGTGGTGAGGCAGACGGTGCAGATGAAGAATCGTATATCGGGGCTGCTGATGGAAAGTGGAGTCAGCTATGACAAGCAGCGGCTGCACAAGATGGGTTACTTCACCGAGCTGTTCTCGACCAACGAGGAGATTACTGACAGTATCCGGCCCCTTCCTTCGGCTTGGCCGCGAACACATCCTGCGGGGACAGCGACTGGATCGTGCGCTGATCAGTTCTCTGGAACGGGATCCGCTGCTCTCGGAGCGGTTGAGACGGCTGAGGACGATCCCCGGAGTAGGTCCCATCACCGCGCTGACCTGGGCACTGGAGATCGGAGACTACACCCGCTTCCCGTCGGTGAAGCAAGCCATCAGCTACTGCGGACTATGCAGCGCTGAGAACAGCTCTGCCGACAAGGTGATGCGCATGCCGATTTCCAAGCAGAGGAACAAGCACATCCAGCACGTGCTGGTGGAAGCCGCCAAGCTGGCACCGCGGTACTCCCACGAGCTGGCCCTGCTCCGGGAGAAGGAAATCCAGCGAGGGAACAAGAATCGGGCCACCCTGGCGGTAGCCAGGAAGCTGGCCTACATGCTCGCGGTGGACCGCAGGAAACAGGACTTCGTGCCGGCCGAAGAGTTGGCGGCCAAAGCAGTGGCGTAAAAAGCCTTCCTCATACAAAGGAGCAAAGACAAGATCATTCGATGCGCAGGCTGCCAGGTCCTGCAGCAAATCGCCCGAGCGACGGAGGAAACTCCTGAGGCTCACTTCGCATTGCTTCGGGACTGGCAGAGAACACAAACTCAATCTTCTGCGACAGCTCTTCGGAGCTTCAGCAGCAAATGGATGTCCGGTCCTGCGGGAGCAGGGACCACCAGCCGAGAGGCAAACACGCGCAGGCGGATGATCGGATCAGATGCTGAGCGCGCTCAGCTCTCTCGTGCTTTTTTCTTGACAGATGACTTACATGGATGGCGATTTTGCACTCGTTGATGATCCGCGGGAGATCGCCGGACCGAAGCCCGTTTTTTGATCGGTTCGAATCCGCAACTGAGTTGTGGAATTTCATAAGGCGCATAAGTTGCAGAAAACTCCAGCCGGTCCAAAGCGGCGCGAAGGATATTCTCGTTTTATTCGCCTTGGTTGGTAGGATAGGTCTTCCCACATGCGGGGTAGAAATGTACGCCGTGGTTCTATTCAATGCGAGATGCACAAGTTTCGGTGCTGTGCTACTATTTGTTCGGTCCCCCTACCTCTATTGAAATGGTTGGTTATCAATCACTTATCGATGAATACGCCGCGAGCCTCGAAGGTTTGACGGGGATCGACTTCCAAGCCGAGGTATGTGCACGCTTACAAACTTTCATCATCGGATTCCAAACCGTGCCATCCAAGCCCCATGGGGACGCCGGCCTAGATGCCTTCTCAGAGCGTGGCCGTCGTGCATATTGCTGCTACGGTCCCGAGCTCAGCACATACAAGAAAGACAAAGAGCGAGAGGATGCCATTGTCAATAAATTTCGCACTGATCTTCGGCGACTCTATGAATTGGAATTCAACAAGAAGGCACTGCAACACTGTGACAGCCCAGAAATGGAGACGATTCTCCCAAAGGGCCGCAAGATCGGGCATATTGAGCTATTGGTGAATTGGTTCGAGAGCCACCGTGTCCTCAGCCCGGTTCTGAGTGCGGCTGAAGAATATGAAAAGGTGAGCCGAGGTCGATATGTTGAACCGAATGCTACCGTGATCGTGGTGGGACCCAAGGATCTGGCGAATCGTTACGCCGTCGATGAAGTGACGATCACGCGAGCGCGGCAGAGAGTTTTCCTGCAAAAGATCCAAAAGAAGGCGCAATCTGTCGTCCTCACGAGCACTGCGCAATTCGATGAGAAGAAGGGGATTCTCAAGGAGATGTGTCCAGAACGGGCGGAAACCATTGATGCACTCTGGATTCAACTTCAGGCTTCGTGGCGGATGGCCCTGGCATTTGATCAAGAACTCGACGATACGCTGCCCAATCTTCACCGAGATCTGGAAGCTAATCGAGGCCGAATTCTACAAAAGGTTCTCATGTTGATGCTGAGTTCATCGGCGCCTTGGGAACAGCTGCTGAAGTCCACGGAGTTCGCGACCGAAATATTGCGGAAGGACTTCGACGCGTTATTCGGAACAATAGTTGAGGATCTGAGCAACGGAGAGGTTGCGCGTCTGGTTGGCGAATGTCCGATTGGGTGGAAGAGGGCGGCTTCACATGCCTGAAGAGACCCGGCCTATCCATCAGCTCGCTGCCTTGCTCCAGGACGGCAAGGCAGAACCAGTTATCGTGCCGTCGAGGCTTGCACCGTCAGCGATCTATGATGTGGAATATCGGACGGCGATTGTGGCCTTGGTATTCGAGCGTTTCTCGAAGTCCGTTGGGCCCACCGAGCCCCGGAAAATGTCTTCTGCACGGCTAAAGCTGCTCCAGTTCCTCACGCTTCGACCGTGGCTGTTGCCGGCGGTTCGGAGGTGGAGCGATGCAGGTAAGCAAAGTGGTTTTGCATTCGGCCACTCTATGCGCATTCGCCGAGGATTTCTTTCAGACTCGGCCCATGACGATGTGATCAGCTACTTGGTGGCATACGGACAGTTGAAGCGATTCGAAACTCAAATCGTCAGTGGAACAAGTGGCGACGCACTGATGGAACTAGCCGAATCGATCGCGGAGCATAAGCTCTTTGTAAGCGAGCGAGGCGTAATCGAGCAGCTCGCGAATATCAGAATAACCAACGAAATGTTGGGGGGCTGGTGATCCATTTAGCTAAGGTCGAAGTGCGCGGTAAGGCGGAAGCTGGAGATTTCGCTGGCTCTCTCACATTTGCACCCGGGCTTCAGGTTATTTCTGCCCATAATTCCTACGGTAAATCGCTTGCGGTCCGCGCAATTGCTTGGTGCTTGGGCCTTGAACCTATATTCGGAAATCTTGACAACGACCCGATTCGACTGCCCGAAGCAGTTCGTGGATTTATTGATCTGGATGGTCACGCGAACAGCCGCGTGATTTCAGCGGAAGCAAGCATAACCATACGAGATGACGCAGAACGTGAGCTTGTTATCACACGCGACATCAAGGGCGGTGATTTAACCTCCGTGAAAATCTGCGAGAAATCCGCCGATGGAAAAGAGAGAAAGAGCAGGCTTATTGCACGTCGCAGAACAATGCAGGACGAACACGGCGGATTCCAGCACTTCTTTTTCGAGTGGATGAAATGGCCTCGTCTGGACGTTTCTACTTATCGTCCAGGAGGATCGGAGATCTATCTCGAGAATCTCGCGCCGCTGTTCTACATCGACCAGGATGAAGGGTGGTCGAACATTCAAGCACTTCAGATCGCTCGGTACGGGCAGCAGGAGATCAGCGAAATCGCAGTGGAATACCTACTTGGAGCGCTTGATGCCGTTCGTGCTCGCGTAATGCGCCTGGAGTCGGAACAACGCGCCCGCGACCTAAAGGAAAGCGCACGCCTTGTCGCCGAGCAGGCCATGGACACAATGATTAGGCGGGGCTGGCGCGTCGACTGGTCTGGTCACGGAAGCCTGAAGGAAATAATCTCCAGGTGGAGTGCGCACAAGTTTCGGGAGGCGCTCCAAGAAGCTGCGCACGTTGACATAGCTGCTCGTATACAGGTCGTTAGAACGAGGAGCGAGAAGCTTCGGAACGCTCTTACGAATCAACCTATCGACGCGTCGGATACATCGGCCTCAGTTGTGGCATCGCAAAAGGCCATCTCTCTGAAGGAGCAGCGGCATTCGCTGAATAGGGACCTGAACTCCTTGCGAACCCAGCAGGAACAAGCTTCGATGCTTCTGGATAGCTTGGAACACAGGATCCTTGGAGCAACAGATCTGCTGCGTCTCAAGAGATCAGGCGTCGGAAGGCTCGACCGCCTCGAATGCCCAACATGTCACCGGGATATGGATGCCAGCACTTTCGGATTGACCTCGCAGACGCCTGAATCGGTCGAAGCGCACATAGAAGCGCTTAAACGCGACCGGGAGCTAATTAAGAGAAATATTGATTCGCTCACAGCAAACATCGCATCAACGACCGCCAATATTGCTGAAGTAGATTCACAGCTCAGGGATGCGGAGCAGGCTCTGACTACAGTTACGAATGCGGTTGGGCTGGCACGCGAGCAGATCGCCGTAACCGCTTCAGAGCTTTCGGCGACTGAGCGAGAACTGGAACGGCTTACCGATGCGTCCAAGGAGATTGACGAAATCCAGGCTTCCATTGACCGCTGGGTTGCAGATGCAAGGGCATTTGAGAGTGGAACCATTCCTCCCCACGATATTGCCGAAAGAAAGGCCGCTTTTACGGATGAGCTGAGACGCTATCTGATCGCGCTCGGACATAGTGCGCTGCAACCGCACAATGCGCATTCGCTCTCGCTGGATGATGAGTATGGCCTCGTGTTCGCCGAGATAGATCGAGCCCTTGTGTTCGATCTCCCCCACGTAGAGGTGATTCCGCAGAAGTTTATAGAGGGGGCCACGGGAGTAGAAACCTCCTCCGGTCTTCTTTCCGTCTC
>JBAPRH010000048.1:0-291962 GCA_049280995.1 Acidobacteriaceae bacterium
GGGCTGGCCCCTTCGGCTTCGCTCAGGGCAGGCCAGGCAGGACTGGCAATGGCGCCTTAGGCGCGACAACAGGTAAGGCGCATGGCGGGGTGAGATGCTCCGCCGGACGCGGAAAGAATCGACGTTAATTGGCCGGGCAGGAGTCCGGGCAATCATTTAGGATAAAAGCATGCGTGAAATCGTGACATTGCAGTGCCCGGAGTGCAAGCAGCGCAATTATTCAACGACGAAGAATAAAAAGACGACCACGGGTCGCCTGGAGTTCTCGAAGTTCTGCAATCGTTGCCGGAAGCACACGGCGCATAAGGAAACTAAGTAAAGCAGCCACTAGCTTTTAGCTGCCAGCCGTTAGCTAAAATCGAAGAGCTGAAAAACAGGGGCGTAAGCTCAACGGTTAAACTGTCGGTCTCCAAAACCGAACTTGGGGGTTCGAATCCCTCCGCCCCTGCCAGTTTGAGCGAAGAGAATTTTTCGGGTGGGTTCTGGTTACGGAGCAGCAGAAGTGCCGCTCCGGCAAAAGAAGGGTTTTATGGCAAAGGCAATTACAGCACCGGAGCAAGATCGTTCCGCGGCGAAGCCGGTCGTTAGCGCGGCAAAGCCCGGTGCTAACCAGGTGTCTGGTTTTATTACGCGCACCAGCCAGTTTCTAAAAGATGTACGTTCCGAAATGCGAAAAGTCGTCACGCCTGCCTGGGCGGAGGTGCAGAGCACCACGATTGTCGTCCTCGTGACTGTGTTCGCTTTTGCCGGGTTCTTTTATGTAGTGGATTCGGTGCTGGACCGCGCCCTGCGCGTGTTGCTCCACTGGCTGGGTGGTCTGTAAGGAGCGCGCCGAGAGGATTCAATGACAGAAGAAATTCAAAACGACAACACCGCTGAAAACACCGACAGCACGGAGACTCCGACGGAGCAGATCGGTCCTTCGGCCAACGAGCAGTTCAAGTGGTACATCATCCACGCCTACTCCGGGTTTGAGCGCAAGGTGCGCGAGTCACTTGAGAGCCGCGTGCAGGCCTTCGGCTTGCAGAGCCGCATCGGACGCGTCATGATCCCGACGGAACCGGTCACCGAGATCGTCAACGGCAAAAAGCGCACCGTGGAGCGTGTTTTTTTGCCCGGTTACGTACTGGTTGAGATGGATCTGGACAATGATCTGTGGCACGTCGTCAAGAACACGCCGCGCGTCACGGGCTTTTTGGGAACGGGCGACAAGCCGGTCGCGCTGAGCGAGGCTGAGGTCAGCTCGATCCTCTTCCGCAGTGAGGTTTCCAAAGAGAAGCCGCGGCTCAAGATCAAGTTTGAGAAGAACGAGTCGGTGCGGATTACCGAAGGGCCGTTCGCCAACTTCAACGGCCTGGTAGACGAGGTCAACGAGGACCGCGAAACGGTGAAAGTGATGGTCACGATCTTTGGTCGCTCGACCCCTGTGGAACTCGAGTTCGGCAAGGTCGAAAAAGTTGAGTAGGGGTGCGGCCGTCAGCTACCGGCGACTGGCCTTCCGCTAGAGTTGCGCGCAGGCCAGAGCACTTGTCGAAGCCAGGTTCAGAGATTAAGAAGAGATATCAGCTAAAAGCTAGTAGCTAAAAGCTAATAGCCGGGAAGGTTCAAAAAATGCCACCGACAAAGAAAGTACAGACGCAGGTAAAACTCCAGATTGAAGCAGGCAAGGCCACGCCGGCACCCCCGGTTGGTCCGGCACTGGGCCAGGCGCAGGTCAACATCATGGAGTTCTGCAAGCAGTTCAATGCGCGCACCCAGAACAAGGAGATGGCCGGGCTCATCATCCCAGTCGTCATCACCGTTTACGTTGACCGCAGCTTCACCTTCATCACCAAGACGCCACCCGCGGCGGTGCTGCTGAAGAAGGCAGCGAACCTCGCCAAAGGTTCCGGCGTGCCGAACAAGACCAAAGTCGGCACTGTAACGGAAGCCCAGGTGCTCGAGATTGCCAAGCAGAAGATGCCCGACCTGAACGCCGCCTCGATTGACGCCGCCATAGAAAGCATCAAGGGTACGGCGCGCTCGATGGGCGTCGATGTCATCGCGTAGAAAAGTCTCAGTAGCAGATTCCAAATCCCGATTCTTACAGGATCGGGATTTTCTGCATTTGTTGCTTCTCGGGCTTTCCCCCGGAAGCACCTTGGGTTGGGGCCTGAGCCCTCCAACGCTGGACTCCAAAGCCGATTTTTGAATCTCACGTTGAGTGTCTGCTGTTGATGTTTCCTTAGCTGCAAGAGAGCGCTGGTTCGGTGAAATTTTTCCTTCCGCTTTTGCATTTTCTATTTCACATCGGCTACTTCGGCCCGCTGCTTATGGGCGTCCTCGATTCTTCATTTCTCATGCTTCCGTTCGGCAACGATCTCTTGGTAGTCGGCTTGGTGGCGCACAATCACCACGGGATTCCGTTTTACGTGCTCGCGGCGGCCTGCGGCTCCACGCTTGGAGCGTTGGTCCTCGCGCTGGTCTCGCGGAAACTCGGAGAGGAGGGCATCTCCAAACTCGCCGGGCAGAAGCGTTATGACAAGCTGAAGAACCATATTGGCTCTCATGCTGGGCCGGCGATTGCGCTTGGAGGCCTTGCCCCGCCGCCATTTCCATTCACTATGGTGATCGCTGCCGCTGCGGCGCTCGATTACCCACTGTGGCGGCTGCTCACCATTAATTTTGTGGCGCGGGCGGTCCGATTTGCACTGCTGTCCTGGCTGGCTCTCGCGTTCGGCCGTCAGGTGCTGGCCGTTGCCAAGTCGCCACCGTTTGAGTGGGGTATGGCGGCGTTTATCTTTCTATGTGTGGTCGGAAGCGCCTTTTCACTCTGGCGGTGGTTTCGCAGTTCTCAAGGCGAGTAGCACGAGCGCGCTAATCCGCTTTAGCCTGGCCGGAAATATCCTGAATACCCTGAGCAGACCGGCGATCACGCGGCTTGAGATAAAGCTCATTCACCAACACCATCCCCGCAGCGGTCAACGGCGCAGCCACTGCGACACCGAGCACGCCCGCAAAACTCCACATGAAAAACTGCGCCAGCACCGTCAATACCGGTGGAAGCTCGACCGCCCTCCTCTGGACCATCGGCGTGAGCAAGTAGCCTTCGACCAGGTGAAAGATGGTGAACAGGATCACAACCCACAGCGCGATCCATGGGCCCCGTTGCAGCGCCATCAGCACGCAGGGGATTCCGGCGAGGATCGTGCCAGCGTATGGTATGAAAACCATCACCCCGGTGAACAGTCCAAGGATAAAGGCGAGGCGCACCCCGAGCAGCCACAGCGCCACCATGGTGGCAACCCCGAGCACCACCATAGGAACCATCTGTCCCAGCAGCCACCAGCGCAGGCGGTCCATCAGCTCCACAGCAATTTCACGAGCGCGGTCGCGGTGCTGCTCGGGGAGCAGCGACAGCACGCCATTCCTGTAAGCGCGAGGATTGAGCGCACCGAAAAATCCGATCACAACGATGACGATCAAATCGACGGTCGCTTCCGTTAGCGTGCTGGTGATGTCCTTGGCCCTGGCGCCGAAGTCTGCGCCGTGGAACGAACGCTGAAGCATTTCCAGCAGCGTGCGCCCCCACGACTTTTGTTCGAGGAAATCCTGAGTCCTGGCCAGAGAGTGAGGCAGGACCACAACGATCTGATGCAGCTGTGTGACGGCTGGCGGGACAATCAGAATTGCTGTGACAGCGACCGACACCAGCAGCAGAAGCATTGTGGCCAGATAGGAGAGTCCGGAGCCGAGCCGCGTGTGCCGTTCGATCCACCGCGTGATGGTATGCAGAAGAATCGCGCAAAGCAGGCCGGCGAAGGCTAAGAAGATCAGTTTCCACTGGAACCAGACAAACAGCACAGCGATGACTGCCGCCAGCGCGAGCAGTACGATGCGTTCCGGGGTCGCTTGTCTCACTTGGCCAGCCACTGGAAGTAAGTTCGTTTATCTTTCATGCGATGCCTCGTAGAAGTGTTTCACAAGATGAAAACGCTGGAAAACACGCATGAAGGCCCGTAGTAGGACGATTTGGCGGGGCGGAAGGTTGGTTGCTCTGTCCAGACTGCTCCTCGCAATTTATCGTGGAGAGGTGGAGACCGCCGGGGCAACAGATAAGACAGCGCAGCAAAGGAGTCAGCGCCCAGGCAAATGGCGGCAGAAAGACTGAGTCGCGAGGCGATCCGCAGCAGGAACATGCGAAGGCGAGCTGAAACGCACAAAAGCCCCCCGGGCAGGGATGTGAGAAATGGCAACAACATCAGGATTCCGATTTCAGACAATCGTCGTCGCTACCGATCTCAGTGATACGTCCTTCGCCGCACTTCATTATGCACAGGCGGTCGCTCGGATGCACAATTCGAAACTCGTCAGTCGAAAGCGAGACGATCTGCGATCGCATCCTTCAGTCTGCGCAGCAGAACCGCCTGCGCCACCTTGAGCGCTACGAGATCGTACTGGAAAAGGTGCGCCAAGGCCTGTAACAACGAGAGATCGGGCGTCAATGCGGGTTGATGCAGGCCACTTCGTCGGCCGGCTTGAGTGCCGGCGCCCGGTCGACTACGCTGGGAACCGGAGGTAACTCCCGGCGAGGTGTCCGCGATGGGTATGCCGCACCAGCTTTGGCTGATGCTGATTTTGAGTCTGCCGTGTCTTCTTTGCGCCCAGCAGACCAACGGCGTGGTTGGAGGCGCCGCACGATCCCAGAGTGCTCCCGCGACTGCGCGCCAGCCCCAGGCGCTCACCGTGCATCCGCCGCCCGCGTCCAGCGAGCCCCCGGGCCTCATCCAGCTTGATGTCACAGTCACCAGCCCCTCCGGAAAACGAGTATCTGGCCTCAGGCCAGGAGACTTTGCCTTGCTGGACAATGGCCAGCCGGTCCGGATTCTCTCCATTCACGCCTCCAGTCCCGTTCATCCCAGATATAAGCCACCCGTCGAAGTCATTCTGCTCCTTGACACGCTCCAGGTGCCCCACGAAATTGCCTACCGCGAGCGAGAGGGTGTCGAGAGGTTTCTGCGGCAGAATGCCGGACATCTTGCGCAGCCAATTTCCCTCTATTCGCTCGGCGACAGCGGTTTGAGCATGGTATCCCAGCCCTCCCGCGATGGGAATGCCCTGGCCGAGGACATCGCTCATTCCAGGGAGGTCAGCCGCCTTCGAGGATTGGTAAGTGCAACGGGATTTGAGGATTCTGCAGGCCTGTCGGCGCTCAAGTCGCTTGGGGCCATCGCAACGGTGGAAAGGCGGAAGCCTGGGAGAAAAATCCTTATTTGGGTGGGGCCCGGCGGGGGTATCGGAAGCGGAGCTTACCCCAAAGTAAATATCGGATCCAGGAATCAGAAACAGCGCCTCTTTGACACGATTGTCTGGTTCTCGACGCTGCTGCGCGTGGCGCGTGTGAAACTCTACAGCTTTTCCGTGGGGGAAGCCGAAGCCGATCCGGAGGCACAGATTTATCTCGATTACCTGCACGGTGTCGGATCCGCGCGGCAAGTAAGTTCTATCGATTTGACCAGGAAGGTGCTCGCCATTCAGACCGGAGGACGCGTCCTTCCACCGGCAAATGATTTGGTTCGGCAAATCGATGACTGCATCGAGGAGTCCCGTTCCTTCTACACCATTTCGTTCAACCCTCCCGCAGCCGAACACCCTGACGAGTATCACAGCCTGAAGCTGGACCTGAGTGTGCCCGGCCTAACGGCCCGAACCACCACCGGCTACTACGATCAGCCGTTTTACTCCGACCCCCCTGATCCGAATATCCGGCACGTCACCCTCGCGCAATTGGAGCAGAGCTTGCGCGCGGCCCGGGGCCAGTCGGGGAACAACGTAGCGCGGCAACTGTCCGGTCTCGAACTCACCGAGCGCCTCAGCGATGCAAAGCTGGCGCTCTGGACCGCTAAGTTGCACGGCAAAAAAGTCAGGCAGGCGCTGGTTGTTCTCGCCGACGAATCGGCGTTTCTCGCTCCCCCCGCCGCGGACATCCTTCCCGATGCGCCGCCGGTCGCTGCTGAACAACAACGGATCATTTCCCTGACCACCGACTACCTCAACAAGACCATCCCCAGGCTGCCCGATTTTTATGCAACCCGAACGTCAGTGCACTATGAGGAAACTCCCCAATACCATGAAGGAGACATAAAGGTCGACTATCAGCCACTACATGTCGTACACAAGTCCAAGGCGACCGTGCTCTACCGCAGGGGCTTTGAGGTTGTGGATTCAAAGAGGCCGGAAAGTGCGGCTCCGACGCTCGATGACCCACATCTCCTAACCTATGGCACGTTCGGCCCACTCCTCGTCGTCATCACCCATGCCATTGCAAGTGGCTTGCGCTGGGATCGTTGGGAGCAAGGCCCGGCTGGCAGGATTGCAGTGTTTCGCTATCGCGTTCCGCAGAAAGAATCGCTGTATCTGACGGGAGGCTGCTGTCGTCCGGATGGCGACGGAACCAGCCCCTTCGAAAAACTCGCCGCCTATCACGGAGAAATTGCCATCGATCCTGCAACCGGCGCCATTCTCCGCATCGAATTGGAAGCGGACGTGAAAGGATTCGTTCCGCTCGCTCGATCCGACATCATGGTGGCTTATGGCCCGGTGGATATCGGCGGAGAGACTTATATCTGCCCTGTACGAAGTGTCTCCATTTGGAGGGCGCGCGCCGTGATTGCCCTGGTCGAATGGGATGAAAGCTTCCTCACCTGGGGACCCTACGCAACCCTGTTGAACGACTTCACCTTCGACAAATATCACATGTATCGTGCACAGTCGCGGGTGCTTGCCGGCTTCAGCCGGACTTCGGATAAGAACCCGTAACCCCCTCCTTCCGCGCTTCGGCTGCCATAGCGTCCGCGGCATCGAAGCGCGCCTCGCTCGCAAATTGGCCTGGTCGAGTCGTCAAGCTTACGCCGGAAAACGTTATCGATGACTGAGAAACCCGGCGTGTATTTGAGCGAACGTCAATTGCTGCCCAAAGGCAGAGGCCCGAAATTCGGAACCGCAATGTAACCGCCGCAGTATGATGCCAACGTATTCTCAAAGCATACAAAGATGAATTGCGGGCAACGAAACTTCGCCGGAGAGAATGCAGAGACGAACCCCCGATCCAGACGGTTTCGCGTCCGGGGCGTGATCACCGTTTTCTGCTTCATTCCTGCATGGATTGCGTTCGCCGCGTTCTCCTTTGCACAGCAGGCGGACGCCCCGCACAGTCCCGCCGGACCTGCGGCTCGGCAGGACGCAAGCCAAGCTGGTTCGACCTATCCGAAGTTGGTCGACATTACCGCGTCCACGGGGATTCACTTCGAGCATCATTCGAGTCCCGAACAAAAGTTCATCGTGGAGTCGATGAGCGGGGGCGTGGCCCTGATCGATTACGACCGGGACGGCTGGCCGGACATCTATTTCACGAATGCGCAGACCGTGGAGATGGCGCGCAAAGGCATCAAAGCGCGAGGCGCCCTCTACCACAACAATCACGACGGGACATTCACAGACGTAACGGACAAAGCCGGAGTTGGATATCCCTGCTGGGCCATGGGAGCGTCCGTGGGTGACTACAACAACGACGGATGGCCCGACCTGCTTATAACATGCCTTCACGGCGTGGTATTGTATCGCAACAACGGCAACGGCACCTTTACCGATGTGACCAAAAGCGCCGGACTTGGCGGCGATTCGATGTGGGCAACGGGAGGGACATTCGGAGACTATGACGGCGATGGCTGGGACGATCTGTTCGTCTCGCATTACGTCGATATCGACCTGAACGACCTGGCGGCCTTCGGTTCGAGCTCAACATGCAAATACATGGGCATTGAGGTGCAATGCGGCCCGCGCGGCCTGAAGGGTTCTCCCGACACGCTGTACCACAACAACCGCAACGGAACATTTACGGACGTTTCGAAGCGCGCCGGCGTCAGCGATCCCGAGCATCGATACGGTTTGACGGCGATCTGGTCCGACTTCAACAACGACGGCAAGCTCGATCTGCTGGTCACCAACGACGGTCAGCCGAATTACCTCTATCAGGGCGATGGCCACGGCACATTCACCGATGTCGGCTTTCCGTCCGGCGTGGCTCTTAACGCCAACGGTGCGGCGCAGGCCAATATGGGGATCGCTCTGGGCGATTATCTGCACACCGGCCGCATGTCCATTTTCATTTCGCATTTTGACAACGAATATGCCGCGCTCTATCGCAACGACGGCGGCATGAACTTTACCGATGTTTCGGCCATGTCGGGTATTGCAGCGGGAACCAGCGGGTATGTCGGCTGGGGTGATGCCTTTGTTGATTTTTCCAACGACGGATGGAAAGATATCTTTCTGGTCAACGGGCACGTGTACCCGCAGGTGGATACCGCCGATCTGGGGACCTCGTATCGCGAGCCCAAGCTGTTGTTCCTGAACCAGCGCAACGGGACCTTCAAGAACATCAGCAAGTCCGTTGGCCCTGCCATCCAGATACCTCAGGTAAGCCGCGGAATGGCGACCGGCGATCTGTTCAACGACGGCAGGATGGAGGCGGTTGTCGAGAATCTTAAAGGTGGGCCCATGATCCTGCGCCCGGAGAGTGGACCGCGCAACCACTGGATCAGTTTTCAGCTCGAGGGGGTCACGTGCAATCGGCTGGCGTTGAATGCGCGGGTGCAGGCAACGGCTGGACGCCTGGTGCAGCTCGGCGAAGTCAACAGCGGCGGCAGCTACTTGTCTCAGAACGACCTGCGCATCCATTTTGGGCTCGGTGACCATAAAGTTCTCGATGACGCGAAAATCATCTGGCCTGATGGCAAAGTGGAGACATTGACGCACTTGGCGGCCGACCGTTTTTATACCGTGCGAGAGGGGGCGGGCGTCATCGCGTCGAGGGCGCCGGCAGCCCCCATCCGAAGGGGCGCTCAATGAGGAAAAGCGATTTTCAAGGCATCTTCCCGGTATGAAGAATTCCTGCTTTCCTTCTTGACAGATATCCGATAGCAGGAGTAATTGTTTTCTAGGCTCAGTCGAGTCCGATCTAGGGAGTCGCAGGGATAAGAAGTAGCGGCAAGGCCCAGCTCAGGTAGAAAACGTTTGCTTTCAGGAGGTTCTATGAATCAATCCACAGGGAAATTCCTTTTTGCCCGACCTACGCAGGCGGCAGAAGTATCCTCGCACAGATATTGGGCGGTTTGGCTGGCGATCATCGCCATGCTGCTGATGCTAACTCCCGGGCTCCGGGCCCAGGAAGCGACCCTCAACGGCACAGTTACAGATCCGTCAGGGGCGGTCATCCCAAATGCCCAAATTACCCTTACGAACGCTGCAACTCATCGGGTACAAAACGCTGTGTCGAACTCCGACGGAGCCTATCGGTTCGCGAGTGTGAGCATCGGTGAACATACGCTGACTGCATCGGCGCCGGGCTTTCAGAAATTCGTCAAAACCGGCATTGTTGTGACCGTCGCACAGACCGTGGTAGAAAACATATCGCTGAAAGTCGGGACTCAGTCACAGACAGTCTCGGTACAGGCCAACGCACTGCAGGTCCAATCGGAAACGAGCGAAGTCAGCACGCTGATCAGCGGCCAGCAGGTGTCAAAGCTTTCCACCAACGGCCGCAATGTCGTGCAGCTCGCGGCCCTGGGCCTAGGAGTATCCAACAACTTGCCGTCGTTTGGCGGCATTGATGCTCTTACCTCCGCCAACGGCATCAGCTTCAATGGAACCCGCACGACACACAATATCTACTTGTTGGACGGCGCGGAACAGAATGACCGCGGATGCGGGGGCTGCTTCATGAACCTGCCATCGCAGGACGCAATCGCGGAATTCCGGACTCTCGACAGCAACTACAATGCTGATTTCGGCATCGGTTCCGGTGGGACCATCATCATGGTGCTCAAGTCCGGCACAAGCAAGTACCACGGGGAGCTCTACGAGTTCAACCGCAATACGGCCTATAATGCCAACGACTATTTCACCAAGCGTGCCGGCCAGGCGCGGCCCGTCTTTAAGCTGAACGAACCGGGCGGCAACATCGGCGGCCCACTGTGGATTCCGCATATCTACAACACCAACCGCGACAGAACGTTCTTCTTCTGGAATGAAGAGTGGCGGCGGTTGATCCAGGGGAGCTCGCCTTCCGTCCAGAACACGATCATGGCTGACAATTTCCCGACGGCCGGACAGCCATTGGATTACACCGTTCCAACTGGCGGAACGGTTCCCATCGTCCCCGTCACCAGTGATCCTGCCAAGCTGGCCCTCTACACGGCCGATGGTCTGACCGCTGGACAGCCCTTCCCCGGCAATACCATTCCCGCCAACCTGATGGACCCGAATGCGGTCCTCGAACTAGGCGCAAATACCTTTCCACACCCGAATTCCGGCACCAGTCAATACATCTCCTCCATCCCTGCTCCGGAAAACGTCCGCGAAGACGTGGTTCGCATCGACCACACCATCAACAGCAAGTACCAGTTGATGGGCCACTATCTGCATGACGCAATGGCCAAGACGTTTTTCCCGCCACTTTGGGGCGACAGTACCTACCCGACTGTGGGCACGGCCATGACCAATCCGTCTTATACGGCGGTGATCAAGCTGACGCAAACATATACACCGAATCTACTCAACGAAACCGCCTTCAACTACAGCGGCAACAAGATTACCCTTACCCCCATCGCCGGTTCTGGCAGCTCGTTTGTGCAGCCCAGTGGATGGACGGCCACCAGCTTTTTCCCGATCGCCAATAACGAAATGAGCCGCATGCCGGAGATTCAGCTTCAGGGCACACCACTGAATACAACCTGGAGCCCAAGTTACTATCCATGGAAGAACGGATATGAAGCCTTCGAGTGGCGGGACGACCTGTCCTGGAGCAAGGGAAAAAACCAGTTCAAATTTGGCTTCAGTTGGTTGCACGATTACAAGAACCAGCAACTGCAGGCAAATACGCAGGGTACAGCAGTCTTCAACTCGAGCGCGTTTTCTGGCGACTCGTATATCAATTTCCTGCTCGGCGATGCTTCCAGCTTTACCCAATTGGAATATCTAGCTGGTAAGCACTGGGTCAACAACAACTACAGCTTTTATGGAATGGACAACTGGCACATCTCCCAACGGTTGACTCTCATTCTCGGCCTCCGTTACGACGGGATGCCGCACTCCAATGAGCGCTATAACCAGTTCGCCAATTTCGTGCCGGCGGATTATGACACAACTCTGCCCTACCCCATGAATCCGGACGGCACTCTAAACCCGGCCTCACTCTCAACCTTTCCCTCCACCGGCAGTTCGCTGTTTTACCTGAACGGCATCGAAGCAGCCACCGTGAATGGCTTCCCGCGGGGAGTGGTCAAGAATGACTACGCCACCTTGCAGCCGAGAATCGGCTTTGCTTACAACGTTTTCGGGGATGGAAAGACGGTTCTCCGGGGTGGCTTCGGCATGTTCTATGAACGCATTCAGGGCAATGATGTATACAACGCCGCCTTGAATCCACCTTTCGCGTATCAGCCTTCAGCCACCAACGTCTACTTCTCCGATCCTGACACGAGCGCCCTGACTGGCCAGACAACAACTGAGGCCTTTCCTTCGGTCCTGACCAATATCAAGTACCACTATCCGCATCCCGGGACCGCGAGTTACAGCCTGGGACTTCAAAGACAGCTCGCTCCTTCGGTCGTCGCGCAGTTGCAGTATGTCGGCACTGACGGCTGGGACCAAAACGATGACCGGGGGATCAATACTCTGCCTCTGACCGATCCGGCTAACACAGCGAACCCATACGATGACCGGGAGGGTGTTGCGAATGGCACGTTGAATGCCAACCTGTACCGAATCTTCCCGGGATTCAGCAGTATTTACCAGGAGGAGAACGAAACCAATTTTAACTACAACTCGCTGCAGGCAGGCTTACGCATGGAGAACAGGCACGGACTTACCATGACATTGGCCTATACCTGGTCGCATAGTATTACGGAGGTGTCCAATGATCTCAACCAGCTCTCTAATCCATTTAACGCGAGGTATGATCGCGGGTCGGACACCGGGTTTGACCGACGTAACATACTCAATGCGACCTATGTCTATGCGCTGCCATTCTTTGCGCGAAGCTCGAGCTTCGCGGAGCGCGCCGCTCTGGGAGGTTGGGAAATCTCCGGAATAACGACTGTGGAAAGCGGACTCCCTCTATACATCACCTACACCGGGACAGATACGCTCGGCCTGGGCGGCGTCACCAACAACCGTCCAAATCTCGTATCACCGGTGAGCTACCCCAAGAAAGTCGACGACTGGTTCAGCACAAGCTCGTTTGCGGATCCAGTCGCTCCGTGGAATGGTGGGCCCAACAACGGCTGGGGCGACGCTGGAAAAGACTCGGTCGTGGGGCCAGGACTCTTCAATTGGAACCTGTCGCTGTTCAAAACAATTCCGCTCACCTCTCACGAGGGGCCGAGACTCGAGTTGCGCTTCGAGACCTTCAATACATTCAACCACGTCAGTTTCCAAGGCGTCGATACCGGTTCACACGACGGAAACTTCGGCCAGGTGACATCGGACTATACTCCCCGCATTTTGCAGCTTGGCGGGAAGTTTGAATTCTGATCTGTGACCTCCTTGACTTGGGCGCGGCAGCTACCCTCTGCCGCGCCCTTCTTTCTGCTCCGCTGAAACCTTGCACGCGGTATCTCCGGCAGGCGAGAATGGCAGTGGAGTTATATTTGAAACCGGTCGTGCAATGGGGATTTGTCTTCGCGATGGCGCTGATCGTCGCCGAGGCCAACTGTCACGGCCAAACCGCCGCTGCTTCCAGCCGGCGCGACGCGGCGTTCGCTCTGGAGCAGCAAGGCAGGAATGTCGAGGCCGAGGCTGCATGGCGGAAAATCCTCGATAACCAGCCAAACGACGCGGAGGCCTATGCCCACTTGGGCTTCCTTGAATCGCGGCAACAGCACTACCGCCAGGCAGTCTTCTTGTATCGCAAAGCTTCTGCTCTGAATTCTTCCATGCCGGGCTTGCAGCTCAACCTCGGACTTGCGCTCTTCAAGGCCGGCGAAATGAAGGCGGCCATTCGTGTCTTCGGGCCCCTGCTCAAGAGCCAGAGCCCCGATTCCGCGGATGCGCAACGCCTGCGAATCCTTCTGGGGATGGCTCACTACGGCGTAGGCGAGTATGCGGAGGCAGTGCCCTATCTCCGCACGGCCATGGCGCACGACCCGCAGAACCTCCCCTATCGCCTCGTTCTGGCGCAGAGCTGTCTCAGGTCGAAACAATATCAGTGCGTTCTCGATGTCTATCACGAGATCCTGGTGCTGAATGCGGAATCGGCGGAGGCCGACATGCTGGCCGGCGAGGCGCTGGATGCAATGCGCGATCATGCCGGCGCGATCCAGCAGTTCCGTGCCGCAGTGAAGGCTGATCCCAAACAGCCGAACGTGCACTTTGGCCTGGGCTACCTCTTATGGACCCAAAATCAATACGAGGAGGCTGCCCAGCAATTCAAGCTCGAACTTGACAATTCTCCAAACGACGCCCAGGCCCTGGCGTATCTGGCCGACTCTAATGTGCGCCTGAATCGTCCCGAAGTTGCGCGACCGATTCTTGAGAAGGCCATGCGGCTCAACCCTCGGCAGGAGCTGCCTTACCTCGATCTAGGAATCCTGGATGCGGCTGCGGACCGCAAACAGGTTGCTCTGCGCGACTTCAAGGCTGCCCTTCGGCTGAATCCCAATGACGTCCAGATACATTGGCGTATGGCGCGCCTCTACCAGTCCATGGGCAGAAAAGAAGATGCGAAAGCCGAGTTCGCCAAGACGAAGACCCTGAACAAGGCTGCCGATCAATCGGTCCTCACCAAACTCGATGAGGCGCGCGGGAGGAATAAGTCGGCAAAGACGACATCCCCAGCACCGCAACCGCTAGAACGGCCAAACCAGTGAGGCACGCCGAAGCTATGGTGAGTTCGCCGGTGGATCTCCGTCGGGGCGAGTGGCGTACGAGCACCCTTGGGAATTGCGTGAGGTTCCAAGCCATTTGGTAAAGCTCTTGACGTGGCTCCTGAGATTGGTCTGTATGGGAATACGATTTGGACGGGGTGGAGGGATGTCGAAGAGCAGACATACGGAGGCGCGGCTGCGGTAGTGAAGATAACATTTACCCAGCATCTGCCAGAGTACGCTCCTTCTGCAGAAGTGTGGCGAAAAGTTTCGGCGGCCGAAGTTTTGATTGCACCTACATGTACTTCGAGGGCGTGCCGCTTTACCCGTTCGGACACGGCCTCAGCTACACCACGTTCAAGGATTCGAACCTGCAGGTCACAGGCCGCACGATCAAGCAACTAGTGGGCTTTGAGCGCATTCGTCTTCCAGCGGGAGCAAGCAAGACCGTGCGTTTCACGCTGCGCCACGACGAGCCGGCGCTGTCTTACTGGGATGAGGGCCAGCACGAGTTTGTCGTGAATCCCGGCACCGTTGATCTCATGCTCGGCTCGTCGTCAGCTGACATTCGCCTTCGCCATCAGATCAAGATCGAAGCCTGATTCCGGTCATTGCAAAGCGAGCGGCACGCGTTGGGATATAACGATGCACGTTTCTAACCATGCGCGAAAAACATTCGCATGAGCAGTTGATGTGGGTTATGGAGGGTTGTCCCTCGTTGAAAAGGCACCGGGAGTCGGATGAACTTAAAATCTATACTGTAGTAGGCTAGGTTCCATGGTTCCTCCTGCCGGCAAGTTGACGGATAACGGCCTTATCGGGCAACCGGTTGCAAACGATACCAAAGTATCGCACGATACCTTGGTCCAATTGTTTTGCCTTTCCTCGTCAGGCTTAATTGGCGGGAGGTATGAATGCGAAAGAACCAGGATCAGCGGGTGAGCATTGTATTAGAAAAGGAGTCTTCAATGAATAGCGTACAAATCGAGCAGAAGAGCTATGAGATGCCCCCGCGGGAGGGGATCAGCGTCGCGCATTTTCTCACCGTCGCCGACATCGAGCGATCGGCTCGCTACTACGAGAAGGTCTTTGGCGCTCGCGTACTGAGCCTGGGCGACGGCAACGCGCCTGGGTACCTTCAGCTCGCGAATATCTGGATGATTTTGAACGTCGGGGGCGGGCCGACGCCGGACAAGCCGACGGTGACGCTCAGCGTCCCCGACCCGAATCACATCAACAGCTTTTTGAATTTCCGAGTTGCGGATATTCAAGCTTGCTATGAACTATGGAAAAGTCGAGGAGCGGAGTTCATCACGGAGCCGATCCCCAAGTATGGCGAGACACGCTGCTACATCCGCGATCCTGACGGTTATCTTATCGAGGTAGGACAGAGCACCGATCTCACGTACGGTTGACGCTCGGCCCGCAAAAAGCATTCTCATTAGCACCTCCGCCGAGGGCTCAACAGCAAAGGCTCAATCAATTCCCACTGCGCGTCCGTCAACAGCTTCTGCCCCTTCTTCATGGCAAAAGCTCACCAAACCACCCGCCTCAAACGTAAGTACCTCTTCTGAGGCCGAACCTATTTTTGAAACCCGCTCTAATAAAGGATTTTATGCAGTGGCAATGGAGTCCCGCGAGTTCACCATGACAGAGATATTTTCGATAAAGTTTCGGTCACTGTCGCCGTGGTGAACAGGCGGTTCTGATCGCAAAAAAGCTGGTCGGGATCTCCCTGCTTCCATGGCTCCAAACAATCGCGCCGGGTCACTCGCAGCAGCGGTCCACTTCGCCAGCTTCCATCGGCCTGTTGATCCTCCAGGAGCCGATCCACCATAGGCCAGATATGTTCCTCTTCTACCACGTCCGGCAGGCACAAAAAACTCGATAGGAGAAGTGCGGACTCGAAGGGATGCCGGGGCCGAGTGCCCAGCAGGGTTTTCCGCGTCGCCCGCAGGTCGAGGTTGCGTCCTCCGGCTCGCAACAGGTGGAGACTGGTTTCAGTGCTATAGAGATACGAGGTCCACCAGAATGAGTGCCAAATGCCGGCGAGAGTTTTGCGGTTGACAATAAATTGAAGGCCGCGGTCGACGGTTTCGCTCTCGACGCCATACTTCGTCATCATGGCGAGAACAGCCGAGGGAGTCACGTCCGCGTGCGAAACCGCCCAGTATCCCAGATTCGGGAGACCGCGAAAGGTGGCGAACCCGCCATCCGCGCACTGAAAGCTCTGGAGACAGGCGTAGCTGCCTTCTCGAACACTCTGTTCCGCGGAGGTCAGGAACAGGATTGCGAGGGCGGTAGAGTCTGCGTCCGACTCGACTGTGTCGTTGTATCCCCAACCGTTGTCGGCAAACGTCCGGTCCTTGAGCCACTGGGACGCGCGGTGGATCGAACCCGACGCCCGACTGCGAAGACTGGAGCGAAGGCCGATCAGCTTGCAGCCGACAAACGCGGTCGTCCAGGTAGAGGACTGTCCCGGAGGGAGATCCCAGTCGATCCAACTGCCGTCGCGCCCCTGCCGGCCCAATATGTAGTCCAGGGCCAACGCCAGAGCGCGTTCCACATTGTTGGCGCGATCCCTATGCATCGGAAGGGTCTGCAAGAGGAGGATGGGGCTTCAAATACAGGGTGGTGTATTCCTGTTGGTTCTTCCATCCCAGGCCTAGATAGACGTGAGTGTTTACTTCGGTCGCGCTCATTCGCCCACCGATGACCTCGAGCAGGCTCGCGTAGGAGTCGGCATTGATGTTGCGAAGTGCCAGCCACCGCAAGCAGCGTTGCCCGGCCTGTGCGTCTCCTGGAAACAAACAATGACCGCAGAACTCGATCTTTATGTCTATGGGGCGGCCGGGGCCGAGACCAAACCCAGCTGAAAAGACGACGGATTGTGTAGGATATGCGCGATCTTCCTCAAGCATCACCTCTGTGTACTTTCGGAACGCGTCTGTGTATGACTCGTCTCCGAAATACCGAAGCAGATCTTCATAATAGGAGACGAGATTCCCATACCCGCTCAGATAGACCCTGCCGGTTGGACTTTCATTTCGACCGAGTGACACCGCCACTCCCAGCGGAGCCATTTTGCCAGCCACGAGTTGCCGGAGGCTGTGACACGTCTCGATCGCTCCAAAAAAGCCAGCGAAGTTGTCGAACCTGGACCATCGCTCCTTTTCCGTGCCGCTCTTCCCATTGATGTAAATCTTGACGCCGGATTTTCCCCCAGGCGCAAAGCCCGCGCCGAGCCAGAATGTTCCGCCGCCATCCGGATCCATGTCGTGAGCACTTGCGGCTGAGGTACTGTCGACGAGTTCAAGGACGGAGTCGAGATCCCCCTGCAACTGGAGCAAGGCGAAGAGCGCGCGAACAGTCGCATCGATGAATTCTCTGCCTTCGGAATGGGAAGATCCGGGATCGCCGGGATCGCTCAAAAATTGCAGCGTAGCGGCTTGTTGTCCCAGGGAGAGAGCAAACTGAATCGGAGTTCCGTCATGGTTCAACCTGGAAAACCGCGTCATTCCTACCGGATGGCCGTCCAGGGACGCCCGGCAAATCAGGTCATACGCGCGATGAACCCGTCCGCAAGCCCCGGTCAGCCCAAACCTGGGGATGAGCGCGTCGAGCTTCCCGGCGACCCAATCGTACCAGGAAATTTCGGCGCGCTGCCGCGGTTGAGGGTTCTCCAGCGTGACCATGCCGGCTCCCGTCAGCTCTTTTTCTTTTGTTCCGGGTGTGCAACCTTCTTCCAGCCCGGGCGAACGTGCTCACGGCGCTTGCCAGGACCATCATCCGCCTTCACCAGTTCAACCTTGATGCGCGCAGGGGCAGCCACATGGAAGACCACAGCCTGCCCGGGCTGAATTTCCACGTGGTCAGGTTCGAACCCGCGTTCGGAGCATTTGACCGTCACCGGGTTGGGCGGATGATAGGCCGTCTTCCCCGCCTGGGGATAGCTGACGGTGATCTTTCCTTTTCCCTTGCT
Source organism: Acidobacteriaceae bacterium (assembly GCA_049280995.1). Taxonomy (GTDB): domain Bacteria; phylum Acidobacteriota; class Terriglobia; order Terriglobales; family Acidobacteriaceae; genus Silvibacterium. The sequence continues at coordinate 17,887 of JBAPRH010000048.1, forward strand.
GCCGAGAGCGTTTGTACTCGAATAAGTTCCGGGACGCAGAATGACGCCCGAGAAAATGTCTTCGCTTTTCAGTTCGTGGCTGTCGAATTGATTCTGTTGCTTGGGGTCCTCCGCGGCCTTCCCGACGCGAACCGCATAACCGCCGGCACCCTCCGTCACGTGAAACACCGCGTATCCTTTGGGGTTCAGTTCAAACTTGGTACCTGCCGTCGCAGTTCCTTTTCCCTGGCAGCTGCAGTCGCTGCCGGGTGAGCTAGAGCTGCCGCTTGCGTCCGGCACCGAGGGGCTGGCCTCAAAGGCAGCCAGATCGATGTTCGCCTGCGCGACCGGACTGTTCTTGTCTACATTGATGTAGAAGTCCCCAATACTGTCCTTGCCCTTGTAAACCACGCCTCTGTATTGGCCTGGCTCCAGGAAGCGGTGCGTGACCCCTGCCAGCATGGTGAGCGAGCCGCTGTCCAATCCGATTTGCGTGAAGAGATTTCGATCAAAGGTTAGTTTCATGACTATGCACCCACATTCGCTTGAACAATCATTTCCTGGGAATCAATGGTTGCGGCCAGATTCCGAATGGGAATTTTGACCGGGATGAGCCCGCCACTCGCAGGCAGGATCTGGAAGGGATCTTCGAACTGAAACAGCGGATATTTACTGGCAAAATAATCCGCGATCGCCGTCTCCAGCAACGACACCAGACCGAAGAGATTTCCTAACAGATCCGACAACCATTCGGCGGCGCCGGTGACGATTCCCAGCAAGGCCGTTATGCCGTCGATGATCGGATCCAACACCGCCATGACGAAATCGACCGCCCAACCTGGTAACCACGACGGCAGCATGTTCTCGACTGCGGTGTGGATCGCATTCATCAGGATGTTGTCGATGGTCGCCGGCACGTCGATGGGTGTGACATTCACCAATACCGGATCGATGAAGATCTGCCATTGGTTGGAGTGTCCGTTCAGTTCCGCGTCCAGATCCGTCCAGCCCGGCTGACGTGCCGGATCGATATAATACTTGGGCAGCAGATTCGCCTTCAGGTCGGTGATCTGCGAAGTCAGGCCGGACAGGTTCAAATCGAGGCAAACCGGACCTCCAATGTTGAACCCGGGGAAACCCACGAGGCAGCCGTTCCACGGATCGGGAACTAGGCAGAAGCCCGGAATGGGGAATACCGGTAAGTTAAAGCACAGTTTAAGGTCGAGAGTACCAAAGACGATGTCGACATCCTGTAGCTCGATGGTATTGTCGTTGTTCAACTGAAGGCTGCCGCCCGACAGGTGCACGCTGACGGAATAGCTGGCGGAGAACGGCCCGAAGTTGGCCGTATCGGACTTCGAAAAGCTGAAGTTGTTCTCCACCTGGTTGAACAGTTGTTGAAATGCTTTTGCAGATGCAGCTATCGTGATATGGCTCATGGTCCCACCGTAAGAGTGATGTATACCTTCAATTGATCGTCTTCAATTGCAGGGTTATTGGGAATTGGAGGATTGGCCGTGAGATGCGCCGAGATTGTGGCGAGACTCAGCAGCGGGATGTCGAACAGCATCGTGGATATGGGAAAGATCAACTTTTCCTTCAACAGCAATTCGAATGTGGTCTTCAAATAGCAGTTGATGTTCTCCGAGAGTCCCTTCGGCTCGATGCCCACGACATCCACGCTGTCCACGATTCCAACTAGGGATGGTTTTCCACCGACACTCTGCACCGCGACGTGGGCCACCAGATAAGCGTCCAGGCAGAAGCAGAGTAACTTGCGGGTGGGTGGTACGATTTCCTGCTGCTGCTTAACGTTGGATGCCTCGCCAACCGGAGTTTGTGTCGGCAGGTAGCCTTTCAGGAACTCACCCGGGCAATCCATCCCTCCGCAGATCCGCACGTGCATGGCAAGATGCTGCTGAGCAAGAGGCGGATTGAGCGCGGCAGGCAGAGTAACGATATTCCCAGGGTAGAAATCCACCTGCGCCTGCACTAGCTCTACGCAGAAATTAAGGCCCACCGGCGGCGAGTCCGCACCCAGTATCGGAACCGGGCTCACAACCTCGAAGAGCGGATTGTTATAGTTGGTCACGTCGATGGTGTGAGCGACTTGAAAGCAGGCGAGCTGCGGGTGGTCGCTCACGTATTGCGTGGCGAAGTTGAACCACGAGGGGCGCTGTCGCATGACGTGTTGCGCGACAAGGTTGATGCCGTCTTCTTGAACAGCCGCGTACAAGTCGCAATTGTCGGTATATGCCATAATCACTCCCGTAGAACCGGTGGCCTTCGGCAACAGAGGTTACATGTCGTCGAGGGATCCAGAGTCTAGGCCACACCCATCTGGCCTGTTTCGATCCCGAATAGATAGTGTGCGGGTGGGTCAAATCGTTTCATGCGAATCAGGGTATTCGTAATGGTAGGACTCGGAGGGGCGTTTGGGTGGCTGCAGCCCCTTACTGCCTCGTGGCTACCGCGTGGGGTCGGAGAACCAATCACCCGGGACTCTTTCGCATCCTGCCCGATGCGAAAGATCCCGCTGGCGATCTCTGTCGATGCATCTGATCACAAATTCTGTAACGTTTTTTATCCCGTCCTCACTATCGCGAAGTGGGGATTGTCACCATGCAATCAGCCAACAACGGTAATCATCCGACTCATTCGAATCGGCATGACTACGACTTTGCAGTTCTTGGAAAATTTTCTGCCTCGGTTCCTCTAGTGCCCCAGGGTGCGCGAATCGATGGAGTGTCGACTGCCGCAACGCAAATCGCTGGGGCGGTCGACGCTCTGTCGGGTCGGATGAGCGGCTACGTGGAAAAAGACTCCATGCTGACTCAGTCTGATCCTGTGGAGGATTTGCGCGGCGCCGGCGATGATCGCGAAGGCCTGGCCGGGCCGCCGGCATTTGTCTACCGTGCGACGCTGTTCGATAGCGTAACGGATTTCCTGGATAGATACGATCGAATGGCCACGCGACGGCAATCCCGCAGAAGCGAAGGGTGATGCCGAGGTCAACAAACATAGGTATTGTCGACGCTCCCTACGAGTGTAATATGGGGCTAAGGCTTCAGATGCATCGGGGGAACGTGCGTGTGCAATTCTCTGTGTTTGACGCATCCTACGTTAACAAACTTCGATCTGGCGACGCGCGGGTCGAATCGCATTTCGTAAGCTATTTCAGCGAACTCATCCAGCTTAAACTTCGCTCCCGGTTGAGTTCCATCGAAGCCATCGAAGATGTCAGACAGGAAACATTTGCCCGGGTAATTGGCTTGTTACGCACGGAAGGAGGTGTGAGACAGGCGGATCGGCTCGGCGCATTTGTGAATTCGATTTGCAATAACGTCCTGTTGGAGCATTATCGTGCCAAAAGGGTCAACGAGGCGCGGCTGGAGGATGAGCCGGAAACTACGTTCGTCACTCGAGGACCAAGCGCGCTCAGGATGCTTGAGGCCACGGAAACAACCAGGGTGGTACGGCAGATTTTGAATCGTTTGACGGAACGGGATCGCAATTTGCTGCAGGCCGTGCTATTGGATGAGCGCGACAAGGATGAGGTGTGTGCTGAGTTCGGGGTTACCAGAGAGTATCTTCGGGTGCTGGTACATCGCGCCAAACAGTCGTTTAAATCGTTGTATATTCAGCTCCTGGGCGAACAGGATCCTTTGTAAATGCGGACCACGCCAGCCCAGGAAGATGTAACGCTAGCAGTACGTTGCTCACCATCGTAACAGGAATGTGTTCTATGAATCATCGAGAAGCGATGCAGCTAATGGCGGTCGAAAAGTATGTACTGAATGAGCTTCCGCCCCAACTGCGCGACGACTTTGAGGAGCACTATTTTGATTGTCAGGAGTGCGCGGCGGATGTTCGCGCAACGGTAGCATTTCTGGACGCCGCGAAAAAGGAACTTCAGTCCGCCTCTGTTTCGGGGCGAGCCCCGGATGCGGCTGGCCCGGCGCGAAGAGTCCACTGGCTCTGGCGGCCGGCGTTCCTCGTGCCTGCCTTGGTGGCGTCTTTGCTCTTCATCGCGTTTCAGAATGCTGTGCTATATCCGCGACTGCACCAGAAAGCTGCTCAATTCAGTGTCCCGGAAGTTCTGCCCTCGCTTTCTCTCGCTGGCAGCAATAGCCGCGGCGGACAAGTCCCGGCGCTGGCGATGCATGCTCGGCAACCCTTCCTGCTGTTTTTGGATATTCCCACGCAAGAACGCTTTTCGACCTACACTTGCACTTTGTACTCTCCGTCTGGGAAGCTGGCTGGGCGTGTTCAGGTTTCAGCCGAGCAGGCCAAAGACACGATCTCGATTCGTATTCCAGCGGCCGATGGCATGGATGGGAAATATTCGATGCTGATACAGGGAAATCCGGGTTCATCGCATTCTGGAACCAGTGTCGATCTCGCCCGTTATAGCTTTGCCGTGACCAGCGACGAGTCAAAAACCCTGCACTAGGAGCAATCATGCGAGCCGACGCAAGAAGAGTTTTTTATTACAGCGCAGATGCGAGTTCACTGGGCGGTTTCATTGAAGGGCCATTTTCCTGCATCATTCCCGCTCAGGCATCCGCATCGCTACCCTCCGTCGGCGGGTACGCGACGGTGCGGACCGGGGCTCATGATTTCAAAGAGATTGTCTCCTGCCGCTCCGCGTATACGCGAGTGTCCGGCAGAATGATCGAGAAGGACGGCCCCTGGTCAACACTCGCGACAGCGGTCGTCGAAGGGTTGAATATTCTCGAAATCGTCACCGTCGAGAGACTTGTGGCTCAAGTCTCGGTCGAGCATCCCAGGGACGGCGGGCCGGCTGTAATTTCTTTTGCCGGTACTCGCTTTGAGGGGTTTCGCCTGGGCGGAAAGAATGTTTGTCTTGCACTGAAGCCAGGCTTGCTGCCCGCAGGCGCCGAGGCTGATAATGGTCGAACTGGGATTTCATGGCCCGCCCTTCTGCAGGCTGGCCAGGAACAGGCACGCAAGCTGGTGCAAAATATAGCCCAACAGTCCGATCGAAGTGCCTACGACTGGGCGCTGCAACGATATGGATGGATGGAATCGAAGCACGAACTGCAAACAGACGGATGTGTTCTATGTTCCTTGGTGGATGGCATAGAAGAAGCAGTTCCGGGCAGGACCTTCGGCCACTTCGTGGAGATTCCGGACTTTGGCAGAATCTTCCTGGGCGAGTTGCTCGTCTTTCCTCGTTCGATTCAGCTCAACATGATTCGGGCCGAGCTAGGTTGCAATGTGCAGGCGCAGGTAAGCGCGTCTACTATACGCATCAACGGCACCACCATGCCGCCTTCCTAGCCGGCACGCTACTCTCCTTTGCGGTCATCATCGGCTGCCACTCCCCCACGCGCCAGAGTCCGGAAGCTGCATATCGACATATTGATCGCGAATTCCGGAGAGGCAATCTCGGCCGCGCGCAGCTGGACGCAGCGAAAGCGCGCAAGCGGTTTTCCCGCCGCAGTGGAACCTGGGATATCAGATTCCGTCTGCTCGAAGCAGAGATCCTCACCTACCAGGGAAGCAGCCAGAATGTAATTCGATTGCTCGACAGCGATCCTCCGCGCCATCGTACTGCTGCCAACACAGAGATTAAAAGGCAATTGCTCCTTAGTTTGGCGCACACCCGTCTGGGCCAACCGCAGCTGTCGGATCTGGAGTTACAGCAAGCGCAGCGACTGTCCGGCGCCAGCCATTCCTCGTTGCACGGAGAGGTCCTGCAAACCGAAGGACTGGTGGAAATCCATCGTGATCAGGTTGCAAAGGCACAGGATTCGTTCGCAAGCAGCCTGGATTTCGCTCGCCGGCACGGAGATAAATTTTTGGAAACAGCCGACCTTCTGAATTTAGGTACGGTCGCGCTGCATACCGAAGAGTATGGCGAAGCTCTGGATCGATTCAAGGCAGCCTCTCTGATTGCGCAATCCATCCAGGCGCGATTGGCCTTGGAGCTAGCTCTCGGCAATGCCGGCTGGGCCTACTACAAACTCGGCGACTTTGAGAGATCGCTTTCCAATTTCCAGCAGGCAGAACAACAGGCCAAAAGGTTAGGATCAACCCATGATCAGATCGTGTGGTCGACCAATACCGGCTTGTCTTTCTATCGGCTTGGAAATCTGAAGGCGGCTGAGGCCAACTATCGGCGAGCATTAAAGGCCGCAGTCGCAGACGATGACAAAGAGTGGATTGTCTATTCCCACACCCAGCTTGGGTTCCTGTTCTTCCAACGTCGTCAATTCAATTCTGCGCAGAGACAATGCGACGACGCGCTGCAGGCGGCACGATCATGGGGCGACAAATCCGTTGTTGCGCTGGACGCGGTATTTCTTCAGGGACTGCTGGCAGCTCGCAGCACGAATGGGGCGGAGGCGAAGCGCCTTTTGATGCAGGTCTACCATGATCCGATGACGATGCCCTCTCTTCGCGAGGAGGTCGAAAATGCGATCGCGAGGGTATATGCGCAGCACAACCGTCCGCACCTCGCCGAAGCCTGGTACCGGAAGTCCATCGCCACGTTTGAAGCGCAACGCTCCTCTCTCAAAGAGGATGAGCTGAAGCTTCCTTTTTTCGCAAATGCCGATGCTCTCTTCAAGGATTATGCGCAATTTCTCATAGAATCGCACAGGTCGACGGAAGCGTTGCAGCTTCTTGAGCTGGGAAGAGCGCAGACACTGGAAGACGGCCTGGGATACGCAGATAATTTGCCTCAGCTGTGGCAAAAAGGAGCGGTGAACGCACAGGCGGTCGCTCGGAAACGGGACGCAACCATCCTCTTCTACGCGCTCGGGCCCGAAAGATCCTATTTATGGGCGATCAATGCGCATCACACGCGCCTCTTCGTACTTCCACCGCAATCAGCAATTGATTCCAATGTGGAGAAGTATCAAAAAGCCATCCTGCAATCGAGTGACCCGATACGCCAAAGGAACGAGGCCGCAAGATATCTCTACAACACGCTCGTCGCTCCAGTCGCACCTGCCATCCGCAAGGGTTCCAAGGTAGTTCTGATCCCGGATGGAAGCCTGGATGAACTGAATTTTGAAACTCTTCTTGTTCCAGGGAATACGGGTTTCCATTATTGGATTGAAGATGTGACGGTTGTGAATGCAAATGCGATGCGGTTGATTGCCCGGCCGGCTTCCCGTAGTTCTGAAACCGCTACGAAAGACCTGTTGCTGATTGGCGACCCGGTCTCTCCCGGACCCGATTACCCGAAACTTCGGAATGCTTCCGCGGAAATCCGTAGTGTTGAAAGGCACTTTCCAACGGGCAGTGAAGTCGTACTGACGCGAGCGCAAGCTATTCCCGCGGCATATTCTGCCAGTCGACCTGAACAGTTTTCCTACATTCATTTTGTAGCCCATGGAACTGCCAGCCGGCTGCGCCCTTTGGATTCCGCGGTCGTACTTTCCGCGTCCCCCGGCCATTCTGACATTTTCAAGCTCTATGGGCGAGACATCGTGCATCTGCCCCTTCACGCCAAATTAGTAACGATCTCGACCTGCTATGGATCGGGCCTTCGCGCCTATGCAGGAGAGGGCCTTGTCGGATTGTCATGGGCGTTTCTCCGTGCCGGAGCGCAAAATGTGATCGGTGCGCTATGGGAGGCCAACGACGCGTCCACGCCGCTGCTAATGGATCGCCTCTATGGCGAAATCCAATCCGGCAACGCCCCCGACGTGGCGCTTCGAGATGCGAAGTTGTCGCTGATTCACTCCCAGACGATCTACCGCAAACCGCTCTACTGGGCGACCTTCCAGCTTTATGCCGGCGGATAAGAATACCGGGCAGCATCACTGGGACAACCCCAATTGCCATACGGATTTCTTCAAAAATCAGCTCATTCGTGCCGACTTTTTCAACAGCCGCCCCTGATATCGCCAGTTGGCGGCGGGAGTTCCGGCTTGCCGATGATACGGTAGGAATTCGCGGCAGTCCGTTGAAACGAAATTGCCTTGGTCGTCACTATCCTTTTGGGTTCAGACCTTCGATTTTCAGTGGTGGAGGAACAACATGAGTTACCCGAGTGCGAATGACAACGCCGTCAGCCGTTTAGCCTCTCAGTCCGATGCCGCTGGACGTCTTGCCCAAGACAGCGGCGGGTTCGCTGCTGTAGTAGCTGCTTTCGAGTCAAAGGACGCCAACGCTTTTCGCTGGGTCCTGGAACGCCTCGAAATGCTTCCATATTGCGAATTGATCTGCGAGTGGGTGCGTATCAAACTGTGTGCGTTGCGGTGCGCGGAGATCTGCCGCCCAGTTCCTGAGAAGGCGGATCTTCCCAATCTCCAGCAGTTTGCGCACGCGGTGGTCAAGCTCTCATCCAACGAAAAGCTTTTGCGCCGCGTGGTGGATGCCATCTCCTGCGGCGATGGGACTGATTATCACGCCGCTCTCAACGAACTTAAGCTCGGCGATTTCTGCCAGCTCATATGTCACTGGGTTTGCTCAATCGGTTACGAACGCGTCTGCGAGGCTGTCTGCCGCCCGCAGCCAATTTTTCTTCCCGACGCCGTCAGCGAGTTACGCGCGGCCGGTGAGGCGCTGGCCAGCTTCGTCAAGAATGAGAAGGCCTTCGATGCCATCGGCAAAGCTGCGGTGGCTCTCAATTGCGAAATCTTGCGGTCCGCCATTAACCAGGCAGCCTTTCAATCCGGATGCGAGATCATCTGTCGCTTCATTTGCATCTGGCGCCACGTGTGGGTGTGCCGCGAGCTATGCGAGCTGCCCCCGTCGATTCTTACCGGAGCGTATGCCATCGAAGAGGCGCAGAATTTCGCACTGGCCGCCCGCCAACTGGCCAACCAGCCTCGCGTGCTCGGCGACCTCGTAGCCGCCGTGCAAACCCGAGATGCCAAGGCCTATCGCGAAATCGTTACGCGGTTCGGTCTCGGTCCCTACTGCTGGCAGCTATGTGCATGGGTCGGGTCGGTCACCTGTCACGAGTTCTGCGTTTGCGTGTGCCCAAGTGACTACCTCCATCCATGGTTCACCAACGTGGGAGACTTCAGCATCTTCCCGGGCGCGGACATCGACACCGTCACGGGATTGACGTTGAAACCTGAGGACAGCCACGGCGGGCCCAACTATGCATTTTTTGGCTGCCTTAGTCTGGGCGGTCTGTGCCCGAAGTTTGACCCGGCCCACACGAGCGAGCAGATGGCCTATCGCTTCCTCTACCAGCAGGCCGGAGCGGCGGTGCCGACGCCGATTACCGATGGGTTCGTGTGCGATGTGTTCGTGGGATACCGATACACTCTGTGGCACGCCAACCCAAATACCCTTCAACCGGTCTGGATCAGAGGCACGGGGACGACATCGCCTACGCCGCCCATATCGACGCCCAGCCCAACGCCTCCCAACCACTACATCGTTCCGGATGCCAACGGCTGGGTATCGGTAGATGAGAGCGCTCTGGATGACGCATTCGACGGCTATTTGATGGGATTTTCGTCGCCAGCCGCGTTTCCGGGCGGACCGCCTACACCTGGTGTCGCGGCCGGGACGGCCGTTCCCACCGCGAACCAGAACAATGGCGTCAGCGCCGCGATCATCTTCCAGGCAACGCGGGTCAGCACCATTTCCGCCGTGAATGGAGGCGCTGCGCCGGACTACACGAACCAGCTGGATACCATTCGCATTAACAACTGGGACGAAGTCAACGAACTGAACTTTGCCGAGTTTGCGACTGGCTGCTGCACGCCGATCGACTCAACTCTCACCGTGGAATTCACCGTCGACCACGAAGAGATGGGCGCGGGTGCGTGGTCGCTGGGTATCACCAGTTGTGCACTTCCACCCGCCGGGTTCGATCTCACGCCGCCCAATCCGCCTGCACCGCTGCCCCCAGGGGACACGGTCGTTTTCACTGCCGGCGGGAGAGGAGCTTCGGGGTCGATCGTCGTGGATACGAGCACGTGGTGCAACTGCTCTTATTCGGTGACGCTCACCACGAGGCCCGGGCTTACGACCGGGCTGATCGACCGAAGCAACGATCCAAACACTGTCACGTTCGCAATTTGCAATCACAACTGCCCAAGCCTGGCCGCCGGCATCACGGCCTCACAGACCACCGTCAGCGTCTCAAGCAGCGCCGGCTTCCCGGCTGCGCCGTTCGATGCGTCGCTGCCCAGTACGGGCGAGACCATGGCGGTTACCAGCGTCTCGGGGACCACGTGGACCGTAATCCGAGGCCAGGCGGGGACGGCAGCAACCGCGGCGGCAGCAGGAGCCACGGTGATCGAGGCACCTTAGCGGGGTCCTGGTTTGTCAGCGATACCGACGGTGGAATCGGGGCTCCTGACGGCGGCTCCGCCGATCGGCTCGACAGCGTTTCTGCGGAAAACCGTGCTGAAGCAAGATGGGTTCAACGATGAGCTTGTGGTTACGGTTCGTCCTGGCCGTTCTCGCCACCTGGCGGGTGACTCACCTGCTGGCGAGCGAGGACGGCCCGGCCGACCTGATCTTCCGATTTCGCGCCTTGCTTGGCCAAAGCCTGGCCGGTGAACTGATGGACTGTTTCAATTGCCTCAGTCTCTGGATCGCGGCTCCGGCGGCGTTGTTTGTGTCCCTCAGGCCGATAGAGTGGCTGTTTAGTTGGCTGGCGCTTTCGGGCGGCGCTTGTCTGCTCGAACGTATGGTGAAGGAGCCCGTGATGATTCAACCCGCGCCGCGACCGGCCGAAGGAGACATTAACCATGTGCTGCGGACAAAAACGCTCCCAGATGCAGACCAGTCAAGTGCAGAGGCCAGCGCAGAGGTCGGCGCAGAGGTCGCCCCGCTATATCCCTGGTAACGACGAGCATCAAGCGGCCCAGACCTCGTTGCCGGCGCAAACACCAGAAGTTTCGCAACCCACCCGCGCCGATCTGCCGCGTCAAAGTGTCCATCCTCCGACCCCTGCGCGAGCCTCCACGCCGAGCGGCTCCATCACCATTCGCTATTTGGAGACCGCTCCCGTCCGAGTCAAAGGCCTGACGACTGGCCAGTCCTACGAATTCTCCGGTCCGCAATCTGTTCAAACCGTCGATGCAAGAGACGCTGCGTCTTTATTGAGTACACGGTTCTTTAGTCGCGCTTAACGACATGGAACGAGGTTCACTCAATAAATGCGAATGGACTGGTTTTCGGAGATGAATTGTAAGTCAATGGAAGTCAATGGAAGGCGAGTTTAACTTGGGTTCAAATTTGGGTCGCAAACTCGACAAAGTCGGGGAGCGCAGCCTGCCACGCATGGTACCGCTATCCGGCATCCGCTATGAATCTCCGATGCTATTGCGCAGCGGGACCCCCGGAATCTTAGCCAGCCATTAAAGTTGCGGTGAATGCTTGGCGGTTGCCGTCGAGATAGAGTAAACATTTACCAAAGGCCAGAGCCGCGTACCGGATGAACCGAAACTGGTCGATAAGGAGAAACGCAATTTGAAAACCGGAAGCGTTACGCCGGGGCGCGGGATCAGCCTTGCGCTCATTCTATGGATATTTGTCGTCGGCGCGGGTGGAGTGCGCGCGTCGCAGCACCCGGCTAAAGCCACTAAAGAGGCGCGTTCGGCTCAACCCGCGCCCGCGAAGGCTGAAGCCTCACTGGATTTTCCGACCGTGCTTTACGGCGCGGCTTATTACCACGAATACGAGCCTTATGAGCGGCTGAATGAAGACGTGAAGCTGATGAAGGCCGCAGGGCTGAATGTGGTGCGCATGGGCGAGTCGACGTGGAGCCTGTGGGAGCCGGAAGACGGCCAATTCGAGTATGCGTGGATGGACCGCGTAGTGGACGCGATGGGCAAGGCCGGGATCAAGGTCATCATGGGCACGCCCACCTATTCCATTCCGACCTGGCTTTATAAAGAGCACCCGGAGATCCTGGCGCGGCCGCTGGGCGGCGCGAAGGTGTTCTACGGGATGCGCCAGAACATGGACTTTGATAATCCAACGTTCCGGTTTTATGCGAAGCGCGTGATTACGAACCTGGTGGAGCACTACAGGAACAATCCTTATGTGATCGGCTGGCAGGTTGACAACGAAACGTCGTCCTACGGGGCGTCGAACCCGGACGTGTTTGCCGGGTTCGTGGACCATCTGAAGAAGAAGTTCGGCACGACGGAGAATTTGAACAAGGCGTGGTTCCTGAACTACTGGGGCGAGGACGTGAATTCGTGGGCGGACATGCCGACCCGGGACGACGCGCAGAGCACGGGCTACAAGCTGGAATGGTCGCGATGGCAACAAATCCGCGTGACCCGTTATCTTGCATGGCAGGCCGCGCTGGTGAGGAAGTATCGCAGGCCGGACCAGTTTGTGACCACCGACTTCGCGGGCGGCATGAAGCCTGACGTCAATGAAGAGGCGGTGGCGGCGCATCTGGACATTGCGGCGATGAATGACTACCACGGCACGCAGGACCACTATGACGGGTCGCAGCAGTCGCTGGTTGAGGATTACGCACGCTCACTGAAGCAGAGCAATTTTCTAGTAACGGAGACGAACGCGCAGACTACCGATTGGGATTCGGCTTTTCAGTATCCGCCGTATGACGGGCAATTACGCGAGGACGTCTACACGCACATTGCCAACGGAGCAGACATGGTGGAGTACTGGCACTGGGCGTCGATTCCGGCGAACCAGGAGACCTACTGGAAGGGCGTTCTGGGGCACGATTTCGAGCCGAACCGGGCCTATAGAGAGGTGTCGCGCACGGCACATGAGTTGCAGCGGATTGGCCCGCAGCTTGTGGGCATGCGGCTCAGGAACCAGGTCGCGATTCTGTGGAGCCGCGATTCGATGAATGCCATCGACTTCATGCCGTTTACGTGGAGCGGGCCGCAGTGGACCTCGGGGCATCCCGTTGCCGGCTATTCCTCGCTCGTGCGGCAGTTCCACAACGCGCTGTATTCGTTGAATGCCGGCGCGGATTTTGTGTTTCCGGAGACGGCGGATTTTTCGCGGTACAAGCTGCTGATTGTGCCGGCGCTCTATATTTCCGACGACGCGCTGCTGGAGCGCATATCGAATTACGTGAAGAACGGCGGGCACCTGGTGATGACCTTCAAGAGCGGATTTGCCAATGAGAATTCCGCCGTGCGCTGGGTGCGCGCGCCGGGTCCGCTGCGCGAGGCGGCGGGTTTCAGCTATCAGGAGTTCTCAAACCTGGAGCATCCGCTGGCTCTGAAGGGCGATCCGTTCCACGCCGGCAGCGACAACAAGGTGATGTACTGGGCGGAGTTTCTGATGCCGAAACATGCGAAGGCGCTGGCGTACTACGACGATCCGTTCTTCGGGCGCTGGCCGGCGATCACCGAGAACCAGTATGGGAAAGGCACGCTGCTGTATGAAGGAACTTACCTGAGCGACGGCCTGCAGCGCGATATTCTGGAGGGCGCGCTGAAGGAAGCCGGGCTGACGGGGCCGGACCAGGCGCTTCCGAAGGCGGTCCACGTGGTGAGCGGCACGGATCGGCTGGGCAATCGGCTGCATTATTACTTCAACTACTCCGGCAAGGACGCGACCTTCGCGTATCCTTATGCGGCTGGCGAAGACCTGCTGACGAACGACGCCATCGCGCCTTCTCAGCAGGTCACGCTGAAGCCCTGGGACCTCGCGCTTGTGGAGGAAAAGCCGTAGGCGCTGCTCTCAATAATGGACCACGTAGACCCGGCCCTTCAGCGTGACCGGGTCTTTTTCCGTGGATTGAAACGTGAGGGTCAGCGGCGCTCCGGGCTGCAGGTCTTTGGCGCTGATTTCTCCCACGGCCCAGGAAAGACCGGACCATACCTCGCGGTCATAGTTCTCGCGAATGGGGAGTTGCTTGCCTTCCTGTTCGGCTGTCAGCAGGAAGATTTTGCCCATCGTGACGCCGCTGGGCGGCCAGGTGCGGCGAAGGCTTCCGTCAGGCGAGTATTGCCGCATGACGAGGCGCAGGTCGCCGCCGGGGGGTGCGGCAGTGGTGGCTTGGATCGTCCCTTTGCCGATGGTCCTGAACTGCGCTGGTATGGGATGGATGGAGCGCGGGACCACGACATCTTTCTGCACGCCGAGATCATATTTGGGGGAGTCGTATTTGCCGAAGCCGACCATGGCCATCTGACCTGGGCCAAGCTCAACGGTGTTGCCGGCGAGGCGCGGCATGAAGCCGGCATCGCGGAAGAGGACGCGGCCCGGGCCGAGTGGCTTCTGCTCCTGCGAGAGCAGCGGGAGGGTGATCTTTGCCACATCCTGCGCCGGATTTACGGCAACGTAGACGCTTCCATTGGAGTCGAGCGCGCCGAATCCGTAGGTCTGGTCTTCGCCGGGAACGCCGCCGAAGGTCTTGATGCGGCCCTCGGACTGGAAGTGCAGATAGAGCGACTGCACCCGGGCAAACCAGTCGGCTTCCTGGTCGCTCATCAGCTCGAGGTTGCCGTATGTGGTGTTGATCCAGCCGCCGCGCGCCATCATGAGGATGAGCGAGCCCTTCCATGCGTGGAACGCGCGGCGATAATTGGTGCCGGTCTTTCCCGGCATAAAGCTGGTGGTATCGATGCGCTCCAGCGGCACGCCCGATTGCTGGTAGCGACGCATCTGATGGTCGCTATAGAGGTCGGCCGCGCGCCAGAAACTCATTTCCGGAACGTCGCCGGGGCGCGGGTCTCCGCAGTAAAGCGAATCGAACACCTTAAGCCAGCGAAGGTCGACTGGGTCCTTGAAGGGAAAGGGGTAGGAGGTGGAATCCATAACGCCGCCGAAGCCGTTGAACGCCTCCAGCACAACGCCGGGGTTTTTGCGGCGGAAGGCGGCGAGGGCCTTTTGGAGCGCCTCGGAATTGCGCTCGACGATTTCCTGCTTCGTGAGCGTCGCTTCGGAGCGTGGCGTGGAGGCGGTCAGGTCTGCGAAATCGAAGAGGAACATCCGGATTCCGTGGTCGTACCAGTATTGGAGGGTGTTCATGAAATCCGGGAGGAAGCCGCCCTCGAACATGGACATGGCGGTGCCCTGCCGGTTCAGCGAGTCACGCCACTGAGGCGCCGCCTTGAGATGGACGAGCGTGTTGCTGCCGAACCACAGGCCGGGCAGGATGCCGTTTTCCTCGCATTTGCTGATCCACGGCTCCGGACCATTGGGCCAGTTGGGCTTTTTCCAGGTGCGGTATGCGCCGTCGGGGTCGAACCAGAAAGCGTCCATGACGTAGTAGTCGAAGCGCGCGCCGTGTTTCTTCAGCCGCAGCACCTGGTCCAACTCGCGCATCGCAAGCGCCTGCGTGAGGGGCACGTGGTCGGAAAGCTCGTCATAGGCCGACCAGTTGTCGTAGACGGAAATGGGGTCGGAGATGGTGGGCGAGCCGAGCGCGGTCCTCGAAAATTGCTGCTGCCCAGAGGCGGCGAGGGGTCCGCACGCGAGCGCGGCGACCACAATCATCGCCCGCAGATGGCTTGCTCTATTCATTGGTATTCACTTCCATTCCCGCATAGTTCGGCTCGCCCATTGCGCGGCGCATGGCCAGTCCCAATTCGGCTGGACCGGCGAACCCCTTCCACTGCGCTGCGATTTTTCCATCAGGAGCAAACAGCATGGTGGTCTCCGCGCCGGGATTGCCGCCCCCGCGAAGATGGGCGAGATTGCGCACATTCTTAAAGTCAAAATCACTCCACGCATTGCGGAAAGCGGGAGTCTGAAAGAGGTGGATGTCGGGCGCGGTCAGCGTAAGGTCGGTTTGCAATCCTTGGGGATAATATTGCCGGCTGAAGCTCTTCAGCACTGTGAGCTGCCGGAGCGCCGCGTCATCCAGCAGTCCCTGCGCGTTCAGCGAGACCGGCACAACGCACTTCAGACGCCATCCGCTGCCCTCGTCCTTGAACCTGTTCCGCGCCGCAAGCGGCCAATGGTGGAGAGGCTGTTGCCGGTAGCTGCTGCCGCTCCCCTGATTCGCGCTGCTTCGCATTGTGGCCAGACTGCTGAAACCCTTTGCGCCGAATCGCCATTCCGGGGTTCGGAAACCGAAGTAGTTGTAATGATTTTGTGCGAGAGATAAGGAGGCGTTGCTGTTCACCATCCACGGTGCGGTGGAGTTGATGCTGTTGTTGCGGAATACTGCTGTTCCGGCCTTGATCGCCGCCTCGTTCAGCATCGCGGGCGCATTTTCGTAGGGGTCCCAGTAGATGGTGTTGTTTTCCATGGTGAGGCCGTCGATGGATCCTCCATTCCACGTGAACAAGAAAAGCGCCCCCTGATACCGGACAAGGCGCGGGCTGCGCCCGTTGTTGATGCAGAGATTCCCGCGGACCACGCTCTGCCGGGTGACAAAGCCCGCGCCGAAGACGGCGACACAGTAGCCCTGGGTGTCGTGCCCGTAGTTGTCGATGACGGAGTTCTTCGTGTTTCCGTAGTCGATGTCGTAGGCGCCGCCATCGACTCCGGGGCTGTCGGTGAGGTAGGCCTCGTTGTCCCTGACGACGCAGTCGTCGCACATCCACGTCCAGATTGCGTTGGGTGTGCCGATGCTCTGCGTTTTCTGCATGCCGGTGTTCCATGCCACGCTGGACTCGATCACGCCCTTGTGGTCACGGAAGAGTACGATCCCGTCGCCCTGTACATCGTGCACGCTGGAGTTACGAATCACGGCGTTGATGCTCCAGTCGCTCTCCGGCGGGTAGCCGAGATTTCCTCCGCCCACCAGAATGCCCACCCATTGATTGGTGTTCCATGCAGTCACGTTGTCCACCAGCACTCCATCGAAGTGCTGATTCGCGCTGCTGGGCGAGATGGCGACCAGCCCGCTTTCCTTGTGCTTCATCTCGCCGCCGAATACATCGTGGACGGCGAGATTGGAGAGATGGATGTGGTGCAGAACGCCCTTGTCCCCGCTGATGAAGATGCCGTTTACCGTGCCACCGGAAAAGTCGAGCGAGTCGATGTCCCAGTACTGCTGATTGAAGAGGAGAAGCGCCTGCTTTGCCGATTTCCCGGCAATGATCCTGGGACGCGGGCCTTCGCCGTATGCGGTCAGCCGTACGGGAGCGCCCTCGGCCCCCGATCCTTTGGGAGCGAGCGCACCGCGACATTCGGTTCCCCGGCGGAGCCGGATTGTATCGCCGGGTGCAAAGGTCGCGGCGTTAAGTTGTGCGACACTTCTCCAGGCGGTTTGTGGCGATCTTCCGTTTCCGGCCACACGCGCGGAGCAATCGACGTAGAAGGTCCGCGCGCGTACCGGGCCGGAAGCGCTTTGAGCCACACACATTGGGTAACATGCGAGCAACACGACGAAAGCCGCTGCGGCTACAAGAAGGAGATACCAACGCACCCGTTTCAATGTGATAGACCTTTATTCCTTACTTAGGCAATTATAAAAACGGGACTGGGATCAATCGACCCCAGTCCCGAGCATGCATGCGCGCAGAGTATTCTGCATATACGGTATGCGCGAAAAGCGGCGAATCAAAAGATAAACTTACCCGCAATTTGGGCAATTCGCTGGTTTCCGAATGTCCCCGTGATCTCGCCAAAATTAGACGCGGAGCCCTCATCTGCGTTCGGATTGTCGAAATGCGGCGTATTGAATGTATTGAACAACTCGAGTCGAAGTTCGAGCCGGTACCGTTCCGTCCACGCAAAAGACTTGAACAACGACGAATCCAGATTTATATATCCGGGGCCGTACAGAATATTTCTGCCCGCATCTCCGGGCGCATTGCAGGTAAGCGAGGTCGGAGTCGAACAGTCGAATCTGGCATCGCTGAAAGCCGCGGTGTTAAAGTAGTGCAACAGAGTGCGCTTATCACGCGGAATTTTCGGATCTCCTACCAGATCCGGCCGAAGCCCCGGCAAGACTGATGAGGGGTTATTGCCACGTATCACGTTGACCGGGGTTCCCGTTCGCATGTTGTAGATGGCGTTTATCTGCCAGCCCCCAAACAGCATATCGGTAGTTCTGCCCCAGTTAGGGAAGAACCGCTGACGCCGTCCAAAGGGAAGGTTGTAAAGTCCGCTGAAGACGAAATTGTGACGCAGGTCATTGTCCGAGGAGGCCCATTCAGCCCGCAGATTATAGGGGTCCTGCGGCTCATTATTGTTGTAATGACCGAGATTGAACGGGGACGGACCGTTATCCAGGTCGTGCGAATAAGTATAAGAAAGCAGGAAGCTAAGGTTGCGTGATTCACGCTTCGTGAACTTGACCTGCAAACCGTTATAACTCATGCTTCCATAGTCGCCAAGATACTGAATTTTGCCTAGATTCGGAGTGAGCCGGTTGTTATAGTTATTAGAACTGTCGTAGGGGTTCGCATTGATGTTTCCTATCTGGTAGGAAAGCGCGTGGGCAAGCGACCCGACATACGCCACTTCAAGCGACAGGTTCTTGCTCAGTTCCCTCTGCACAGCAGCATTAAATGACTGTGACACGCCGGTTTTCAAATGCGGATCGACGGCAAAGGTTGTCTCAAGGCTTCCGTTTGTCAGGGTTGCCGGATCTATCCGTCCGCTTGACGGAGCGTTGATTGTGGTATTGCGCGGCACACCTGCGTCCAACTGGTACTCGTACGGAGGGCCGTCATACCAGTAGTTTGTATAAACCGCCTGCTCCGCGAACGGAGTATTCTGAGTCAGAAAATCTTCGCGACCATCGTTTTCGGGCGAATAAAACATCCCATATCCTGCGCGAAGAACGGTTTTCTGTGTTGCCAAATAGCTAACGCCAACGCGCGGTCCTAAATCATTGAAGCGACCGTTCATCAGCGATCGTGAATTGCCCCCAAGACCCGCCAGAAGTATGTCGCCGCTCGCCACGTCATAGTTCGATTCATAGTTATGCGCTTCGGTGTAGGGGGCTTCATATTCATAACGCACGCCATAGTTCAGGGTAAGCCGATCCGTGGCCTTGAAGGTGTCCTGAGCATACAGTCCGAGGTACCAGCTTTTCGTATGGGGCTGTGTCAACTGCAGGCCGATATCGACGTCGTAGGGCAGACCGAGCAGCAGGTCGGCAATATCGGAGCCACCGTTGGCGAAAGCGGCGCCAGGAACATAGTAGCCATACGTCGGATCGGAGGTCTGAGAAAACCCGTAGCTCCCGTAATACTCGAATCCTGTGGGAAAGAGCGAGAAGTTCGGTCGCGAGCTCAACGCCCGGAACTCCTCCCCAAATTTGATGTTGTGCCGCTGCACGGCGTTCCATGTGAAGTTATCCGCAATGGAATAGTTGTCATCCGTCACGTGGTATGGCTTATATGTGGATCCTCCAGTGAGATAGCCTGTTCCCATGTAGATATAAGGATAACCGACCGTTGCCGGATAGCCGGGCACTGTGATGTTGCCAACACCATACTTGGTGGAGTAGTCCGTTCCGTTCAAAAGGCTGTACAGATTCTCGTCATAGCTGGAATAGCCGAAGCGGAATTCGTTCAGTGTGCTAGTGCTGAACACGTGGGTGTAGGTTAGAGAGACGGTCTGGCCTTCCACGTCTTCGTTATTTGCCTGGTCTGCATCTCCAGCACCGGGAACCACGGTCGCGCCGTGGTACGGATCAGTCGTCAGCGAATTCGAGGTGAAATAGTGATAAGTGAGATAGATTTTATCTTTATCGGAGAAGTTCTGATCGTACCGCGCATCGACCTGATTTTGCGTGTAGGTTGTAGGTGAGTCGACGAAAAAGTTGTTGAACCAGCCGTTGTCCGTGCCGGGCAGATTCGGCTTGGGAAAGAAATTGAGCAGCGTGTTCATTCCCGCATTGCTGACGCGGTCTCCCGGGATAATGTTGCCAGGGAATTGCTGCGAACATCCGCCATAGCACGGGTAGGATACGTTGGGATCGAAAATATTAACCTTTAGTCCGGCCGGGGCGCCATAGAGGCCTGCAAAAGGATCGACCATCTGCGACAAATCCGCTGAACCGTCCGGCAGGAAGGTGATCTGATTGACCGGCGGAGTGGCGTCCAGATAGGTGTACGCGTTGTTCTGCTGAGTGCGCTCGTAAGACCCGAAGAAGAACGCCTTGTTGTGTATCACCGGGCCGCCGAGGGTTCCGCCGTAGTTGTGCTGTTTCAGAACCGAAGGCGGCTCCGTGGCCCCAAACCCATACGGTCGTGCGGCCGTGAAATTTGGCCGGAAGAACTCATACGCGTCACCATGAAACTGATTGGTGCCCGCCTTGGTCTGGATCGATACGACCGCACCCCCCGAGCTGCCGAACTCGGCATTGTAGGAGGACGTGGAAACTTTGAACTCCTGCACCGCGTCGACGCTCGGCACCACCGTAATGTCCTGAGTGCGATTTGTCGTGGACTCAACACCATCAATCTGGATGGAGTTCCCGTACTCACGGTTGCCGTTGACGGTGATTGAAAAGGCATTGATGCTTCCGTTCCCAGTGGCTACTCCAGGAACAAGGTACGGCAGAGCATAGAAGTTGCGTGACAAGAGTGGAAGATCCTCGATGTCCCGAGCACCGATCACCGCCCCTGTTTCCGAGCTTTGCGTCTGCAGCATGGACGGCGCGGAGGTAACGACGACGGTGGTGCTGGCGGCGCCCGGCTTGAGCGTGAAGTTCAGCAGCAGCTTCTGGTCGATGACCAGATTCGCGTTCAACGCTACGCCAGTTGCGAACCCCGACGCGGAGGCCGTTACCTTGTACATGCCTGGAGTCGCGTTCAGGATTGTGTATTCTCCAACGCCATTCGTCCGGCCCCGAAAGGTCACCCCTTTATTCACTTCGGTTGCCGTGACGGAAACGTTCGGGATTACCGCGCCGCTGCTGTCAGTGACCTGGCCGGTGATGGAGCCGGTCGTCGCCTGCCCGCTTGCGTCGCAAGCAAAAACCATCAGTACGCAGATCGTTGCACACAGGCCAAAATACTTCAGAAAGGCTTTTCTCATACTGGCTATTTTCTCCTTGGCTTGAGTTCGCGACAGAACCCTTGTGATGGGGCCGTTTTTCGCACGAATGCGGGGTGCCCAGGGGGGATGTTGACGCAGCTTCAGCAAGGTCAAGTAAACGAATTCTCAAGCAGAAATCAACGTATCTCCACGAATGGTCAATTGTCAAGGATCCTCTTTGCCCACTTGTATGAGATCGTATCCAAAGAGCAATGGGAGATGGGGGCTGGACCGGGGAACTTCGCGGGTCTTCTGGCGGCTGTGAGTAAGTGCTTTCTCAACGCACAATCGCAAGTGCGAGAGTGCCGCAGAACCGGCGGCTTCCGGATTTCGGCGAAGAATAGCCGGTAACGGCGGCCATGAATGGCAGAGTGGTCGCCGGCTAAAAGGCCGGCAGATTCGGGGGCGGTAGCCAAAGATGGGTTAAATCGCTTAGAGTAATCCTTTTCCCAGCAAGTACGGAAAAGCCGGGTTCGAATTAAACTTTGGTTTTTCCTCTCATAGAATATTTACTCGAATCCAGCCAGTGAAATGAAGCAATCAACGAACAGGGTGAGGCGAAGCAGGAAGCAGGACAGACCGGACATCTACGCCGTCGCCAGCCTTGCCGGAGTTTCTATCGCGACGGTTTCGCGGACGATCAACCATGTGCCGACGGTAGACCCGAGGCTGGCGCAGCGGGTTTGGAAGGCCGTTGACAAACTGGGCTTTTCGCCAAATACACAGGCGCGGGCGCTTGTTTCGGGGCGAAGCCACTTGCTGGGGCTGATCGTGTCGGAGATCACCAACCCGTTCTATCCGGAGCTTGTTCAGGGATTTCAGGACAGCGCTGTCGAAAGGGGCTATGAAGTTCTTATCGGCTCGACCGACTATGATCCGCAGCGGATGGAGCACTGCATTCAGAGGATTCTGGAGCGCAAAGTCGACGGGATCGCGATCATGACGTTCAGTGTTGAGGAGCAGTTGCTGGAACGGCTGGCGGCGCGGAACGTCCCGCTTGTGTTTGTCGGTGTCTCTCCTCCGGGATCCAGTGTCAGCAGCATACAGGTGGATTACGCCAACGGCATACGCGAAGGAGTCGAGTATCTGGCGGTTCTGGGTCATCGCAAGATCGGGTTTATCAGCGGCCCGCTTCGCTCACCCTCAGCCCGGGCGCGCAAAGAGGCGTTCCAGCAGGCGCTGGTGGAGTCCGGGCTCACGCCGCGAGGCGCATGGATGCCGGAAGGAAACCATACTCCGGAAGGCGGGATTGCCGCCATCAAGCATATTCTGGCCGGCCGGGACCTGCCCACCGCGATTATGACTTCGAACGATATGACCGCGATTGGGGTACTTCACGCGCTCTACGAGAGCGGTTACCGGGTGCCGGAGGACTTTTCCGTGATTGGATTTGACGACGTGAGTATGGCGCAGTTTACCCTGCCCGCGCTCACTTCCGTGCGGATGTCGCCGCGCGAGCTGGGGCAATGCGCCGTCATGGCGCTGCACGACCGCCTGGAGCAGCGGCCCGGTGTCCGGCCGTCGCACTACACGATCCAAACCAAACTCACGGTGCGCAAATCAGCGGGCGTGCCCCCTCGCGCGTCAACATCAACAGCACAACCCCGCGTCAATCCGTACTGGGATGACCTTCGGTGAGCTTGTCGAGCACTATGGGCAAGGGAACTCGAAGTCAACCAGGAGGAGGCACGAAAGCCGAAGGCTTACTCCACCCTTGAAGCAAGCCGCCGCTATCTTCGGAGATGGATCAAGCCCCGCTGGGGCAAGATTTCCATTTCTGAGATGGAGCCAATCGCCATCGAAGACTGGTTCTTCGCCAGTCCGAGGACGCGCGGAAAAAAGCGCTTCGCGCAAACCGGCTGCCTTTCAGAAAAAGTGATCCGGAGAGTGACGGGGACATAGGTCCCGGTTTGGGTCTGAGCGCCTATCCTATCTGGATGTCGCATAGGTCGTCATGGGTTGCGCGGATGGTTCCTCCAGTAATCGACGCTATCTTCCACGGAGTCCGAATGAGTAGTGTACTGTTCGCTGCTGGCCGCACGTCGGCATGGATCACTAATGTCCTATCATGCAGAGTGATCTGGGTTAGCTTGGGAGCGGCGCTGGCGCCTCCCACTTGGGGAGTGTGCGGCGAAATGATGATAGAGACGCCTCCCGCAAATCGCAGACTGCAGTGGCTTACGCCGGAAGGGGCCGTAATCCGTGCGGCTGCATGCTCATCCTCCTCCGTTGGTTCCATGTGAGTCGGGATCGGATGGCCTTCGCAGGCAAAGCTGGTCACGTGAGCGCCTAATGGAATCTCCGGCTGGAAGGAGAGTGCGGTGGGCGCGCCGTCATTCGTGACGTCGAAATCAACTGAATCGATGGTCTGGCGCATGGTTAACGCCAAGGTCGAATGCGGCAGATGAATGTTCCCGATGGAGATGCGGTTCCATTGCGCGGGCAGGTGGGGCCGAAAGGTCGCGCTGTTGCTCTCTCCGTTGACAGTCAGGCCGAGGAGTCCACGCACGGCTGATCGCAGGAGGCCGGCGGAAGACCAGGTTTGTTCAGGTACGGACTCAGTCTGCTCGCGGTAGTAGTTTCCGGCCAGCACTTCGTGAATATGTCCCACAGAATCGAGCGTGTTCCACGGCACGATATCCTGCCATATCGACCATGCTATGTTGGGGCGGTCCGCTGCCCAGAACATGGCGGCGATATCAGCGGAGTGCAGGGCGGAGACGCTTCCTGACGCATAGGACCACGGGTTATAGATGGGCGAATTCGTTGCGACGCTACGAACACCCCAGTCGGTGCGGAAAGTTGAAGATGCTATTTGATTGAGTAGCCGTTGATTTTGTTGCGCCGAGAAAATATTTTGGGTGATTGCGTCGGCTGGCCCGCTGCGGCGAGTGAAAATAGGCTTTCTCTCTCTCGTGTAGCCGCTGATCCAGAAGTGATGCTCGGTGTCCCAGAAATGCGTGGCGACCGCCTGTCGCGCGCGCTGGTTTTGTGCGAAGGCCCGGCTGGTGAGCTCCGGATGGCCTGTGGCTTTGGCAAGCGCGGCGAAACTGCTTGTGGCGGCGATCCAACTTACCGAAAGCCCGAGGTCCTCAGCGGGACGGTGCTGCTCATCCACACCTTCTTTGCCGGTTGGGATGTGTGGTAATCCGTCCGGGCCGACGAGAGAAAGGCAATAGCGATAAGCCGATTGGACGGATTGCCAGTGATCCGTAGCAAACTTTCTATCGCCACTTGCAAAGACATAGTGAGCGATGGCGTTGAGGTAATCAAAGCTTATATCCACATGCACAAACATATAGGGGTACTTCGACCAGTCGATGTATCCGGCGCTTTGTGATAGCTCGTGCCATATCATGCCGGTTTTAGGATCCTGATACTTCTCGATAAAAAGAAGCTCATCGCGGGCACGCGCATACTCGCCGGCGGAAATGAGTGCGTTGACGGCTATGAGCCCGTCTCCAGCAAAGAACCACGCATATTGCGGGCGCCGAGCCCCGCGTGAAGGGCCGTAGCCTGCGACGATGCCGCATCCTAGTTGCGGATTGCAAACCCACGCCTGGTCGAGCGCGACCTCAGCCCACGCGAGCGCAGAGTTTACCGCTTTGTCTGGAGTTGAAATGCGCAATGCATTTTCTGCAAGCCTGGCGTAATGTGCCTGTGCGACAGCCCAGAACTTCGCGGTATTGGTCTCTAGGGATTTGATAGCCAGGGCTGGGTTCTCGCGCGGAGATTGCAGCAGAGTTATATAGACGCTCGCCACAGCAGGCGCGCCTGGCAGCCTGTTCTGTGCTGCTTGCGGCTTGAGAGCGAACGACAGATTACCCGAGCGATGAAACGTAGTGTTGACGATGTCATCGTGCAAGACGATATCCGGTGACGCGATGAAGGCGCGCAGGTCATGGGTTGGTTCCTCGATCAAGTATCCGGGCAAGTGCGGATTCCACGAACTACTCTGTCCGCCGATTGCGCCTGGCCACATGAGATTGAGTACAGGCTTGAAATGTACGTAGATGAAGATGGGGTGATCCGACTGTACGCTGTAGCTTATAACAGCGGCTGGTTGATTGATGGGAACGAAGATAGTTTCGCGGATGACATAGTCAGGGCCGGTATAAATACGAACTACGGAGTCGGGGCGCTCGATGAGCCGCTTGAGGAGAAGGCGTCCATCGGTTTCGGTGGCGCTCCCTTCGGGCCGAAAGCCGACCTGGTAGCCGGAGAGTATCTGGAAGGGGTAGGCCCAGACTTCAAGGCCGCTCTGCGGATAGCCCATGACGACACACTTGCGTCCGTGGACTGCGACGAATCGGCGGGTCGCGACGGACGTTAGGTCGAGCCGCGGGGGGTGGTTTGTCGCGACTTGCGCTAGGCAGAAAGAACAGGGCGCGAGCAGAAGCAGCAAGAGGGTGCAACCACGGATGACCTGCCCGTAGTTATGCTCTTTGGCGCGCAACCCATACCTCCCAAACCACTCTCCCTTTATAATATGTTGCGGTCGAAGGCTCACCAGTGGAAAGTAATTTCCTTTTCGACATACACGTTGTTATTAGCGTGATTGTCGACGAACTTCACCTGTAACTTTTGCAGTGGGGCTAAGCTGGCGGGAAGCTCGACGCCGCTTGCGTGAAGCCGGGAATGGTTTGCGCGGAGGTGCGGGCTGTTGATGCGTAGATAGATCGTCTGAGTGCTGCCGGCAGGGGCGGCGAGGTGAACAGTCAACGAGCCGGGATTCGCCTGTTGATTGAGGACTTTCATCTGAGCAGTGACGGATCCCGGCTTTGGCAATGCTTCCTCCACGCCGACTTCGACCGCCGGCAGGGGGATGCGCAGCTCGCCGCGCGAAAGCTTCGCTCCGGCGGCGTGGGAGAGTAACTGCAGCGAGGTGGCCGCGGTGCCGCTGGCCTGCACAATGAGCGATGCACCTTCGCGTTGAAAGGAAAGAGCGAGACGCTGGCTTCCGAACGGGATGTTAGACAGGCCGGCGCGGTCCCACGCTGCCGGCAGCGACGGCGTGACGCTCAACTCATGCTGCGGAACGTTCCACTCTAACCCAAACAGTCCACGGACGATGGGGGAAATAATCATCGCGGAAGACCACAGCTGGTGCGCGGTACTGCGCCCTAGCGGTTGATAGAATGTGCCGGAGAGAAGCTCGGTGGCGTGGCCCAGGTCCTGCGCCCAGGTGAGGTCGGCGTTCTCTTCGAGGTGAAGCCAGCCGGCTAGCGGGTGGGCGGTGCGGTATTCCGCCATCGAAATCCATCCGGTGAAGAGCGGCCAAACGGTTCCCTGATGATAGCTGATGGGATCATAGAAGCTAACCCGGTCGCTCAGGATGCGCGTGCCCCAGTCGGTGGAGAATTCGGGTGAAGCCCAGCGCTGCGCCATCGCCTGATTATGCGTGAGCGAATAGGTCCCGTCCCACCAGGCGACCGCAGGGAAAATGGTTGGTGTGTCGTCGGTCTGGCCGTGGCCATTCCAGCTAAAGGCGTAGAACTTCGATTGTGGAAGGTAATACTCCTTTTCTATTTGCGTGCGGATATGCGCGGCACGCTGCTCGGCGGCGTGCTCCAGGTCTACATGGCCGGTGGCTTTTGCGAGATTGGCGAAGGCGAGGCTGGCCTGCTCGTCGAGCGCAGCGAGATAGATTTCCTGATGTGGCATTTTCGGAACCCAGGACTCGACCCAGCCGGAGCCTTGCGAGTTGTCGTAGATTCCGTCGCCGTCGGTATCGTGCGTGCGTTCAAAGCTCCACGCTTTGGCGATGCCATCCCAATGCGCGGCGATGAAGGCAGTGTCCCCGCTAACGCGCAGGTAATCATTGGCGGCCATCACCAGCAGAGGCGTGGCGTCGGCGGAGGCGTATTCGTAGGGGAGCGCTTTCCAGTCCACCAGGTTGGCGGTCTGCGACCACTCGTGCGGGACCTTGCCTTCGGGGCTTTCCCGGCGGATGAGAAATTTGATTTCCTGTCGAGCGGTTTGGAAGCCGCCGTAGCTATTGACCGCGTAAAGCGACCAGAGAGCGTCGCGGCCAAAGAACCATCCAAAACCAGGGCGCGCCGTATTGCCGGAGCCTACGAAGCCGGCGGTCAGCGCTTCCTCGTCGTGGTTCGGGGTGGTCTGCACGCGAAGCTGGTCGATGGATACTTCGGCCCAGGAGAAGGCGCGATTGAGTTTCTGGTCGGGAGTATCAATGCTCATGCTCGACTTGCTGAAGTTGGCATAGTATCGGCGGTTGGCTTCATAGATCGCGCCGAACTGATTGTCGAGTGCAGCCAGTTGTGAGGAGAGCGCTGCTTTTGAGGCGGTCTCGGTAGTGCTCCCCATAGTTAGCAACAATGGAAAGTAAGTATGGGCGTCGCGCTTCGGGTCAAAGTGCAGTACGAATTGCAACGGATAGTCGAGGCCGCGCTCCTGATAGGGTACGAGGATGCCGGGCTCGGCGGAAGGCATGGCGACGGCTGCGGCATGATTCGGAAAATTAAGATGGAGGATATAAAAGCCGCTCCCGCCGTTGGTCTTGACCCATTCCGGCCAAGGGCGGTCGTCGGAGAGAGCGGGCCACATTCTTTGCATCACCGGGTTGAAGCTGAAGGTAAGCGTCATGGGACGAATGGCTTGTATCTGGTAGAAGACGAGCACGCCTGTTCCGTCTGGAACCTGCTTGGGAGCAACGATAGTTTCGCGAATGGTGAAGTTAGCGTGGGAGAAGGTGATGGTTGTAGCTTCCGGCCTTACCGTAATCGACGCTGCGTGGGCGTTCACGTCGATGGGAACCGGATAGTCCTCCATATTGACCTGGATACGCATCTTGTCGAGTATTTTCCAGGGAAAGAGCCAGACCTCAAAGGAACCGTCCTGTCGTCCGAGCACCGCTCCGCGGGGGCCGACAACGGAGAAAGGGTGAGAGGGGATGGCGCTGCGGGTGATGGCGAGCGACTCCGGCTGCGACTGGAGCGGGAAAGCCGGAAGCGCAGGGGTCGTGGTCAACGGAGTGTTTTGCGAATGCGCGGGTGAGCCCACCCACAACATGCCAAGCAAGATCGTGATTTGAGCAATAGTCGATTTCACCAAAGTGGCCGTACTCCATGATAGGTGCGATAACCAGTAAAGTCCGGATGAACTATTCAGTGATTCATTGAGCTACGGGGAAGTCGTTAAGATAGTTAAGAAATTACGCCGGCGCTTTTCATCTGTTGGGACAAGCTATCATCCGGCCGTGCGAGTCACGTCCGGGAAAACGCACAAAAAACGGGGATGGCGAAACAGGAGTTCGCCATCCCAAGGAGGCCCAAAGTTAGAACTGGAAGCGGGCAGCAAATTGTAGGCGACGCATGGTCGTTCCTTCCTGTGAAGCCACGATATCTGTGATCAGGCCCGAACTGGACCCGCAATCAACACAATTGTTGGGGTTGCCAAGGTTCGGGTGATTAAATAGATTGAACGCCTGCGCCTGGAGTTGCAAGTCCGTCTTCTCGGTAAAGAAGAACTTCTTGCCCACCGCCAGATCTGTGTTGGCCAGGCCTGGGCCCCACAGCGAGCCCCTCTGCATGTCTCCGAACGTTCCTGGATTCGGCCGGCTGTATGGCCCCTCCACGTCGCCCGCGAAGGCGAGCGTCGGAACAGGCTTGAAGTAGCTGACGCTATGGCTAACCGGGTCGAAGGGCCCCTTGTGCATGCTTGCTGTCGGGCCATTGCCTATACCGTTGGGACGGCAAAGAGTGCCGCCTTGGCCGTCGATGTCCTGGTCCTGTGCACACAGGCTGTATGAGGGCGTAAACGAAATGCCGCTCTCCAATGTTTCTGTTCCGTTCAGGGTGAACCCCCCGATGACGTTGTTCACCCATCCCGGGACATTGCCGCCGATTGCTTTCTGTTTGCCGAAGGGCAAGTCCCAGTTGCCGGTCAGGACAAACACGTTGCGGCGGTTGTAGTAGCTGTTACCGTAGTCAGCCCTCGAGTCCATGAAGAAGTAGTCGGACTCGTTCGCGCGGGCCTGCGACCACGTGTAGTGGGAAAGGATCTGGAAACCCTGAGAATAGCGTTTCTCGAAGACGACCTGCAG
Organism: Acidobacteriaceae bacterium; assembly: GCA_049280995.1. GTDB lineage: Bacteria > Acidobacteriota > Terriglobia > Terriglobales > Acidobacteriaceae > Silvibacterium. The sequence goes on from JBAPRH010000048.1 coordinate 46,772, forward strand.
GGCGTTGTATTTCGTTGTGGCCTGGTTCGCGTTGTAGCGGAACGACTGGGTCCACAGGTGAGGCGTGCCGAATTTTACGCCAAGGTCCCGCTGCGCGGTTCCGTCGTAGTATGGCAGCCGCTCGAACGTCGTGTAGGGCAGCCCGGTGTCGGGGTCGATGGGAACGGTGCAGCCAGTCGGCGCGCCGCTGCAATCGAACCCGGCTAGGGTTTGCTGGTTCGGATTCGCCTGGTTGGAGGAATCGAACATGTTGTGCACGCCGTGGCTGCCGACATAGCCGATCTGCAGAGATGCGGAGCGGGAGAGCTGCTGCTGGATCGTGAAGTTCCACGCATCGATGGTCGGGACGCGCATGGTAAGCGGGCGGGTGGGAAGTTGAATCGTGTCCGGAAGGGGAAAGTCTCCATTGGACGGAATGGGAGGGAAAACAAACGTGGACGGGCCGGTACTCAGGTTGAAAGTAGAGGTATACGGGCTGGACGCATTATTGTTTTGTGTAACTGCCGTGGGATAGGAGAAGGTAAGCACTTCGCCGAAGATATCGCCGGACCATCCCATTCCATAGGCTCGTCCGTATCCCGCGCGCACCACGGTATCGGGCAGCGCCTGCCATGCGAGTCCTATGCGTGGCGCGACGTGGGAGTACTCCATGTTGACGTTCAGGCTGTTGTTATAGGGGCCATACCCGGCAATCCGAACGTTGCCTGAGCCAAGATCAAGCAGGCCGCCCTGGCCCTTGCCCGCAACCGATTCCGGAAAGTAGAGGTCCCAGCGCAGACCATAGTCGACGGTAAGCTTCTGGGTGGCGCGCCACTGGTCCTGCCCGTAGAAAAACCAACGGCGCTGGCGTTCGGCGGCATTGGTGTTCTGAATGACGGTACGGGAGAAGCTATTGACATCGCCGAGCATGAAAGTGGCATAGCCGAGGCCCTGGCTGCCGCTGCCGGAGGTCACGGTACCGGGGAATTGAAACATGCCGGAGGGGAGATTGTTGTTGTTCACGCCGACGAGATGGTTCAGGGCGTAGCGAATGTCCGCACCAAAGCGGATGTTGTGGTTGCCCATGAAGTGGGACCAGTTATTGACGAACTGGTATTGGCTCTCGGTCTGTTCATACAAGTTTGCTGTGGTCCCGTAGTCGACGTCCGCGCCGCCGTTCGATCCGTTGGCCGGCACGCTGACCACGAACATTGGCAGACCGCCGGTTATGGACAAATCGCCCTGATTGACGCCAGGAATGCCGAGTTGGGTTCCCAGCGGCTGGTTGATATTGGGTGGAACCTCGTCGATGTTGATGCGGAACCATCCGAAACGGAAATCCGTGAGCCATTTACCGGAGAGCGCGTAGTCGCCGCCCGCCGCCACGCTCTGGTCCATGGCGTCGTCAGTTCCGGCAAAATTGCCCAGCCCAAAGCCCGGCCCACCCGCGGCGCCGAACACGGGTGCTCCAACCAGCGCTGAGTTGAAGCGGGTATAGCGGCCGAAGCTGTGGAACTTCTGCGAAATCTGGTCGTCGATGCGAACGTCAAACTGATCGGTGTTGAAGCCGCCCGACCCCGAACCCGCGAAGTTGTTGAAGATGCTTCCGTTGCCGAAGTTCGGCAGCGGCATCTCGCTCATAAGAGCGACGGAGGGCGCGGAAAGGCGGCCTGCGGGGATGATGTTGCCGGCGAACGTCGCGCGGCCGGCGGTACCACTGGCGTTTGTTTCAGGATCGTAGGCCTGGTACTGCGGGCCCCCGCCGAGGGTGGGGTTGAGATAGTCGCTGAGGTCGCAATCTCCGCCAGACGTGCAGGTGCTGTGCGCGGTTGCGGTGGGTACGGTGGTCACGATGGTCGTTCCGGTCTTTTCCCGTAGCCCCTGATAGTCGCCGAAGAAGAACAGCTTATCTTTGAGAATAGGGCCGCCGATGGAGCCGCCAAACTGGTTGTGAACGAAGGATGGAATTGAGTTGGGGCCGATCTGGGTGAAAGGATCGCGGGCCTGCTGCGCATCGGAGCGGCGGAACTCAAAGGCTGATCCATGAAAAGCGTTGCTGCCGGATTTTGTTTGCGCCGTCACCATTCCGGCCACTGCCCCGCCAAACTCCGCGTTGTAGTTTTGCGAAGTAACCTTCATCTCCGACACGGCGTCGAGGTTCGGATTGATGACGGCCACGCCCTGGATTGGGTCCTGGTTATTGGTGCCGTCCAACTCATAGCCGGTGGCAAACGGCAGTTGGCCGTTGACCTCAATCTGCTCGCTTTGCTGTGGGTTCGTGGACGGCCCGACGTTCCACCCGATGTAGGTGGTTCCGGGCGTGAGAAGCTCGAAAGAGGTGAAGTTGCGCTGGAGGTTCGGGAGGTCCGAAAGCGCGCGGGAATTGAGGATGGTGCTCACATCGGCGCGAGACGTTTGGAGTAGGGGTGCGGCGGAGGTGACGGTGACGGTGTTAGAGACAGCGCCAACGGCAAGCTGGAGGTCTACCTTCGGGGAGGTGTCGGCGTGGACGATGACGTCCTCGACGCTGCCTTTGCCGAATCCGCTGGCTTCGGCGGTGATCCGGTAGGTATCGGGAATGAGATGCTGGACCGTATAGTCACCGCTGCCGTTCGTTACTGCCGTCACCGAAGTGTTCTTGCTGACGTCCGTAACCGTGATCGTGGCGTTGGGGATTACGGCGCCAGTGGTGTCGGTCACGGTGCCGAAGACTGAGCCGTAAACGGCCTGAGCGGCAGCGGGCAGGGCAGCGGCCAGCCAAAGCAACAGGGAAAGGGCCAGCAACATGTCGCGAAGCGTGCGGCTTTTTGAATAGAGATTGCTTGTGCGAAGCGGCGCATCCATAAACTTCCTCCTGATCTTTCCAATCGTCGGTAAACCTCTGTTCTTCTCTGCGTTTCGTATCTCAGGAAAGGACTCGGTGTCGTCTTGATCGATCCACGGTTAATTCACTTCGGTGCCACTAATCCTTTGTTCGCGGCATCCAAGAGCGATATCGGTCTGTTTACGCAGTCGGGTCTTTGTCTCTGCAGGCTGCGGTGAGGCGCAATGGGACTATCCTGATAGCTCCTATCTTGGATTACAACGTTTTTCACGGTGATTTGACTGGTGAAATAACGCGTGAAATACTCGGAAGTCTTTGAATGACGGCCTCTAACGCGGCTCCGGAAGCAAGCGCCAAGTTGCCGGCGGACGCCCGATGGGCGCTGGTCGAGCGCATCGCGGAGAGCCAGCATTTGAGGTCCTCCGCGCGTTTGCGCGAGTTTCTGTTTTACATATCCGAGTGTGCGATTCGGCAAGTGCCGGAAGAGGCGACGGAGCAACAGATCGGGATTCGGATTTTTCACCGTCACCCTGGTTATAACTCCAGCGAAGACAGCATTGTCCGGACCCACGCCCGGCTGCTGCGGCAGAAGGTGGCTGCCTATTTTGCGGAGGAAGGTTTACACGAAAAGCTCCTGATCGAAATTCCCAAGGGGCATTACCTGCCCGTTTTTCATGCCAGAGATCAGGCGCCTCAATCAGCTCTGGCCGAGATCAACGCGCAGATTGCGCTGCGAGACACGATAGCTCTTGAGGAAACGACCAAGCCCCGCATACGGAGATCGATACCGATTTCAGCTGCGCTGCTGGTGGCGGTCGTCGCGGGCGCGCTGCTGTTCTGGCATCCCTGGTCGGGGCAGGCCGCAACGCAATCGGCGGTGAGTAGGTTTTGGCAGCCATTTTTCTCGAAGAATGATCCTCCCCTGGTGATCTTCAGCAACGCGCTGTTTGTCGGGAATTCGACGGATGGGCTTCGCTATGCACCGCGGCAAACAGAGCAGCCGGCGCAGAATGCCGGAAATTTCGTGGATACTTACACCGGGATTGGAGAGTTGGCTTCGGTCTACACACTGACCCGGATTTTTGATGCGCACCGGAGGCAGTTTATTTTGAAGCGCAGCCTGCTGGTGACGTGGGATGAGGCGCAGTCAAAGAATCTCATCTTCATCGGCTCAACTGCGGAAAATCCGTCGCTGCGCGTTCTTCCATCCACCCAGGACTTCACCATGATGGCGACGCCGGACTCCGCCGGGGTGGTCAATCATCACCCGAAGCCGGGCGAGCCGGGAATCTACTCGCGGCCCGAGCATCCGCTGACGGTGGACTATGCGATACTCGCGCTGCTGCCGGGAGTGCAGCCGGGCAGACGCACGCTGGTGTTTAGCGGGCTGACGACTTTTGGCACCCAGGCGGCCGTTGAGTTCGTGTGCCATCCGGATACGGCGGCCGAGCTACTGCGGAAAATCACCGACTCCAAAGGGCGAATCCATCCCTTTGAGGCTGTGCTTGAAACCACCATCGGTGGCGGCGTCCCCCTGGAGACACGACTGGTCACGATTCGCGTCCACTGAGCAGCGTCATTCCATCGGTTGCAGCTTCAGCTGATTGGCAGCGTGGATTTTTGTCGCCATCTCGGTTTCGCGCTCCGAATCGGCCTCGCGTCCGGTCTTGCGATAGGCCTGCGCCAGCAGCGTGTGGGTGATGAAGTTGGACGGGTCCATCTTTTCGGCGTGGCGGAGGTACATGAGGGCCGTGACTGGATCGTTGCGGTGCAGCAACACCTTGCCCATCTGGATGAATGGCCCGGTGCTGGAAGTATCGAGGGAGAGCGCCTTGGTGAGCGCCTGCTGCGCCTCCTGGAGCTTTCCAACGCGCGTGTAGAGATCGCCGAGCCGGTCGTAGGTGGCCGCGTAGCCAGGGTCGAGGCGGCGCTCCTGCTCGAACTCGGCGGTGGCATTCGCGACATCCGATTTGTCCAGATAAACTTCGCCGAGCATGAAGTGCGCCAGTGGCAGCTTTGGATCAAGCTGAAGCGCCTTCTGCGCCTCTCCGGCGGCGATTTCGGGAAGGTTGGCGTTCATCAACATATTGCCCAGCAGCAGATAGGCCGAGGCGGAGCTGGGGTCAACGCTGAACTCCTTCGCGAAGGCCGCGCGCGCATCATCATAACGGCGAGCGTCTAGATAGCAAAGGCCGAGCACATGGTTCGAGTCGGCGTTGGCGTTGGGCATCCATCCGCGTACGCGCTCCAGATAGGGAATGGCCTTTGCAGGCTGGCCCATGCGGTAGAGGGTCAGGCCCTCCATCTGCACGGATTCCTTGTCGGTAGGGTTCTCTTGGATCGCTAAAGTGAATGCCTTTTGCGCCTCGGGGAGTTTGCTAGTGCGGTAGTAGGCGACGCCCAGCTCATGCTGGAGGCCCTTGACCGGAGGCTGAACGCCTTCGAGCCGCTGAAGGATGGTCATCGCTTGGTCGGTCTTGCCCTCGTGCAGTAGAGAGTGTGCGTGCGCGAGCGACTGTTGCGGCGTGTCCGAAGAAGCAGGTTGCGCCGCCTGGGGCGATGCGGCGACCGGGGCGGCAAGCAACAACACGAAAAGCGTTAAGATACGCATGACGCATTCAGAATACTGCGAGACGGGGATGCGAGACGGGGATTCATGGCCGCTGCAACCCGGGTTCGGAAAACTCTCTGGATGCAGGTCTGTTTTTTTCTCCTTGCTTCCTACTTGAATTGCGGCGCACAGCCTCATTGGAAGCGATCGTCTGAGCCGTATCCGCCAAGCACGAAGCATGCCGGGCCGGCGTGGTTTGAGGATGTGGCACGGCGGGCCGGTCTGAACATGCAGAATGTGAACGGCGAGCCGGCGCTCAAGAATTACATCATCGAGACAACCGGCAGTGGGGTCGCCATTCTGGATTACAACCACGACGGCTGGCCGGACATTCTGCTGCTCAATGGCCAGACGCTTGACGGCAAGCCCATTGATGGGTCTGAGCCGACCTCGCACCTCTACCGCAACAATCACGACGGTACGTTTACCGACGTGACCAAAGCGGCGGGGCTTACGGCTACAGGGTGGGCACAGGGCGCGTGTGTGGGCGATTACGACAACGGTGGCTACGACGATATTTACATTACCTACTACGGAAAGAACCGGCTCTATCACAACGAGCGCAATGGGACCTTTAAGGAAGTGGCTGAAACCGCCGGCGTGGCAGGCAGCGGCAAGATGTGGGGAACAGGCTGCGCGTTTGTCGATTACGACCGTGACGGCAAGCTCGACCTGATGGTTGCGAATTACGTGCAGCTTGATATGGCGAAGGTTCCGAAACCAGGGCAGGGCGTAACTTGCATCTGGAAAGGGACGCCGGTGATGTGCGGGCCGCGGGGGCTGCCGTTCACGACCAACATTCTGTACCACAACCTCGGTAACGGGAAGTTTGAAGACGTCAGCCGGAAGAGCGGCATCACGAAAACCTATGGGCGCTACTGCTTCAGCGTTTCTACGCTGGACTACAACGGCGACGGCTGGCCCGATATTTACGTTGCCTGCGACAGCACGCCGAGTATTCTTTACCGCAACAACAAGAACGGAACCTTCACCGATGTGGCTGCCGACGCGGGCGTGGCGTATGACGAGGACGGGCGCGAGCAGGCTGGAATGGGCTCGACGGTGGGCGACTACAACGGCGATGGCTGGCCGGATATTTTCAAGACGAATTTTTCTGACGATCGATCGTCGCTCTATCGCAACAACGGCGACGGGACGTTCACGCCGTCGATTTACGATGCGGGCCTGGGACTGAACACCCAGTACCTGGGCTGGGGCACGATGTTCATGGACGTAAACAATGATGGGTGGCCGAGCATCTTGCTGGTGAACGGCCACGTGTATCCGCAGGTGGATTACGCGCATCTCGGCTCGTCGTACAAGGAGCCGCGGCTGCTTTATTTCAACCTCGGGAATGGAAAGTTCAAGGACATCAGCAAGAGCGCAGGGCCCGGTATTACCACGCCTGCGGCGAGCCGGGGCATGGCGATTGCGGATTTCTGGAATGACGGGCGGCTCTCAGCCGTGGTGAACAACATCGATGGAAAACCGATGTTGCTGGTCAACATGGCGGCGAATTCGAACCACTGGCTGGGCGTGATTACGCGAGGCACGCGCTCGAATCGCGACGGCATCGGCGCGCGGGTCACAGTGTATGCGGCGGGGCGCAAGTGGGTCCAGGAGGTGCGCAGCGGATCAAGCTACATCTCCAGCAGCGACCTGCGGCTGCATTTCGGGCTGGGAGCGGCGAAGGCGGTGAGCAAGATTGAAGTTCGATGGCCGAGCGGGGTTGATGAAACCTTCGCCGTGCACGGAGTGGACCGCTTCATCACGCTGGTGGAAGGCAAAGGCGAAGTGGTGAAGGCCACTCATTGAGCCAGGACGCATGGGGTCTGGCGGTAGGATGCTCGGCTGGCAGGCGGCCCGCTTCATTGCCTGTCGCGCAAAGCGGCGGAGAAGTTCGTCCGCAGTGGCCGGATCGACAGCCTGATAATTGCTGCAACTTGCCAGCGCGCGACGGCGAACTCGAGCAGAACCTAAATAGTTGAAGGCCAACTGACGGGCTTCTAGGAATGCCAGCTGCGTGGTGTGTGCGAAAGCCTGGTGAAACACCGTGCCTCGGATACGGTACTTCTACAACGGGCTGAGCCAGGAGAAAACGACGGCACTATTATCAGGTCACCGATCGCAGTAAGGACGCTCAGGCCTTCGGCTTCTCCGGCACGCTTGAATGCGACGAATTCTGACAACATCAGCGCTTTCCGCATGGGCACTCGCCCATGGTCCTGGCCGGCGTCGGCCTCGACACGACGGTCGGTTCGCGGCAAACGCGTGCGCGGAAGAGGCATGGATAAACTAATGTGGGTCAAGTGTGGGTCACGGAGGAAGGAACATATCCCGGTAAGTTATTTGGAATGTGGTGGCCAGAGACGGGATCGAACCGCCGACGCCGGCCTTTTCAGGGCCGCGCTCTACCACTGAGCTATCTGGCCTTGGGGTGGTTCCAAGGGCAACCGCGCGGTCGCTGGAAGAGGCGTACTGGCATCGCATGACGTCGAGTGGATCAGCGCAGGGTATGCAATCCGCCAAAACAACTTGAGCCAGTATAGCAAAACTGCGGCCCGATCAGGCCTCTGCCAACTAAATCCACGGCCGCGAACTTCTCGGCGTAACATGCACATACAAACCCGTCAGCGCAGCAACGGGGGCGCGCGAGTGGCAGCAAATCTAATTCAAGCAAGAGGAGCGAGCTTGCGCCCGCCCCTCCTGGTCAATCTCCAGTTAACGTATTTGAACTGCGTGCGTCATTTAGAGAGGCTGGACGTCCGATGCCTGCCAACCCTTCGGCCCCTTCACGACGTTGAACTGCACGGCCTGACCCTCCTGCAGACTCTTGAAGCCACTTGAAGAAATGGCGGAGTAATGCACGAAGACATCTTCCCCGTTTTGGCGGGAGATGAAGCCGAAGCCCTTGGCGTCGTTAAACCACTTCACAGTACCTTGTTCCATTGTGATGCTGTTTCCTATTCTGAATTGCGCTGGAGAGAAGCGGCGACAGCCCTGCAAACCACGCAGCACTGCCGGAATCCGGCTCGGACCTGACGCGCCTACAAGTCTATCAGAATTTGCAAGCATTCCTTGCGGAAGTTCTTGATTTTTCAACAAAAACGATTCGAGCCCGAAAAGCCGCTTTCCCGGCCCGAAAACCAGCTCTACGGCCCTCCAGCGATGAATCGGTTGATGTCGAGAACGTTGGAGCAGCCATGGGCGATACGCGCATATTGACGATACACATCGCCTTCACCAATCGCAGAGTGGAGACCTTACTTCCGAAACCCCTTCGGAAATGGGCGGCGTGCCCGGGCGGCGCCAGAACCGGTGGGATCAGTTGCAGCTGCCGTTATCGGTGAGCAGAGCGCGCACAGGGAAGCCATGCCGGGCGAAGAGCTCCCGCCAATGCTACCCTCATCATTGGCCCTTTGCGCATGACACGCTCACCCGAATCCCTTGCTGAAAACCACGCTGAATCCCACGCTGAATCAATGACCGGCGCAGCCCGCCTCCTGCGCGCCTGCCTGCGCCAGCCCGTCGACCGCACTCCTGTATGGTTCCTGCGCCAAGCCGGGCGATACATGGCCGAATATCAGGCCGTGCGCAAGCATCACTCGCTGCTTGAAATCTGCAAACAGCCCGCGCTCGCCGCCGAAGTCACCATCACCGCCGCCGAAAAGCTCGACGTCGACGCCGCCATCATCTTTGCCGACCTCCTGTTGCCCTTCGAGTCCATGGGCCTCGACTTCGAGTTCCAGGCTGGCGAGGGCCCGCTCATCCACGCGCCCGTGCGCACCGCCGAAGCCGTCGCCCGCCTGCGCACCGACCGCGCCTCCCAACTCAGCTACGTCGGCGACGCCATCCAGCAGGTCGCCGCGCATTTCCGCGACCGCCTCGCTGTCATCGGTTTCTGCGGAGCGCCCTTCACCCTCGCTAGCTACATGATCGAGGGCGGAGGCTCGCGGACCTATCTCCACACCAAGACCCTCATGTACCGCCAGCCCGCCGTGTGGGCCGCGCTGCTCGAAAAACTCGCGACCGTCCTCCGCGAATTCGCCCGCCAGCAGGTCGAGGCCGGCGCCGACGTCATCCAGATCTTCGATAGCTGGGCCGGGGCTCTCAGCGTCGAAGACTACCGCGAGTTCGTCCTGCCCGTCACCAAATCCCTCATCCGCGAGGTGCAGTCCTTCGGCGTACCGGTCATTTATTTTGGAGTGGACACCGCCAGCCTGCTCCCCTCCATGCGCGAAACCGGAGCCGACGTGCTCGGCCTCGACTGGCGCACCCCGCTCGGCAAAGCATGGCGCGAGCTCGATTACGCCTGCGCCGTTCAGGGCAACCTCGACCCCATCACCCTCTTCGCAGAGCCGGAACTGATTCGTAACCGTGTCCATCACATATTGGACCAGGCCGACGGTCGTCCCGGCCACATCTTCAACCTCGGCCATGGCATCGTTCCCGAGACCCCGGTCGAAAACGTCCAGGCCGCCGTCCGGTTCGTCCGCGAATACTCTCCGTCGAGTCTGGAGAAGCGCCCTTGAGCGGGGAGAATCCAGCCTTGAGGAGCGAAACCGCAATCCTCCTCCTCGCCCACGGCACGCCCGACTCGCTCGACGACATCCCCGAGTATCTCCGCAACGTCACCGCGGGCCGTTCGCTGCCGCCCAGCGTCGTTGAAGAAATCCGCCGCCGCTACTCGCTCGTCGGCGCCAGCCCGCTCACGCGCCTCACTCGTGAGCAAGGCGAGCGCCTCTCGCAATCGCTTGGCCTGCCCGTCTACATCGGCATGAGGAACTGGAAGCCCTACATCGCAGATGCGGTCCGCGCCATGCGTGCCGACGGCGTCACCCGATTCGCAGCCATCTGCCTCGCTCCGCAAAATTCCCGCACCAGCGTCGGCCTTTACCGCCGCGCCGTCTTCGCCGAATCCGCCAACATGCCGGTCGACTTTACCGAAGCCTGGGCCGATCATCCCCTCCTCGCCGACGCTTTTGCCGAGCGCCTCCGCGCCGTCTGGATCCCCGGCACGCCCGTCATCTTTACCGCCCACAGCGTTCCCTGCCGCACGCTTGAGCCCCAGCCGGGAGCGCCCGCCGATCCCTACGCCGCCGAATCGCAGCAAACCGCCGCGCTCGTCGCCGACCGCGTCGGCCTCGCCGAAACCGACCGCCTCTTCGCCTTCCAAAGCCAGGGCGCGTCCGGTGGACCATGGGCCGGGCCCACCGTCGAAGAAACCCTCACCGCTCTCCAGCAGCGAGGAGCCCGTCGCGTCATCCTCCACCCCATCGGCTTCCTCTGCGACCACGTCGAAATCCTCTACGACATCGATATCGTCTTCCGCCAGTTCGCCGCCAACCTCGGCATCGAGCTCGTCCGCCCCGCTTCGCTCAATGATTCGCCCTCGCTCATACGCGCCCTTGCCGACCTCGCCCAGCGCGCGCTCACCCGGCTCGATCAGCTATGACGCGCACGAAGCGCACAGCGGTCATCGGCGGCGGCATCAGCGGCCTCTCCGCCGCTTGGCAACTCACCCGCGACGCCGAGTCCGAGTTCACTCTCTTCGAAGCCTCGACCCACCTCGGCGGCATCGTCGAAACCGTTCGTCGCGATGGCTTCATTATCGACTGCGGCCCCGACTCCTGGGTCACGGAAAAACCCTGGGCGCGCGACCTCGCCCTCGAGCTCGGCCTTGAATCCGAACTCCTCCCCTCCAACGATCAGCAGCGGCGCACTTACATCCTGCAACACAACCAACTCATCCCCATGCCGCCCGGCATGAGGATGATGGTACCGACGCAGTTGTCCGCAATCGACAACTCACCCCTCTTCAGCGAGCAGGCGCACCTCGCGTACCAGCGCGAGCCCGAGCGCGCGCAAGAATTAAAAGCATCAGCGCTCAGCGAAGACAAAGACGAATCCGTCGCCTGCTTCGTCCGCCGCCACTTCGGCGACGAGGTCGCCCGCACCATCGCCGCGCCGCTGCTCTCCGGCGTCTTCGGCGGCGACATCGAAACCCTCAGTGCCCGCGCCGTCCTCCCCGCCTTCGTCCAAATGGAGCGCGAGCACGGCAGCCTCATCACCGCGCTCCAGTCGCGAACCAATCAAACCGAGCACGCCATTTTCACCACCCTGCGCTTGGGACTCGGCACGCTGATCGACCGCACGGTCGCCGCGCTGCCCGCCGCATCCGTTCGTCTCACCGAACCCATCCTCAACATCTCACGCGATCGGCAACGCTGGCGCGTGCGCCTGCGCGATGCGGAGGAAATCTTCGACGCCGTCATCGTCGCAACCCCGGCCCACGCAACCCGCCGCCTGCTCCGTCCGCTCAACGAAGAATTCTTCAACCTGCTCGACCTCGAATCCACATCCGCGATCACCATCGCCCTGGCGTTCGCACCCGAGCAGGCGCACAACCTCCACATCCCTCCGGGCTTTGGATACCTCGTGCCGCAGATTTCCGGTCCGCAACCGTCGATTCAAGATTCGCAGCTGCTCGCCTGCACCTTCGTCCATCAAAAATTCCCACACCGAGCCCCGCCGGGTGGCGTTCTCCTGCGAGCCTTCTTCGGCGGCGAAACCGCAGCCAATCTTTTGAAGGAAAATGACGAGACCCTGGCGGCGCTCGCCCTGCAAAGGCTCTCCGAAGCGTTGGGGCCGCTCCCGTCGCCGCATCTGACCGTGGTCCGCTGCTGGCCGCGGTCGCTGCCACAGTACGCCGTCGGCCACCTCGCCCGCATGGCACGCCTCGAAGCGCTCGCCGCCCGCTACCCAGGACTCCACCTCATTGGCAACGCCTACTACGGAGTCGGCCTGCCCGACATGGTACGAATGGGCCGCGAATCCGCACAGCGCGCAGCCCAACAGTAACGCACCGCCGAAAAACAAAAAATCCCGGCCAAAGCCAGGACTCAAAAAACCGAATTCGCGATCACTGCCACGTGCTTCTTAGCTGACCGCTTCCGGGCCGCCCGCTATCGCCGAATCAGCCACATCACCCAGCTCGACGCAATCACCACGCCCACAAACAGAACCCAGCAGTATGCGCCATAGCGAGCCATCGCCTTCGGCGTGGACCGCTGCGTGATCCCGAACACCACCGAAGCGAACGTGGCAAACAGCAGCACCGCGACAAAATGGGACGGAGCAAACATCAGGCCTTCCTGCCAATGCGGAGATTATGCGCGTCCACCGCGGAAATAAAATTCAGCAGCCCCGCCACCACAATAAATTTGGTTCCATAGTCGGCCGTGGCAAGCTGCACCGGCGTGCTCCCCAGGTCAAAAATCCGCCCGATCGCGTAGAACAACCCATTGCCCAGGTCGCCCACAAATCCCAGCATGTCTAGAATGTCGCCGGTATTTGGAACATACAGCCAGCCCTGCATCGCAAGGCCCAGCCAGTACATGGCGGCAATTGAAAGGAACAGCAGCAGCCCGCGAACCCAGCGCCCGGTAAGCAAATGGCCCGCCCCCGGCACCAGCCAGCCCACAATCAGCGCCGTATACGAAAACCCATTCGAAGAAATCTGCGTCTTCACGGGTACTTGAACCTTCGAGGCCATCTCTATCGACTATATCAGTGGTGCTGGCCGCACGGGCATACCGCTTCGGTGCTGGCCGCACGGGCATACCGCTTCGCGTGGCCCTCCCGAGGGTTGGGGAGAAAATTTTTACGCAGAACGAATAGCACCAAAGGCACGCGCGCCTATGCACTCAACACGTGACCAGCGGGAGCGCCACAAAAAAAGCTCAAGGATGCGCGAAGCGCGTGTGCCTGGACGGCCAGTCCAGCGCGTGTGCCTGGACGGCTAGTACTGTGTCTGGGCGACCAGTTCTTAGATCCGCACCAGCTCTTCCTGCACCCGTCCCGTAACCACAGCCTTGCCTCTCGTCGCCATCATGTTCACTTCGCTGCGCACGCCGAACGTGTCCAGATAAATTCCCGGCTCCACCGAAAAACATGTGTTTGCCAGAATCAGCCGCTCGTCGTGCGTCTCCAGATTGTCCAGGTGCGCGCCGTTCCCATGCAGAATATTCCCGATGTTGTGCCCCGTCCGATGAGTAAAGAATTCGCCGTATCCGGCCTTCCGAATCACCGCTCGCGCCGCATCGTCCGCCTGCCAGCCCGCAATCGGCGTATAGCTCGCAAAGGCTTCGTTCACCGCCTTCACCGCCGCGTCGCGTGCTGCCTTCACCACCTCGAAGACCTGCTGTTCGCGCTCGGAAGGCTCGCGCCCCACCACGCCCGTCCAGGTAATGTCGTAGTAGCAGGTCCCGGGCCGGTTCTTCCTCGCCCAGATATCTACCAGCACAAAATCGCCGTCGCGAATCTCCTTTGCCGTCGCGAACTCCGGCTCGTAGTGCGAGTCGGCGCTGTTCTCGTTCACGGAAACATTCGTCCCGTGGTCCCAGACCAGCTCCGCGCGCCGCATCGCCTCCTGCAGCCACTGCACCATATCGAACTCCGTCACGCGGCCCCCGCGAACCCTCCGCCCCATCTCGCGGAAGCCCTCCGCCAGAACTTCGTCCAGCGCTGCCTGCGCCTCATAGTGGCTGGCAACCTGTTCTTCCGAAAGCACTGCCTCGAACCGGCTCACCAGGTCCGCCGAGCTCATCACCGTCTTGCCCAGCTCCCGCAGCACCTCCACCGTCCCCGCGTCCACCAGCGAGACATACATAATCGCGTTGCGCGGCGAATACTGCATCGCGATCCGCTTATAAGGAGCCACCATCGCCGCCAGCCCCGCATCCAGCTCCTGCCACGACGAATACGCGCCCTTGGTCCCCGGCAACGAATCCAGCCGCCCCGCCTCGATCCGATGCACCAGCTTCCGCGGCTCCCCCTCCGCCGGAACCAGGTAGTACCACCGCCGTGTCACCAGCGCGTTTTCCGGAAGCCCCAGAATCCGATACCCGATCGGGTCCCGGTAATGATGGTCGTAGAAAAGCCACGCATCCATCCCCTGTTCACGCAGCGCCGCCTGAATCACATCCAGTTGCATCTCGCACTCCCCTTTACAGAACTTCCCAGTCTATAGCGGTTCGAAGTCTCCTGAAAAACCAAAACCCCGGACTCATCTCCAGGGCTTTCAACGTACTTCAATATGCGTTGGTAGGCGTCATCGCTCAGCACGGTATTACAAGGATGTCATCCTGAGCGGAGTTTGGAGCGCTTCTTGCTCCAAACGCAGTCGAGAGCCCGCCCTGAGCGCAGCCGAAGGGGACCTGTGGTTTGGTCGCTCCAGCAAACAACCTGGCCTCACCTGGATAACGCCACCGCTATTTCTTCCCGTGGCCCGTCTGGTCAACCGCTTCGTCCAGCATCGTGTACAGCTTGTCAAAATCGGTCACTTCTTTGTACCGGGCCGCGCCGCCCGTGCCGTCCGTCACAATCCACGCCGTCGGCGTCTGGTGCACCCCCAGCCGCTGTCCCAGCGCATAGTCCGCCTTCACTTCCGCCGTCAGCTTGCCCTGCGGGTCCATCAGGAAAGGCAGCGCCACCCCATGCTGCTGCGCAAACTTCTGCGTGAACTGGTGCAGATCGTCCTTCGTCTCAATATTGTTCTGGTCCGCAAACACCGCGTCGCGGTATTGATTCCCCAGGTCCCGGCCCTGCGTGTCAAACCAGCGCGCGTTCACCGCCCCCTGAAAACTCCAGTTATGCTGCGGCAGCGGAAAATCATGCCGCAACCATGGCACGTGATATTTGGCCGACGCGGCCATCAGCACCGGATTCTCCCGCCCGCACATCGGACACTCCATATCAGCGAACTCAACGATCGCCACATGCGCGCCCGGCGGAGGCTTTAATACCTGCGCCTTCAACTGGGCCTGCGACTGGGCCAATCCGGCGCCCAGCATAAAAGAAATACCGGCGATAAAAACAGCAACTTTACGAATCATAGCGTGTGCTTTCATCTTATCCCGAATCAGCGTGGGTGGCCCACTCAAGCCTGTTTTCGGCTTGCGTGGGGAACACGGTCCGGCTGTGATGAAACCCTCTCCCCGGCACTTGCCGCGCCCCACCCTCCGCGCCGCTCCGCTACACTTACACATGGACGCGAAGCGGGGCCAACCGTCACCCGCCGCGCCCGCACGGAGGAAAAACATCGCATGCGTTACGTGATTGCTGCTCTCGCCATCCTCGGCATCGTCGTCTCGGTTCTCGCCTTCCAGATTCACTACTCCAACGCCGTTCAGCCCTGCGACATCAATGCGCGCTGGGACTGCGGCGTTGTCAACCACAGCCGCTATTCCATGATCGGCAAGGTCCCCGTCGCCGCCGTCGGCATCGTTGGATACTTCATCCTCGCCGTGCTCGCCTTCCTGCGCCGCCGCAGCCTTACTCTGATCGCGTCCTTCATCGGACTCGCCTACGCTCTCTACCTCAGCAACATCGAAGCCCACAAGCTCGAAGTCTGGTGCCTCTACTGCGTCAGCTCGCAGATCCTCAT
Source organism: Acidobacteriaceae bacterium (assembly GCA_049280995.1). Classification (GTDB taxonomy): domain Bacteria; phylum Acidobacteriota; class Terriglobia; order Terriglobales; family Acidobacteriaceae; genus Silvibacterium. Next base: position 62,633 of record JBAPRH010000048.1, read on the forward strand.
CGCCCTCATCACCCTGCTCGCCGCCTTCTGGGCCTTCCTCGGCAAACCCATGCCAAAACGAGCGGCTGCCTGACAACGCCGTTAGCGTGGACAGTTCGACCAAACAAAAAGCGCCGAAGCATCGCCTCGGCGCTTTCCTAAAAAAACTAACAGGCCTTAAGCCAGAACCGGCTCCTTCGCGTCCACCTTTTCGTGCCACGAATGCGCGCCCTTCAGCACGCGGTTCACGTTCTCGATATTCTCGACGCCCGTCGTATTCAGCCAGTTCTCAAACGACTTCGCGCCCTGCTTGGCATAGACCGCAACGCCGTCCTTCCAGGTCGCGCGCCCGCACAGCACGCCGTTAAAGCTCGTGCCACTCTCCACCGCCAGCTCCAGCGTCTCAATGAACACCGGATTACTCACCCCCGCCGACAGATAAATAAACGGCTTGTGCGTCGAAGAAGCCGCCAGCCGGAAGTGCTCCAGCGCCTCGGCCCGCGTGTACGCCTCCTCGCCCTTGAAGGCCTTCGTGCCCGCCACAAACTCCATCTGGATCGGCACCTCGACCTTCAGCACGTCCACCTCATAGCGATCCTTGCCAAACTCTTCCATATATCCGGTCACAATCTCCGGCTTGCGCTTGGCATACGCCACGCCTTTCTCGCCCTCGCCGTGAACGTCATAGCCCACCAGCTCCAGAAACAGCGGAATATCATGCGCGCGGCACTCCGCGCCAATCCGCTCCACCCATGCCTGCTTCACGTCGTTGATGCCCGACTTCTCAAACGGCGTGTAGTACAGCAGAATCTTGATGCAGTCCGCGCCCGCTTCCTTCAGCCGCCGCACCGACCACAGGTCCAGCAGGTCCGGCAGCCGGCCCGGAGTGGTCGCGTCATAGCCCGTCTTCTCATAGGCCAGAAACAGGCCCTTGCCGTTGCGCTTCTTCGAGGCTGGCAGCCCATACTCGGGGTCCAGCAGAATGGCCGAAGCGTGCTTCGTCAGCACCTCCGTCACCAGTTCCTTGAACTCGATCAAAGCCGAGTCCGGAACCTCCGCCACGCCCTTTTCCTTGGCCAGCATCTTTTTCAGCGAGCCGCGCTGATCCATCGCAGCCGCGGCAATCACGCCGCGCCCATCGGACACGGCCTTCAACCCAGCCAGTTTGCCGGGGGTAAGCTTGATAGACATCGTTAGTGCTCCTGCTTCTGCCTGCTCACAGGCGACATTGAAAAGAAAATTGCCTTCAGCACAATTCTAACCGAGGAACCCAACGGTGGCCCATTCAAGCCTGCTTTTGGCTTGAGTGGCGAACATGACGCTCTTTCCCTCTTCCTCGCAGTCCAGTCAGATTCAATCTCGACCGGACCATCACACCCAGTCGCGTAGTGACGGAAGCTGCTCCACTCCCAATCTTCCGGACGGGCGCAAAGCTCCTTCCTTACCGGATCACCTGTAAAATTGAATATATGGACCTTGAGAAATTCAAGGCTTGCTGCGCGGTTGATGCAAAAGGGCTCTCCTTTATACTTAAATTGTTGGAATCTGATCGGTTGCCGATATAGAGTGAGGAAATCATGTCTTTGCAAGTTCCGCCAGAACATGTGATGCTGCTCAAAAAGTGGCTGGAACTTCCAGACGACGAGATTGAGAAGTATTCCTCAGCGCTGGCGCGGGTAAAACCTGAGTTTAATGCAGAGGAACTGGCGAAAGCTATTCTTCTTTTCTGCCCTTTAAATCCGAATCTGGTCTTTGGCATTACCGAGATCCTTATCACGGTTTACCGAACGGGGGAGCCGCAGAAACCGTTTGAGGCGTTCCTCGATCGAGATGTAAAGCCAGCTTTGCAACGAGGAGGGTTGTTTTCTGGCACCCCGGATGAGCGCGACGTGCAGTGGACGCGCCTTAGGAGGTTCCTGCTCGGAGCGATTCAGCTTGAGCAGATAGTAGGCACAACCGCAAAAGCGGGAGTTGTTCTCACGGAGCATGAACGAATCTTCGACGGTGTTAGAATCTTTACAGACTTCCGCCCGATTTATCATGCCGATGTCGCGGAAAAACCAACTGCCGGCGTCGTCATTCATATGCTTAAAATCACGAATCGCGACAAGCAAGGGCGTCGCTTTGATGTCTACTACGCATTGGACAGCAATGATCTAGAGAAAATGAGAGGCACTTTGAACCGAGCAGCGGAGAAAGAAAAGACCCTGAGGCAAACGATGGAAGATGCCGGTCTGTTGGTTCTTAACGTGCAACTCTCTTACTAGATCGAAAGCAAGGGGGAGAATTATGTCAGAAATGTCCGCCGTAAAATGGAAATTTGAGGATGAGTCTTCTCCCCGAGGTAAAGGATGGGAGTCCGAGCAGGAGCACCCTGAGACAGATGTCGCCCTGGATGAAGCTCTGAAATCAGCAGAGAAGCTCATGACAGTGGATTGGGACGAGGACGAGCCTACCATTCTTAAGCCAGCGTTTGATCGCGCTAAGACGTTTCTTCTTGCACAATCTCACCAGATGAAGAAGGGGGTGGGTTGTTTTCCCCCACCACCGCGAATTTCGCCAGGGCCTAGTGGAAGTGCCGATCTGCACTGGGATGGGCGAAGCGGAGAAATGCTCGTGAATATTCCGGTCGGCCAAGCTCCGGCAACCTACTACGGAGAGTCGGTGAGTACAAGCCCCGTAAAGGGGAGTTTTGACCCGAATTCCTGGCATTTGGGGATCTACACTTGGCTGAGCAAGGAATAGCCTTCCCGATTGAAAAAGTGCCCGATACCGACTCGGTATTCATGCGTGCCCATAAGCAGTTCATCCCTGATGGCACGCTGGCCGCGGGTGTATTTAGAGTCCATGACGGTGGTATGTCTGTAGACTGGAGCAAATATTCCACCCCTGAGCAGACGAGAGCCAGGGCAAAAAGAGACCCACAGAACAACGCCGTCTTAGAAATGAATGTAGGAGAAATACGCTCGATTTCTACTCTGGATGTCACCCATCGGCCTAAGATGGACAACCAGGCGCATTGTGATGTTCCGTTGCCAAGCGGCGAAGATTTGACCGAAGTGCGCTTCAAGCTTAGAAGAATAGCCAAGGTCATCTTAGCTCTTCCACCATCAATGCACCCTTAGGGCACTACCAACGGCACACCAGGCTGCCCCATGTCTCGCCTTTGAGACAAGGGAGAACAGAACCCCGCCGCCAACGTTCTTCTTGACCATCAGGCGCAAGAGGCGGGGTCTCTGAAGCTCCGAAAAAGCTGTCAAGCCCCTCCGCCCCTAAACTCTTTCCAGGCAACCACTTCCAGATGCATCCGAATTCCCCCAACCTCCTAAACTAAAAGAGTAGGAAAATCAACCGACCCGCGAGGCGCAGGCAAAAGCTGCGCCTTTCGCCTTTTAGGAAGATTCTGAGCTAAGTTCTTTGTTTTCAGGATCAATGTTTTCTAAGTCCTTTATTTTCAGGATCAACACGCCTTTGTTTAACCAACTTTATGAAACCAACTCACCGGGATACAGGGCGGCGAAGACGTAGTTGCCTGGACGGCCAGTCCTTTTCAGGATCAACTCGTCTTTTTTAACCTGCCCACCGAGGCAGGGCAGCGAAGCCGCAGTTGCCCGGCCAGTCCAACTCGTTGATTATTTGGGACTTCCACGCAACTCATTCAACCGTTGGGACTTAGCCGCGCCACCCACCCATAACTCCAACAAAACACAGGAGAGTAGGAGAAAACTCATGCCGCAACTACGTCCTCGCCATAGTTCCCCTAAGCCCCAGAAAAGGGTCGTCCCCCATGCAGCAGATGGAGCACCGTCAGCCAGGCAATCGCCACCAGAGCAACGGCTTCAACCAGATCGAAGGCGACGACGAACCGGCGAGCCTTAGGAGGCAGGGCCGACGGGGCGCCCGAGCGAAGGACCTGCCGCTCGCCGGCCAGCCACGCGCCAAGATGGATAACGGCGAACACAACCACCACGGTCTTCCAGCCACCCGACGGCCAGAAGGGCCAGCTCGCCAGAACCAGCAGCCAGTAGAGCGCCTCAACCCGCAACGCCACCTGCGCGGAAAACCACCGCTTGACCCAGGAATCCCCCGGCCCGTTCCATAATTTGAAAAGCTTACCCGACGTCACATGGATAAGCAGCATCACGGCGGTGTACGCAATAAGGACGAGCGCCAGAACCTTCATACCTTCACTCTACCCGCAGAGCGCCCGGCCATCCGCGCCTTGAAAGCTCTGTCAAGCCCGGGCGCGAGAAGATTAAGCCCTTTAGAATCAAGATCCCCGTCACTTTTTTTGAGCGTATATTCTTAGCCTGGGAGCGAAAAATGATCTTTAGGCAATTCAGGATTGCGATCGCGGGCTGCCTGGTCTTCGCCTGTCTGGTGTTTTCCGGCATGGCCTTCGCGCAGCAGTCCAACACCCTCACCCCGCAGGAAAAGCAGGACGGCTGGCAGCTCCTCTTCAACGGACACGACCTCAACGGATGGCACTCCTACCTTCAAAAAGGCACGGGCAAGGACTGGTCCGTGGTCCACGGCGCCATCCAGCTCAAGAAGACCAATCAGGATCCCTCCGCCGACTACACCGACCTCGTGACCGACGGCGAGTACGCCAATTTCGATCTCAAACTCGAGTGGAAGGCGAAGCCCTGTATCGACAGCGGCGTGATGTTCTACGTGCATGAGTCGCCCGAATACCGGAACACTTACGACACCGGCATCGAGATGCAGATTGCCGACCTCGCCTGCACCGTTCCGGACAGCCGCATTCTAAAGGAGCGCTCCGGCGACATCTTCGACATGATCTCCGACCCGGTCGAGTGGGTAAAGCCCGCCGGAGAGTGGAACCAGTTCGAGATCATCGCCAACCGCGGCCATCTCCAGCTTTTCCAGAACGGCCACAAGGTCGTCGACACGCAGCTATGGGACGACCATTGGAAGGCTCTGATTGCCGGAACCAAATTCGCCCACATGTCCGGTTACAGCAAGTACCACACCGGACGAATCGCCCTGCAGGGAACCGAGCCGAAGGGCGCGCCAGGCGTCAAGCTCTGGTTCCGGAACATCAGGATCAAACCACTCTGACAATCCAGGCGCTCCATGGCTATTTCGCCTGGCGCCCCGTTCCAGCCGCGCTATCGATCACCGCGACCCCGTGCCGGGCGAACTCAGCCTCCATGGCCTCGACCGACCCATCCGCATCAATCGCCCGGCAAGCGTCACGAATCACCACCGACTCAAACCCGGGCCGCCGCGCGTCCACCGCCGAAAACCCGACGCAGAAATCGTAGGCCAGCCCGGCAAAAAACATCCGCCTGAAGCCGCGCTCCCGGCAATAGCCCGCCAGCCCGGTCGCCGTCACGCGGTCATTCTCAAAGAACGCCGAATAGGAATCCAGATTCTTCCTGAATCCCTTCCGAAGAATCAGTTCCGCCCGCACCAGTTGGAGCGCAGGATGAAAGTCCGCCCCCCGCGTCCCCTGAACACAGTGATCGGGCCACGGCCCACCCGCAGAAGCGAACGAACAGTGGCCGGGAGGATGCCAGTCCTGCGTCAGAATGATGTGCTCGAACCGCCCCGCAACCCGATGAATCACCGGGATAACCGCATCTCCGCCGGCAATTGCCAACGCCCCGCCAGGGCAGAAGTCATTCTGGACATCCACCACCACCAACGCATCCTGAGTTGTAATCTCCTGGCTCGTAATCTCCATCGGCACCTATGGCTATTATCGCCTCAGTTTCCCGCGACTTGGTTCGCGGCCAGGAAAACCTTTGCATGGGCCAGTTCCGGACGAGACGAGCCTGCGCCATTATCGGTCGAACGAAGCAGCGCGGCGCAATACTTCGCCGCCGTCGCCTTGTCCCCGGATTCCGCAGCAGCCTCACCCGCGTGATACAGCCCGTTGAACCGCCCGGGACTCAGTTTGAGCGCCACCTGATACTCGGCCAGCGCCTGCCGCGGCTCGTGCGACTCCAGCAGCATATCGCCAAGCATCTCCCGCGCCGGGATATCCACCTCGGCCTGTCCGACCTTGTCCTGCAAATCGGCGGCCCTGCGCATATTCGTCAGAGCATCGTACTGCTTTCCGGCGGCAAAGCTCACCCAGGCCGCAATTTCATCGCGCATCACCTGCGTTCCCGTCGCGTTCGCTATATAGGCATCGCTACCTTTGCGCACTTCGTCTATCCGCGCGTCGAATTGCGCCAGGTCCGACTGAGCCTGCTGCGCCCGATGCAGATGCCCATCCGCGATGGCGCGCGCCCACCAGGTCATCGCCGCATCGTCGGGCAGAGCTCCGGACACCGGCTGCAGTGCCGCCGCGCTCTTCCAGTCGCGCCTCTCCAGCGCATAGAAGGCAGGAAATTTCGTGTCGTAATAGCTTCCCATTCCCGCCATATAGCCGCTCCCCATCCTGGCCTCAATGCGGCGAAGGACAGCAGCAACCTCGCCCAATACCGCCTTCGCCTTCGCGTCCTGCCCGCTCTGCAGGTACGCATACATCAGGAAGTCGTAGGAGTGGGGCTCGTCCATGATCCCGCTTTCGTGCCGGCGCTCAGCGGCTTCCGAAGCCGCAATGGACCCGAGCTGCGCATCAATGTCCTGCGGCCACATCCCCAGCCGCGCAAAGATGTGCCCCGGCATGTGGACCGCGTGCGGCCCCGAAGACGCGAGTTCCCCATAGTGCTCCGCAGCCCTCAGTCCTTCCGGCGCCATCGCCGGGTTGTCGCAGGCATGGATGGTGTAGTGCACCACTCCCGGATCATCCGGATCCTTTGCGTATAAGGGCCGCAGAACCGCCATCGCCTTGCGCTCCTGCATCAGGCTCGTATCGTTCGGAGCTTCCGCCGCCAGCAGCGAGAGCGCGTAGAAGGCGCCCGCGTCCACATCGTCCGGGTATTTCTGGTAGAGCCTGCCCATCGCCGCTGAGTAGGCTGTGACGCGCGCCATGTAGTCCGGATAACCCGGCTTGTAGAAGGTCGCCAGCGCCCCGATGTAATCGCGCTCGCGCTCCGTCTTCGCTCTGAGCGACTGCGCCTTCTCCATCTGTGCCCAGCCAAGCTTCATGGTGGCCGCGTCGGGACGGTCCCATATCTGGTGAAACACGCTCATGGCGATGCCCCAGTGCGCCATCGCGCAACCCGGATCGGCCTTGGCGATCCGCTCGAACTGCGGCTGCGCTTCCTCATACCAGAAGTCGTGCAGCAAAGCGACGCCGCGGTTGAATGAGGCCTGTTCCGAGGGCGAGCAGGACACGGCAAACGAAACCGTACCCAGCCGCTCCGCATTCGGAGCGGAGGCTGAACTCTGGGCACCCACGCTACAAGCGCAAACGGCAAGCAGGCAAATTATAGGAATCTTCATGGCGGCATCGAATTATAGTCCAACGCTCAGGCCAGAGTTCGCGGGCCCATTGGCTGCTACTGATTCGTAATATCCCACTTGTGAATGTCCGCCTCGACTTCGGGAACAGTTCCGTCGTTCACGATCACCTGATCGGGCTGGCCTTCGACTAACATGCGGTGCACGGTGCGGGTTTTTCCCGGCAGCAGCACGCGCTGGGTGAGCGTGGCGTTATGCGAGCGCACCGTGACGGGGACTTCCGTTTCCGCGAAGCCGTCGTTCATGATGTCCACGGCGGCAATGTACTGGCCCTGGTAGGCGGCGGGGCTGGCGTGGAAGGCGGTGATGGAAAGATCGGGCAGGCCGCGGTCGTGGTACACCCAGTTGTCGAAAAACCATTGCAGGTCTTTCCCCGAGCTGTGCTCGACCAGCTTCTGGAAATAGTCCGGCGTAGTGTCGGCGGCGGGGTCGTATGCCTGGAGCGCGGACTGGAGCTGCTGTTCTCCGGCCAGATCGCGGAGCATCCACAGGACGTAGGTCGATTTGGTGCGGTAGTAAATGGGGTCGTGAGCGTGGAGCAGGTCCTCACCCGGCCCGGCGCCGGGCGAGGCCGGTTCGGCAAGGGCAAGCGCGGGGCGCTGCGACTCGAGCATTCCGAGCGCCTCGGTGCGGGTGCTCGACTGCTCGATCCAGAGCGTCTGCAGGAAGGTGGCAACGCCTTCGTCGAGCCATTCACGCGTCGATTGAAAGTAGGCATGGGCCAGCGCGCGGCTCATCGTCTGGGTGTAGCTTTCGGGCGGTTGATTGGCGACTGCGGTCAGCAGGAGCGAACCTTGTTCCCACGTCATGTCCTGCGACTCGGGCAGGCCGATCACGGTGACGGGCGTTTTCGCCTTTGGACCAAGCCATTTTGCGACCAGCGGCTGCACCATGGACGCGGCGGTCATCAGCGCCTGCGCGTTCGACTGGTCTTCCGAGCGGGAGTAAATCTGGACTCCGCTGCCTGCCGACGGAACCCAGTTGGCGAGGAAGAGCGAGGGCGCGGCAAAGCCGAGTATGGTAGGCGGCAGTGTGACGGTCAGCACTCCGGGATAGCTCTGCGTGGGCGTGACGGAAGGCTTCGGAACGGGAACCGGGTGTCCGTCAAGCACAATGACGGAGGGCGGCGCGAGGTAGTACTCGAGGGTGAGGCGAATCGCGACGGTCGCATCCGACTCGCGCGATTTTTGCCTGCCGATCTCGGCGAAAACCTTGTCTCCGTCGCCAAGCAGCGCGGGAATAGAGGCGACCGGATACCAGACAACGTTGCCGAAACCGCGCAGCCCGGTGAAGTCCTCGGCGATGCGATCCCAGTCGGAGTGTTCGGCGGCGTCAGTGGGTGTGCCGAGTTGCAGAAGCCGGCGGGCGTCGAGCGTGATCTCGCCGCTGTACAGCACTTCCAGTGACAGCGTCGCCTGGGGCTCGAGCGGCGCGGGAAGTTGAATATCGGCCTCGTGGAGCAGCCCGGTGTGGTCGGTGTCGCTGTTCAGCGTCTGCTGCGTAAAGTGCAGCCGCTGGCCGCCCACGCTGGCTCCGTCAAAGTTGAGCGAAGATGAAAGCTGAAGCGGGACAAGGGTGAGCGGCTGCAAGCCGTCGTTGCGAATCTGGAGCAGCGCCCGCGCGGAGAGACGGTGGTCGCGCGGGGCAAGGTGCAGGTCGAGATTGTAGGACGTGAAGGTGACGGCGGAGCGCTCGGCGTTGGTCGCTTTGGGCGCGGTGCCCGGGGCCGGACTTGCTGCCGCGGTTTGCGGCGCAGTCTGGGTGTCGGAACGCGAGAAGAGAACGGTGGTTCCGGAGCTGGTCTGGGTTTTAGAATTGTTCGGCGTGGTCTTTTGTTGGGCTGACGCAGCGAGTGCGGTGCCGCAAAGAAGAACTGCGGCGAGGAACTTCAATTTCATTCAGGAACCTAGACCTTTTTGCTTTTTGCGGGGTGCGGCCTCTGCGGGCTTTGCCTTGCTTTGGGTGCGCCGTTGCCTTGCGGCCTCAAACAGAACGACGGCCCCGGCCGCGGATACGTTCAGCGAGGAGACGGCCCCGGCCATGGGGATGCGCAGCAGGTGGTCGCAGGTGCGGCGGACGAGCTCGTGCAGGCCGCTGCCCTCGCGTCCCAGCACGACTACGGTGTTAGACGTGAAATCATACGCGTCGTAACTGGATGCGCCGCGCTCGTCGAGCCCGACACACCAGATGTTCTGCTCCTTGAGCTGCTCGAGGGCGCGGACCAGATTAACGACGCGGGCGATGCGGACATGCTCGGCAGCTCCTGCGGAAGTCTTGACGGCGACCGGGCTCAAAGGTGCGGCGCGGCGCTCGGTGAGCAAAACACCATCCACGCCCGAAGCATCGGCGGTACGGAGCAACGCGCCCAGGTTCTGCGGGTCCTCAATGCCGTCGAGCGCGAGGATCAGGCGGGGTTCGAGTCCAGTGAGCAGGTCTTCGAGGTCAAGGAATTCACGCGTCCGGGCAATGGCGACCACACCCTGATGCGCGGCGGTGCGGGCCAGCCGGGTCAGTTCCTCTCGCGGCTCAAAGCGCAGCCGGACGCCGCTTTCGCGCGCCCGATCGATGATTTTCTGCAGGCGCTGGTCGTGACGTTCGCGGGCCACGCACACGTGGTCGAACTTGCGGCTGCCGGAGCGCAGAGCCTCCTCGACCGCGTGCAGGCCGTACAGAATATCCATTGGCTTAGTTTACAGTTGCGCCCACTGAGGTTAAGGCGACGGTCAGCGGTAAGTCATCTGTTCCAGCTTCTCGGGATACCGTGCCCCTTGCACCGTGATTTCCGAGGCAGCGCGGTCAATCTCGCGCAGATCGTCCGACGTAAGCTCGACCGCAAGCGAGCCAATGTTCTCATCCAGGCGAGATAACTTTGTCGTGCCCGGAATCGGGACGATCCACGGCTTCTGCGCGAGCAGCCAGGCAAGCGCAATCTGAGCCGGTGTCGCGTTCTTTTTTCTGGCAATCGCGCCGAGCATGTCAACGAAAACCCGGTTCGCTTTCCTGGCTTCCGGCGTGAAGCGAGGCAGCGTGCTGCGGAAATCATTACTGCCAAGCTGGGTGTTTTCATCCATTTTCCCGGTCAGAAATCCCTTGCCCAGAGGACTGTAGGGAACCATGCCTATGCCCAACTCCTCCAGCGTGGACAGCACCTCCTCTTCGGGCTTCTTCCACCAGAGCGAGTACTCGCTCTGGAGTGCGGTCACCGGCTGAACCGGGTGGGCGCGGCGGATGGTCTGCGCCCCGGCTTCGGAAAGGCCGAAGTGCTTTACTTTCCCCGCCTGAATCAGTTCCTTCACTGCTCCCGCCACGTCTTCGATGGGCACGTCCGGGTCAACCCGGTGCTGGTAGAACAGGTCGATGGCGTCAATCTTCAGGCGCTTGAGCGAGCCTTCGGCGACCTGCTTGATCTGCTCAGGGCGGCTGTTCAGTCCCTGCCATCCCGGACTTCCGTCCGGATTGAGATTGAACCCGAATTTTGTGGCGATCACCACCTGGTCGCGCAAGGGCGAGAGCGCCTCGCCAACCAGTTCCTCGTTTGTGAACGGGCCGTACACTTCAGCCGTATCGAAAAACGTAATGCCCCGATCCACGGCTGTGCGCAAAAGGGAGATCATCTCCCGCTTGTCTTTGGGCGGGCCGTAAGAAAAGCTCATTCCCATGCAGCCAAGCCCGAGAGCCGAAACCTCCAGATTGCTTTTCCCTAATTTGCGCTTTTGCATTGTCTTACCCGCCTCTCAACAGATTCCTGTGCACACTCTCCCATCTTAAGATGCGAACCTGGCCGGGCCCACAACAATCCGCGCTGCCGGCAAATCCCGAAAGCCCGGTTTTGTCCCGCCCATCCGTTTTTTCTGGGCTTGGGGCCGGGGGTTTGACTAGGATAGCTGCATGGGTCTGGTGCGAAAGCTCGAAAATCTGGTGGCGACGAGCGTCTTTCCCGCCACGCCATCCGTCTGTGAAGGCGAGATGAGCACGTCGGCGCTTCGATTGACAAACCGGGCAATGACCGACCAGGTGCGTGCGGAATACCTGGCCGTAGCGCAGGGGCTAAAGCGCCATGACGCGGGGCTGGTCGACCGCCTGATCGTCGAGTATCAGCATCGTCTTATGCGCTACCTGCTCTTCCTTACTGGCAATCGAGAAATGGCGGAGGACCTTTTCCAGGAAACATGGATGAAGGTGCTGACGCGCGGCTCGCAGTACAGCGGCGCAGCCCGGTTTGACACCTGGCTGTTCACCGTGGCGCGCAACCTGCTGATTGACCTGCGGCGCAAGCGCACCATGGCCAGCCTGGAGGATTTATGCGTGGGCGAAGGCGAAGACTATTCGTTTGAGATTCCCAGCGGGGAGCCGAATCCATTTGACCACTACCGCAGCCGGGAAGCGGCGCGGAGGATAGGGGCGGCGCTGCTGCTGCTCGATCCGCTGCACCGCGAGGTGCTGGCCCTGCGGTTCCATGAAGAGCTTTCGCTCGAAGAAATTGCGGCGGTGACGCGGACGCCGCTCTCCACCGTGAAGTCACGGTTGTATCGCGGGATGGCGGCGCTGAAGCCGCACCTTGAGAAGGAGGCACTGTGAGCCAATCTCAGGTTCCCGATACGAAACTGCTGGACGCAATGGCCGGGCTGGACGCCGAAGCGGATTTAGCGGTGGTGCAACGCACGCGGCGCGCGGTGATGGAAGCGGCCAACCAGATGCGCGCGGCGCAGAGCCGCACTCGCCGACAGATAGGCGTGGCGCTGCTGGGCCTGGTCGCGCTGCTCATGTTTCTTACGCCCATGCTGTGGGTGATTGCGGAAGATGCGTTCAGCGAGGATGGCTGGCTGGATGCTCCTGCCATGACCGCGCTGCTGGTGGCAACGGTGGCGTTCAGCATTTTCACGGCGATTCTGGTTCAGCGGCGAAGCCAGTCGAGGGACGAGAGCGCGTAGGCGCATTTTTTGGGGCGAGACAGGAGACGATGAATAATCCGTGCCAGGACGAAGCGCGATTCTCCGATGAGTTGCGCCTGATTCCGCGCTGGGCCATGGTGGCCGCGGTGGTGGCGTTCGCTCTCGTCGAATACTACTTCTGGATCGTGGTTCCGGCGCACAGCCCTCGCCCCAGCCGCCTTCCCTTCGCGCTGCGCTTTTACCTGCTGCTGTCGTGGGGCGCGCTGGCCGCGCTGTCCATGCTGATCATCGGATACATCGGCAAGGACGCGCCACGACGCGGGATGAGCGCGCGCTTGTGGATCATCTGCGTGGTGATTCCCGGCGGCATCGGCGCCGCCCTTTATTTCCTGCTGCGGCAGCCCATTCTGGCCGCGTGCCCGGCGTGCGGCGCGCACATTGAGGGCGATTACCACTATTGCCCGCAATGCGCGTATCAGGTGGCGGCGTGCTGCGGTAACTGCCATCGCAGCGCCCGGGTCACGGACCTTTACTGCGTCCACTGCGGCCATGAGTTGGCCGCGGACCATCCGCCGGCGCGGCTGCACGCCTTCAGCGCCCCGGCTCGCGGTTGACCATGCTTTCCGTGGCTCCCTATACTCAAGGCGTGGCTGCAACCGCTACGATTTCCGCGCTCATCATCGACGACGAGCAGCTTGCCCGCGATGAGTTGAAGTATTTGCTGGATGCGACGGGCAGCGTGGAAGTGCTGGCCGAGGGTGGCAACGGCGTGGAGGCGGTGGAGTTAATCCGCGAATACCAGCCGGACATCGTGTTTCTGGATGTGCAGATGCCGGGTCTGGACGGCTTTGCGGTACTGAAGAAGCTGATTGAGCACCATGACCCGCTGCCGCAGATTATTTTTGCCACGGCGTTTGACCAGTATGCAGTGCGGGCCTTTGACGTAAACGCCATCGACTATCTGCTGAAGCCTTTTGACAAGCATCGCGTAATGCAGGCGCTCGAGCGCGCACGGCTGCGCCTGCAGGAGAGGACGCAAACCGAAGTCGAGCGGGCTGTCGAGATCCATGCGGGCGAGCTGAGGGTGGATGCGCTGCTGCGTCTGATTGAGCAGCACCAGACCGCGCGCCCGAAGAGCGCCAAGATTGTTTTGCAGGCACACAGCCGCCTGCTGCTGACCGACCAAAAGGATATTTGCTTTGCCTCGATTGATGACGGCGTGATCTCTGTGGTGACCCCGACGCTCGAAGGTCACTCCAAATGCCGCACGCTGGAGGAGTTGCTGGAGCTGCTCGATCCGAACCTGTTCTGGCGCGCGCACCGTTCGTACGTGGTGAATATCAACCACATCAAGGAAGTGGTGCCGTGGTTCAAGAGCAGCTACCAGCTCCGCATGGCGGACCATAAGCAGACTGAGATTCCCGTGAGCCGTGCGCAAACCAGGCGCCTGCGGGAGCTGTTCAAGCTGTAAGCAGTTCGGTCAGCTTCAAGGCTTGCGGCGAAACACAACCCACTGAGACATCATGAGAGGTCGCCAGAGGCGGTCAATGGCAAACTGGTTTGTCTCTTCGAAATAAGCCAGGTGGTCATGAGCGCTGGTGCGCGGCTGATTCAGATGCCACTCCTCCAGCTTCTTCAGAAGCTTGTCGGCCGGCGGATAGGGCGACGTAACCAGCAATTTTCCGCCCGGCTTCAGCAGCGTGAAGCAATCATCCACGCAGTCGACGTGCTCAAGAACTTCAAAGGCGACGATTGCGTCGAAGGACCCCGGCTTGAGGCCGAGCGCTCGCCAGTCGCGGATGTCGCCCATAATGGTTGCCGCCGGTGTGCTGTCAATATCCACAAAATTAGATACGCCGCGCCCGTAAAGATAGCGGGCGACCCAGCCGTCTCCGCAGCCGATTTCGAGCACCGCATCATTCTTCCCGATAGGGTCGAGAAAGAACCTTTTTTTAAGCCGCCGGGAGATATTGCTCAGGATTGGAACATGGGGCGATGCATTTTTGCGGGTCACGAACGGGAACTCACTTTGCCCGCGGGACGGGATTTCCTTTTGTGCTCGGCGGATTGAAAAAGGTAAACGGTAAAGATCGCGATAAGCGGCTCCAGCGGGTGGCGAAACCGTGCGGCCACGCTGACAAAATAATACGTGAAGGGCAGCAGCACGAAGGCCCAGGCGAACAATCCCGCGGCGGCCACTCGTCTCCTGAGAGAAAGTAAAAGCCCCAGGATGCCGGTTAGACTCAGGAAGAAATAGTTCAGCACTCTACCGTATTCGACCAGGGGATGGTTGTCGAGCGGGTGAGGAACGCTCACCCAGTAAAAATAGAAGCGCTTCAGCGACAGGACGAGGAAGCGCTTCGGGTGCGTGGCGATCCAGTGCTTTGCAATTGCGCCGCGGTATTTCGAGTAGGCGATTTCTCCCATCTTTAGGTAGGGAACGAAGCTGGGGTCGTGCAGCGAGGGCTGAATGGGAGCGCCAAGGGCGATGCCGTTGGCTCCCGAGTTGTTCCACGCCCACAGCTCAACACCCAGGTTGGTACGTATCGGCACAAATGCGTGGAAGACGCGCCAGTTCCGCAAGGCCCAAGGTGCAAGAATCGCGACGAAAAGCAGCGCCGCCAGGGTTGCGTTTTTGAATCCGGCGCGGAGCGGGCGCGCGCCGCGGAGAATCCAGATCCCACAGACGGGCAGGAAGAGCAGCAGCGTCGGGTTGCACAACGCAATCAGCCCCCACAGCAGGCCGAACAGCAGCCATTGAACCGTGGTCTGTCGAACTCGCTCCGCCGCGAAATCGTCCCCGCGAACAGGCCTTGATTCACGGGGTAGGATGCCGCGCATCTTCAGCGCGAGGACGAGAACGCACGCAAACAGAAACGCGGTCAGCGACATCTCCCACACCCAGCGCACAGCGTACTGCATGGCCGCCGGATAGAGCGCCCAGATCCACGCCGACCATACCGCGACTTTGCGGTTGTAGCAGCGCGCGGCGATCTTGTAGATCAGCGGAGCGGTCGCGGCGGAGAAGACGCTGTTGATGGTCAGAATCACCCACGCGGAGAGCGCGGTGTAAACGCCGAACAGTCTGAACACCCCGGCCAGCAGCAGCGGATACAGCGGCGGAACCCAGGCCGTTGGCCCGGTGTGCCCTACGAACGGATCGGCAAAGCCATAGCCGGTGGCCAGCGCGCGCGCCACTCGCCCCATCTCCCATCCGAACTGGAAATGGTCCTGAAACGCGCGAATATGATACGTGTGCGCGAACGTGATGTAGAGCACGCGCACAACAAACGCCGCCCAGAAGATGAGCCACTTGTTGTGGGCCGCAAAAAACGGCCTCGCGCGGCGGGCGTCGGCGCTGGTCAAAATTGCCATGAACCATTATTGTGCATGAAAGCCGAACAGCAGTTGCAGCCCCGTCTTGCGGATAGAATGAAAAGGCGCGACTGCGCGGGACGGCGGCCATGGGGCTCTTTCGCAAAAAACTGAAGCAGGAACACAAAATCATGTTGCAGGCGGAGCGGGCCAGGGGCGCGCTGCTGCCCGAGTACCACCGCGCCACGCCCGAGTGCCCGCATCCGGAACGCTGGAGCATGTATGACTCGATGACCGCGGAGGCCGAGGTGCTCGAGTTTCTGCGCACGCTGGTCACCGCCATCAAGCCTGAGCTGGTCGTCGAGACCGGCGCGTTTCTCGGCGTGAGCTCCCTCTGGATTGCCGAAGGACTGAAGCGGAACGGGCGCGGGCGCGTGGTGAGCTGCGAGCTGGACCCGCTGGTCTTCGCGAAGGCAAAGGAAAGAATCGCGGCTTCGGAACTCTCGCCCTGGATCGAGCTGCGCAACGAGTCCAGCCTGGAGATGAAGATCGACGGGATGATCGATCTTTTCTTCAGCGACAGCGACCCGCCCGTGCGCGCGCAGGAAATCCGGCATTTTCTGCCGCAAATTAATCCCAACGGGCTCATCCTCATGCACGACGCCAGCTCCCACATGAAGACCGTCCGCGAAGCCGCGCTGAAGCTCGAAGCCGAAGGGCTCCTCTCCGTGGTCTTTCTGCCCACCCCCCGCGGGCTCGTCGTCGCGCAAAAGCGGCACGGGCGCGCTTAGGCTCGCAGCTTGGCTGGTTTTCGTTTCGTTGCGGATTGGAAGAGATAAACCGACAAAATTAGAATGAGCGGCTCCAGCGGATGCCGGAAGCGCGCCTCCACGGTAACGAAATAATAGGCGAGCGGCACCAGCAGGAAAGCCCACGCAAACAGCAAAGCCGCCGGCTTGCGTCTGCGCAGCGCGAGCCCGAGGCCGAGGAATCCGACGATCGTGACAAAGCAGTAGTTCAATTGTCGAAGGGCGTCTCCGAAAACACGTTTCGTAGAAGGATGCGGCACACTCGCCCAGAGAAAATAAAAGCGCTTGAGCGAAAGCTGAGCAAAGCGGCCCGGGTGCGTCCGGATCCAGGCTTTGGCTAGCTCCCCGCGATAGTGAGTGTAGGCGACCTCTCCCATACGCGCGTAAAGTACGTGCTGCGCATCTCTTGCGGACTGTCCTATCAGCGCCCCGTAGCGGAATCCATCCGCGCCAGGATTGTTGCCTTCATAAAGCTCCGCGCCAAAGTTGCTGCGGAAGGGCACGAAGGCGTGGAACACGCGGTAGTTGCGCACCATCCAGGGCGAAACGACGGCGATGAAAATCAGCCCCGAGACAACCGCCCGCAGGAAAGCCGCCTTCGTCGGCGAGCCCAGCAGAACCCAGATTCCGCAGACCGGCAGAAACAGCAGCAGCGTGGAGTTCGAGAGCCCGATCAGCCCCCACAACAGCCCGAACAGAAGCCATTGTTTCGTAGTCTGCCGCGGTTTGACGCTAGGAGGCTTGTCGACGCCGGAGTCCCCGCGAACAGGCTCTCGCTCGCGGGGCAGAATGCCGCGCATCTTCACCGCCAGCGCGAGCACAGCGACAAACAGCATGCAGGTGAGCGACATCTCCCAGACCCAGCGCACCGCGTACTGCATGGCGGCAGGATAGAGCGCCCATATCCACGCCGACCACAGAGCAACCCTGCGACCGTAGCAGCGCACGGCGATGTGGTAGATGAAGATCGCCGTGGCCGCCGAGAAGATGCTGTTCAACGTAAGCAGAAGCCAGCCCGACAACGCCGTATAGACGCCAGCGACCTTGAACGCGCCGGCAATCAGCAGCGGATAGAGCGGAGGAACCCAGGCCGTCGGTCCAGTGTGCCCGTTGAACGGATCGGCATAGCCGTAGCCGGTGACGAGCGCACGCGCCACGCGAGCCATTTCGTATCCAAACGTGAAGTGGTCTTCAAAGGGACGAAACCTGTAGGTGTGCGCGAGGGTGAGGTAGAGCACGCGAACTGCGAGTCCGGCCCAGAAAATGGTGCGCGTCGCGGAAAAGATCTCTCGAGCGCGTGCGGACTGCGGGATGGCGCGGAACGTGGTCAGCAGAGCGGTCCTTGGGGGAATGAATTTATTGTAGCGTTCAAGGCACAGTGGCCGATGACACAAGCCAACAGCCAGTAGCCGATACCGCCCCGTTGGCGGCTGCCAGCCGACAGGGCAAAGAACAGGCGAAAACGAGCTTACAATAGCGGAAATGCTGTCCGCCGTCATCCCCGAATGCGAGTCTGTACCGGAGAGCCTGCGCTGGGCGCATCCGGTCGTGCGCGAGTGGTTTGTGCGCCGCTTCGGCACGCCCACCGAGCCACAGGAACTGGGCTGGCCGCACATTCTCGGCCGAAGGCCCGCGCTCATTTCCGCGCCCACCGGCTCGGGCAAGACCCTGGCCGCGTTTTTGATCGCGATTGACGCGCTGCTGCGCCAGGCGATTGAAGGGCGGCTGGAGTGTGCGACTGAAGTAGTGTATGTTTCCCCGCTCAAAGCGCTGTCGAACGATATTCAGAAAAACCTGACCGGGCCGCTGCGCGAGATTCAGCAGCTCGCCCTTGAGCGCGGCTATCTGTGTCCGCAGATTCGCGCCGGCGTGCGCACGGGCGACACGCTGCCGTCCGAGCGCCGCGCGATGCTGAAATCGCCGCCGCATATTTTGGTGACGACTCCGGAGTCGCTCTACATCTTGCTGACCGCCGAGAAGAGCCGTCAAAATCTGCGGCGCGTGCGGACGGTGATTGTGGATGAAATCCACGCCATGGCCGACGACAAGCGCGGCTCGCACCTCACATTGACCTTGGAGCGGCTGGACGCGCTGGTGCGCGGCGAAAATCGGCTGAATGCGGCGGACCTCATCAGCGGCCACGAGGCTCCGCAGCGAATCGGACTTTCGGCTACGGTCAATCCCATTGAGCTGGTCGCCGAGTTTCTCGGCGGTGAGCGCGCGGCGGAAGTGGAAATTGTCCAGGCTGGTCGGCGACGCGATCTCGATCTCGCCATCGAAGTTCCGGCTGACGAACTGGGCGCGGTTGCTACGCAGTCCGTTTGGGAGGGCGTCTACGCGCGGCTGGCCGAGCTGGCGATGGAGCATCGCTCGACGCTGGTATTCGTGAATACGCGCCGCATGGCCGAGCGGCTGGCCTTCGCAATGGCCGAGCGGCTGGGCGCGGAGCAGGTGGCGACGCATCACGGATCACTTTCTCGAAAGCTCCGTCTGGAAGCGGAGCGACGGCTGAAGCAGGGCGAGATTCGCATGTTGGTTGCAACCGCGTCGCTGGAGCTGGGCATCGACATCGGCTTTATCGATCTGGTGTGCCAGATCAACTCGCCGCGCGCGATTGCTGTGGCGATGCAACGCGTGGGTCGCGCCGGGCACTGGCGTGGCGCGATTCCCAAAGGCAGGTTTTTTGTCACCACGCGCGACGACCTGATGGAGATCGCGGCGATGGTGCGAGCCATGCGCAGCGGCGTGCTCGACCGGCTGGAGATCCCGCCAAAGCCCATCGACGTGTTGATGCAGCAGATCGTCGCCGCGTGCTCCGCCGAGCCGTGGGAAGAGCGGCCGTTGTTCGACGTGTTGCGGCGCGCTCAGCCTTATCGCGAATTGACATGGGCCGAGTTCGACGAAGCGCTCTGTCTGCTCACCGAAGGAATCGAGTCGAGCCGCGGGCGTTTCGGTGCCTACCTGCTGCGCGACCGCGTGCACGGGCACATTCAGGCGCGGCGCGGCGCGCGTGTGACGGCGGTAACAAACGGCGGGACGATTCCGGACACGCCGCTATTTCCGGTCGTCATGCAGCCGGAGGGGGTGCAGATTGCCACGCTCGATGAGCACTTCGCGGTCGATTCGTCGCCCGGCGATGTGATTCTGCTGGGCAACACAAGCTGGCGAATTCAGAAGATTGAATCGAGCGGGCGCGTGCTTGTCGAAGACGCGCACGGGGAGCCGCCCACGCTGCCCTTCTGGACCGGCGAGGCTCCGCAGCGCACGCGCGAGCTGTCGGAGTTTGTCTCCGACCTGCGGCTGGAAATCGACCGCCGAACGCGCGAAGTCGCGCCGGGGCACGTAAGCCAGACCCTTCCCGAAGTTGCAGAAACATTGGCGTGGCTGAAGCGCGAGTGCGCCGTCAACGACGCGGGCGCGGAGCAGATGATCGCCTACGTCGCCGCCGGACGCGCCGTGCTGGGCACCGTTCCCTCTGTCAACACGATCATCGCCGAGCGTTTCTTTGACGAAGGCGGCGGGATGCAGTTGGTCCTCCACGCTCCCTTCGGTGGACGCATCAACAAGGGGTGGGGTCTCGCGCTGCGCAAGCGCTTCTGCCGAGGCTTCAACTTTGAGTTGCAGGCCGCGGCTACGGACAACGGTCTGAACATTTCTCTGGCCGAGCAACACAGTTTTCCGCTCAGCGACGTCTTTCAATTCCTGACCACGCAGACAGTGACAGGGCTGCTGGAGCAGGCCGCGCTCGCGTCACCCATCTTCAAGGCGCGGTGGCGCTGGGACGCGGGGCGCGCGCTGCAATTGCTGCGCTTCCAGAAGGGTAAAAAAGTTCCACCGCAAATTCAACGCACCCGTTCCGACGATCTGCTGGCCAGCGTGTTTCCGCAGGTGGCCGCATGCCAGGAAAACGTCGAAGGCGATATTCAGATTCCCGACCATCCGTTGGTTCGCGAGGTGATGAAGGACGTGCTCGGCGAGGCGATGGACCTCGAAGGCCTGAAGTCAGTCCTCGAAGCGATGCACAGCGGTCGTATTCAGTGCCTTGCCGTGGACACGACCACGCCGTCAGTTTTCGCGCACGAAATCCTGAACGCGAACGCGTATGCGTTTCTCGACGATGCGCCGCTCGAAGAGCGCCGAGCGCGCGCCGTGGCCATGCGCGGGCGGCTGCCGGACGCGCTGCTGGGCGAGGCTGCGCGCTTGTCTCCGGAGTCAATTGCAGAAGTCCGCGCGCAGATTTGGCCCGACATCCGCGATGAACACGAGCTGCACGACCTGCTCTGCTCGCTCGTCATTGTTCCAGAGGAATTTGCCGAGTGGGCGCATTGGTTCGACGCGTTGATTCAGCAGGGACGCGCGGTCGTGGCTTCGATGAATGGTCGCGCTTATTGCGTGGCAGCAGAGCGCGTGGAGGAGCTTCGTCTGCTCTGGCCTTCGGTCGTTTTCGCCGCTGATGTCCCGCCCATCCCGGCCACGCTCACCTCGTCTGAAGATGTTTTGCGCAAGGCCGTGCAGGGGTGGATGGCCGTGCTCGGCCCGGTCACTTCGCGCGCTCTCGCAGCGCGACTGGACGTAGACGCGAGCGATATATGGAAGCAGATGCTTCGCCTCGAAATGGCGGGAACAATTCTGCGCGGCGTGTTCGAGGGCGCAGCCGCCGGCGTTGCTGATGAAGAGGTCGAGTGGTGCGAGCGCCGTCTCCTGCAGCGCATCCACAAGGCAACGCTGCACGGGCTACGCAAACAGATTGAGCCCGTGACTCCGGCGGATTACATGCGGTTCGCGCTCGACTGGCAGCACCTGGGCGCGCAGCGGCAGCTTACCGGCGAGGCGGGCTTGCTGGAGGCGCTGCGCGGGCTCGAGGGGTTTGAGGCTCCGGCAGTCGAGTGGGAGCGCTCATTGCTGCCGCAGCGAGTGGCGAATTACGACTCGCGCTGGCTCGACGCGCTTACGCTCACCGGCGTCATCGGCTGGGGTCGCATCTCGCCGCATCTTGCGTTTGCGGCCATCGACAGCGGCGGGCCAAAGCGAATCGTGCCGACGGGAATGGCTCCCATCACGTTCTTCGTCCGCGAAGAAGCCCTCTGGATGGACCTGTGCCTGGCTGGCCGCGAAATTCCGGAAGGGAACCTCACCGCCTCATTGAGCGAGCTGGCAAACCGCGCACGAAGCTATCTCGGCGACCGCGGAGCAATGTTTCCCGGCGACTTGGCGCGGGCGCTGGGCGCTTCAGCCGGCGACGCGGGCCGTGCGTTGTGGGAGCTGGTGGCCGCGGGGCTGGTCACGGCCGACGGCTTTGACAGCCTGCGCGTGCTCGTTGATCCACGCCGGAAACAGATGTTCGCAGCGCCAGCGCGGATGAAACGGGCAGCGCGGCCATCCACCGGTCGCTGGAGCCTGCTGCGCGAACCGGAGCAACAGAGCGCGGAGTGGCGCGAGTCAGCAATCGAGTCCGCCTGCCACGTGCTGCTGCGGCGCTACGGCGTGGTGTTTCGCGACTTGATGGAGCGCGAGACCGCGATGCCACGCTGGCGCGAGCTGCTCGGAATGTTCCGCCGGCTGGAAGCGCGGGGCACAGTGCGGGGCGGACGGTTCGTGTCAGGCTTTGGCGGCGAGCAGTTCGCGCTGCCACAGGCGCTGGAGTCGTTGCGAGCGATGCGGTGCCGGACATTTGTACCTGGTCCGGTTACATATTCGGCGGCTGATCCCATGAACCTGGTCGGCGTGGTGATTCCGGGCGACCGCGAGGCCTCCGTTCCGGGACGAACCGTCACCTATCCGATAGCACATGCGGTAGTAGAAACTCGTGTCGCAATGTCGGCTGCGGCGTTGCCGCTTTCTCTTCCGCTGGAGGGTGGCGCGTTTGCGTGAGGATTCGCGGCCTTTGGTTGAAGGCGAAGACTATGTGATGGAAGGGCCGTATCTGGTGTTTACGGCGGCCTATCATTTGAAGCGCGGCTATTGCTGCGAGTCGGGGTGCCGGAATTGTCCGTGGCGGCTGGCCGAAGACAAACTTAAGACCGACGCGCAGGACTGATCCGCAGTTCCCCTTCGACTTCGCTCAGGGCGACCTCTCAGAGTCAGTTTCCTGAAGCCGGTTTCTGCGCTGCTGTTGCCGTCTCGACCGCCGGCGGGTGAATCAGGATCGCAGTTCGCGGAAAACTGAAGCTGCCCGCGGTGTCATCGATCACGTTGACCTGGCAGGTGTACTGGCCGGGTTGGAAGCTGCTCAGCGGCACATCGAACTGGAAGACGATGGCCTTGCGGTTCGGCTCGTTGAGCTGTGTGGCCTGGATGAGCGGCGTCTCAAACGCCTTGACCCCGTTCTTCAAAAATTCAATGCTGGTGAGGACCCGCGTCTTCGGTGTCTTGTCGGGCGAGTAGACCTCGTAAAGAAAATACAGGTGCTGGTTCTGGCGGAAGACGTGCGGGATGTTGGGCACGAGCTCTTCGCCGTCGTGAACCATAGGATTGATGTCGCGTTTGGGCACAGCGATGCGTTGGCTCGCCAGCACCACGGAGCTCATCTTCAGCGGATCTTTGCGCAGATCGGGCACGTTGATGTCCGTCTCAAACGAGCCCATGCGCCCGGTCTCGTTTTCCCGAACGACGAATTTCAGGTGAAATTTCCCGATAGGCAGGTTGAAGCCCGTCGAATATTGCACGTTCTTCTGCCGGACCTGCTGCGATTGATCGATGTTGAGCTTCACCGTCTGGCGCGCCTGTCCGATCACGCGGCCTGAAGCGTCCTTCACTTCCCCAATCACGTCGAGCGTGGCCTTGTCCTTGTCTCCGCCCTTCACAAAGGGGATCTGCGAGCCGGGCACAACGATAGAGACTGGAATGTAATAGTGCGTTGGATCAGTCCGGAAGTACCAGGCCTGGAGGTAGACGGCGACGTCGGTTGCGGGCAGGTCGCTGGCGAGCTGGTCTTCGAGCTGCTGCTCGCGGTCTTGCTTGTTCGAGTGCTTGAAGTCGGAGGGTGCGTAGTAGCCGCGGCGATATTCGAGCTTTACATCGGCGCGATCCACTTTGATCGAGAGCCTGCGGTAGCTTCCGTTGCGGCGCTGGTCAGTGGAGCGGAAGCCGAGCACGTAGTAGGCCGAGGTGTCGTGCTGAATCTGCTGGAAGGCCGGACCGAAGTCGTTCGAATCGAAGAAGGCCTTGCCGCCAGTGTCAGACGAGAGCGTGGCCATCACTTCCTGGGTGTTGAAGTTGGAGTCGAGATTATTTTGGAGCGACGTTCCGTTGTAGCTGTTCGCTCCGCGCAGGCTTCCTGTGGAGGCGTCGCCCAGCGGTCCGATGGCCTGCAGGCCGCGCGTGTCAACGCTGTAGATGGAGAGGTTGCCGCGCACGGCGGCGTTGATGGCCGAGCGCAGCGAAGCCTGGTTTTCGATGCCGTCGCGCTGAATCCCTCCGGAGAAGTAAAGCATCGACTTCTTCTCCTGAATTCCCGCCAGCGACTTTGAAATGGAGGCAATGGCGAAAAGCTCGCGGTCGGTGTTGAGGTCGTTGAATTCGCTTTCGTCCGGGCTGAACGCGGTTGCGTCTTCCACCTGGTTGCTCGTGCTGGTGGCTCCCGGCGCAAAGCCCTGCGCGGACGCGCCCGAGTAGCTGTTGACGGCGTTCAGCAACAATTGTTTGTTTTGAGTGAAGTCCTGATCGAGCGAAAGATCGGTGTCGAGCGAAACGACGGCCACGATGTCGGCGGGCTGCATCTGTTGATTGATGTAGTGGCGGGCCGCGTCCTGCGCACGCTCAATATCTTCGGGCTGCATGGAGGTCAGGTCGAAAAAGAGCACGATGAGCCGATGGTTCCGCAGCTCTTTCGGGCTGGCGACTCCGGTTTTCGCGTTGAAGAGGCTCCGGCCGGCTTTTCCGCTGATGGTCGCCTCGTCAAGAGCCGCGGCCTGGTCGACGCTCTCAAAGTCGAAGCTGGAAATGTGCTGCGGCTTACCGTTTTCGAGCACGGTGAAGTCTTTGGCGGTGAGCCCGCGGACCACTGCGCCGGTTTTTTTGTCGCGCACAACCACGTTGGTCAGTACCAGGTCGCTGTTCACCTTCAGCGTGAACTCAGACGCCGTGGTGGACGGCTGTTGCTGCGCTTGTGCGGCGAAGGGAGCGAGCGCAAATGCGAGGGCGAGAGCGAGAGCGAGGGCGAGACTTGTTCTTTTCGGCATCTGGGTCATGGTCGCAAGCCTCCTTAGAATCTGTAGCGCGCGACGAAGGTGAACTGGCGCATCGACGCGGCCGAGGTGACTTCGCCGTAGGTTGCGGAGCCGACGGTGGTATCGACGCCTGAATATTGGACGGTGTTAAAGAAGTTGTCGATCGTGGCGCGCACTTCCATAGTTTTCATTTCGGCGAAGCGATGGGTTTTGGAGAGCGAAACATTGGTCGAGACGGTTCCAGGGCCAGGGATTGAGAAGCGCGACGCTGTTCCGTAAGTGTTTGCCGGGGTCGCAAAGGCGGCCTTGTTGAACCAGTTATTGAGCGATCCTCCGCCCTGGGTCAGCGACACGCCCGGGATGCGGTCGGGGCGCAGCGATCCCGTGCTGCCGCGCGCCACGTCGAGGATGGCGGCCTCGTATCGTGGTGTGAGCGGGCTGCCGGTCGCGAAGCCGAAGCTTCCAGAGACAGAGAGGCCGTTGAGAGCCTGCGAGACGAAATTGCCGCTGGTGACGTAGTGCGCGTCGGGGCCGAAGGGCAACTCGTAGACAAAGTATCCGTTGACCTTGTGGCGCACATCGAAGCTGGAGTTCGATTCTTCAGCAAGCAGGTTCTGCCAGTTCTGCGCGATGCCGGCCGAGGTCCCGCCATTCCCGCCGATGGAGGTAGCGTTGTCGATAGAGTGCGAATAGGTGTAGGTTGCGCCGACCGCGATGCCGTCCTGCATCCGCTTGCGCAGCCGCACAGCGAGCGCGTTGAAGTTGGAGAAGGCCACAGAGTCCTCGTAGTTATAGAGCACGCCGCTGAGCGATCCCGTCGCCGTGCGTCCGGGCGCGTCCACGATGTCCAGGTGTGTTCCCTTCGAGCCGTTGTAGCCCACGTTGAGGACGATGCCGAGCGGGAGCGTATGCTGCACGTCGAGAAACCAGACCTGGACGTAAGGCAGCCGGTAGTTTTTATTGACGGCGTAATTGCCCTCCGTTTGCGGTGCCGGGAACCCGTTGGCGAGCGTGACAGCGGGCGCGGCGGCGCTGGTGTTTTCGTTGGTCTGCACGTCGGCAAAGGGCGGCTGGAAGGCGAAGTCCTGCACAAATTTCACATACTGCCCGTTGGTGTAGTTGATGCCGTAGCCCGTCCGCACAACCGTGTTGCGGATGGGCGCCCAGGCGATGCCGACGCGCGGCGAGAAGTCGAATTTTTGCGGCTTGACCAGCGTGCGGGGGAATTTTCCGCTGAAGGGGCCAATGCTGTTGGGCGTGACGGTGGCCACCTGTGCGAAGTCGTCGCCGGTGTCGAGCGTGGCCAGGCGGTCGTATTTCTCGGAGTAAGGCGAGAAGTACTCATAGCGCAGACCCGCATTAATGCTGAGGTTCGAGCGCGCGCGCCAGTCGTCGAGTCCGTAGCCGTCAATGATGTTTTCGCGCAGGTACGATTTCTGATACGGAGCCTGAAGGCTGGTTTGCTGCGGCAGCCCAAGCAGCAGGTCAGCGATCGACGAGCCGCTGGTAGCCTCGCCCGCGGGCACGTTGGGGTTGGTTCCGGGGGCTTCCGTGTAAAGGCCGGTGAAGGTATAGGTTCCGGTCGAGTTGGTTTGTCCCAGCAGGTCGAGGTGGACGCGGTGAACGTCAGCCCCGAAGCGGAAGTTGTGCTTTTTGTGTATCCACGAGGTGCTTTCAGACAGCGCAAGAGTTTGGTTGGTACGGAAGCTCGGCTGCTGCTCGCTGAGGCTGGTGAACTGGTTAAGGGTAACGTTAGGCAGCCCGTAAAGCAGCGGATTGGTGGGCAGACCGTTGAGGCCGATTTGATTGGCTACGTCGGTGGTGCCGGTGAAGTAGTTGGTGGTTTGCGAATTACTGCGGTTCCAGTTGAGATTGATGTTGTTGGTGACGCGGCCCTTGCTGATTGAGTAGCCCAGGCCAAGCGAGTAGTTGTGGCTTTGCGACTTGCCGCCGAGCGTGGGAAAGATGTTGAGGTTGTCGTCCGCCGAGTGGCTGTAATTGAAGTTGGCGTTGAGGTTCTGGTGAACGCCTTGGCTGGCCACGCCCATGTACCGGCGGATGAAATTGCCCATTGCGGCGTTGTTGCCTCCGCTGCCGAAGTTATGGATGAAGCGCGCGCCGAGCGTAGTGCTGTTGGTCTGGGCAATGGAAATTTCGCGGTAGTTCTGGAATTGCCCGGGCAGGTTGGGCAGAGGAATATAGCTCAGCAGCCTCGTGGCTTGCGCGGAAACACATTGGCTGGGCACGGTGTTGTTCTGGAAAGGCTGGCCTGCGTTGGGATCGCCGGCGTAGCAGCCGGGATCATACAGCGTAATCGGCTGGCCGCTCTGGGTCGTGAGACTCTGGAAATTTCCGGCGCGCTCATCGGCAGTCGGCACGGTCCCGTATTCGTTGAATGGCGTGGAGGATCGCGTGCCGAAGAGCATCAGGAAGAGAAAATCGTGGGTGTCATTTTCAATCAGGTGCGGGATATACGGCACGCCCATCAGCACCGCGCCGAAGCGGTTGGAGGCGTAGCTGGGCTGGTTGATCTGCTGACCGCGGATGGTGAAGGGCTCGGCGTTGAGCGCAGAGTTGCCGCCGTTCCAGAAGATGGCCCCGTGGGGCTGGTTGGGGTTGAAGTGGCGAAAATTGCCCCGTCCTCCGCCGTGATAGCCTCCGCCTCCGTGAAATCCGCCGCCGCCGCGAAAACCGCGTCCTCCTCTGCCTCCGCCGCCAAAGCTGCTGGAGGCGTCCGGGCCTCCGGCATTGAGTGGCCGCTCGCCCGGCGTGATGCCCGCAAACGGGCTGGTGTACCCGGTCTCTCCGGCCACAGCCACGGATTCGCTGGAGAAATCGGTGTTGCCGGCGAGCGAAGGAAGCTGGGCTTCGGCTCCGCTGCCGGAAGCGGCGGCGATGAGCCCGGAAGCGGCTGAAGTGAGCGACAGACTTTCCGTCCCGCGCCCGGAGTATTGGCGGGCCTCAGCCTTCTGCTCGTGCTGCTCCTGCTGCTGCGCACGCGAGGCCAGCACGAGAGTGAAGTCCACCTGCCGGTCGCGGGAAGTAGCATTGAGCAGCGCCTCCTGCGTAACCACAGCGAAGGCGGCCAACTCCGTGCGAACCACGTAGCGTCCGTTCTGCGGAATCGCCATGCTGTAAGCGCCGGTTGCAGTGGTGGCGGCGGAGTATTTCTTTCCCGTGAGCGTGTTAGTCGCGGTCACGCTGACGCCCGGCAGCGGGATGGCGCCGGACTTCACGGTACCGTGAATGACGCCTCCGGCGTCGGTCTGGACAGAGGCGGGGCCAGTGGCTGGGACCGGAGTCTGCGCCTGAAGAAATGCGGGCGCGACCAGTTGAGACACAGCGAACAGCAACGGGAGAGTGAACAAGCGGATCGTCATGGGATTAATTAGTGGAGCCGGGTGTGTCTGAACCGTGAGTGCCGGAGCCGCGCTGGCCGGCAAAACCGCCGCGCCTGCCTACGCTGACCAGCGTCGCCAGGAAGGCTCCATCGTGGAGCGCGCCGCGCGCCGTCAGGTTGTCGCCGGGCTTGATGTCGGGCAGCGTGATATCTTCGCGCCGCTTGCGGAACGAGGTGTTTTCATCGACAGCGATGGTCTGGGTTGTCTTGTCTGGGCGCTTGATGACAATGTTGGTTCCGTTGATCGACTCGACCACGCCGGCGGTCCAGGTCTTGCCAAAGTCGGCGCGCATCTTCTGGTACTGCTCTTTGTCGATGACCATGACAAACACCGCGCCCAGGGTCCTGGCTTTGGGGTCTTTGTCCCCGACGGCGACGATCATGTCTCCCGGATGGATGCCGGTGATCTGGATCTGGTCGCGCTGTTTGCGGAATCGGGTGTTGGGCCCGGTGGCGACAGTGTAGACTTGCCCTTCCTCTGTTTTCACGGTGAGGTCGTTGCCGGAGACGGCGGTAACATCGCCGCGAATGCTGTGGGCCTGGAGCTCAGCCATGCCTCCGCCGCCCTGCTGGTCCTGCGCGAGGGGTTGCGCATGGCCCTGCGACAGGCAAAAAACGGCTGCAACCAGCAGCGGAGCAGCGATGCGGACGTACGCTTTCATAGGGAGCCCAAAATCTCCGGGAATCAGGTGCGAAGCTGGAAGATAGACGGCGCGAGCCGGTAGCGAGACGCAGGCGAAGAGATTTTTTAGAGAAATTTGTGGAACCTCTCGCCCGGTTTTGCTATCGGATAGTAAATGGCTTTGTGGATTGTGGAATGGCTGCCGGCAACGTGGGCAACGAAATCGCGGATTGACTCTCTAACTAGAGGAGGATCACGCCTTGGATAATATTGTTGCAGCCGTGCCGTGCGTTGAGCCGGTAAAGCGCTTCTGTAGCGTGCGGCGGCAGACTGAGGCACTCTGCGAATCCCTGACTGAGGAAGACATGATGGTGCAGTCGTGCGCGGACGCGAGCCCGGCGAAGTGGCACCTTGCGCATACAACCTGGTTCTTTGAGACGTTTCTGCTTTCGGAATTTCTGCCCGGCTACCGTCCTTTCGATCCTGATTTTCACTGGCTTTTCAACAGCTACTACAACGCTGTGTCGGATCAGCCGGAGAAGCAACTGCGCGCTTCGTTCTCGCGGCCGTCGCTCGAAGAGATCCAGGCATATCGCAGCTCCGTCGACGCGGCAATGATGCGCCTGATGAGTGGCCCGATGCCGGATGAGGCGGAGCGGCGCATCGTACTCGGCCTCAATCACGAACAGCAGCACCAGGAACTGTTGGCCTACGACATCAAGAACGCCTTCTGGTCGAACCCTCTGCATCCTGCCTATCGCGAAGGCGAATTCCCGCAGTCGACCGCTGCTCTGCCCGCCTCCTGGATCAAGCACGACGGCGGCCTGGTAGAGATCGGTCATGGCGGTGATGGATTCTGCTTCGACAACGAGCAGCCGCGGCACAAAGTCTTTCTGAACCCGTTCGAGCTGGCCTCGCGGCTGGTCACCTGCGGCGAGTATCTCGAGTTCATGCGCGATGGCGGCTACGAGCGCGTGGAACTCTGGCTCACCGAGGGCTGGGATGCCATAAGGGCGCAGCTCTGGCGCGCTCCGCTCTACTGGTTTGAGTCCGAAGGCGCGTGGCGCGTCTTCACGCTGCGCGGTCCGGTGGAGCTAAGCGCGATGCTGGCTACGCCGGTCTGCCACCTGAGCTACTTTGAGGCCGATGCCTTTGCGCGATGGGCGGAAAAGCGGCTGCCCACCGAAGCGGAGTGGGAGATTGCGGCGGAGGGACTGCCGGTCGAGGGAAACCTGTTGGAGTCGGGCGTGCTGCATCCGGCCCCGGCAAACTCGGGCGTCGGCCTGCAACAAATGTTCGGCGACGTGTGGGAGTGGACCTCGAGCGCGTATCTCGGCTATCCGGGCTACGCCGCGCTGCCGGGCGCTCTGGGCGAGTACAACGGAAAATTCATGAGCAACAAGATGGTGCTGCGGGGCGGCTCGGCGGTAACTCCGGCGTCGCACATTCGCGGTACATACAGAAATTTCTTCCCGCCCGTTTCACGCTGGCAGTTCTGCGGCGTGCGCCTGGCTAATCGACATTAGTAACCGGGAATTCTTGATGCAGACACTTTCTCCTGTTCTTACTCTGCCGGATGCAGCTTACACTCCGGTGGGCGCAGAGGTTTATCGCGGGCTCACCGCAACGCCGAAGCACCTTGCACCGTGGTTGTTTTACGACCAGCCGGGCTCACGGCTGTTTGAGGCCATCACCAGGTTGCCAGAATATTACCCGACGCGGATCGAGCGGGGCATTTTCGCGCGTCACGCCGATGAAATTCTGGAGAGCGCGGGCTCTCGTCCACTCACCATGATCGAACTGGGCGCGGGCACGGCGGAGAAGACCGGTCTGCTGCTCAAGGCCGCGATTCGTCGGCAGCACACCGTGGATTACATCCCCATCGATGTTTCCGAGAGCGCGCTGGCGGCAGCGAAAGAGCATCTGGAGGCCGAAATTTCCGGTGTGCGTGTAGCTGCGCGCGTGGCCGACTACACCGAGGGCATAGCGAAAATTCCGGCGCCGGGGCAACGGCGGATGGTCCTCTACATCGGGTCGAGCATCGGGAACTTCGAGCCTGACGAGGCCGTGGAGATCCTGCGCATGGTGCGCAAGCGGCTGACTCCGGGCGACCTGCTGCTGCTGGGAGTGGACCATGTGAAAGACGAGACGACGCTGCTGCGCGCCTACGACGACGCGGCGGGCGCCACGGCGGCGTTCAACAAAAACATCCTGGGCCGCATCAACCGCGAGCTGGGCGCGAACTTCAACACGCGGCTCTTCCGGCATCGTGCGCGGTGGAATGCGGAGCAATCACGGATCGAGATTTATCTGGAAAGCCTGATTGCTCAGTGTGCGGTCATCCCGGCGCTGGAACTTGAGGTAAGGTTTGCGCGCGGCGAAATGATTCACACCGAAAACAGTTACAAATTCACCGCGGAAAGCATCGGCGCCATCGTCGAGCAGGCAGGCTTCGGAATGACCCGCTGCTGGACAGATGACCGGGAGTGGTTCGGGGTGTACTTGGCAGTCAGCCATTGATAAATAGAAAGGCCGGGAACGGAAACGCATGCACGATCTACTTAAGAAAATCCTCTCGGATACATCTGATTACCGGGAAAGCGTAGACAAGATATTCTCCGTGGCTTCATCGCCGGAAGGCCTGCATCAGTGCTTTTCGGACATTCTGATACGCGTATCGGAGCTTTATCTCGATTATCGTCTTTTTCTGAAAGCTCTCCCCGAACTGGAAGCAGATTCAATCGAGGACAGCAACTACTCTATTTTCAGCGGAAATATTCGTCGTGAAATGGCGCTCAGAGAACGGCTCAGGAAAGAACTGGAATCATCCCACCAGTGGACGCTTTTCAGGCCGAATGTTCCGTTTTCCAAGCTCACCGGCTTGCGGACATCACAGGACTATTTGAATAATTTGAGTTGCACTTGCCAGAAATCTACGAAGAAACCTTCCTCGTAGAGGATTACGTGAAGGGTTTCTTAGCGAGCCATGTTGATTCGGCGCTTGTCGATCTGATGGTTGGCTTGCAGCACTTGGGGCGCAACCACACCCTCTTTTTGCTGCCGGCGTTAGAATGGGCAACCGACGAAGACAGTTGGGAACAGGCATAAATTGCTGCCTGACAAGGTGATAGCGGCTGGTGCTATCGTGAGAGCGGAGGGATTTCAATGAACTCCCATCTTATTGCGGAAATCTGCGCGGGGATAGCCGTGGTAGCCACGGTCATCTATATCGTTCTCGGATTCAAAGGCATCAATTTGTTGCGGGACATCCGGAATCAGATGAAAAATAAACCGCAATAGCCAGAGATGCAGCGGCCGGCGAGCCATTCCTCGCTACGGCTGCGCCTTACGACTGTAATCACCGCTTTTCCCGCCGGTCTTCTTCTCCAGCTGAATCTCGCGGATCACGATTCCCTTATCTAGCGCCTTGCACATGTCGTAAATCGTCAGCGCGGCGACGGAAGCCGCGGTCAGCGCTTCCATCTCAACTCCGGTCTGCGCGGTGGTCGCGGCGCTGGCCGTGATCTCGATTCCACCCTTCACAATTTTCGTGGCCACATCCACATGCGTCAGCGGCAGTGGATGGCACATGGGGATAAGCTCGGCAGTTCGCTTGGCAGCCTGGATGCCGGCGAAGCGCGCAATCTCCAGCGGATTGCCCTTGGGGTTTTGCGGCAGCGCCTTGAGCACCCTGGGCGACATCGCGACGAATGCGCTCGCCTCAGCGGAGCGGCGCGTCTCTGGCTTGCCGCTTACGTCTACCATGCGCGCGCGGCCCTGGTTGTCATAGTGCGAGAGCTTCATAGGAACAGGGTATAGGGCAAAGGGTATAGCGGATAGAGAAATGCGCCACTCGTTCCGCTGTCAAGCCCCCTTCGGCGTCATTATGGCTGTATCTTATTGAATTAAATGGTTCAGATGGCGATACTCGGAATGCATTTCGTTTCTCCCAAACCGATATACTAAGAAGGTATTTCGGGACGCGGAAAGAAGCGCGCGAAAGCTGGGATAACTTCTTCAGCGATGAACTCGTATATGTCGAAGAGATCGTCGTACCCAACATCGACGCCCTCCCGTTCATCGTAGAACCGCAGATCAACGGGCAGCTCTGGGTTGAAATCCACATAATTCTTGGCGGCTAACGGAAGTCTCATTACTGTGCAATTGTCGATTTGTTCTCCGGGGAACGGCAAAGTCCATTCCCTAGGATAGCCCTCACGGATTCGTATCTGCCACTGTGGCAGTGCGGCAAATGCAGAGATGTGCCGGTGTTTTTGGATATTGCCGAGCATGTTGAGTCGCCACAGATGGTTCGATTTGTACGCATCTCCGCTGCGATAAGGCTGAAACGACTTCATGATGGTGACTGCGTCATCGGGAATACCAAAGGTTGTTTTAGCGATCCTAACTTGGGTTTCAACGGTGTTCCTGCCGCAGATCGGAAAACTCGTGTCCCGTCCTGGCCAATCTCCGCTCAACAGCGCCAATTGCCATGCCAAGCAATCGAGGGAGGAGCGGAGACATGCCAGAAAATCGCCGAAAACGCGGACTGCATCGAGGGCCTGAAGAATGCGCGGATGGATGATCCTAATAACATATTGTCTCGCTTGAGAATCTACTTCGGGAAGAATTTGATAAGGATAGTCATGATTAAATCTCTCTATCTCAGCCTTGAGAGATTCCAAATGCATCTTCGCCCATTGGCATTTGAGTTCAGGCTCGAAAAGTGAAGGCGGAATCGGCCCTTGTGCGCCCAGCTGGCGAACTACGCCGCGTATATAGAGTGGTTTTCCGTCTTCAAATTGCATGGCGAATGATACCCTTTGTGAACCGCCTGAACTTTTCGGTAGCAGGCGGTTTGCGTTTCACTTCTTGGGGTTGGAAATCGGAACGTGTTCGCGCTCCGTGGTGCGTGGATGGTTATTGGCATACCGCTGCGGCACGAATTGACCCGTGACCGAAGAGCGGTAGACTGTTTTCTCGGGGATAGATTTTGCCATGGCTGGTAGTCCTTGCTTGTGGGCATCTCCGCCCACCGGCTAATGGTGGAATAGTTCCGCTCGGCCTTAGTGAGGGATACACTCTGGCCGAGTGGGGCCGACCCGTCTTCCGTTGAAGACAGGGACATCCTCTACTAAATTTTTAGCTTGACTTAGGGGCGCTACAGAAGTATTGTGGGGGCTGGCAAGTCAAGGCAATAAATTGAGGTCTTTTCGGAGCCCATCGCGTCTACGATGGGCTTTCGTGCGTTTATCTCCTAGAAAACAAGCAATAGGTTATCTTGCGCTCAAATGACCACAGATGCAAGACCTTTCTATCTGTAGCGGCAAGGAAAAAACCGCAACTAGATGTTGCGGTTCTAATGGAACCCTGTCACGGCTCTCCCATCATACCGGAACCGAAGGGATAATTACCTCCGTTCTTACACTTAGGGATCACTGAACGCAAGAGGACGTGATTTCAAACACTTGCCTGTAAGGCACTTATTTTCAATTATTAACAGAAAAAGCCAAAATGTAAGCTATTTGAAATCAAACACCTGCAAAAACAGGCATAAAATTTGCAGCTTTTAGACCCGCAAAAAGGTCGCGGGTTCCCCCTCAGCCAACCGCCGGTTTTCCGGAGCAACCAGAAAGCAGTTGGTTCGGGCCGCTGCGGTCTGGTCTCCCGAGCCTTGCCAGGGGATGGGCCGGATCGTCGCCCCTCTGGCGCTCGATTCCAGCCGTGCGGGAAGGAACCGGGTCAGTCCGGCCCGGGCTTCGACGGCCTGCGTCAGACGGCCTTCAGCGAATTCGGGGCCTCGATCGCTCCTTCCGCAAAGCGCGGCGAGCATGGGTGCGGCGAACAAGGCGAAGGTCACGAGCGTCGAAACCGGGTTGCCGGGCAGTCCAAAGAAGTAGAGGTCTCGCTCCGGCAGGCGGCCGAAAACCACCGGCCTGCCGGGCTGGATGCGTGCGCCGGTGAAGAAAAATTCAGCATGGAACGCGGCCAGTGCCTGCTCGACGAAATCGTACTTGCCCATCGAGACTCCGCCCGAAAGCAGCAGCAGATCGGAGTCGAGCGCCGCGCGAATGGCCGCCTCGCTGGCCTCAAGCGTGTCGGAAACAACCG
This sequence comes from Acidobacteriaceae bacterium, assembly GCA_049280995.1. Classification (GTDB taxonomy): domain Bacteria; phylum Acidobacteriota; class Terriglobia; order Terriglobales; family Acidobacteriaceae; genus Silvibacterium. The sequence continues at coordinate 97,309 of JBAPRH010000048.1, forward strand.
GGTGCAGGATGGCGCGGCCTCCGTGGCGCGCGACCTGCGCGGCGAGCGAATAGCTGTTGGAGTTGCGAATCTGATGCGGCAGCGGATGTTGGTTGAGTGCAACAAGCTCGTCTCCTGTGGCGAGGATAGCGATGCGGGGTCTGCAGTAGACGGCTAGCGTTTCGTATCCGCAGGCCGCGGCCAGCGCGATGTGCTGCGGTCCGATGCGCGTGCCCGGCTCAATCAGGGTTGCGCCGCGTCGGGCTTCAGCCCCGGCGGAAACGATGTTTTCTCCAGGCTTGAGCGTTTGAGCGGGAACAACGTGATCGCCTTCGAGCCTAGCGTGCTCAACCATCAGCACGCAATCGGCTCCGGACGGCACGGGAGCGCCGGTCATAATTTCAATAGTGTGGCCGGGTTTGAGCGGCGGGCCGCTCCAGCTTTCGCCAGCGCGGAGGTGGCCCGCGAGCGCGAGCGGCCGGTGCTCCTCAAGATCAGATGAGCGGCAAGCGAACCCATCGCGGGTCGAGCGGGCGAATGGCGGCTGATCGCGGTCGGCGACGACCGGCTCAGCGAGCGTGCGGTCCAGGCCGTCGAGCAGCGGGACGCTTGCAGCGGGCAACGGATGCACAGTGGCGGCATGCTGATAAACCGTGCGTGTGGCCTCTTCATAGCTCAGGATCAGCGAACTGGCAGCGGGCGCATTCACAACAAAAATTGTATGCCGAAACAGAAAGGACGCTCGCCGGGAGCGTCCTTTGACTCGGCGTTTGGCCCGATCCTACTTCTTCTTGTACTTGGTCTGCTGCTTGGTTCCCAACTGCGCCAGGATGGCCTTTGCATCGCCGGCGAAAGGGCCGTTAGGAGCTAGATCGAGATACTTCTGATAGGCTTCGGCGGTCCCCGGAGGCGCGGTGATCTTTTCCGTCTTGGGGTCAACTGTGGCCTTGGTGATCAGGGCCTTGCCTTTCAGGTAGTACGGGATCGGCTTGCTGGGGTCGGCCGCGATGGCCTTGTCGGCAGCGGCCACCGTGGCGTCGGTGTTGCCCGCGCGATCCATCATGATCGCTTCGTTGCCGTAGTACATGGCCGCGCCCTTCGGGTCGGCCGTGGCGGCGGCTTCATAAGCGGCTTGCGAGCCAGCCACATTACCCTGCGCAGCGAGGACTTCGCCAAGCACATTATCGGCCGCAGCCTCTACATCGGCGTTGGGCTTTTTGGAGGCGGTTTCAAGATCGACAGCCTTCTTGAGCGAAGTAACGGCGTCATCCAGCTTCTTCTCGCCTTCCTGCGCCTTGCCGAGTTCCACCCAAAGCACAGACGCATCCGGCTTGAGCGTTGTGTCGCGGGTCATCAACTGGTCGGCCTCGGCGTAGTTCTTCGCCTGATTGTCCGCGCGCGCCTTCTTCAGGTCGGCATTCAGGTTTTTGATCTTCGCATTCTCCGACAGGATCTTGGCGTTCTTGGCCTTCGCTTCCTCGAGCTGCTTCTTCTGCTCGGGAGTCATCTTGGCGATGTACGCGGCGCGTGAAAGGTCGAAGTCCTGCTGAACGTTGGCCCCGGCTGCCACTTTGACGCTGGTGAACTGGTCGACGGTCTGGTTCTTCGCGTTGTAAAGGGTAAAGTCATAAGTTCCGGGCGCCACGTTGTCGCCGGTGTAGTCGCCGTTGGCGTCCGTGGTGAACGTGTATTTGACCTGTCCATTCTCGCTCAGCTTGACCGGCACGTTGGGAATGGCGACGCCGAGCGGGTCCTGTACGTGGCCGTGGACCTTGGCCGTGTTCTGGGCCAGAGCCGCCGGAACGGCGGCAAGAATGAGCAGGGCTGAAAGCAAAGAAGCCAGCCAGGGTTTTGTCTTACGCATTGGTTTTTCTCTCCTTCAGAATCTTAATCCTACCGGCCTTCCGCCGGCTTAGGAAACCGGCCCCGCATACGGAATCGGGTCGGTCGTTCCGGACTCGCGAAACGCACGCAGTCGAAGCACACAACTCTCACATTCTCCGCAGGCGACCGTCTCGTTCGCATAGCACGACCACGTTAAATGGAAAGGCGCTCCAAGTTCAACTCCGAGCGTCACAATTTCCTTCTTGCGGAGATGGATGAGCGGCGTTTCAATTTCGATGCTTCCGTCGCGGGTACCAGTGCGAATGAGCTGCTGGAAGGCGTGGTAATAAGCGGGGCGGCAGTCGGGGTAGCCGGAGCTGTCCGGCTCAACTGCGCCAATAAAGATTTTCCTGGCGTCAAGTACCTCAGCCCAGCTCACGGCAGCGGCCAGGAAATGCGCGTTGCGGAAAGGGACGTAGGTGACGGGGAGGGATGCGCCGATGGGCTGGTCTTCCTGCACCTTGGGGATCGCAATCGTCGAGTCAGTGAGGGCCGAGCCTCCGATGCGCCGGAATAGGTCAGTATCTAGGTGCAGGAAGTCGCGAAAGCCAAGCGCGTCGGCAATCGCGCGGGCCGATTGCAGCTCACGACCCTCGGTTCGCTGTCCATAGCTGAAGTGAACAGCGTAGGTGTCGTAGTCGCGGACGGCAAGAGCGGCGCAAACAGCAGAATCCATGCCTCCGGAAAGGCTGACGACGGCAAGCGGGCGAGAATGCGGCATACTCCTTATATCTTACGGAATATCGGGTGACATACGCTTCGCCGCTCGATCTCAAATGACCGATCGAGAATGACGAGAACGTGAAAGTGACCCAGAAAATCCTGTGTCGCGCCACGGCACCGCGTTTCCGGCCCTGCAAGTCTTCAGCTTGCAGAGTCTGGACAATAAACTCGCCGCTTGGGTTGCGTTTTTCCGAGCGAATCCCTTAAGTCCTAAGAGAGGCGCTGCTGACCTTTGATTTGGTGATCTGGGGCTTGGTCGCCGTGACCCGCGATATCCGCGATATCGCGACATTGCAGAAGTCCTCTGCTAGATGTGCTCAGAACGTGGCGAAGAATAAGCTGCTCCCTTGGTTGGGAGTCTCATTCTGAGTAGGTCGTCTGCGACCTAGGTTGCCAGTTCGGTTCCCCCTTGGATTTTGTGGGTTGGAGGGGAGCTGGTTCTGGGATAATGGTGTTGCTCTGGTGTTTGGTTGCGTTTGGCTGCTGAGCTTGCCCTTCGCGCGCGGACCGCGTGCCGGGACGAGTGCAGCCGAAGGCGCTGTTTCGCGTTTTGATGAAGCCACTCAAACTGGTCACGACTCCGACTCGCAACCGGCGGCTGAATGAGCTGATCGGGCTGCTGGCGCTTACGGCTGCGATCCTCCTTTTTCTTTCTCTGCTTTCGTACCGGCCTACCGATCCCTCCTGGAACACGGTGGGCGGGTTTGGGACGGGTGTGCGGCCTGCTCACAACTGGATTGGGTTGATTGGCGCGTGGGTCGCCGATCTGCTGCTGCAATTTGAGGGCATCACAGCATTCTGCCTGCCGCTGATGCTGGTCGGGCTGGGATGGGCGTGGCTGCGGTCGCAGGTGGCGGGCTCTGCCGGGGCGAAGCTTGCGGGCGTGGTACTTTGCCTGATCTTCGGGCCGGCGCTGGCGGGACTTCTGCCGGGGCATCTCCATTTTCTGCGCGGGCTTCCGGTCTCCGGTGTTGTGGGGATGCTGGTGGCGGGTGCTTTGACCGCGTGGCTGAATGCGACCGGCGCGTGGGTGGTTGCGGTGTGCGCGGTGCTGGCAGCGGTGTATCTGCTGACGACCTTCAGCCTGGTTACGGCGCGGGAGTGGCTGGCGGTGCGATTTGCGTTCCTGCTGGCATGGCGCGACCGATGGCAGAACTGGCGGTTTGCGCGGGCTCGGGCGAAGGAAGCACGCGCTGAGGTGAAGGCGGAGAAGGCTCACGAGCGGGATCTGGAGAAAGAGCGCAAGGCCGCGGCCAAGCTGGGGCGGCACGGTGCGAAGGCTGAAGAGCGCATTCCCACTGTCGCGATGGCGGACGACGATGACTCCGTTGGGCCGAAGCGGCGGGGCGGGTTCGCGGAGATTTATGCGGAAGCGGCTGCGCCGCCGACGGTTTGGGAGCAGATGCCGCGGGCGATGGTTCCTGACGCTGTGCGGGAGCCGCAACCGGTGGCGAAAGCTCTGGCGGCCGCTCCGGTGCTGAAGTCGCAGCTTGTGGGTCGCGAGGAGAAGACGGAGTCTGGCGGTTCGATTGCGGTGGGCGAGCGGGCGGATGCGGAGCCGCGCGCGGTGACGGTTGCGCCGAAGTCGCTGAATGGGTTTCGGCTGCCGGCGAGCACCCTGCTGCACCACAGTGATGAGGCCCAGGTGGTGCGCGAAGACGAGCTTCGCGGCGAGGCGCAGGTGCTGGTGGAGAAGTGCGCCGAGTTCGACGTGGGCGGGCAGGTGGTGAGGATCAATCCCGGGCCGGTGGTGACGACGTTTGAGTTTCGTCCCGAAGCCGGGGTGAAGTACAGCCGCGTGACCGGGCTGGCCGAGGACCTGTGCCTGGCGATGCGGGCGGAGAGCATCCTGATTGAACGGATGGCGGGCAAGAGCACGGTGGGGATGCAGGTTCCGAACCACAAGCGGGAGACGATCTGGCTGCGGGACGTGATTGAGGCGGAGCACTTCCGCAACTCGAAGAGCAAGCTAACGCTGGCCATGGGCAAGGACATCAACGGGTCGATTGTGACGGCGGACCTGACGACGATGCCGCATGTGCTGATTGCGGGTTCGACCGGGTCGGGTAAGTCGGTGGCGATCAACGCGATGATCATGTCGGTGCTGTTCAAGGCGACTCCGGCGCAGGTGCGGATGATTCTGGTGGACCCGAAGCGGGTCGAGCTGGGGATGTATGCGGGGATTCCCCACCTGTTTACGCCGATCATTACGGAGCCGAAGCTGGCGGCGAACGCGCTGAGGAACGCGGTGCGGGAAATGGAACGGCGGCTGAAGCTGCTGGCTTCGCGCAGCGTGCGGAACATCGACCAGTACAACAAGCTGTTTGAGGGCGGCACGAAGAGCCTGTTTGAGGATGCTCCGGACGAGGAGCCGCTGCCCTACATCATGATCATCATTGACGAGCTGGCCGATTTGATGATGCTGGACAAGGCCAACGTGGAAGAGGCCATTACGCGGCTGGCGCAGATGGCGCGCGCGGTGGGGATCCATTTGATTCTGGCGACGCAGCGGCCTTCGGTGGACGTGATTACGGGGCTGATCAAGGCCAATGTGCCGACGAGGATATCGTTCAGGCTGGCGACGAAGGTGGATTCGCGGACGATCCTGGACTCGAACGGAGCGGAGTCGCTGCTGGGGCGCGGGGACATGCTGTTTCTGCCGCCGGGGACTTCGCGCTTGCAGCGGGTGCATGCTCCTTTTGTGACGGAAGAGGAGATTGGGAAGGTCACGGAGTTCTGGAAGAAGCAGGGCGAGGCGGAGTACGCGGAGGGATTCCTGGAGGCTCCGAAGGACGCGGCGGGGCGCGACGCGGATGCGGGCATGGACGGCGAAGACGAGAACGACGAGCTGTTCCAGGATGCAGTGCGGCTGGTGCTGGAGTTCGGGAAGGCTTCGACTTCGCTGCTGCAGCGGCGGCTGCGGATTGGGTATGGGCGCGCGGCGCACCTGATCGACCTGATGGAGCGAGATGGGATTGTGGGGCCGGCGGACGGGTCGCGGCCACGGGAGATTTTGAAGCCTCCCGGATGGTTGAACGAGGTAGAGACGACGATGCGATAGAGATTGCTTTTTTACGCGCGGTCCCGGATAGTTTGGGGCCGCGCTTTTTATTTGGGCGGAACTTTGTTGCGGATTTATGGCTGTTTGGTTTGGCGGCCGGTGCGGAGGGCGATGGAGGCGAGAAGGAGGATCACCGCGATCAGGACGATCCAGAGCAGCGCCGGATGTTTTTCGGTGAAGGGGCGGGTGTCGGGGCGGTTCTGAAACTGCGGGTTCTGCCGCTCGGTGCCAAGGATTGCGCGGGCGGCATTTTTGTCCGGCACGAAAAGCTGCGCGTAATCATAATGCGGGGAACTGAGAGCCTTGTCTCCGTAATAGAGCGCGTAGGTCGCGCCGGGTTCGGCGTCAAAGCAGAGGTTGCGGGCAATCATTTGCAGGCTGACGGATTGAAGCGCGAGGGGAGCGTCGTCCTGATTGAGGACGGCGACCGTCCATCGGGTTGCGGTGTTCGCCGGCAACCATGTGGGCGCGGCGATGGCAAGGTCTTCCTCGTCGATCTTGTGTCCGTTTTGCGTGCTGTGAATTCTCAGGATATTGCCGGACGCGACGGCGGGGAGCGGCGGCTGTTCGACATCGGTGGAGGGTTGCGCGGCTGCGGGCGCGACCGTAACGGTAACGTCGCGGCTGAAGTTGACGGGCTGCGCTCCAGGCGTGAAGGAGATGCGGTCAACAGGGACGTTCGCGGGGACAGCGAACTCGATGATGGAGTCGCGGCCTTTTTGATTGACCGTAGACGAGGCGGCGACGGTGACGTATTGCGGCTGACCCTGGGGAAGCCGTCCGATGGTGAGGCCGGTGATCTGATCGGGGCGGACGGGGCCGTCGATGCGGAAGTGGAGGTAGCGGAAATCGGATTGAGGAAGATGGAGGACGGTGCTGCGGCCGAGCTTCTGGCGGGAGAAGTCGAAGATGGTGAAGGCGCCGAGGTTGGTTGCGTGCTTGCCGGCCTGAGTCGGGGTCTGGGAACCGGAAACGTGGACGGTGGCGATGAAGTCCTTGCCCGAGACGCCAAGATCGAGATTGCTGTAGACGCCATCGGGCATGATGGCGTCGAAGGTGGTTGATCCGTTGCGGAGGCCGGTGTTGAGCGGCGGGATGGTTTTTGGGGAAGAGCCGGCGGCCGCGGGGTAGTTGACGGCGTAGGGCGTCTCGGTTTCTCCACGGTAAAGGCGGAGGCTGGCGAGTTGCGATCCGGAGTGAGCGAAAGTTGCCGGGTCAAGCGTGAGGCAGGTCTGCTGTTTTTGGGGTGGAGTGTTGAGGACGGACCGCTGATAGCGGAAGTAATGCACATTGGGCGAGGCTGCGATGGCGAGCAGCAGGAGAACGGGCGCGCGAAGGGTCATTGGCTTTGGTGTTCGCCTCCGCGCAGTGCAAGCCAGTCGCGCTGGTAGGCGAAGCTGACGGCGAGCAGGAGCGCTCCGAGGCCCAGGAAGCTGAGGATGCGATAGCCCTGACTGAGCTGGCTTACATCGACGGTGAAGACTTTGCCGATGGAGAAGGCCAGCAGCACGAGCGCCTGCCAGCGGAAGAACGCCGAGCGCCTGAGGAAGCCGACGGCGAGAAGCACGGCTCCGAAGAGCATGAAGAAGGCCGAGTAGGTGAATTGCGCATACATGCGGTAGTCGTGGACCAGAGTGTAGTCGCCGCTGTAGCGGAGGGTCCACCAGTAATTGTGGATTTCGAGAGCGATGGAGATGAGGATGAGGGCATTGATGATGAGGACAGAAGCAGCGGCGGTGGCTTTCCAGGAGATGGGGAAGTCCGGCTCCGCAGTTCGCGGATAACGGGTTTGCTGATAACGGGCCGCGAGCGCGGCGACGAGGGCAAAGACGGCGATGCCGGCGAGATACGTTGCAAAGCGCTGGTTGAAGAGGATGGTGGTTGACGCCGGCGGATTGATGACGAGGAGGGCGCTGAGTCCGAGCACGAGCGCGATGAGGGCGAGGGCGCGCAGCATTCGCTGGGGAACCATGCGGGTGAGCCAGAGAAGCGCGGCTCCTTCCGCCAGCCAGCCAATGGTGAGCCATCTCCCATGAGTTTTGAGCGGGACGGCGATGGTGAGGAAAGTGATGGCAATCGTGAGGTCCAGCGAGCGCAGCGCGGCGGGGATGGGACGCTCCGCCGGAAAGATGGGGGCGCGCAGCAGGAACAGATAGAAGGCGGCGAAGGCAACGGCGATCCAGGGCTGCGCGGAGGATGATCCAACAGTGTCGACGAGGAGATAGAAGCCGAGGAAAGCGAGCGCGGCGTTGGCGAGCGGCAGCAGGATGAGCGCAATGGTGTCGCGGGCGGCGAAGGAGCCGGTGTCCATTTTCTGGTTGAGGCGGACCAGATGCGGGGCGAGCGCGAAGAGAAGAAAGAAGAGCGACAGGAAGAAAACGGTGAGAGCGAACTGGGAGCTCGAATAGAACTGGAAGGACCAGTCCGCAAAGAAGAAAACGGTGCCGGCGAAGGAGCCGAGCAGCAGCCTGGACCAGGGACGCAGCGCGATGAGCACCAGCGTGGCGAGATTGAGCAGCAACAGATAGGAGAACAGGGCGAGTTCGTGGTTCTGGCCGCTCGAGAGCAGCAGCGGCGTGCTGTAGCCGCCGACAATGGCGTAAAGAGCGAGGAGTTCGGAATCCTGCGACCAGGCGATGAAGCCGTTGAAGGCGGTGACGGCGAGCATGGCCGCAAACGCCACAGGCGCGGGGATGAGATGGAAGAGCGAATAGGCGGCCCACAGCGAGAGGTAGAGAATGCCGCTGCCTACAGCTTTCAGCGAGTAGGAAAAAGCGGCGTATCCGCGGGAGCGGAAGCGCTCGGACCAGGCGATGAGCCCGGCTCCGGCGACGATGCCGATGAGCACGCGGCCGGCGGGGCCGATCCAGTGATTGTCGATGGCGAGCTTGAGAAACCAGGCCATGCCGATGAGGACGGCGAGGATTCCGATGCGGTTGAACCACTGCGAGCCGATGCGGTTTTCGAGGGACGTTTCAGGTTGCTGTCGCGCGAGGAAGTTCGGGGCGTACGCCGGGATGCTGTGGCGCGGCTCGGCGGGCGGCGGCGGTGCGGGAAACGCTGGTAGAGAGGGCGAGGGTGTTTGTTGCTGGGGTCTGATCGGCGGCGCGGGCGGAGTTGCGGGCTGGACGATGATTCCGTTTTCGCGCATGGCGGCCTCAAGGCGCGCGATGTGGCTGCGGAGCTCGGCAATCTGCTGTTCGAGGCTGGCGGTCGGCTTCTCTTCCATCGCAAACTACTTTATCAAGACGTGAGGCGGAGCGGGCTTTGGATTTTTGCGCTGTTTGCCGGGTTTGCGTCATCCTAAGCCAGGCATCCTAAACAAGACAAGGAGTTGTAATGCGAATTGGTTTCCTGGGACTGGGGAAGATGGGTTCCCCGATTGCGGCACATTTGATGGACGGCGGGCATGCGCTGACGGTGTGGAACCGAACGAGGGATAAAGCGGAACCGCTTAGGGCGCGCGGCGCGAAGGTGGCAGCGTCGCCCGCTGAGGTCGTGAGCGGTGCGGAAGTGGTCTTCTCGGTGTTGTTCGACGATGTGGGGCTGGAGGAGGTTTTGTTTGGCGGTGGCGCGCTGAAGGCGATGACGCCGGGCGCGATTCATGTATGCCTGAGCACGATCAGCGTGGCGTGCGCGGAACGGCTGACGATTGCGCATCGCACGGACCGGCTGACGTTTGTGGGGGCCCCGGTGTTTGGGCGTCCCAATGTTGCGGTGGACGGCAGGCTGGCGACGGCGGTGAGTGGAGAGCCGAAGGCGGTGGAGAAGATTCGCCCGCTGCTCGAGAGCTACACGCGCAAGATCATGGTGGTCTCGGAGAAGGCTTCGGCGGCGCATGGGCTGAAGCTGGCCGGGAATTTTCTGATGATGGCGATGGTTGCTTCTTTATCCGAAAGCGTGATTTGTGGCGAGGCCCTGGGGATTGAGCCGAAGGTGTTTCTGGAGACGGTGAACGAGGCGATCTTCCAGTCGCCGTTTTATGCGGCGTATTCGAAGCTGATGCTGAATCCGCCGAAGCCGCCGGGCGGCACGATTGCGCTGGGCGAGAAGGACACGCGGCTGTTTCAGGAAGCGGCGCAGGGCGAGAAGGTGAAGTCGCCGTTGGCGGATATGTTCAAGGCGCGACTGGACCAGGCGATTGCCGCGGGCATGAAGAATGAGGACTGGGCTGCCGGGTATTATCGGCTGACGCGCGATGTGACGTGGGCGGCGAAGTAACTTAGGATGATTCAATGAAAACGGAGTTGAAGGGTTCGGTAGTTTTTATTACGGGTGCGAGCGCGGGGATTGGCGAGGCGTGCGCTTATGCATTTGCTCGGGAAGGCGCGCGGTTGCTGCTGGCGGCGCGTCGGCTGGAGCGGCTGGAGGCGATGCGCGGTCAGCTGATGGAGGAGGGCGCGGCGGAGGTTCACGCGCTGAAGCTGGACGTTCGGGACCGAGCGGCGGTGGCGAGCGCGGTCGAGAATCTGCCGGTGGAGTGGCGGGGGATTGACGTGCTGGTGAACAATGCCGGGCTGAGCCGCGGGCTGGACAAGCTGTACGAGGGCAGCATTGAAGACTGGGAAGAGATGATCGACACCAACGTGAAAGGGCTGCTGTATGTGACGCGGGCGGTGGTTCCGGGGATGGTGGCGCGCGGGCGCGGGCATGTGGTGAACCTGGGATCGACGGCGGGGGAGATGACGTATCCGAAGGGCGCGGTGTACTGCGCGACGAAACATGCGGAGCACGCGATCAATGACGGGCTGCGGCAGGACCTGCTGGGAACGCGGGTGCGGGTGACGTCGATTGATCCGGGAATGGTGGAAACGGACTTCAGCCGGGTGCGGTTTCACGGAGACGAGGAGCGGGCGGCGAAGGTATACCAAGGGCTGACGCCGCTGACCGGGGAGGACGTGGCGGATGCGGTTGTGTGGGCGGTGACGAGGCCCGCGCATGTGAATGTTGCACGGGTATTGTTGACGCCGCTGGACCAGGCGAACTCGCTGTTATTTAACCGGGACTAGCCGTCCAGGCGCAGGCGCCTCGCGGCGCAACGGCGGCAGGAATATTACCAGCGGGGCGCACTCACGAGAATGCCCTGAGCTTTTCTTCGATGTCAGCAAGGGCGGCAGTTAAGGCTGTGCGCCGGTTTACGTTGGAGGTGCGCTCGTTGAGAACTCGTTCACGCTGAAGTTCGAGTTCCTGACGCTGACGTTGTCTTAGAGCCTGTTTCACGTGGGCTCGGCGGGCAACTGCGTCGGGATTCAGTGGGTTGGATTCTTTTTCAGCTACCTGGTCTTGTACGGATTTACTCTCCCATCCTCTAGCCATATCTCTATGTTACGAAAAATGGGGGTGAGAAGCCAATGAAAAGCCGTGTTCCGGGCGCGAGAGGCCGTGCTCAGGGCCTGTTGGCTGGCCTTCAGGCGCTCAGTGCGGCAATGGATTCAGAAGCGGTATGCCGGACCGTTGTCTGTTCAAAAAATTGTTCGACCGCGTGGAGAATGGTTTCTCCGGTTCTGGCCTCGTAGATGGATTTGCGGAGCGCGGAGCCGCCGGCGACTCCGTGGGTAAACCAGGAGGCGAACTGCTTCATTTTGCCCTGAATCTCTTTGCCGTTGACGTCGGCTTCGGCGAGTAGCATTTCAAAATAATTGCGGATCATGCGGTAGCGGTCCTGCTCCGTGGGCTGGTCGTAGCGTCCGGTGGCAGTGTACTGCGCGATCTGGCGGAAGATCCACGGGTTGGCAGGGGCGGCGCGTCCGATCATGACGGCATCGCAGTTGGTTTCGGCGATAAGAGCGGCGGCGTCTTCGGGAGTGCGGACGTCTCCGTTACCAATGACAGGGATGGAGACGGTGTTTTTGACCTCGGCGATCCATTCCCAGCGAGCCTGGCCGGAGTAGCCCTGCTCGCGGGTGCGGGCGTGGACGGCGACGGCGGCGAGGCCGCACTCCTGCGCGATGTGGGCGAGCTCGACGCAGATGATGTGGTTGTCGTTCCAGCCCAGACGAATTTTGACGGTGAAGGGGATGGTGACGGCGGCGCGGACGGTCTCGAAAATTTTTGCGATGAGCGGCAGGTCGCGCAGCAGGCCGCTGCCTCCGTTGCAGGCGACGACGCGCTTGGCGGGGCAGCCGAGGTTGAGGTCGACCATGTCGAAGCCGGTGTCCTGAACGATGCGGGCGGCCTCGGCGAGGGTTTCGGGATTAGAGCCAAAGAGCTGCGCGGCGATGGGGTGCTCGTCGTCGTAGAAGGTGAGATAGCGCTTGCGCTTGGATTCCCTCATGCGGGAGAGCCCGTCGGCGGAGGTGAACTCGGTCATGATGAGTCCGCAGCCGGACTGCTGGTTGCTGATGGCGGCGTCGACATTGGCGGAGCCGGAGACCTCGGAAATTTCGGTGAAGAGGCTGGCGTTTCGGATGAAGCGGCGGAAGACGGTGTCGGTGACTCCGGCCATGGGGGCGAGTACGGTGGCGGGGGCGACGGGGATGCCTCCGATCGAAATAGACGCGGGCACACGGGTGACCTGTGGCATGGCGTGCTCAATCGGGTTGTCCCAGTTCTTTTTCATGGTGCTCGCCGCACGGGCGATGGCGTCGCGTGGCCGCTCCCGTTGGTCGCAGAGAAAAGTCTGTGACCAACGGGAAGAATTCCCTCTAATCGTTGCAGCTTGACGGACGATTCGCAACCGTTCGATGGGAAAAGCCTCCGCAGTGCGGAGGCTTTTGGGTGATTCCGTGGCGGCGATTACTTCGCGACCGGCTGCGCTTTGGCGTATTTGCGGCGGAAGCGCTCGACGCGTCCCGCGGTGTCGACCAGCTTTTGCTTGCCGGTGAAGAAGGGGTGGCAGCTTGAGCAGATTTCGACGTGGATGTCGCCCTTGTGGGTGGAGCGGGTGGTGAAGTTGGCGCCACAGGCGCAGATGACGCGAATTTCGTCGTAGCTGGGGTGGATTCCTGCTTTAGGCATAGCTTGTTCGGGACCTTTCCTGCAATCTTCCTATTTTATGTGGAAATGGGAGTTTCTTCAATCGGGGAAGGCGTGGTGGCGGGCGCGGGGATTTTGGGGGTCGCGGATTCCGGGCGGCTGCGGTAGTCTCGGGTGGAAGTTATTGAGGACAAAAAGATGAAGCTGACTCGGTTTGCTTTTGTGCTGGCGATTGCCGGCTCTACGATTGCTTTTGCTCAACAGGCGGGGACGCAGACGGGGCCGGAAAAGGATTCGAGCGTGATTGATGCGCAGGGAACGGCGCATATAACGCGGGTGGTTCCTCTGCCGGAGGACCTTAGTCCGCAGGCGAGGGCGATGGTGGGGAAGCGGGTTTCCGACGCGCCGGATCACCAGACGCTGGCCCAACGGCGCTCGAGCACCGATGCGTGGCAGGCGCGGGCGGGCGAGGCGATGAAGGCGGTGTATCCGGCGAAGCTGGTGAAAGCGGAGATTGCCGGAGTGCCGGTGCGGATTGTGACGCCGCTTGAAATTCCGGCGGCGAACCGCGGCCGGGTGATGCTGAATGTGCACGGGGGCGGATTCAACTCGGATTCAGGGTCGCTGGTCGAGAGCATTCCGATTGCGAACCTGACGAAGACAAAGGTAGTTTCGGTGCTGTACCGGCTGGCTCCGGAGCATCCGTTTCCGGCGGCAGTGGACGATACGGTGGCCGTATATAAGGAGCTGCTGAAGACGTATCCGGCGAAGCACATCGGGCTGTACGGGACTTCGGCGGGGGCGATTCTGACCGGCGAGGTTGCGGTGAAGCTTCACCAGCTTGGGCTGCCGCTGCCGGGGGCGATGGGAATTTTTTCAGGGTTTGGAGATTTCAGCCGGCCCGGAGACACGTGGGCGATGTACACGCTGGACGGGCTTTCGGGGCACCTTGTCCCGCCCAATCCGAAGCGCTTTCATGACGCAGAATATATTGGATCGACGAATCCGCGGGACCCAGTGCTGTCTCCACTGTTCGCGGATGTGCATGGGTTTCCTCCGACGCTGTTTATCTCCAGCACGCGGGACGCGCTGCTGAGCGGGACGACGATTTTGCAGCGGCACTTCTATGAGTCGGGAGTGGAGTCTCCGATGGTGGTGTTTGAGGGGCTGCCGCACGCGTTCTGGTACAACGTTTCTCTCCCGGAGGCGCGGGAGGCGATGGGGATTATGGCCAGGTTTCTGGATGGGCATGTGGAGAAGTGAAGCCGCGCGGCCAATTCGGGCGTAGTTTTGCGAAGATGAGGCGCGATATACACAGTGCGTTCGCTGCCATACTCTGGATTCATGGCTGAGGTTTGTCCGAAGTGCGATGGGATGGGGATGGTGGTGGCGCGGCGCGCCGATGGCCGGTTTGCCGCCGAGCCTTGCGACTGCCGGCATGATGTGAGAGCAGACGCCTTGCTGCAGCGGGCGCGGATTCCGAAGCGCTACGAGCATTGCTTGTTCGAGAGCTATGAGACAGGATCGCTGTTTGATCCTTCGCTGGTGGCGGCGAAGCTAATGGCGCGGCGGTTTGTAGAGGATTACTCGGCTGCGGACCCAGGGCCAGGGCTTTTGCTAACCGGATCGATTGGAGTCGGGAAGACGCACCTGGCGGTGGGAATTCTGCACTCGATGATTGTGGAGAAAGGCGTGCGCGGGCTGTTCTGCGATTATCGCGAGCTGTTGAAGCAGATTCAGCACTCCTACAATCCTCAGGTGGCGACGACGGAGCTGGAGATTTTGCGGCCGGTATTCGAGGCCGAGGTCCTGGTGTTGGACGAATTGGGTGCGTCGAAGCCTACGGAGTGGGTGTGGGACACGGTCGCGCATGTTCTGAACACGCGTTACAACGACAAGCGGACGACGATTATCACGACGAACTATGCGGACGCTCCGCCGGGCGAGGCGTCGAGCGGGCCGCGGAGCGCAATGCGGGAGGAGACGCTGGGCGACCGCATTGGCGAACGCATGAGGTCGCGGCTGACGGAGATGTGCGTGACGGTGCAGATGAATGGCGCGGATTTCCGGCAGAAGGTTGGGCGGGCGCGGTTTGGATGACGCCTCCGGCGGCGCCTAACTACCCCAGCACGCAAAGACTGCGTGTTGGGAACCCCGGTCAGCGGCGGGCGGTGCTTGCCGCACGGGCACAGGGCAGGAAAGCGCGCGAGGGGTATTGCTTCCTCACGTTTTTTCCTGGATTTGGCTTTGTGGCGATCCCGAAATGTCGATCAAGCCTCACGGATCGCGGAGGCGCGGCTCAGGCTCCGGGAAGTTCCACGTCGTCAAATAGTTGCTTCACGGCTTGATCGGCGGCGTCGGCGGCTGCCTTCAGTTCCGTTTCCAGATTCGTTCGCGTTGCAATAAGCGGCATGCCTGGGGCTCAGGGCCGTGAGACAACCTGCCGCTGCGGGCAGGCCATGAAGGTCAGGCCATCCTCATTGAATGTAATCGAATGGAGGGCATAGCCAGTCGGATTGAAGGCAAAGCCAGTCGGATTGATCTGGCCTTGATCGAGAGAGGTGAGAAATGAAGTAATTAATGAGTTGATACCATCGCGGATAGGAGGCAGGACCTCGTTGTTTACGATCATGTTTAGAAAGACAGTCGAAATCCGAGTCATTCCCGAGCCTACAAAATCGGTACATCCTGCGCTCAGCAGATTGGACCCCAAGCCCCAGCTCACGTCACAGTTGACGACCGGGGCAGTTACACTCAGCTGCGTGCCGCCTGAGATAGCGATCTGAACGGTGACGGTCATGTTTGCGTCGAACCAGTCGTTCACGTCGATCTTGGCTGGTACGGTGATGGTAACGATGCCGTTCCCGGGGGTGACAATGACGCCGGACGGGGTGAGGGAGAATTGGTTGTTCGATGAGAAGGCTTTGGAAAACGCAGTAAACAGCGGCGTAGTGACGATTGTAGGGGGTAGCGTTTCAGACTTGCAATTCGAGGTGTCGATCTCGACAATTCTCTGCGCGAGGGTGATCGAAGCGCCGGGTGCATCCGTGATGGCTGCGGTGAGAGTGATGGCCATCTGCTGCTGAACACTGATCACCTTAGTGCCTGTGGCGGCGACGGGCTGGCCGTTGAGGCTCAGGGCAATGGCAAACTTGACTTCCTGCACAGTGGGAATGGTCACGTCCCACGATACAGTTACACTACCGCCGCCGACGGGTACCTGCTGCGGGGACACCTCGAAACTATGGAACACCACCTTCTTTAGTGCGGCAGTCTCGGCCTGTTGGAGGGCCGTATTGCCTTCGTTTCCAAATGCTATTGGTGAACTCATATCTCCTCGCTTTCAGCTTCGATCGCGTAGTTTGGTCCACAGCAGGAGTCGTTAGCGGTTAGCCTTCGAGGATGGAGAAGACGGCTGACGAAGGGCGGCTGGCTGGAAGTTTGCGTCGCCAAAGTTCCAGTAGAGGAAGGTGAAGTAGTCGGTCCAGTCGGAGACTTGCTGGTGGACGGTGTCGGTGAGTCCGTGGCCCGCGTCGTAGTTGACACGGAAGAGGACGGGGCGTCCGCTGGCGGTGTCGGCTTCGAGTCGGGCGGCCATTTTGGCTCCTTGCCAGGGATCGACACGGGGGTCGTTGGCTCCGGCGGTGACGAGGACGGCGGGATATTTCACTCCGGGTTCGACGTGGTAGTAGGCGCTCATGGCATAGAGAGCTTTGAAACCTGCTTCCGTTTTGGTGGAGCCGAATTCAGGAATGTTGGCGGGGCCGTTGGCTCCGGTTTCCTCGCGGACCATGTCGGAGCAGGGGACGGTGTCGAGGGCGGCGGCGAAGAGGTCGGGGCGCGTAGTGATGGCGCGACCGATGAGGATGCCGCCGGCGCTGCCGCTCCAGATGCCGAGATGAGCCGGGTTGGTGTAGTTGTGGCTGATGAGGTACTCGGCGGTGGCGATGAAGTCATTCCAGGTATTGGGCTTGGTGGCCTTATAGCCAGCGAGGTGCCAGGCTTCGCCGAGCTCGCCTCCGCCGCGGACATGGGCCACAGCCAAGATGCCTCCGCGCTCCATCCACGCCATCTCGCGGCGCGGATAGCCGGGCATGATGGCATCGCCGTAAGCTCCGTAGCCGATGAGCATGGTGGGATTGTGCCCGTTGAGAGCGAGACCCTTCTTATAAATGATGGAGAGCGGAATCATGGTGCCGTCGGCGGCGCGGGCCTCGACTTCGTGCGCTTCGAGGTTGTTGGGATCGATTTGGTTGGGCGGCTGAATGCCGGTGGCGACGGAGGCGCTTGTTGCGGAGTCGTAGCGATAGTAGTCGCCGGGCTGGGTCCAGGACTCGAGGCGCAGCAGGGCGCCGGAAACATTTTGCGCGGTGGAGACACTGTCCACCTGGAGGTCGCCGGGCTGGGTGAGCATGGTGAACTTTGCGTTGGGGGCGTAGGGTACGCGGAGGACGCGGCCCTGACCCTTCTGGATGACGCGGAGGTAGAGGGCGTCGGAGGCCTGGTGGACGACATCGCTGCCGATGAATCCTCCACTGAAGACAAGATCGCTGGGAGGAACGACGACCTGGGCCTTGCTGAGGTCAGGGTCGGCGGCGTTGACGCGGAGGAGCTTGCCGTTCATGGTTCCGTCGAAGCTGACGAGGTAGAGGCTGTTGCCCTGGAGGGCGAAGTCGGTGACTTTGTCCTTGAGGTCGGCAACTTTGCGCCAGCCCTTATGGGTTACGAGGGCGCTGGGGTCTCCGATATAGACGTCACGAAAAGTTCCGACACCGGGCTCGACGATGGCAAGCGCATATCTTGAGCCGGGAATGGGAGTGGCAATGGGAAACTGATAGTCGGCGATGGCGATCTCCGGCGAGATTCCTTCGCCAAGCACTACTTTGTCGCCGGTTACGGGCGTGCCGAGGACGTGGCTGTACTCCATTGGACGGCGATACTTGTCGAGTGGCGACTCGTTGGGCGCGAGCTTCTGGAGTTGCAGATAGTAGAACGTTTTATTGTGGGGCGAGAATATCCCGCCTTCGTAGCGGGGGAACTGTTCAGGAAGCTCGCGGTCCGTGGCTGTCTCGAAGATGTGCGCGGTCTGCAGCTCGGAGCCGCCGGCGGAGAGGCCGACGACGACGTATTTGCCGTCGTAGCTGGGGCTGTATTGATCGAGCGAGATGTGGTGGCCGGGCTTGCTGAGGGCTTCGACGTCGAGCAGCAGACGTCCGGGACCTCCGCTGGCTTTGCGAACGTAGAGGCTGGCCTGATTATCGGAGCGGCGGCGCATGCGGTAGAAGGTGTAGGGGCCAGCGAGCTGGACGTCGGAGATGGTGAGGTCGGGCGCGTTGATGTAGCGATCCATTTCGGCGGCGAAGGCTTTGCGGCCGGGCATGCTGTCAAAGACGGCGCGAGTGTAGTCGGCTTGGCCGCGCATCCAGCTCTTGACGTCGGGCGACTTGAGGTTTTCGAGCCAGCGGTAGGGATCGACGACAGTTTGGCCGTAGTAGTTATCGGATACAGGGCGCACGGCGGCGAGGGGCGGTTTTTGCAACCGCGTCTGGGCCTGTGCGCGAGACGGCAAAGGAAGCAGAGCGACGAGAGCGAGCGCGGGGGCGGCGCGACGGATGAAAGAGGCAGAGAGAAAATGCGCGTTCGAAGGCATGGCGGAAAGGATACACCTCGCACAGAAGGGCTCGGAGGAAAATTTTGTGCGAGATATTGCCGGAGGAAGCAAGGCGGACCGCAGCGCGGGGCAGCCGGTTCGTGTTATTCGAGAATCATTTCGGGATTGGGTTTGTTACTGGTGGTGGTGAGGATGATGGCGGCGGTTAGGATGAGCGCGCCTCCGAGCCAGGCGGCGGGCCCTAGTTTATCTCCCAGCAATTCCACTCCGAGGACGGAGCCGATGGCCGGCTCGAGATTGAGGAAGACTCCGGCGCGGGAGGCGGGGACGTGGTGGATACCCCAGTTCCATAAGAAGGTTGCGGCAGACGTGCAGAGCAGGCCTCCGGCGGCGCAGGCGATCCAGACCTGGGCGGTGAGGCCGCGGACGGGGGGTGGTCCGTCTAACAGAATGACCCACCCGGCGAGCATGGCGGTTCCGATGAGGATGGTGTAAACGGTCACGGCCATGGGCGAGTTGCGCTGCATCAGGTCGCGGCTGAGGAGGACCCAGCCGAGGGCGATGATGAGGGAGAAGACGACGAGCAGGTCTCCGTAGAACGAGGGGCCGCGTGCGGCGTGCCGGTGGCCGACGCCGGCGAGCGTGATAAGCGTGACGCCTGCGGTGGAGCCGGCGAGGGCAAGCCATCCTTTGCGGTCGAGCCGCTCGTGGGTGAAGATGGTTGCGCCGACGGCGAGGATGACGGGCATGGTTCCCACCATGAGGGCGGCGTGGCTGACAGTGGTGAGCGAGAGGCCGTAGAACTGGATCATGAACTGGAGCGGGACTCCCAGGAAAGCCGTGATCAGGAGCAGAAGCCAGTCTTTGCGGCCGAAGTGGACGGGGCGGAGCAGGGGCAGGAGCGCCAGGCTGGCGAAGAGGAAGCGGTAGAGGACCATGTGGCCCACGTTGAGTTCGGTAAGCGCGATTTTGCCGAAGTAGAAGCCGGTGCCCCAGAAGGTTCCGGCAAGCGCGCAGGAGCCGTAGCCGAGGACGGCGGCGGAGCGCGGCCGAAGTTGGATTTGCGAGGGCACTGATGTCAGTTTAGCCGGATCGCTCTCCCATCCTTCGTGCAAAAGTGGCGCGAAAGGTGGGACTTGTTCCCCACTCAAGCCAAGGTCGCTTGAGTGGGCCGCCGTCTGTTTCTTTTGCATAGTGAGATTTGTATTTGGATTGGGAAAGCCCGGAGAATGTGGGGATGGGTTTGATTGGCAGGCTACGGTTGCGGAATCTGGCTGCGATGACTGTGCTGATGTTGGTCGGTGCGGCGGCGGCGCAGACGGTGAAGAAGCCTTCTGCTCCCGCCGTTGATCGCGGAGCGGGCCCGGCTCCGACGATTCGGATTGCGGTGGCACCGCTGGGTTATGTTCCGCCGAGCGCAGCTTATCTGAGCCTGAAGCTCTCGTTCAACTCGCTGAATTTTATCGACAGCGACCACCTGCTTTTTACCTTCCATCGGAACATGCTGCTGCGGCGGATTCCGGGCGATCCGGTGGGAGACAACGACCAGATGATCCGCGCCGTGGTGCTGGACACGAAGAGCGGCGAGGTGCTGCGGCAGGCGGACTGGCGCATGCACGACCGGGGTCGCTACCTGTGGGCGCTACGGGGCGGGACGTTTCTGGTGCGCGTGCGCAATTCGCTTTTTCTGACGGACGGCACGCTTCAGCTTCGGCCTTACCTGACGTTTGATACTGCTTTGCAGGGGGTCGAGGTGTCGCCGGAGCGCGGGCTGCTGATGCTGGAGGTGAAGAAGGTGTTGGCTTCGGAGAAGAACGAGGTGGAGGGGGATGGTGCGTCGCGGCTGCCTCCGTCACTGGTTGCGCCCGGAGGAGTGAGGCAAGAGCGAACGCAGATGGTGCTGGTGCGGCCGGGCGAGCGGGATGCTCTGGCCAAAGCCGAGTTTTTGACTCCGGCATATGTGCCATTGCTGGAGAACGGGGTTTTGGATATGGATCAAGGAAAGAAGCCGAACGAGTGGGTGATCAAGAAAGAGCTGCTGGGCAAGACGGAGGCGGAAGTTGGAGTGGTGAAGTCGTCGTGCGCTCCGCAACTGGTGACGCTGAGCGACGACGTGGTGCTGTCGCAGAACTGCCCGGAGCGGGGCGGGAGCGGGACCGATGTGAGCGCGCTTTCGCTGCAGGGTGGAGTTTTGTGGGGGGAGCTGTGGGACGCGAAGTACATCTGGGGCCAGTTTGAGTCGTCGGAGGACGGGAGTCGGTTTGCGTATGAGTCGTTGGAGATGAACCGCCCGATCGGCTCGCTGGACACGTTTGGCGAGGCGGACGTGACGGCGCAACCGGTGGGTGTGTTTGACACGGAAACGGGCAAGCTGGTGATGGTGACGGATGCTTCTCCGATTTTGGGCGCGGGGCAGAACTTTGCGCTGTCGGCGGATGGGCGGCGGTTTGCGATTCTACGGCAGGGGGCGATTGAGGTTTATGATTTGCCTCCGGTGGTGCTGGCGGCTCCCGAGGTGGGGAAGAAGAAGTAGTGCGCCGGAGATAAGGCCCGTACAGAGATTGATTGACCCTGATTTTTGCGCGCCTTAAACTGAGGGGCGAGGAGTGGGAATGGTTTCCGACCTGCGGATCAGCGCGCGCGAGCGGCTGGTTCTGACGACGATTATCGAGAACTACATTGCTACCGGGGAGCCGGTGGCCTCGCAGACGCTTGCGCGCCAATTCGGCAACCAGGAAGGAATGTCGGCGGCGACGATTCGCAACACGATGGCGGCGCTGGACGAGGTGGGGTTGCTGGACCAGCCGCATCCTTCCTCGGGGCGGATTCCCACGGCGCGGGCGTTTCGGTTTTATGTGGACCAGCTGGCCGGGACGGCGCGCGCGACGAGCCTGACGCCGGAGCGGCGCGAGCAGATTGATGAAAGCTTTGCCGGAGTGGGCTCGAGCCAGCAGTTTCTGGAACGTACTTCGCATGTGCTGGCGCTGGTTTCGAGCGGGGTGGGCGTGGCGCTGTCCTCGATCAGCGAGACGCAGGCGCTCGAGCATATTCACTTTTCGCGATTGAGCGCGGCCCGGGTGCTCGCAGTGGTGGTTACGATGGCGGGCTCGGTGCAGGACCGCGTGCTGCTGCTGGACCGGGACATGGCACTGGGGGAACTGGAAGCCTCGGCCCGGTTTTTGAATGAGAACTTTCACGCGTGGTCGATCGACCGGATTCGCGTGGAGCTTGACCGGCGGATCCGTGAAGAGCGCACCGAATATGACCGGCTGATGCGGGCGGTGAACGAGTTGTACCGCAAGGGCGCGCTGGAGGCGGAGAATGCTTCCGGGCCGGTGATTTTTGTAGAGGGCGTGGCGAACCTGCTGACGGGAGAAACCGATCACGAGCGGCTACGGGAGATGCTGACGGCTCTGGAGGCGAAGCAGCGGCTGATTGAGCTGCTGAATGCTTATCTGGATGCGCGGCAGCAGACGGTGCGGGTGGTGGTCGGGCTGGAAGAGGCGATTCCGGGGATGCGGAACCCGGGGATGCGGAACCTGGTGCTGATCGGGTCGCCGGCGCGGATGGGCGCGGAGAACATGGGCACGGTCGCGGTGATCGGGTCGACGCGCATCCAATATGAGGAAACGATGAACGCGGTGGCGTATATCGCGCAGTTGTCAGACCGCATTTTGAGTGGCTCGGTGGAGTAACAGGGAGCGCAGGAGAAATTGGCGCGGGACGAGCCACGATAGACTAAATGTGACGGCATGGGTTTTCGAAAAACCTGCGGGAGTGGTCTGGAGTGAAGCATCGTATTTTTCGCTGATGGGAAGGTCGTGCTCCTCTGGAGCCGGCGAGGAAGCAGACGCAATCATAAAATTATGAGCCGAAGAATTTTTGTCGATAAAAAGATGAACGAAGACGCTCTGGAAGCTGTTCCGGAAGCGAAGGATGGATCAGCGAAGCACGGGCCGGGGAAGGCGGAGCCGGGGGCTGAATCGCAGGAGCGGTTTCCGGAATCAAAAACAGAGGGCGGTGCGAGCGTGGTCGAGGCTGCGCCTGCGCAAGCGAAGACGGTCCCCGAGGAAGAATATGACCGGCTGAAGGCGGAGCGGGATGCGCTGCTGGACAGGCTGGTGCGTTTGCAGGCGGAGTTTGAGAATGCCCGCAAGCGCGAGGCGCGGGAGCGGAACGAGTTTCGCGAGTTTGCCGTGGCCGGGGCGGTGGAGTTGTTTCTGCCGGTGCTGGATAATTTTCAACTTGCACTGAAGGCGACGGGTTCGGCGGAGCAGTTGCGAGCCGGAGTTGAGTTGATTGTGAAGCAGATGGAAGAGGCGCTGCGCACACTGAATGTGCAGCCGATTGAGGCCGTGGGCGCGGAGTTTGATCCGCGGGTGCATGAGGCCATCGAGATGGTCGAGAGGCCGGACGTTCCCGACCACCAGGTATTTGAAGAAGTGCGGCGCGGCTACCGTATCCGGGAGCGGCTGCTGCGTCCGGCGATGGTGCGCGTCGCCAGCAACCCGCAACAGAAGGAAGCATGAGTACAACCGGAAACGTGACTAAAGTCGATTACTACGAAGTATTGAGTGTGAGCCGCACGGCGTCTGACCAGGAGCTGAAGACGGCGTATCGCCGGTTGGCGATGCAATACCACCCGGACCGGAACCCGGGGGACCATTCGGCGGAAGAGAAGTTCAAAGAGTGCAGCGAAGCGTACCAGGTGCTGAGCGATCCGGACAAGCGGGCGGCGTATGACCGCTACGGTCATGCGGGTGTGTCGGGCGCGGGGCAGCAGGGGAATCCATTTGTGGACTTCCAGGACCTGGGCGATATTTTTGGCGACCTGTTCGGGTTCAACATGGGCGGCGGAAGCCGGCGGCAGTCGCGCGCGCAGAAGGGCCGCGATCTACGCTTTGACCAGACGATTGAGTTTGAAGAAGCGGTGTTCGGCAAGGAGATGGAAGTTACGATTCGCCGTATGGAGGCGTGCGTGGACTGCCGCGGGCTGGGCACAGCAAACGGGCGCGGACCTAGTACGTGCAAGCAGTGCCAGGGGCGCGGGCAGGTTCGCTACCAGCAGGGATTTTTCTCGATTGCGCGGACTTGCAACGTCTGCGGCGGAACGGGATCGGTGATTTCGGATCCGTGCAAAACCTGCCGCGGCGATGGGCGCGTGGAGCGCGAACATACGATCAACGTGAGCATTCCGGCGGGGGTCGAGGACGGAACGCGGATTCGCTACCAGGGCGAGGGCGACAAGGGGCGCAACGGAGGGCCGTCGGGCGACCTGTATATTGTGCTGACGGTGAAGACGCACAAGTTTTTTGAGCGCGACGGGCATGATCTGCACTGCCAGATTCCGATTTCGTATGCGCAGGCGGCACTGGGTGCGGAGATCACGATTCCGACGCTGGAGGGCGAAGTGTCGCTGAAGGTTCCGGAGGGAACGCAGAGCGGGCGGGAGTTCAGGATGCGGAACAAGGGCGTTCCTTACCTGAACGAGCATGGGCGCGGGGACCTCCGGGTGCAGGTGGTAGTCCAGACTCCGAAGAAACTGACGAAGGTGCAGAAGGAACTGCTGCGACAGCTTGGCGAGACGCTGACAGTGGAGAATACTCCGACGCCGCGCGGATTGTTTGAGAAAGTGAAGGAAATCTTTTCCTAGGGCCGCGTTTTGCCCGACAGCTTCATCCAAATAGCTGGTTTTATCCAGCAACTAGTCTCATCCAGTTGACTTGATATGCGTGCCAATCCCGCCTGTGCTCTCGTCTGCTTCGTGCTTTGTGCTGGGATGGTTCAGGATGCTCACGCGGCTGAAGTCGCAGGACCAAAAGAAAGCTAAGGACTTGGCCTATCTCAGCTTGGCCCGTCCGAATCTAGCGATTGTGGAGATCAAGCGGGCCGCGTATGGGAAGCTGACCTTGACGCGGTAGGCGCGCGTCGTTTCTCTGCTTATTCGAGCATGGCTGCGGCCACCGCCATAGCGGTGATGGCCGCGGTTTCGGCGCGAAGGATGCGGGGTCCGAGGCTTACCGGCATCCATCCCTCAGCATCGAAGAGGGCTTCTTCGTCGGCGACCCATCCGCCTTCGGGACCAACGGCGAGTCGAATCTCCGGGAATTCATCCTCTGTATTTGTGACGGTGTGGTTGAGAGCGGCGGTGAGTGCGGCGCGTAGCGTGGTCGTGCGCTCCTGCTCGGCCAAGAGAAGTTTGACGGCGTCGCCTTCGCGCCGCGCGGCCGTCTTGAGCAGGATGGCTTCTTCGACCACTGGAACGTCGGAGCGGCGCGACTGTTTTGCGGATTCGCGCGCGATGCGACGCCAGCGCTCGGTGCGGTTGGGCGCGGCCTGAACGAGATGCTTTTCGCTGCGGCGCGCGATGACGGGAACGACGCGGCGGACTCCCAGTTCGGTGGCTTTCTCGATGGCCCACTCCATGCGGTCGAATTTGAAGATGGAAAGCAGCAGGGTGATGGGCAGGGCGGGATCGGCTTCGACTTCAGCGAGGAGGTTGAAGCGGACGGCGTCTCCGCTGATGCCGGCGATGACAGCGTGCCAGACGCGGTCGCCGGCTACGATGTCGAACTCCATGCCAGGCTGAGCGCGGAGGACGCGGATGAGATGCGCGGCCTGCTCGCCGGTGAGCGATGCGGTGGCTTCGTCCCAGGTGTTGGCAATCCAGCGGCGGCGCGTCATAGAAGATATTGTCTCGCAAAACTGTGGGATGCCTGGCAACACTAAGGGGAACGCTTTCGCGTTCCCCTTAGGTGTTGCCTACTACTGATACTGCTTACTTCTTTTTCTTCGCGGCCTTCTTTGCAGGTTTCTTAGCCGCTTTCTTGGCTGCCTTTTTCGTTGCCATAGTTTTCTATTCTCCCTTTTTGTGCTGCAACTCAATTGTTGCAGTTAACGAATGTATAGAAGGAGGGCAAAAGAGTGTCAAGAAAAAAATTGCGTTTTGAGAATATTTTTTTCGAGGAGCGAGCGCGTGTTTTGTTTTTGTTCAGAAGATGTGAGCGTGTTTTGCGACGGCGATGAGGATTCCGGTGATGGAGTCGTGCCACGCGTGTGCGATCATTCCAGCGCGCAGGCTGCGGCGATGGATGGCGAGCAGGCAGAACAACACTCCGTAAACGGTGATGGAGATCATGCCGCCGATGCCTTCGTATCCGTGCGCCGCACCGAAGAGCAGCGAGGAGACGATGACGCCTGTCCGTAGGCTTCCGCGCGCGTTTGGATGAATGCGCAGCGAGGCGAACTGCTGGAGGAGATAGCCGCGGAAGACGAACTCCTCAACCATGCCGGCGGTGGCGCAGAGCGCGAGCCAGACGACGATTTGCGTGAACGTTTGCGGCGCGATGGCAAGCACGGCCCGCTGCAGGTGGACGAGATGGACGAGGCGCAGCGAGGCTCCGATAGCGGCGAGGACGACGATGGCGATGATCCAGAAGACGAGCGCGATGCCGAAGTCGCGCGCAAATTCTTTGGCGCCGCGGCGGCGCTCGCCGAGGATTTCGCGGACAGGCGTGCGGCGGATGCGGAGTCCCCACCAGGCGATAAGCGCGAGTATCCACTCCCACGCGATGGTGATGGCGTAGCGCTTGAGGTGGCCTCCACTGAAGCTGGCAGCGGACCTAGATTGCAGGGTGCTGAGGACAGAAATGCCGAGGATGACGGCGACCAGAATGGCGGTGTGCCACCAGGGCGCGACGGGAGTGGTTCGGTGGGGCCATGCGGTAAGGTCGGATGGTGCCTCGGCGGTGTTCTCTGATACCTTCATGGGTTCGCTGCTTTGAGTTTAGCGGGGAGTGAAGCGAGTGTCGCGGCGACGCATCGAATCTGTAGGCAAAGGATGGGGGAGTTATGGAAGAGGTTGTGATTGTTGCGGCGGCGCGGACGCCGGTGGGGAAGTTTCAGGGAGGGTTGGCGGCGCTTTCGGCGACGCAGTTGGGCGCGATTGCGGTGCGCGAGGCGGTGAAGCGGGCGCGGCTGGACCCGGCGCAGGTGGACGAATGTATTATGGGCAACGTTGTGTCGGCGGGGCTGGGGCAGAATCCGGCTCGGCAGGCGGCGCTCTATGGAGGGCTGCCGCCGGAGGTGAGTGCGCTGACGATTAATAAAGTCTGCGGGTCGGGACTGAAGGCGATTGCGCTCGCCGCACAGGCGATTCAAACCGGCAACTTGCAGATTGTGGTGGCGGGCGGAATGGAGTCGATGACGAACGCGCCGTATCTGCTGCCGCAGGGACGGAACGGTTTTCGGATGGGCAATTCGGTGGTTGTGGATTCAATGGTGCACGACGGACTGTGGGACGCGTTCAACGACTACCACATGGGCGTGACGGGCGAAAACGTGGCGGAGAAGTACGGGATTTCGCGCGCGGAGCAGGACGAGTACGCGCTGAACTCGCATCGCAAGGCGGCGGCGGCGCGACGCGAAGGCCGCTTCAAGGCGGAGATTGTTCCGGTCGAGGTTCCAACGAAGAAGAAAGGGCAGGTGGCGACGGTGGTGGACGCGGACGAGTCGGTTCGCGAGGACGCGAGCATTGAAGCGCTGCGCGCGCTGAAGCCGGCGTTCAAAAAAGACGGGACGGTGACGGCGGGGAATGCTCCGGGGGTGAACGACGCGGCGGCTGCGGTGGTGGTGATGACGGCGGCGAAGGCGCGCGAGTTGGGGTTGACTCCGATGGTTCGGATCAAGGCGCAGGCGACGAGCGGGATCGATCCAAAGTGGGTGATGATGGCTCCGGTGAGCGGCGTGCGCAAGGTGCTGGAGCGCGCGGAGTGGTCGAAGGAGAGCGTGGATTTGTTCGAGCTGAACGAGGCGTTCTCGGTCCAGGCGATTGCGGTGACGCGCGAGCTGGGGATTCCGCTGGAGAAGGTGAATGTGAACGGCGGCGCGGTGGCGATTGGGCATCCCATTGGCGCAAGCGGTGCCCGGATACTGATTACGCTGATCTACGAGATGATGCGGCGGGATGCCAAGCGCGGGGTGGCGGCGCTTTGCCTGGGCGGTGGGAATTCGGTCGCTTTGGCTGTGGAAAGATGAAGTCGACGGAGCGGTTTTCGACGCGGGTGGAGGCGTATCGCGAGCATCGGCCGCGATATCCACACGCGATTGTGGAGGTGCTGCGGCGGGAATGCAGGCTGACTCGTGGCACAGTGATTGCCGATGTGGCTGCGGGGACGGGCTTGTTGTCCGAAATTTTTCTGGAGAACGGGAACCGCGTGATCGCGGTTGAGCCGAATGCGGCGATGCGCGGGGCGTGCGAGGGGTTGAGGGGCAGGTTTCCGGATCTGCAGTGTGTGGATGGGACGGCAGAGGCGACCGGTCTGGCGGGCGATTCCGCGGACATGATTCTAGTGGGACAGGCGATGCACTGGTTCGATCTGGGAGGGGCGCGCGGCACCTTGCCCGTCACTGGTGGTTTAGCGATAGGCCGCCTTTTCCATCCAAAGCAACGATAGCTGAGTGCATGAGAATCAGCACAAGCACGGTGCAAAGGCACATCGCACAAATGGAGCAAGGCGGCCTTATCAAGCGCGAGTACAGGTTTAAGCCGGATAAAGGCGGACAGGACACGAACGCATACCACTTCTCCGGCCTTATTAAGGAGGCAACCCACTTCGCTTTGGAGGCTGTTGGCACGAAGGAAAAGCGCAAAGCTGAAGATATTGCTCGACGTAGAAGCAAGAAGCCTGTACTAGTCGTGAATAACACGAAAAAGAAGGGGCTCAAAAAGTGATCGAGCTGACTTCTTTGGTTTCACATTTTGGCTTGCCTGCGGTTCTGGGTGCGGCGCTTGTCTTCATTCTTTTCAGGGGTGAGGTGCAGTTTCGCTACCCAAGGAAGAATTCAAGTTCTTTAGGGCGCCGCAAAGATCAAGAGATTACTGCCAAATCTCTTCAGTCCGCGATTACAGCAACTCCAAAGCGCGAAACAGGACGCGGGGAATCCGATCACAAAACCAACCGTGCGGCTAGCACTCGATGATGTTCAGGGCTAACCCGGCTAATGAGGTTTCTTTGTAGCGGGATTGCATGTCGAGGCCGGTTTGGTACATGGTTTTGATTACCTGGTCGAGGGAGACTTTGTGGGCCTCCAGCTCGTTCATGGCGATGCGGCAGGCGTGGACGGCTTTGACCGAGGCCATGGCGTTGCGCTCGATGCAGGGAATCTGGACGAGTCCTCCGATGGGGTCGCAGGTCATTCCGAGGTTGTGCTCCATGGCGATTTCGGCGGCGTGCTCGACCTCGCCATTGGTTCCGTTGAGCGCGGCGGCTAACCCTCCGGCGGCCATGGAGCACGCCACGCCGACTTCTCCCTGGCAGCCGACTTCGGCTCCGCTGATGGAGGCGTTCTCTTTGTAAAGAACTCCGATGGCGGCGGAGGTGAGGAAGTAGCGCAAGATGCCTTCGTCGTTCGCGCCTTCGATAAAGGTCTGGTAGTAGCGGGCAACGGCGGGGATGACTCCGGCGGCTCCGTTGGTGGGGGCGGTGACGACACGGCCTCCGGCGGCATTCTCTTCGTTGACGGCCATGGCGTAGACGGTGAGCCAGTCGAGCGGGGCCAATGGGTCGCCGCTGGGCTGGCCTTCGCGTTCCTTATCCCGGAGGCGCTCGGCGAGGCGCGGGGCGCGGCGGCGGACGTTGAGGCCTCCGGGAAGAATCCCTTCGGTGGCGATGCCTCGGTCGATGCAGCCCTGCATGACGTTCCAGATGTGGGCGATGCCGGTGCGGACTTCGGCTTCGGGATCTGTTGACTGGGGACGGAGCGCGCATTCGTTGGCGAGCATGATTTGCCAGATGGCGAGATTTTTTTCTGACGCGATGGCGAGCAGCTCGGCTGCGCTCTTGAACGGATACGGTTGCGGGGCGGCGGCTGTTGCGGGAGCTGCGGACGCGGATTCAGAGTCGGCGAGGATGAAGCCTCCTCCGATGGAGAAGTAGGTTTCAGCGGCGATGGGGTTGCCGGCCGCGTCGAAGGCGGTGAAGCGGACGCCGTTGGGGTGGCGGGTTTTAGCTCCGGGTGGGAACATCTGGTCGCGATGAAAGAGGAGGTGTTCGGGCTCGTTGAAGGGGATGGCGTGATGGCCGAGGAGCGGGAGAGTTTTTGTCGAGCGGATGGCGGCGAGCTTGGGATCGATGGTGGCGGGATCGATGGCGGCGGCTTGCTCTCCGCTGAGCCCGAGCAGGACGGCGCGGTCGGTTCCGTGGCCGAGCCCGGTGAGGGCAAGCGAGCCGTAGAGGTCGGCTCGGAGGGCAGCGACCCGGTTGAGGTGGCGGGAGTCCTGAAGGGATTGCGCGAAGCGGAGAGCGGCGCGCATGGGTCCCATGGTGTGGGAACTGGAGGGGCCGATGCCGATTTTGTACAGGTCGAAGAGGCTGGTTTTCACAGGACAGTGTAGTCCGGTTGGGGGAGGATTGGCTGGTCCGGGGGCCATGGTGGAGCGAGCGAACGGTAGGTCCCTCGACTGCGACACGCGAAAAGCCGCGCGTCAACGCTCGGGATGACAACTTCACTCATTGACGTCGCAAGATGGTCGACATTGCTTGGCGGATTTGTTCTGAGCGATTGAGCCGGCAGGTTACTTCGGGAATGTGCGCGGACCGGTTTGGGACGCTTTCCCTGGCCGCTTTGCGCGGTGCGGGTCCTATGCTTCAAGCTATATGCTCTTCAAAGCTCTGAGCGCCGCGGTGTATGGGATTGACGCAAACATTATTGATGTGGAAGTGGATTTTTCCGGGAAGCAGACGGACCAGGACCATTTCCATACGGTTGGGCTGCCGGATGCGGCGGTGCGAGAAAGCCGCGACCGGGTGCGGGCGGCGATCAAAAATTCCGGGTTCGATATTCCTCCCACGCACATCACGATCAATCTTGCTCCGGCGGATTTGAAGAAGGAGGGCTCGGGGTTTGATTTGCCGATGGCGATTGGGATTCTGGGCGCGTACGGCGCGTTGCAGATTCGCGACCTGAGCCAGTTTTTGCTGGTGGGCGAACTGGGGCTGGACGGCGGGTTGCGGGCGGTTCCGGGAATGCTGCCGGTGGCGGTCGCGGCGCGCGAGCGCGGGATAAAAAACCTGGTGATTCCGAAAGCGAATGCGCGCGAAGCGGCGGTGGTCGAGGGCGTGAACGTGTATCCGGTGGCTTCGCTCGATGAGGTGCGCGAGCTGCTGAATGCGGCGGGGAATGGTGGGATTCACACGGCTCCGTTTCGCGTGGAGGCGGCGGAGGCGCTCGAGGAGCAGCAACATTTTGCGCTGGACTTTGCGGACGTGCGCGGGCAGCAGACGGCCAAGCGTGCGCTGGAAGTTGCGGCGGCGGGCGGGCACAACATTTTGATGATCGGGCCGCCGGGGTCGGGCAAGACGATGCTGGCGAAGCGGCTGCCTTCGATTCTTGCTCCGCTGAGTTTTGCCGAGGCGCTGGAGACGACAAAGATTCATTCGGTGGCGGGTGTGCTGGACGCCGAAGCGGGGCTGGTGACACAGCGGCCGTTTCGCTCGCCGCACCATACGATTTCTGACGCGGGGTTGATTGGCGGCGGGGCGATTCCAAGGCCGGGCGAAGTTTCGCTGGCGCACAACGGAGTGCTGTTTCTGGATGAGCTGCCGGAGTTTCCGCGCAATGTGCTGGAGGTGATGCGGCAGCCGCTGGAGGACCGCAGCGTGACGATTGCGCGGGCCTCGATGTCGCTGAGTTTTCCGGCAGCGTTCATGCTGGCGGCGGCGATGAATCCCTGCCCGTGCGGGTACTTCAATGACAAGTCGCGGGAGTGCCACTGCACGCTGCCGCTGATTCAGCGGTATGTAGCGAAGGTTTCCGGGCCGCTGCTGGACAGGATCGACATTCATATTGAGGTTCCGGCGGTGCAGTATCGCGAGTTGCGCGGCGGCGCGGCCAGCGAAAGCTCAGCGGTGATTCGCGCGCGCGTGTTGAAGGCCCGCGCGTTGCAGCGGGAGCGATTTTCGAGCGCGAAGGAAAAGATTTATTCCAACGCGCAGATGAGCACACGGCAAATTCGAGCCTTCTGCGAACTGGGCGCGGATGCCGAGAAGCTGCTGGAGCGCGCGATGCAGCAACAGGGGCTGACGGCCCGGGCGCATGATCGGATCCTGAAGGTGGCGCGCACGATCGCGGATCTTGAAGGTGCGGCGTCGCTGACCGTGGGGCACATCGCGGAGGCAATTCAGTACCGGACGCTGGATCGCAGCTATTGGTCCTAGACGCCCGGTGCACTCGCTTCGCGTGCTGGGTCACGTTCTGCGGTTTCCCACCCTTTCGCAAAAGATGCGAAAGGATGGGGCACCAGGTCCGATGCCGATCTAAATCTCTGAGCGGTCGAGGATGAACTGCGCAGCGACCGGGAAGGCCATCATGACGGCTGCGCGGGCCAGCAGGGACCAGCCAATGTTATTGGACAGGCCGTAGAACGAGTTGTGGTTGAAGTTGAAGAGGTTCGGGATCAGGTTGGGCAGCTGAACAGACGGATAGTAGTGAGCAATGAGGCCGCGGAGAATCAAGTAGGCGACCAGGATGCCGGCTCCGAGCATGACTCCGGCGGCGCGCCTGAGAACGATGGTGGAGAAGTAGGTGAGGCCGTAAATGAGGCCGGCGAACAGAAGGACCCCTACGCTGACCAGGGCCATGATGGCGAAAAGTGAAATGGGTTGGGCGTGGTCGGCGAGCTGGATGCTTTCAGGTCTGTGCAGGAGCCCGAGGATGTGCGCGAGCAGGAAGCCGATCATGAGGTTGGCCAGCACGATGATGGCGGCGATCTGCACCATGGCGTAGCCCCAGTCGCTCCAAAGGAACCAGGCGCGGCGGCGCGGGCGCGTGAGAAGGAAAGAACCGCTTTCTTCGCCGAGATTTTTGCCGACTCCGATGCCTGCGGCGAGCCATCCCCAGAAGGCGACGAGGATCGCCTCAATATAGAAGAGCGGTATGAAGAGCATTCGGAAGCCGTCTCGGTTATCGTTCGAGACGTGGACTGTATCGACCGCGAAGCCGGCCTTGACGGCGAGGAAGAGCAGCAGGATGAGGGCCAGCACGGCGATTCCGGAGAGGATGCGGCTTTCACGCCATTGTTTCGACAGGTACATGGTTTGTCTCCTTTCCTGCCAGTTCAAGAAAAATTTCAGAGAGGTTCATGGGCAGCACTTCGAGAATGATGGCTCCGTTGTTGCGGAGGTCGGCGAGGAATTTTTCTTCTCCGCCGCAGAGCACGTATTCGGTGACGCCTTCAGAGGCGCTGGTGGTGAGAATCTCGGGCGAAGTTGCGGGCAGATGCTCGCCCGCGACGCGGATGCGGCGGTAGCGCGCGCGGATGTCATCAAGTCGGGCTTCGAGCAGCAGCCTGCCGTGGTCGAGGATACCGACCCAGTCGGCAATTTTTTCGACCTCAGAAAGATGATGCGAAGACATGAGGATCGTGCGCCCGTCGTTGGCGAAGTCTTCGACCAGGACGCGGAGAAGCTGGTCGGTGACGACCGGGTCGAGGCCAGCGGTGGGCTCGTCGAGAATGAGCAGCTCGGGGCTTTGCGCCAGCGCGAGCAGGAGGCAGAGCTTGGTCTTGCTGCCATGCGAGAGCTTTTTGAACTTGCGGTCCATGGGGATTTCGAGCGCGTCGGCGTAGCGTTTGGCGTTCACGTCGGACCAGGTGGGCAAGAATCCTCGGTTGAAACGCAGCAACTCGCGGCCGGTCATGTAGGGCAGCAACATTTTTTCAATCACAAAGCCGGTGCGCTGGAGGATGGCGATGCGGTCGCGTCCGGCCTCGAAGCCGAGCACGCGCGCGGAGCCGCTGGTGGGCTCAGCGAGGCCGGCGAGGATGCGGATGGCGGTGGTCTTGCCGGCTCCGTTGCGGCCGAGAAAGCCGTAGATGGAGCCGCGCTCGACGTGCATGTTGACGCGGTCGAGAGCGGCGAGGTTGCCGTATCGTTTTCCGAGCGCGTGGGTTTCAATGGCCAGATCGCTCATGGTTGTTCCTCCATTGCTCATGGCTGCTTCTCCAGTTCATTCAGGGATTCTTCGAGAAGCCGCATAGTGTCTTCGCGGGGGAGCATCAACTGCGAGGCCTCAACGGCCAACTGCGCGGCCAGCGGCCGAAGGCGGCGGATTTTCTCGGGCTTCAGCAGGCGCGGGGCCTGGCCGTTGACGTAGCAGCCTCCGCCCTGCACGGTGCGGATGACTCCGTCGCGCTCCAGGTTCTGATAAGCGCGGGCCACGGTGTTGGGATTGACACGCAGCTCGGCGGCCAGCTTGCGGACCGGCGGCAGCGGATCGTCCTGCCGAATGGCCTGTGCGGCGATGGCCTGCTTGACCTGCGACTCGATCTGCAGATAGAGGGGAACACCCGAAGCGGAATGGACTCTTACGAACACTGTATTAATACATTAATACAATTTGAAAGAATGTCAACTGGAAAATCAAGAATGCCTCTGCCGGCGCCATACCACCCCAACATGCAAAGATCGTATGTTGGGGACCCCGATGCGCGGCGGGCGGTCCTTGCCGGACGGGCACACGCAACTTCGGCGCATGAAACTAAGGGAGCGTGGGTGCGCTCCCTTTTGTTGAAGGCTGCTTTGGCGCTTACTTGGTGAAGGTTGCGGTGAGTGGCGTGTTGGCGGAGGAGGGTCCGGCGAGGATTTTGTATTCGCCCGGAAGCTCCTCCATTGCGTCCTTCTGCACGTTGTAGATGGAGAGGCAGAGCGGGTTGAGGTCCATGGTTACGGTTTTCGATTCGCCGGGGGCGAGGTTGACCCGGTCAAAGGCAACCAGGCGCCGGTAGTGTTCGCCGGCTGCTGAGGGCAGCTCGGCGTAGACCTGGGCGATTTCAACGCCGGCGCGCTGGCCGGTGTTCGCGATGGTGAGCGTAGCGGTGTGTCCGTCTGAATCAACTTTCAGATCGGAATATTTGTAGGTGGTGTAGGAGAGCCCGAAGCCGAAGGGGAATAGCGGCTGAATGTGCTGCTCCTCAAACCACTTGTAGCCGACGGCCGCGCCGGCCTTGTTGTAGTTCACGTCAAAGGTCGGGAGTTCCTTCACGGTGCGGGTGACCTTTTTGCCGTTGACGGTGACGGTGAATTGATGCGGGACGGGCTTGAGGTTGATGCCGGGGACTTCGGGATGCGGCAGGTCCGCGTCGGATTTGGCGAAGGTGACGGGGAGCTTGGCGGTGAAGTTCACGGTTCCGAAGAGCAGGTTGGCAAGGGCCTGCGCGCCACCGATGCCGGGGTACCAGGCTTCGACGATGCCCTGCACGCTGTTGACCCAGGGCATGGAGACGGGGCCTCCGGTTTCGAGGACGACGATGGTGTGGGGGTTGGCCGCAGCCACGGCGGAGACGAGTGCGTCCTGATTATCGGGCAGTGAGATCGTGGGACGGTCCATGCCCTCGTGCATGGGCTGGTTGACGAAGACGATGGCTACGTCGGCGGTTTTGGCGAAGGCCGCGGCGGAGGCGTTGTCGGTACCCGGATTGAACTCGACCTTGGCGTTGGGCGCGTGTTTGCGAATGTAGCGGAGCGGCGAAGAGGGGAAGTAGACGGTTTCTCCCCAGGCCGCAGCGCCGGGGTGCGGATGGGCGGCATTGCCGTCCGGGGCGTCGACCTGCGCGGAGCCTCCGCCGGAGAGCACGCCTACATCGGCATGGGAGCCGATGAGGGCGATGGAATGGATGGAACCGGCGTCGAGTGGCAGGATGCCCCTTTCATTCTTGAGGAGCACAATGCTTTGTTCGGCAATGTGCTCGGCGTCGCGGCGGCCTTGAAATGGATTGACGACGGAGCGCGGATCGACGGGATAGTCAATGACTCCGGCTGCGAACATGCTGCGGAGGATGCGATGATCCATGTCATTGAGGCGGGACATGGGAACCTGGCCGTCCTCGACGGCCTTCTTGAGGGCCGGGCCGAAGTATTGGTCACCGGGCATTTCCTGATCGAGTCCGGCGAGCGCGGCCTTGACGGTGGAGTGCGTGCCGCCCCAGTCGGACACCACCCATCCCTTGAAGTGGAAGTCCTTTTTGAGGACCTCGTTGAGGAGCCAGTCGTTTTCGCAGGCGTGGTCGCCGTTGACGAGGTTATAGGAACACATGACGCCGGAGGGTTTGGCGATGCCGACGGCGATCTGAAAGGCGAGCAGGTCGCTTTCGCGGGCGGCGCGCTTGTTGATCTCGGCGTTGTAGACGGTGCGCCCGGTTTCCTGATCGTTGAAGGCGTAATGCTTGATGTCGTTCATCATGTGCTCAGCCTTGACGCCCTTTTCGAGGTTTCCGGTCATGGTTCCGGCAAGGAGCGGGTCTTCGCCGGCGTATTCGAAGTTGCGCCCGTCGCGTGGCTCGCGGGTGATGTCCATGCCTCCGCCGATGGACATGTTGTAGCCCTGGGCGCGAAGCTCGCGTCCAATGACGTTGCCGTAGAGCTGCGCGGCTTTGGGGTTCCAGCTGGAGGCGGCACCGAGCGTGGAGGGCAGCAAGGTGGAGTAGCGGCCCGCGGCCGCGGAGAGGGCAACGCCGACGGCGGAGTCAGCCTGGTTGACAGGGGGAATGCCGAGGCGCGGGATGCCGGGAACGAAGCCGGCTCCTCCGTTGTCGCCGGGAGGAAGGTGCGCACCGGAAGAGAGTTCTTCCCAGCCGACGCCGTGGACGAGTTGGATCTTCTCGGCAAGAGTGAGCTGCTTCTGGACCATGTCGGCGCGCTGGTCGGGGGAGAGCGACTTGTTGTCCCAGGGATGGTGCTGCACCGCGGGCTTGGGCGGCTCCTGGCCGCGAGCGCGAAGGGCGGGCGCGCCGATGACGGAAAGGGCGAGGAGCGCGGTCGCGGATTGAAGCAGGATTCTGGAATTCATGAGCTGGGGCTTCTCCTTGTGTATTTAGGCCTGTGGAAATGCAGGCGGTGAGATTCAGTTCATCGTAGTTTCTGGAATGCGCGACAGTCAAACGATTTACTAAATCCTTGTGGGCGAGAACATATCCCGATCTTCGACGATCGGTGTCGCGCCACCGCGAATGCAGCAGGGAGCTTACCTGTCCGCGCTCGTCGATGTGGCGGCGACCGGGGACTTTCCCGACTGGACTAGCTTGATGACCAGAGCGCGCACGTTGTCGTAGGTGGGTTTGCCGTCGTAGAAGGTGTAGAGGGCCTGAATTACATGGCCGTCAGCACTTTTGGAATAGCCGTCGAGCGAGAATCGGCGTTGGCCGGCGGCGGCCTGTTTGGGGTTCTGCTGCGCGTAGAGCACCTGATCGGCGTCGTCGGATTCGAGGGCGATGAAGCTCTGGATGTGTCCGGCGGAGTCGAAGATGTTGAAGCGGTAGTAGAAGTGGAACTCGCCCGTGGGCTGGTAGAACTCGGCTGCCTGAATGATCTTATTGCCGACGGGAATGGTCTCGATGAGATAGCTGGGAATCTGGGCAAACTCGGGATGCTTGCCGTCGCTGTGGTAGCGACGCAGGATGGCGCGCTGCTTGTCGCGGCCGGCCTTGTCTCCCGACTCGGCGTAGGCCTGAAGCAGGAGGCCGTGGACGCCGGCATCATTGGGCGCGAGCTGGAGCGCCTTTTGGAAATACGGCAGGGCGTCGGAAGGTTTCTGCTGGTCGAGAAAGATAACTCCGACGAGCTTGTTGGCTTTGGAACTGGTGGGATGGTCGGTGAGAATGGCCTTGGCACCGGTGAGGGCGGCGGCGTAATTGCGGGCCTGGAGGTTGGCGATGACTTTGGCTTCGGCCTGGGGACTGATCTGGGAGTCGGGATTGGAAACGGCTGGCGCTGATTGTTTCGCGGTTTTGGCGCTGGCGTCGGGAGCCTGGGCCTGGAGCGAGGGCGCGAAGCAGAGGCCGGAGAGTGAGAGGGCAATCAGGAAGCGGGACGGCGAAGACTGCATGGAACTTCTCCGGCGATACTTAGGGTGATGCTCCTGAAACTTCATTGGAAACTATACGCCGCGGTGGCTGGATTGCGATAGCGCGGGCACCCATATGGTGGGCGGCTTCTCTGATGTCAAACTCTGGGAGATCTCCGGCGCGGGCTGCGTTGTGGCCAAACATATGTCGATCTAATTCGTGGACCTTGCAGCAGGCGAGTGTACGTTGTCCGGCAGACCTGATCTAATGAATCGAGATTTCATGTTTACCGCACCCATTCCAGAAGACGATGCCGCTCGTCTTGCGACGCTGTACCGGTATTCCATTCTCGATTCTCAGCCGGAGCAAGGCTACGACGATGTGACTGCGCTGGCGTCGTATATCTGCGGAACTCCGTTCTCGACAATTACGCTGGTGGACAGGGACCGCCAATGGTTCAAGTCGGAGCTTGGCTTTGGCACAAATGAGACCGGCAGAGCTGACGGGTTCTGTGCGTGTGCTCTTCTGGATCCCGAACCCCTGATCGTTCCGGACACATTGGACGATGCTCGTTTCGCGGACAATCCGTTCGTTCTGGGTGGTCCCAGGATCAGGTTTTACGCTGGCGCGCCCCTGATTGCTCCCAACGGACACATTCTCGGTACCGTCTGCGTGTTTGACACCAAGCCGCGCGAGCTTTCCGTTGCGCAGATCAAGGCACTGCAGGCGCTCTCTCGACAAGTTATGTCGCTCTTCGAAGCCAGACTGCAATTGATTGAGAATGAGAGGGCGGCCTCGGCATTGATTCAGACTGAGAAGCTCGCGGCGGTCGGGCGGCTGGCGTCGAGCATGGCGCATGGCATCAACAATCCGCTTGAGGCAGTCACCAATCTCCTCTACCTCTCCCGGCAGGAAATCGAGAATGGACAGATCAGGGACTGGTTGGACCAGGCCGATCAAGAACTTCGCCGCGTTTCTGCGATTGCAAATCAGACGCTTGGCTTTCACAAAACATCGAGCCCGCAAGCTGTCACAAGTCGCGACCTTTTTTCGACGACATTGACTGTGTTCGAGGCACGCTTAAGGAACTCCGGGATCGTTGTTGGGAAGCGTGACCGAGCCAGCCAACCTATTGAGTGTTTCGAAGGAGACATGCGCCAGGTTCTGGGAGACATCATTTCGAACGCTATCGATGCCATGCCGATTGGAGGCCGGCTCATTGTTCGAAGCCGCGAGGGCACGGACTGGAAGACAGGCCGCAAGGGACTCGTACTTACAATCGCCGACACCGGGATTGGGATGGACCAGGAGACGCAAGGGAGGATGTTTGAAGCTTTCTTTTCCACCAAGGGCATTGGAGGAAGCGGTCTTGGATTGTGGATGAGTGCTGAGATCATGCGCCGGCACGAAGGTCGGATTAGCATCCGAAGCTCTCAGTCCAACAGCGGCCGCGGCACAGCCGTAACCCTCTTCTTGCCGTTGAAGGTGGTAAGTATCGAGTGACAAGGGCCAGATGCTCCACGATAGCCGGCCATGAGCAAGGGCTTGCCGGCAGGCTTTTGCGGAGAAGCGGCATAGTATGCCTAGTGGCGTGACCATGAGCTTGGGCACCGGCCTTTTGCGCGTCCCAAACCACGCACCGATGCCGCCGGATTTTTTTCAGCATTTTGGCCTCTTCGCCCGCGACAAACTCCATGGGAACGCCAAGTTTCTTGCCGGCTCCGGCAATACGGTGCGCGGTCGCAAATGAGCGAGCTTGCAAACCGTCGATGCCTGCAGGGCTACGAAGGCTTCAACGGCGGCGCGTCCACTGCAAGGTTCTTTGTCAGCGCTGGGAACCTTGAAAAATACTCAAGCAAGGTCAGGGGAGCGTGGCCCACCAGGCGGTTGAACCCATCCGTCACCGGCGCTTGCTCCCCTGCCGCGAAGGCTTCACGCCAACTTACTTCAAGCTCCTGAACCCACTCCGGCAAGCCGGCATGGCTGAGGCGCAGACGCATGTCCTCATAGGTTTCGTCTTCGTACTGCAACTGTTTGCCCGTCGCAAGAGACAGCTCCCGCGCAACATCCTCAAAGCTGAGCAATTCCGGTCCGGTAATCTCGGGCCGTCCGCCTGGCTGCCGGATTGCCGCCTGAGCCGCAGCCTGGGCCGCATCTTCACGCGAGAGAAACGCACCCGGGTGCTCCCCGGCGGGCCCGCGAAGTACCCCCTTCGCGTCGATCTTGTCGAGGAACATATCCATGTAGAAGCCGATCCGAAGCGAGGTGTACGGCACCTTCACCTCGACGAGAAATTCCTCGCTCGTAAAGTGGTCCCTGCAATAAGGGAAGAGAGAGGTCGGAGACGATCCCCGCAGTGAAAGGTAAACGATGTGCTCGACACCCGCGTTGGCCGCCGCGCGAAATGTGTTGCGGTGCGTCAATGCGCGCTTGCCGGGAAGGGCCATGCCGGAAATAATCAGCGCGGTCGAAATGCCCTTGAACGGCTCACGCAGGGAAGCCTCATCCTCGAAATCTCCGAAGACCACCTCCACGCCACTCATCTCTACCGACAGTCTCCGGTTCCGCGACATCAGGCGTAACGGCTGACCTTCTGCATGGAGCAACTCAGCTGCCCGCCGCCCAATGCGCCCCGACGCGCCGGTAATGAGAATCACGATGTTGCTCCTCCAGTCGAATGGCAATCCATAGAATCCGCCAGAATCCGCAGGTTGCCCGTTCTGTTGCGCCAATGAAAGGTAAGCCCGGCGCGGCGGGCGGCGATCCTCGACGAAAATTGGTCCACCCTTCCAGTCTACAAATTCGGGGATCAACGCGAGCCGCAGAATCGTCTTAGACTGGTGAGGATGGAAATTCAGGAGGATGCTATGAATCGTGTACCCGACGAAGGATTGGTTCTTGTTCCAGGCGGAACCTTGATTACCGCTACGCCGGAGGAGGGCCGCGCGCTTGCGATGACCCTGGCTCGTCACACGATCCACAACATCCAGCAGGATCTTGACCTGCTTAAGGCCGGGCGGCCGAACTACGCGACCGACCCAGAGGGCCTGATCGCTGCCGGCCAAGTGGTGGCTATCGAATTCCAGACCATTGCCGCGGCGAACAACTACTGGCGTAAATAGGCAAGCGGTCATACTTCTGAAGTATGTGGCGGGTGGCCTGCTCAAAGCGTCTTGCGCCTGAGCGGGGCTAGTCTCGCTCGCATTTCCCCGCTAATCGCATTTCTCTCCCGTTTGACCGCAAAGAAGCATATACTCGCAGCCATCAACAGGCCAAAATATTAATTCTGTCTGAGGGGACATCATGAATGTTAGGTTGATGCTGCGTGGTGTGTTCTGTCTTGCACTTGGGGTGGCCACCGTGCCAGCTTTTGCGGGCAGCGCGCCGGCACGGGCGGGAAAAACCGCCGCAGGGTCGTGCGCTCCGCTGTTCGGCGCGAATATCTGTACGTCTTACCGGATGCGGGCCGGGAGGATTACCGAGTTCACCCTGAGGGTGCCCGTCGCCATGATTGAAGATGCTCCGGCTGTTGTTCACATGTCGTGGCCGCCTAAGGCGGATCTGAACGTTCCCTTTGCGCCGGTCGTCGCAAAGCAGACGGGCTTCACTTACGCCAACATCTACTGGGAGGTGCACGGACACGGGCCAGCCCCCTATATGGTTCCGCATTTCGACTTCCACTTTTACGTCATTCCGGAGCGGAAGGTAGACGAAATCACCTGCAAAGATACAGTCAAACCGCGGGCCGTACCCGCCGGATACGCTCTGCCGCCGGACGAGAGTGTGCCGAACCTTGGCAAGGTTGTGGGGGCGTGCATCCCCGATATGGGGATGCATGCCGCCCCAGACACCGACTTCAACCGCAAGACTCCCTGGAAAGGTTCCTTGTTGCTCGGCTACTACGACGCGAAGCCGATCTTCTTCGAGCCCATGCTCACGACCGCACTTCTGCTCCAGAAGCACTCGTTTTCGCTGCCGGTTCCGCAGGGGATCGAGCCTGCCGCTCACGTCCGCTATCCCAAAGGGTTCCGTGCTGTGTACCTGCCGAAAAGCAAGGCGTATGACCTTACGTTC
Organism: Acidobacteriaceae bacterium; assembly: GCA_049280995.1. Classification (GTDB taxonomy): domain Bacteria; phylum Acidobacteriota; class Terriglobia; order Terriglobales; family Acidobacteriaceae; genus Silvibacterium. Next base: position 138,394 of record JBAPRH010000048.1, read on the forward strand.
TTCTATTGATGCCGAGATGTTCCCCACTCAAGTTCCCCACTCAAGCCAAAAGCAGGCTTGAGCGGGCCACCTGTTTTTCGTAAAAAAGTAGGGCGATTTTGCAGTTGATTGAAAATAAACAGCTTCCGGAACGGATATTTCTGTAGTTGTTTGATTCCAAGTGGGTTACGAAGACCTTATTGAGAATCAATGACTTGCGGATTTTACCGGGGCCCTCGTTGCAGTGGAGCTAAAAGCAAAAAAGCCGCGCTTGGCGGTTTGTGATTCTTGTTTTTACCCTCTATTTCTATTGTAGCGAATTGCGGAAATTCAACTGCATGGTTTGGGGGATATTTTTGTGGAGATTGCCGGGCGGCTTTACCAACTCGCTCGGCCCCTCGCGTGTTCGACCGAGGTCCGAAAAGCAGGACCTGGGTATCCGCACCCGGCATATCGAAAAAAGCGAAAGGATGGGAAATGAACCGTCGCCAATTTGTCGCCAGTTCTGTTGCAGCCGCGGCAGGCGCTGCACTGGTTCGAGAGAATGTTCACGCTGCTGCTCAATCTGCCGCGGATCAAATTCCGGGTTTATTACCAGAGCCCAAAATGCCAGGATTAGTGCCGGAGTCGGAAATACAAAGAGCGCGCTTTCCGGAGCACTTTTTCTGGGGCGCCGCTACTGCTTCGTACCAAGTGGAAGGAGCATGGAACGAAGACGGCAAAGGCGAATCGATCTGGGACAAGTTCACGCATACGCCTGGCAAGGTGCGGGGCGCGGTGACAGGAGATGTTGCTTGCGATCAGTATCATCGTTATCCGCAGGACATCGCACTGGCCAAACGCCTCAATCTGACGAGCTACCGTTTTTCAATCTCGTGGCCGCGAATTCAACCTACCGGCATTGGCGCGCCCAACATGAAGGGGATAGATCACTACAGCCGATTGGCCGACACACTTCTTGCGGCAGGAATTCGCCCCTGGTGCACGATGTACCACTGGGATCTTCCACAAGCACTGGAGGACCGAGGAGGCTGGCCAAACCGGGATCTGGCTGGGTACTATGCGGATTATGCCGGTATTCTTGCCAAGCACCTCGGCGATCGAATTACCGTGTGGGCCCCATTCAATATGCCGTGGGCAATAGCTTTTATGGGCTATGCCGCCGGTACATTTCCGCCGTGCCGCACCAGCTTCCCAGACTTTCTGAAAGCAGCACACACGATCGCACTGGCGCAGGCAGAAGCGTTGCGCTCTGTTAAGGCGGCATCTTCGAAGGCAACCGTGGGCAGTGCTTATGAGATGGCTCCAGCATACCCGAAGACGAATTCCGAGGCAGATCGCGCAGCAGCCGCGCGGTACCATGCCATGAACAACGTGTTCTTTCTTGAAGCTGCTATGACGGGCCACTATCCGAACGCATTTGTTGGTGAGACTCCGTACAAGATCATGGGATTCAAGCCAGGCGACGAGAAGATTCTTTATGCGCCGCTGGACTGGGTGGGCTTTCATTACTACACACGCCGCATCGTCTCCGATGCAAGCAATGCGCATTGCGTTGGCGGCGGCTTCAGTGGAACTGAGATTGAGTCTGATAGCGGATGCGCGCGCGATCCCTATACGGGGATTCGCGCTGCGATGCCCACCGAGGGTCCGCTAACGGAGTCTGGATTGGAGATATGGCCCCGAGGCATCTACGACCTGGTCACCCAGATTTCGAAGGAGTACAACTACCCAATCATTGAGATAACAGAGAGCGGGTGTGGTTATCTTGACGCGCCATACGACAAAGATAACGGCCGCATACCGGACACGCGACGAATTCAATGGTATCGCCAGGTGCTTGCTGAACTCGTCCGAGCGATAGCCGATGGTGCACGTGTTCGTGCTTACCATGCATGGACTCTGCTGGACAACTTCCAGTGGGCGGACGGTTATACAGAGCGTTACGGCTTGATCTATACAGACTTCCGAAGCCAAGAGCGCAGAATCAAGGATTCGGGATTCTGGTACAGCCGTGTTGCAGCCTCCAACCGGCTCGACGTGTAGCAGTGACTGTTTTCAGAATCGGTCTAAGGCGGGTCCCCAGTTTCTGCGGGGTTTCCAGCAATGTACAAGGTGGCTTTTTCTTAAGAAAAAGCCACTTTAAGGCACCGCGTCCCCCTCATACATCAACTGGAGAACCGCTATAGCTCCAGGTATTCGGACGCTGCTGTCGAATATTACCGCTGCTGGCCTGACGGAGGCGGGAGGCCGGTCCGGTCAAGTTACCGAAACCGGCGAACTTCAGTCGTACACGGCCGGCGCGGGTTGGAATTCTTCGCCGATCCAGTTGGTGAAGGGTTCGGTGGATTGGGGTCGGCCTAAAAACCTCTGGACGATCTCTTTGCCGGGTTGGGAGCCTCCGGGGTCGAGGACGGTTCGGCGGTACTTCATCGCGATAGGCGAGTCGAGGAGGTTGGTTTTGGCGAGGCTGGCTTTCGAGAATTGGGCGAAGAAGTCGAGCGCGATCACCTTGTCATACATATAGGTGTAGTAGTTGGACGAGTATCCGATGAGGTGGGTGAAGGCGGCGTACATGCGGTTGCCGCTGATCCACTGATAAGGCAGGAAGCGGGTATAGAGGCTTTCAAACAGGTCGTCGAGGTTGAGAGTGGCCGGGTCTTCGGTGTGGGTTTGGAGCGAGCAGGTGGTGTAGTAGAGCTGGGTGCGGACAGAGTCGGCGCGTCCGAAGGCCCCGGCGCGATTCATTTTGAGGACCAGCTCGGCGGGGATGGGCTCGTTGGTCTGGTAGTGATGGGCGAAGGTGGCGAGCAGGCGCGGGTCGCGGAAGAACTCCTCGAGCATTTGCGAGGGGACTTCGACGAAGTCGCCTTCGGTGGCGATGCCGCTGATTCCGGCCCACCTCTGGTGGCCTCCGAGGAGCGCGTGCATGAGGTGACCGAACTCGTGGAAGTAGGTCACGACGTCGGAGTGCTGCATGAGGCCGGGGTCTCCGGGCTTGCCGCCGGGGAAGTTGCAGATGAGGGCGGCTTCGGGAATCCGACGGCCCGCGGGGTGGTCGAGGATGCCGGGAATGAGTGGGTGAGCGGAGAACCACTTGTCCTTGCCGTCGCGCGGGTGCATGTCGAGATAGAAGCGGCCGATGTGGGTGTCGTGGTCGTAGACATCGTAGGCGGCGACGTCGGGATGCCAGGCAACGGCCGAGGGCGCGGGGCGGAACTCAACCTGAAAGAGACGGGCGGCGGTCGAGAGAACTCCCTGCTGAACGCGGTCGTAGGGGAAGTAGGGGCGAACGGACTGGGAGTCGAAGTCGAAGGCGGAGCGGCGATACTGTTCGAGCCAGTAGCCGCGGCTGGCGGCGTCGATCTGCTTCTGCTGTGAGAATTCGAGGAGCAGGGCGTACTCTTTTTCGGCTCCGGCGCGGGAGGCCTGGTCGAGCTCGTCCAAAAACGCCTGCATGTTGGCGGCGGACTCCATCATCTGGTCGGCGGTGGCGAGGTCGGCCCAGTTGGGGAAGCCGAGAAGCTGGGCGACTTCCTTGCGAATGGCGAGCAGGTCGAGGAGAATCTGCCGGTTTGCAGGGTAGGCGCGGGTGTTGTAGGCGAGGAACATGCGCAGGCGCAGGTCGTGGGACCGGGCGAAAGTCATGACGGGAACGTAGTCGGGGAAGTCGGTGGTGAGAGTGATGATCCCGCTTTTGTCCGGCTGGTGGGATTCGAGGAAATCGGTTGGGAGGCCGTCGAGCTCCTCCAGGTCATCTATGGTCACGGCGTTGCCACCGTCCTGCACGTTGCGGCTGAAGGTGAGGGCGAGGAGAGTGGCTTTGTCCTGCAGCTCTTTCAGGCGGGCGCGGGTGGCGTCGTCCTTGTCGACTCCGGCGAGACGGTACTCGAGCAGTGTGCGCTCTAAATAATGTTGGGTGGCAGAATCGGCGCTTTCGGCGGCGATCTGGTTGAGGGCCTGGTAGACGGGCTGATTGAGAGCGAGGTTGACTCCGGCCTGGGCGATGAGCTGGGCCTGGGCCTGGGCGGTGTCGCGGATGGCCTTGTCGGGATGGACGCTGTCGAGAAGGCCGATCTGAGAGCCGGTGGCGACGAGCTCGGCGACGGCGTCGTCGTAGGGGCGGAGGGTATTTTCCAGGGTGCGCGGATCGGGTTCAGCGAGGAGGCGGTCGAGTGCCCGCTGGAGGCGGTCGAGACGGTTCTTGACCCAGGCTTCGAGGGCCTCGGGAGTGAGGTTTTCAGCGGCCTGCCAGGGGTGAGTTGGAATCGCGGTCACGGTTTGAGCCTCCTGCGGGTTGGATGGGACTGGTTGGTCCGGCGAGTGCAACCTGCAGCTGGCCGCTGGATCGATGGAACGATGGAAAATTTCCCAAGTTGATCTTGATTCCAAATGACTTAACTCTGGCTTGGAGCAAAGATTGTTGATAACACCGCACTTATTTCCATAATATAGAAAGTAAAATACTTAATGTGTGACGCGGGCTGTGAGCTGCTAAAGACAGCAGCCCTACTTCCAGTGTACCAATTTGGGCGGGGTTCACGGGCATAGGTCAAGTCCTTGATAATGTGCTGCTTACGATGGAATGGGGCTTGACATAAACAGCAAGCAGCGGGAAAGCAGTCAGCGGGTCGGGGATTGTGCCTACCCACCCATAACACGATGATGCTGCCACGTCGCGATAGACACCGAAGGCAATCTGCTGGCGGCGGTGATCACCCGCTCCTGAGACGCTCACCGTTAGTTTCTGGACAGATTCTAAAAGACGAGGCTTCCGAACTGGTCGGGTTGCGGTCCGATAGTGCGTGGCGTACGCTAGATACATATGGCAATTCACACTCAGGATTTCGCACAAGGCTGTTGTTGCAGGTGCGATAGACGTATGCGTCCTGGTGTGTTCCCGCCGAGCTTCTAAAGAGTTCATTCAAGCTCAGTATTTCAAGACCCACCGCCAGAGATGCATTGGCCGGTGGGTTTTTTGCGCAGAACGATAGTTCAACATGAAAAGGAGAGATTCAATGGCTGATTACAAAAATCCGGAGGTATTGGTTACCACCGAATGGGCTGCGACGCATCAGAATGATCCGAACGTCCGCCTGGTCGAAGTGGATGTAGATACTTCCGCTTACTCGCAGGGACATATTGCCGGGGCTGTGGGATGGAACTGGCAAACGCAACTGCAGGATGGCGTCCGGCGTGATCTGATCGGAAAGTCCGCCCTCGAGGATCTCCTGGGGAAGTCGGGCATCTCGAATGACACCACAGTTCTGTTGTACGGAGACAACAACAATTGGTTTGCGGCATATGCCTTGTGGCAGTTGAAATATTACGGACACAAGGACGCTCGGCTGATTAATGGGGGACGCAAGAAGTGGGTTGCGGAAAACAGACCGCTTACAACCGACGTGCCCAAGATTACGGCGACAACCTATCATGCGGGTGCGCCGGATGAGTCCATTCGTGCGTATCAGCCGCAGGTTGCCGCAACACTCCAGAAGGGAAGTGCCGCGTCACTCGTGGATGTGCGCTCGGTGGATGAGTTCACGGGCAAGGTCATTGCACCTCCGGGAATGTCGGAAACAGCGCAGCGCGGTGGTCATGTCCCGGGCGCGGCCAATGTTCCGTGGTCGCAAGCGGTCGCTGAGGATGGTACGTTCAAGTCGGCGGATGCCTTAAAGCAGCTGTATGAAGGCAAAGGTGTTGACGGAAATCGCGAAGTCATCGCCTACTGCCGCATCGGAGAGCGAAGCTCGCATACCTGGTTTGCCTTGAAATATCTGCTGGGCTACAAGAACGTTAAGAACTACGACGGTTCGTGGACGGAGTGGGGCAATCTGGTCGGCGCACCGATCGAAAAGTAAGCCGGATAAAAGCCGACGGCTGAAATTCACGCTGCATCTTGAGGACCGTGCCAGGAACGCTGGGAGATATATTTCTGGCCGGTCCATGAAAGCGCACTCGGGTTGGAGGGTGGACGACTTGCTTTTCTTTCGCCTTCCGGTGCCACAGAGACTCGCTGCCCTCTATAACCAAATCGATGCTGTACCGTATCATTCGCAGCCCGGTCGGTGCGATGCTCGCCCGACAACTCAAAGCAAACTCCATCTGGCGCTCGCAGATGCAATGCAACCCGCCGTTTTCGCGCGCCGCACTCTTCCTTGTTCCTTTCCGCACATCCCGCGCCATGCTAGGCTTTGTGTGAAAAGGAACCGAGGAATTCATGCACCTATCAGATTGGCATTCCGCTGCGGTCTGCATGCTCTTCGCATTTACAATCGCGCCTGGCGGACATGCACAGCCGGCTGATCGCGCCGTTGCAAGCGGCGCCGCCCAGCGCATGAATAACCCGGTTGCTGATCCAAAAGCTGTCGTTGTTTTCGGTCACGCGCGTTTCACGGTGCTCACTCCGCAGCTCATCCGCATGGAGTGGTCTGCCACTGGCAAATTCGAAGATCACGCCTCTTTCGTCTTTATTAGCCGCCGCCTCCCTGTGCCCAAATTCGAGCACTCGGTGATGGGAATGAACGGCACCCAGCGCCTGACGATCCGGACCAGCGCGCTCGATCTCACCTACGACCTCGCGCCCAACGCCGACAAGGGTTTCACTCCAGAAAATCTCTCGATCACACTCACCGTCGAGAACAAAAAGATGGTCTGGCACCCGGGCATGCCCAACCCTGAAAACCTCCTCGGTACCACGCGCACTCTCGACGGCGCGCTGGGCGACAAGGTGCTCGAAGGGCAGGGGCCGGCTTTGTCTACGAAGCTGCCGATCGGCCAGGGTCTCGTTTCGCGCGCGGGGTGGGATCTCGTCGACGACTCCACTCGCCCCCTGTTCGACTCCGCTGATTTTCGCTTTCTCCAGGGCGAAAAAAGTCCGTGGCCCTGGGTGATGGAGCGTCCCGAGTATGAGCGCCCCGGCTCCTACACTGACTGGTACTTCTTTGGTTACGGCCACCACTACCGCAAAGCGCTCGCCGATTTCGTCAGCGTAGCGGGCCGTATTCCGCTGCCGCCGCGGTTCGCCTTTGGCATCTGGTGGTCGCGCTACTGGGCTTACAGCGACCAGGAACTCGATCAGCTCGTTCGCGGGTTCCAGGAAAACGACACACCCCTCAACGTTCTCGTCATCGATATGGATTGGCATATTAACAGGGAGCAGCTCAAAGCGAGGGGCGAGGTTGATCAGTCCGGTCAGGACCTCGGCTGGACCGGCTACACATGGAACAAGCTGCTCTTTCCCGATCCCACGGCTTTCCTCAAACACATTCACGAACAAGGTCTGAAGGTCACGCTCAACCTGCATCCTGCTTCCGGCATTCAGCCCTGGGAAGCCGCTTATCCGGCGATGGCCCGCGCCATGGGCATCGACCCGGCGACCAAAAAGTACGTGCCGTTCGAGCCCACCAATAAAAAATGGGCCGAGAACTACTTCAAGCTCGTCCTGCACCCGCTTGAAAGGCAGGGCATCAACTTCTGGTGGCTCGACTGGCAACAGCAGCCCAATACCAAAATGCCCGGCGTCAACAATACGTGGTGGCTGAACTATCTGCACTTCACCGATCAGCAGCGCGAAGGGAAACGGCCGTTGCTTTTCCATCGCTGGGGCGGACTCGGCAATCACCGCTATGAAATAGGCTTCTCCGGCGACGTGATTTCCGTGTGGCCTTCGCTTGCCTTTCAGCCCTGGTTCACCGCAACTGCCGCCAACGTCGGCTACGCCTACTGGAGTCACGATATCGGCGGCCACATGCCCGGCGCCGTCGATCCTGAACTCTTCACGCGTTGGGTGCAATTCGGCGCCTTCAGTCCAATCCTGCGCACCCACACCACGAAAAATCCCGAATCTGAACGCCGCATCTGGGCTTACCCCGAACCCTACTCATCCATCCTGCGCACCACCTACCAGCTCCGCATGGCGATGCAGCCCTATATCTACACTGAGGCGCGCCGCACCTACGACACTGGCGTAGCCTTTCTCCACCCGCTCTACTACGACTGGCCCGACGAGGATGCCGCCTACACCAGCAAAAACGAGTACATGTTCGGCAGCCAAATGCTGGCCGCACCCGTCACTTCGCCCGTCGACCCCCAAACCGGCCTGGCTACAGAAAAAATCTGGCTTCCGCCGGGTGACTGGATCGAGCGGCCCACCGGCAAGCATTTCACCGGCCCCACCACGATCGACCGCAGCTTCTCCATCGACCAGATTCCGGTTTATCTCCGTGCCGGCGCCATCGTCCTCATGCAGCCGGCAATGCTTTACACCGGCCAGAAGCCCGTCAATCCGCTGATCGTCAATATCTGGCCGCTGAACCCCGGCGAAAGCTCACACTATTCGCTCTATGAAGACAGTGGCGTCTCCGTCCTTTACCAACGCGGAGTCTTCACGCGAACGCCCATCCACGCTATTGAATCTGGTGACACGCTTCGCGTCGAAATCGGCCCGGTTGAAGGCAGCTTCCCGAGTATGCTCAAGTCGCGCGGGTACGAACTTCGCCTCCCCGCCGACTGGCCACCCGCCTCCGTCACCGTTGATGGCAAACCCATCCCGCAGGCACAGGCCGGCCGCTCCGGCTGGAGCTTCATCGGCAACACGCTGACCACCGTCATCCCCACGCCCAGCTTCAGCACCGCTTCGCGCGTCGTCATCGAGATCCGCCGCGCCCCGGGATCAGTTGCACGCCGCAGTGAACTCGACGGATTCGCTGGCGCCATGACCCGACTGCGGGGTGCATACGACGCTCTTCAGCAGACCTGGCCCGCCTCGGCACCGCCCGACCCGCTCATCGACGCCATGCAAACCGGCGACCGCCTCGGCTACCACCCCGAGCGCGCCACAGAAGAAATCGCCAACTTCCACGACGAACTCCCCAAAGCCCAAGCCGCAGTGGTGGCCATTAGTAAGTCGGGGTTCGAGCAGCGCCTCGACAAACACATCCAAAACGGCAACCACTCGGCCCGCCGCTTCGCCGGCCTTGCGGATATCCACTATAACGAACCGGGCGAAAAGGAGCGCGGTCTTAACTCGCTGAGCCACGCGGAGGCTATGGTCCAGCAGGCCGGGAAGTAGCTTTGGAATGTTCGCGAGCCCGCAGCTCCTGTGCTCGTCAAAATACGCTTCGCGCACCCCGCTGCTCCCGCCACAGCTTGTACAACCCCCACGCAGCAAGAGTGCACGCGTCCTGAATCGTCCCGTCGAGCAACATCCCTTCGAATTCGGCAATCGAAGCCGTCTTCACCACCAAGTCGTGCTCCTCCGGGTCAGGATCGGTCGCCGACTGCTTCAGCCCCGTCGCCAGGAAAACATGCTGCTTCTGATTGGTAAACCCGTACGCCACCCAAATGGTCCCCAGCTTCACCATCGACGCGGCCACCAGCCCGGTTTCCTCGCGCAACTCGCCGCGGGCTAGCTCCTCAGGATCAACATCGGCGGTCTCCCATCCGCCTTGGGGCAGCTCCATTGCCCGCTGCCCGATCGTGTACCGGAACTGCTCTACCAGATGGATGGTTTCGCCTTCAATCGGCAAAATTACGGCGCAGTCGTCCTTCTCCACCACGCCGTAAATGCCCTTTGCTCCGTTGCTCCGCTCAATCTGGTCTTCACGAACGCGAAGCCAGGCATTGCGGTAGACCTCGCGACGGTTCAGGGTGCGAATGCTCATAGCGGTATTTCTCATTCTGCCACAGTCGGCCAGCGGCGAATTTCGTGCGAAATTTGAGCAGCCTGGAGTGTGTCAATTGCGGTATGCTGTTGCCACCGCCCTCCGGGGGTGGAGCAGGAGGACATAACTATGGCGTTTATCTCGATTGGCAGCTTCTTTGTGATCTTCCTTGTCGCAATCCTCTGGGCCACTCGCCCGGAGAGCAAGCGCGAAGCCCGGCATCACGGAACCAAAGAGCAGCACGAAAGCATCAGTTAAGGTCTTCGCTTCATGCCAAAAGGTAGCGGATCTGCCCCCAGCGATGAATCTATGATATTTCATAGATTTCGATAAGATATCACATGCGGGCTGTCTTATCGTCCGATCCCTGACCTGTTTTTTTGGTGATATGCGGCTGGTAACAAAAGGTATACTGCTTCTAACCCTCAAATTCTGAAATTTGTGGGTAGGCTGGCAATCAACTTGCATTGGCGTACAACGGATTAGCTCGCGTTTCAGCCGCGTTGTCGTCTTTCTGTCTTTATGCAAAGGCCCTTCCAAACCCGCGTCACGGTCGTTCTTCTTGCCTTGTTTACGGCGGCGGCGGTGGTTTTTGCGGTTTTCAACTTCAATCAGGAAAACAATTTCCAGACCCCCACCGACGGGGTTTGGTGGGTAGAGGCCCACGGCGGGCTCAAGGCACAGCGCGTCAATCCGGGAGGCCCCGGCGAGCGCGCCGGCATCAAGACCGGAGACCTGCTGCTGAGCGCCAATGGTGTGTCCACGGTTCGCTGGGCCACGCTCTCCCGCGAAATTTTCTCCACCCGCGTCTACAACACCATCAACTACACCATCCAGCGCGACGGCGTGAAGCTCGAAATTCCCGTCATCCTTGACGTGCAGGATCGCAGCTTCAATCAGGGTTTCCGGCTCATCGCTCTGGTCTACCTGTTCATTGGCCTCTACGTTCTTTTCCGGCGCTGGACCGCCCCGCACTCCACGCATTTTTATCTTTTCTGCCTTGCTTCTTTCGTTCTCTACTCGTTCAAGTACACGGGCGAATTCAACACCTTCGACCAGACGATCTTCTGGTGCAACATCGTCGCCGAGGGCTTGCAACCTGCGCTCTTCGTGCATTTCGCGCTCGCCTTTGCCGACGAGAACCGCCGCCGCCGTCCCTGGCTCATGTCTCTGGTCTACGTGCCGGGAGCCTTCCTCGTCGGCCTTTACGTCTTCGCCGTCACAAACTGGGCCGCCACCGAACTGCTGCGTCACCGCCTCGACCAGTTGCTTACCGGCTATATCGCCGCGTTCTATGTCGTGGCCGCCGTCGTGCTCTGGATCAGCTACAAGCACACCCGCGTCCCGCTCCGCCGCCAGCAGCTCAAGTGGCTCACTCGCGGAACCATCGTGGCCATCGCGCCCTTCACGCTGCTTTCCGCCATTCCTTTTCTCAGCGATGTCGTGGTTCCCGATTTTGCCACCAAGCTCGCCGGCATTGCTCTCGTCTTCCTGCCGCTCACCTTCAGTTGGGCCATCGTGCGTTACCGCCTGATGGATACCGACCTGATCTTCAAGCGGGGCGTCACCTACACGCTGGCCACCGCCACGCTGGTCGGGCTTTATTTCGGCCTGGTTGCCGTTGCCGCCGAGCTTATCCACAAGCGGCTGCCCAGTGCGGGAGCCTGGGGTCTCGTCGCCGCGATTATCATCACGGCCCAGCTCTTCAATCCCCTTAAGCGCATGTTCCAGGACCGCGTGGATCGTATCTTCGACCGCAAGCGTTACGACTATCGTCAGACGCTCATCGAGTTTGGCCGCGGTCTCAGTTCACAGACCGATCTCCGCGCGCTGCTCAACTCTATCGTGGACCGCTTGCCGCGCACCCTGCTCCTCACCCGCGTCGCCGTTTTCCTCTCCTCGCAGCCGGGCGTCTTCACCTTCGCCGCCGGCCACGGACTGCCGCCCACTGTTTACGACCGCGCCACCGTCCTCGACCTCGGATTCCTCAACTTCAACCAGCCCGGGGCCGGGTCCCATATCTTTCTTGAAAACCCGCAGCAGGCGCTTCACCTCACCGATCCGCAGCGTCACGCCGCCTCGCTGCTCGACCTGAATTATTTCCTGCCCTGCCGCGCACAGGACCACGCCATCGCCGTCATCGGCCTGGGCCGTACCGCCGACGGCGATTTCCTCTCCAGCGAAGACGTTGAATCGCTCGAATCCCTGGCCAGCTACATTGGCATCGCGCTGCAGAACGCCCGCCTGTACACCCGCCTCGAAGAAAAAATCACGGAGTTCGAGCGCCTCAAGGAATTCAACGAGAACATCGTCGAATCCATCAATGTGGGTATCCTCGCCGTCGACCTCGAAGACCGCATCGAAAGCTGGAACTCGCAGATGGAGGCCATGTACGCGGTCTCCCGCGCCGAGGCCCTCCGCCAGCCGCTCGCCGCCATCTTCCCCCCGGCGCTCATGGAGGAGTACCACCGCGTCAAGGGCGAATCCGGCGTCCACAACCTCTACAAGTTCCGCCTTGAAACCCGCGCCGGCGAAATCCGCACCGTCAACGCCGCCATCGCGCCTCTGGTTTCGCGCGACTTCAAGACGCTCGGCCGCATCATCCTCATCGACGACATCACCGACCGCACCGAGCTCGAAGCGCAGCTTTCGCAAGCCGAAAAGCTCTCCTCGATCGGCCTGCTCGCCGCCGGTGTCGCGCACGAGGTCAACACTCCGCTCGCCGTCATCTCTTCCTACACGCAGATGCTCACCAAGCAGGTGCGCGGCGACGACCGCCTCTCGCCGCTGCTTGAAAAGATCACGCAGCAGACCTTCCGCGCGTCTGAAATCGTCAACAATCTGCTCAACTTCTCGCGCACCGGCACCAGCGAGTTCCGCGAAACCGATCTCAACGTCATCATCCGCGATACCCTCAACCTCATCGAGCACCAGTTCAAGACCTCGCAGGTCACGCTCGACACCACTCTGCTTCCCGACCTGCCTCCGATCCTCGGCAACGCGGGCAAGCTCCAGCAGGTCTTCCTCAATCTCTTCCTCAACGCCAAGGACGCCATGAGCAGCGGAGGCACGCTGAAGGTCGCAACCCAGGCCAACGGGCTGGTCAGCGTTGCCATTTCCGATACCGGATCGGGGATAGCGCCTGAGCATCTGCAGCGCATCTACGATCCGTTCTTCACCACCAAGTCCGCGCCCCGGGAGGGTCAGCGGCGCGGCACAGGCCTGGGGTTAGCCGTCACCTACGGCATCATCCAGGAACACGCCGGCAAGATTCATGTCGAAAGCAGCATGGGCGCCGGAACAACCTTCTATCTCGAATTTCCCATGTTGAGGAAACCAGCGCATGTCTGAGGCTGCCACCGCCGTTCCCGCGCCACAAACCCAATCCGGCAACGCCCAGCGAATCCTGATCATCGACGACGAAGCCGCCATCCGTGAGTCGCTGGAAACGCTGCTCACGCTTGAAGGCTACGCCGTCGAACTGGCCGTGAACGGCGAGGCCGGCCTGGTTCGCATCGAGGAGGAGTCCTACGATCTCGTCCTGCTCGACCTCGCGCTGCCCGGCAAAAGCGGTCTTGAAATCCTGCCTCTCATCCGCGAGAGCCATCCCTCGCTGCCGGTCATCATGATCACCGCCTACGGCAAGGTGGACAACGTGGTGGACGCGATCCGCTCCGGCGCGCAGAACTTCGTCCAGAAGCCGTGGGACAACGAGAAGCTGCTGGCCGACATTCGCTCCGCCATCGGCCGCTACCACGCCGAGGAAGAAAACATCCACCTGCGCCGCGCCATGAAGCAGCGCTATAGCTTTGCCAATATCATCGGCAAAAGCGACGCCATGCTGCGCATCTTCGACCTCGTGGCCCAGGTCGCCCCCAGCCGTTCCACCGTCCTCATCCAGGGCGAAAGCGGCACCGGCAAGGAACTCATCGCCAAGGCGCTACATTCCAGCTCGCCCCGCAAGGACAAGCCCTTCGTCGCGGTCAACACCGGATCCATGCCCACCGATCTGCTCGAATCCACGCTTTTCGGCCACGTTAAGGGAGCTTTCACTTCCGCCATCGCCGCCAAAAAGGGGCTTTTCGAGATCGCCAACGGCGGAACGCTCTTCCTCGACGAAATCGGCAATATGGGCATGGACACGCAGGCCAAAATCCTGCGCGTCCTCCAGGACAAGCGCTTCATGCAGCTGGGCGGTGTGCAGGAGATTCAGGTGGACGTCCGTATTATCGCCGCCACCAACGTCGATCTGCGCCATGCCGTCCACGAAGGCCGCTTCCGCGAAGACCTTTTCTATCGCCTCAACGTCATTGCCCTCGACCTGCCGCCTTTACGGGGCCGCCGCGAAGACATTCCGCTCCTTGCTGCGCACTTTCTCAAGTATTATGCCGAGGAAAACGGAGTACCGCCCCGCACCCTCGCCTCCGACGCCCTGCGCGCGCTCGTCGATTACGACTGGCCCGGTAATGTCCGCGAGTTGGAGAACGCCATCGAGCGCGGCGTCGTCCTCTCCACCGGTCCGGTCATCGGTATCGACCTTTTGCCAGGACACCTGAGTGGCCGTGACTACTCCGCCAGCCTGCTCGAACACAATCCCGACGCCTCGCTCTTCGACATCCTCGAAGACATTGAGCGTCGCATCATCATCGACAAGCTGGAACACTGCAACTGGAACCAGACCGAAGCTGCGGAGCAGTTCCGCATCCCGCTCTCCACGCTCAATCAGAAGATCAAGCGCCTCAGCATTGAAATCAAAAAGCGCGTCAAGGAATAGAGTTTTTGGCAGTTGAAGGGGACGACCTTCAGACCACCCCTTAACACATTCGCGCGGCGTCAGCCGCTGAGATAAGGACCCTGCTCACTCACTGTAGTGCAGCAGGCTGAAAACGTCATACTCCGGAAACCGCTCCCGCCCTTTCAGAAAATCCAGCTCCACCGCAAACGCCAGACCGGCGATATGCCCGCCTAGCTGCTGCACCAGCTTGATCGTTGCTTCCATCGTGCCGCCCGTGGCCAGCAGGTCATCCACCAGAACCACATTCTGCCCCGGCTCGATCGCGTCCACATGAATCTCCAGCGCGTCCGTCCCGTACTCCAGGTCATAGGTCACGCGCGCCGTCGGGGCGGGCAGTTTGCGCGGCTTCCGCACCGGAACAAACCCCGCGTTCAGCCGATACGCCAGCGCCGGGCCAAAAATAAATCCCCGTGCCTCGATTCCCAGCACCAGGTCAACATCTTCGCCGATGTAGTGCGACGCCATCGCGTCAATCAGCTCGGCAAATCCCTTCTTGTCCTTTAGCAAAGTTGTAATGTCATAAAACAAAATCCCCGGCTTGGGAAAATCCGGAACTGTGCGCACCAGCCCCTTCAAAGGTTCGCAATTAACAGGTGGATGAATCGACAACGTACCACTCCTTTAGTTAATCCTGGTTAGTCCAGAATTCGCAAAACTGCTTCTTGTTCCCGGCTCGTGATCTGACCCTTCACCACGCTCCTTCAATCTCAAACGGACCCAGCCCCTCTGCCTCACTGTCCGCCAGATCATGCTCAATCACGGCATCCACTCGGGCTCCGCGCGAACCCTTCTGCAAGGCGTCGCGCAGCAGGCCCAAATCCTCGGCATCGCCCGCGGCCACCACCTCCACATGTCCGTCCTCCGTGTTGCGAACCCACCCATGCAGGCCAAGCTCACCCGCCTCCCGATGCACGAACCACCGGAAGCCAACCCCCTGCACACGCCCTTTTACCAGATAATGACGAACCATAAAGATCAGAGAACGCGGACTAAGTGTTGCAGAAGCAAGCCCCGCAACGCAACCATCAAGCCATCAATAAAACATGAAAAACGGCGCAGCCAAAGCCACGCCGTTCACTCTCAAAGTACAACTACGCCCGGCTCAAATAAGCCCCTTCAGCCGTATCCACCCGAATCTTCTCCCCCTCATTGATAAACGGAGGAACCCGCACCGTCAGACCCGTCTCCAGCTTCGCCGGCTTCGTTACCGAAGAAGCCGTAGCCGACTTCAGCCCCGGCTCCGTCTCCACCACTGTCATCTCCACCGTCTGAGGAAGCTCAATGCCCACCGCCACGCCGTCGAAAAACGAAACCGTAATCTGCAAATTCGCCGTCAGATACTCCACCGCATCGCCCAGCATCGCACGCTTCAGGTTCGTCTGCTCGTAGTTCTCCGTGTTCATGAAGTAGAAGTCATCGCCGTCGTTGTAGAGAAACTCCATCGGAATCTCGTCCACCACCACGCGGTCAATCGGGTCGGGCGAGCGAAAGCGGTGCTCGAACATCGCGCCCGTGCGCAGGTTCCGCAGCTTGGCCTGGATAAACGCGCGCAGGTTGCCCGGCGTGCGGTGCTCCACCGAAAAAACGGTATGCAGTTCGCCGTTGTGCTTGATAATCATGCCCGGGCGCATCTGTGTGGCGGGTATCGCCATAAATGAAACTCCTTACCTGGATTGCATTTTTTGAGAATTTCGCGGCGACCGGGCTCAAAAATCCCGGCGCGCCCGCCAGAGGCCCAATCGCGCCGTGAGGAAACGCTCCATCTTCGATTCTATCCCAAACCCCACAGTTGAATGCGGTTCACCCCTGACGGATCGCCACTTCCGCGCTCCCGTCTTCCGCCGGATGCACGGCCACACGGAAGAGGTGCGATGCCCGGTCATACTGCACCGGATCGGTGGTCCCACAGATCGCCCGCACCGTTGGACGCTTTGCCGCATACCCCGTCACGGTCACCGAATCCTCCCCAGCCGCAAACGTCACGGTCACATGCGCGGTCTTCCTCCCATCAGTCACGGCCCGAAACCGCTTCGCCGCCAGCGGCACAATCTTGCCGGCGTCGCCAAGCAGCCCAAGGCCATTCCGTCCTACCGGAGCTACCACGTCATACGCCCATCCGTCCGCAAACTTCATCAGAAACGATCCCCCGGCCGGAACCACCGTTCCCGTCTTACGCACCCAATCCCACACATACGCGGAGTCTGGAATCCCCAGCTCACGCAGAGACACCATCGTTTGCGTATCAGCCTTCCCGCGCGGATACGCAAACACCTCTACCTCGTTGCCGCTGTGCGTCGCGGCCACCATCGGAGCGCCGGCCTTCGCCGCATCCGAAACGTACATCGCATCCATGGGCCGCACGGGCACATCCGGCTTCAGCAGCACCGAGTCAGCGCGCATTGTCGTCTTCAGATTCGCCGCATCAATATCATCCAGCGCATCGCCCACGCCCACCGGGCCCGCCGACAACGTGTCCAGAATCAGCTCCGGCAGTTGTCCGCTCATGAACACGTCGCTCCACGGCCACAGTCCCACCGCATGCGTCAGCGTCGAATCGTAGAGGAAGAAATCCCAGCGTGCGCGCGTAAATCCGTCATCGCTCACCCGGATCGTCTCCAAATTCTGATACCGCGTGCTCGCCATGTAATATCCCGGCAGCGGCATGCAGTACTGGATCGCGATCCCCTCGTGCGCCATTGCATGGGCCATGTTGCCCAGAAACTCCTGCGGATCGGTCAGGTTGATCGCCGGCCGCGCATTGTCATCCAGCCAGTCCTGCTCGTACACGGTAATGCCGCCGTTCTTCAAATAGTGTGCCGTGTCATCCCAGAACTTCTTTGACAAAACCACATTGCGCGACATCCTGTACTCATTCCGATAAGGGCTGTTGGGAGCCACCCAGCGCGCATGCACCACAAACGGCAGTCCCATCTGCCCGTGAAACGCCTGCAGCCCTTTGGGAAATATCGTGGGGTCCGCCCGATACACCGTTTCGCCGTTCACCGGAGTCCCGTCCGGGCTAAAACCGCTTCCCTTCGGATACCACCAACTGTCGAGTTGCATGTAGGCAATCGGCACGCCCAGACTTTTGTATGCGTCGCGTACCGCCAGCAGCGTTCCCGGATAACCCAGTTTCTTGTCGTACTTGTAGTAGTAGTAGGCAAAGTGATCAGTCCAGTAGCCAAATTTGTTCAGCACCACATCCGCGTCATTGGGAACGGGCCGCTTGCCGTTCATCGCCTGCAGCGCGCTCCCCCAGGTGTCGAGCGCCCTGGTAATTCCGTTGCCCAGCACCAACAGCGTTCCATGCTCAAACCCCGCGGGTAGTGTCGCAATTTTCTGATCGATTCCGCCCGCCTGCACGCCGCCCGGGCCGTTCGTCATGTCCGCAACCAGAAAATGGTCCGCCGGAGACAGCACCATCGTCTGCCGCTTTCGGTTGTAGAGCACCCAGGGCCCCTCGCCGCCGAGCTTGCCGAACTCGAACTTCGCAAATGTGTTCACGCCGTAGCTAAACTCCATCAATCCGGCTGGCAGCGCCTGAAACTTTGGAAAAATATCCATATTCTTTCCGGCGGCCAGTCGCGTTTCGCGAAACAGAATGACCGGGCTGTCCGCATACACGCGAATCGCCGCCACCTGTGTCCGCGTTCGTACGTCCACCTCCCGCCACGCACCCAGCCCGTCGGTTCCTGACTTTCGCGTCAGCGAATCCGGCTTCTCCTCCAGGCTTCCGGTCAACACCCAACCCGTACCACGAGCCCGAACCAGGTACGTTCCATCCGAACGAAACGTAACTGCAACTGTGTTATTTTTAATCGCAACCGAACGCGCAAACGCGGGCAGCGCGCATAACGTCGCCGCGACCGCCAAAATCACCGGGTTTCTGATCAGTGCAACATCCGCCAAAGAAACCAGCCTCACACCCAACCGCATAGCTCTCTCTTGATGGTGAAGACGCATTCAATGCCTGGTGGACACTCGATCTTGCGTGTTCTTGAGCAAAGAGCCGAGTGCCGCTACTTCCCGAAAATCTTTGCAAAGAAATGCCCGATCGAATGGAAGAACCCGCCCGGCTTCTTCGGCTTTACGGGAGCAATCTCCGCATCCACCGTCTGCGATTCCGTCTCCACCGAAGTCGGCCTGGCTGCGGTTCTCAGCGCCTCTGGTTCTTTCCCGGCCGCACCGGCAACCTCGGGATTCGGCGTCGCGACCGCGTCATACCCAATCGGAGCCTCGACCTCCGCATGAGCCACGCCCACTGGAACCACCGGCTCCGTTGGCTCTGGCTCCGGCCCGGCCAGCCCTTCGCTCCGCGCCAGAGGAAATGGGTTCGCCGCCGCAGTCTTCCCCGGTTTCTGCTTTACCGCGCCGCTCGCTACCTCAACCGGAGGAGCCGGCGCCGCCGGACACCCGCAAGGCTCGGCCTCGTTGTCCACCACCTGTTGCAGGCTGCCGTGCTCAAACATCACGCGCTGGTTGGCCTGCACGCGATACACTCCGCCCTCGAACTGGCTCGTCACCGTGACATAAGGAGCGCCGGCCCCGTGATTGTCCACACACGTATCGCCCTGCCGGTTCACCCGAATCTTCAGGTCCGCCGTGCCCGGCCCCGAAATCAGAATCCGCAGGTCCGGCGTCAGCAGCACATCCGAATACTTCCCCGGAACATAGCTTGCCTCGAGCGCGCCGCGGTCCATCGCAATCATCAGCGCCGAGTCCACTCCCTCGACGCTGGTATCGCGCGACAAATGCACTTCTGTCGAAGCGCACACCCGCAGGTCGCCGCCCCGCGCCAGCTTCACCGTCGCGGTCGATTCGCCTGCCTTGATCGTCCCATTGTTCCCGATGCTCACCCTGCCGTTCTCAACCGACAGCGATCCCGAAACCGTCACTCCCGCCGCCGGAACATACGCGATTGGAGTCTGCTGGGCCGAAAGTAATTGTGGAAGAAAGATCAGCGTCGCAAACAACGCCGCGCCCGCTGCGCCAAACCTGAAAACCCGCATCGTCGCCGCTACTCCGCCAATCAAAGCTCAAGAAAATTCTGAATCAGACGCTTGCCGTCCGCCGTCAGCACGCTCTCGGGATGAAACTGTACGCCTTCGACATTCGGATATTTCCGATGCCGCAGCCCCATGATCGTTCCGTCCTCGGCGCGCGCCGAAACCTCAAGCTCCTCAGGTAGGTTCTTCTCCGACACAATCAGCGAGTGATACCGGGTGCAGGTCATGGGGCTTGCCAGCCCCGCAAAAACCGTCTTGCCGTCATGCGAAACCGCGCTCGTCTTGCCGTGCATTACTTTCTTCGCGCGCACCACATCGGCTCCAAACGCCGCGCCAATCGCTTGGTGCCCCAGGCAAACGCCCAGAATTGGAACCTGCCCCGCAAACCTCCGGATTAGATCAATGCTGATTCCCGCTTCCTGCGGCGTGCACGGCCCCGGCGACAGCACCATCCGTTCCGGGTCCAGCGCCTCAACCTCGTCCACAGAAAGCTCATCGTTGCGGCGAACCACAATTTCCGCACCCAGCTCGCCCATATACTGCACAAGGTTGTAGGTAAACGAATCGTAATTATCGAGAACAAAAACCATACGCCTTCAGTGTACGGCGCACCCGCCAATTCTGCCGAACGCATCAGGATGGCGCCGAAGGCGCGTCCGCCTGGACGGCCAGTCCCTTTCGCATGAAGATCGTAGCCTGTGGATTTTCGTTGTACCGCTCGCAAGGCTCATACCCGTGCTGCCGGTAAAACTGGATCGCGACCTTCAGATCATCCTTCGTGTCCAGATAAAGCCAGCGATACCCGGCTTCGTGCGCATGCTCTTCCAGCGCCTCCAGCAGCCTCTCTGCGATGCCGCGCCCGCGGCTCTCCGGCTTCACATACATCCGCTTGATCTCGCCCGCCCGAGCAAACCGCGGTAGCGGCCGTAGCGCGATACAGCCGACGGTTTTCGCATTCTCATAGGCCAGCCAGATGCCGGACCCATCCCCAAAGTATTCGCGCGCAAACGCCTCCGCATCATCTCGCACCGTCACATCCACGGCGTCGTAATACTCCCGCACGATGGCGTAAGCCTCATCGATGCGCTCCACCGAAGCTCGTTCGATACAAATCAAAATGCCAGCCCCTCCGAAGAAACTCGGACCCGCGACCACCGGGAGCGACCACGCGAGCTTATTCAGGGATGGCGCGAAGCGCGTGCGCCTCAACGGCCAGTTGCGCGTTCAATCGCCTTCACCACCGCCCGAGCCTTGTTCAGGCTCTCCTCGTACTCCCGCTCGGGGACCGAGTCCGCCACAATCCCCGCGCCCGCCTGAATATGTCCCTGCTTTCCCCGCATCAGCAGCGTGCGAATAGCGATGCACGATGTAAGATTCCCGGAAAAATCCGCGTACAGCACGCTGCCGCCGTAGATTCCCCGCCGCGTCGGCTCCAGCTCTTCAATAATCTCCATCGCGCGAATCTTGGGAGCGCCGCTGAGCGTTCCCGCCGGAAAACATGCCTTGAACGCATCCACCGCCGTCAGCCCCTCGCGCAGCCGGCCCTCAATCGTGCTAACCAGGTGCATCACATGCGAGTAGCGCTCGATGAACATCAGGTCCTTCACGCGAACCGACCCGTACTCGCTCACCCGACCCACATCATTGCGCCCCAGGTCCACTAGCATCACGTGCTCGGCACGCTCTTTCTCGTCGCGCAGCAGACGCTGTTCAAGTCGCAGGTCTTCCTCTTCCGTCACACCCCGCGGCTGCGTGCCCGCAATGGGGCGATACTCCACCTTGCGGCCCTGCACCCGCACCAGCAGCTCGGGAGACGACCCCACGATGTGCGTGTCCGCGGGCTTCTCCAGCCCGAAACGCAAGAAGTAGAGATACGGCGAAGGGTTCACAATTCGCAGCGCGCGATACACCGAAAAGGGATCGACCGCCGGCTTCACATCAAACCGCTGCGACACCACCACCTGAAACACATCACCCGCGGCAATGTATTCCTTCGACCGCTCCACAGCCTTCAGAAAATCCTTCTTCTTCATGCGCGGTTCGAGCTTCAACCTGCCTGCAAATTTTTTCGCGCGTGGCCTCAGCGCCGAATCGGGCAGCGGGCGCGCCAGCCGCCGTTCCAGCCGGGCCAGGCGCTTCACTGCGTCCTCATACGCCGCTGCCGGCTTCTTCCCGCGAACATCCGCCGTGACAATCAGCAGAATCTCTTTCTTCACGTGGTCAAACGCCAGCACCTCGTCAAAAAACATCAGGCAGGCGTCGGGCAGTCCCAAGTCATCCACCGTCTCTTCCGGCAGCCGCTCAATCTGCCGCACCACATCGTAGGAAAAGAATCCTACCGCGCCCGCCGTAAAAGGAGGCAGCCCACTCACCCGGGCCACCGACTGGCCCTCAATCGCCTCTTTCCAGAGCGAAAAAATGTTCCCTTCCGAGCGCTGCGTCTTCACCCTGCCGCTCTGCCCGCGCTCTCTTATTTCAATCGAAGTTCCGCGCGCCACAATCCGCCGATACGGCCGAACGCCAATGAACGTGTACCGGCCCACATTCTCGCCGCCCTCGACGGACTCGAGCATGAAGCACTCCGGCTCGTCCGCCGCCAGCCGCAAAAACGCCGTCACTGGAGTCTCCACGTCCGCCGTGAGCGTGCGGTAAACCGGAACCAGAGTATGGGCGCGAGCCAGCTTCAAAAACTCAGAGCGCGCAGGAACAGAACCATGATCAGATCGCATAGCTTTAACGATCATGGTAAATGGTGCTGGCCGCACGGGCACACACGCCTTCGGCGGCCCTCAGTTTGCGGTTCCTGGCTGAGTGGCTAATGGCTGATCGCCAGATCAAACGGCTTGGACAGCAGACAGCTCATCCGCCCAATTCGCGCGAGCGCCCGCTGCAACGCCGAGCCCGCGCAAGGCTCAACTGTCACCACGAACGGAAGCTTCTCGTTCGCATAGCCCGGCTTCTGGAAAATTGCATGGATATTGATTTCCTGCTCGGCCAGCGCCAGCGCGATCTCGGCAATAATCCCCGGCTCGTCCCGCACCACAAACCGAATCGAGTGACGCAACAGAAGCTCCCCGCCAATCGTCGCCTTCCGGCTCGGCAGATCTACTCCGCGCGACCCATGGGCAATGCTCATCAGGTCTGAAACGACTGCCACCGCCGTAGGATGGCCGCCCGCGCCGTGCCCGGACAGCACCACATCGCCGCCATACTGGCCGCCAATCACCACCGTGTTTTCCGTGCCACGTGACCACGCCAGCGCTGCGGCCTTCGGGACCAGCATCGGTCCCACGCTCGCCAGTATTTCTCCATCTCTCACCTCGGCCCGCGAAATCTGCCGGATCGTGCAAGCCAGCTCGCTGGCGTACTCAAAATCAATCGCCGTCACGTCCCGGATCGACCGGCACGGAATCGCCTCCGGATCGACATCAGCCCTCAGCGCCAGCCGCGACAAAATCACCAGCTTCGCCCGCGCGTCAAATCCGTCTACGTCTTCTGATGGATCAGCCTCCGCGTACCCCAGCGTCTGTGCCTCCTTCAGTACGTCCGCAAACTCCGCGCCCGTCTCCATCTTGCTCAGAATGAAGTTGCACGTCCCGTTCAAAATCCCTTCAATGCGCGTGATGCGGTCTCCGGCCAGCCCCTGCTGCAGCCCCGGAATCACCGGAATCCCACCCGCCACCGCCGCGCCATAAAACAACGCCGCGCCCTTGGCCCGCGCCAGCTTCTCCAGCTCCACGCCGCGATATGCAATCAGCTTCTTGTTGGCCGTAACAACGGACTTGCCAGCCTCGAGCGCGCGTCGCACCCACTCGCCCGCGGGATCCAGCCCGCCAACCAGCTCGACGACGACATCCGCGTCCGAAGCCAGCACCTCCTCCAACGACTCCGTCCAAGCGACAGACGGCGGGACCCAATCCACCCGCTTCCGCGCCACATTGCGGTTATAAACGTGGGTAAGCGTCAGCCCCTGAGGCCGCAAGTCGCCCAGAATCCGAGCCACCGACCCGCCCACCGTCCCAAAACCAAGCAAAGCAATCTTCAAGTCTCGTCCAGCCACGTCTCTCCGCTCTCAATCAAAGGGTGTAAGCCCTATGGTAAAGGACGAGCGGGAGAAATGCCGCGAAACGGGAACACTTCTGGCCAAGAGGTAGCCAATTTGGAACCACACTGGACAGCGTTACGCCAAGTCTCGATAAAAAAGAAAAGTCTTCTCGACGCACAAACAGCCTTGCAGCACATGCGCGCCGCAGTTGATGGCGTGTCGCCGCTGCGTTTCCAGTAGTAACCCCGAACTCATAGATTGATCGTTCGTTGGCTGAATGCCAAAAGACAGCAAAGCTCTACTTCTGATTGCCGTCCGCGGTAGCCGCGTTTGCGTGATTGAGCTTCAGGAAATCCTGCACATTTCTGGCGCTTGCCTGGTTGGATTCTTCTTTCAAAGCCTCGTATTTCACCACCGCGTCATGCGCGTTCGCGGTCTGGCCAAGGCGCCGGTAAATATGTGACAGCTCATACCACGAGCGCATCTGGATCTCGCCGGTCAATTGCGTCGCGCGCCTGAACTCTTTGGCGGCCTCGTTGTATTTGCCCTGTGCTGCGAGCACGCGGCCCAGATAGTAGTCGGCCTGAGAAGGCGTGTTGTAGATTTTCACTACCCTTTCCAGAAGCGGCTGGGCCTCCTGCGCGTGCCCGCTCTCCACCTCGGAGCTAGCCAGGTTGTACATCGCCACCGGATTTCCGGGCGAAAGCTTCAACTGCTCTGTAAACGCCTTGACCGCGAGGTCGTCCTGATTCAGAGCTCGGTATTCCCATCCCAGGGCCTCGTAAAGAGTGGCTTGGCGCGGCGCCAGCTTAATGGCGCGTTGATATTCATCGATGGCATGCTGATGATCGCGGGCCTGGGAGTCAATGACGCCATTCAGTTGGTGAAGACGCCACGATGCAGGGTCGAGTTGATAGATTCGACCGTAGCTTTGTTTTGCGACCGCAAGGTGCGCCTGCACGCGGTAATCAAGAACGTTTTCGTCGTTCGGCGACAGTTCTGCAGCGTGGTCCAGCGGC
The DNA here is from genome assembly GCA_049280995.1 of Acidobacteriaceae bacterium. GTDB lineage: Bacteria > Acidobacteriota > Terriglobia > Terriglobales > Acidobacteriaceae > Silvibacterium. The sequence goes on from JBAPRH010000048.1 coordinate 162,903, forward strand.
CCGACTGCTTTCTCAGGATGTCCGTCATTGAGCTCGACGATGCCGAGCCAGGTGTATGCCTGTTCGTTTTTTGGGTCTTCACGGATGGCCTGTTGCAAATCGGCAATGGCTTGTTCGAAGTGGCTGCTTTGATACTCCGCAATCCCCAGAAAGAGATGCGCGCCGGGCGACGATGGGTCGAGTTGGAGAGACTTGTGAATGTGCGCCTCGGCGTCCGCCACCCTGCCCTCTTTAAGCTCAACCAACCCCAGGTCAAGCCAGGCCGGAGCCGCGTCTGGAGCTGCGACTGTGGCTTTGCGGAACGCGGCTTCGGCCTCTGCGACATCGCCCGTGTGCATGGCCTGCGCGCCCTGTTGCACCAGTGTTTGTAACTGGTCTGAGCTGCTGCTCTGTGCCGACGCTGTGGCCACTATGCCGGCTAACGCCAGAAGGAAGACGCTTCGTCTGATGGTTCGCAGCCGCATGGCCCTAGTTTAGCAACTCCGCCTGGGAACTGTTTGACCGAAGCCATCCCCACCAAAGCGAACTGCATCCGAATGCGCAATTAGGAAAACCTGCACGACGAAGATTTTGCGGATGCCGGTTCCAACTGGAAACTAAGCTAAACGTATCTGCGTTAAGCAAGAGTTCCCTGTATGTAACGGATTACATCAAACCGCGATGCTGGCAGTAGATCGGCACGCGGGCAACAAATTAACCTCGCAGTTCACAGATCGCGGCGACGAAATTGCAGAACCCGCACTGCTCGATGCAGTCAGAGGGCAGTCGATAGCGGCGCGTCACGGGGACAGTAGTTTGTTTGACGCTGCACCAGGCTCGATTGTGGTGCGGCATTATTCAGGAGGTCATTGATGAAACCCACGATTCAGGCGTGGAAGTGCGGCTTGCTTGCCGCGGCAGCTCTGCTTTTCCTGCTTCCATCCGCAAAAGCCCAGACAGTTTTCGGTAGCATGGCCGGAACAGTATCCGATCCAACCGGCGCGGTTATCCCAAACGCGAAAATCGAAGCGAAAAACGTAACAAGCGGTGTCGCGCAGAGCACGGTATCCACCTCCTCGGGCGCGTATCACTTTACGCAACTGCCCATCGGGACCTATAACGTCACAGTCACGGCGCCTGGTTTTCAGGCCTCCTCGCTCAAGGGCGTGCAGGTCAATCTGCAAGTTACCACTGCGCTCAATGTAACGATGCAGGTGGGCGCCGCAACTCAAACGGTAACCATCAACGCCAGCGCGCCGCAGTTGCAAACCGAGACTTCCGACATCACGGGATCGATTACCGACCAGCAATATCTCAAGCTGCCGTTGGCTCTGGGTGGCGTCGGGGCGTTCCGCTCGCCCGAAGCTTTTATTTTCCTGCTGCCCGGCAACACCGGGCCCGGTACTAGCAATAACACCGACAATGGCATCTTTTTCAGCAAGATTGCCGGTGGCCAGAACTTCGGCGCAGAGGTACTGATCGACGGCCTCAGCCAGCAGCGCAGCGAGAACGGATCGTCGTTTGATGAAGAAGCGCCGTCGGTAGACGCCCTTCGGGAGTTGACGGTTACGCAGGCGGTTCCACCCGCCCAATTCAACCGCACCACCGGCGGCATTGAGAACTTTGTCACCAAGAGCGGCGGCAATACATTCCACGGTTCGGCCTATGACATTATCCGGAACACGGCGTTTGATGCCAATCAATGGTTTAATGGCGGCACCGAGGCACTGAGCTGCGCTGGGCCGAATGACACGCCGGCCTGCCGGTCAACCTTTGCGACCCCTGTGGATCGCAAGAACGATTATGGCGGCACCTTCAGCGGTCCGGTCTGGATTCCAAAAGTCTACAACGGGCATGACAAACTTTTCTTCTTCTTCGCCTGGGAGCAATTGCATTTTTCCCAGGGAGGGGCAACTGTCACCACCGTCCCCACCGCGCAGGAGTTGTCAGGAGATTTTTCTAATCCGGCGATTTTCAATCCCAGCGTAGTGCTGGGCACCAATCCTTGCGACGGCACGCCGATCCTTCAGGGACAGATTTTCGACCCCTCGACCACACGGGTTGTGAATGGCACCCCATGCCGCACCGCGTTTCCAGGCAACAAGATACCGTCGGGAGACTTCTCCTCGGTGGCGCAGAATCTGCTCGGATTTTTCCCAGCGCCTACCAACAGCGGGGTATTCAATAACTTTTCGTTTAGGAGCTCGTCGCCGATCACCAATACCACCTACACGGTCCGTATCGACGCCAACATTACACAAAAGAGCAAGATCTGGAGCTCTTACAGCACGCGCGACAACAACCGTCTATCCGGCGCACCCCCGATTTTGCCCTATCCGATCGACCCCAACACCTGGAAGCAGGATTTCGACACACATTTCTGGCGCCTGGGGTGGGACTATACGCTCAGCCCTACGCTGCTTAACCACCTGATCATCGGTTCCAACCGAAGTAACAGCATTAACTTCGCCTCGCCGGCATTGTCAGGCACAGATTGGTATTCCCAGCTTGGCTTAACTAATGCGGTCAGCAACAACTTCCCGGTGGTCACCAACGGGTTCACGGCCCAGGAGGGCATGCCCAACAACGGCGACAACATTGATAACGGACTGCGACTGGTTGAGAGCGTGGCCTGGCAGAAGGGTGCGCACAGTCTCGACTTTGGCACTGATCTTCGCTACCAGCAGTACTCCCCGATTAACCAGAATTCGCCCACGGTGAACTTCTGCGGGGCGCAGACGGCGGCCGATCCAAGCCAGCCGCAGACTGGCAACGGGCTCGCCAGCGAACTGCTTGGCGGCGCGTGTAATGGAAACCAGAACGTCGTCTCGCACCAGTCGCGCTGGATCTCCTGGTACTATTCCGGTTATGTGCAGGACGACTGGAAGATCAGCAGGAACCTTACGCTGAACCTGGGAGTGAATTACAGCGTGGATGTTCCCCGGCATGAGGCGGAGAACCAAACCTCCAACTTCAGCCCGACGGCCATCGACCCTGAGTTTGGAGTTCCGGGAGCCCTGGTTTTCGGTACCGAGTGCAACGGCTGCAACACAAAATGGGCGGATACCTACTACAAAGACGTCGCTCCGCGCATCGGCTTTGCCTATTCGCCACCTTGGCTCAATAACAAGACCGTCCTGCGCGGCGGCTTCGGGATTCTTTACGGCCCCTTGCAGTACGACGATTTCGGCGGATCGATGAACTCCGGCTACAAAGCGAATCCGAGCTTCCCGTCGCAGAACGGTTTTGATCCCTCATTCAACATCGACAGTGGCTTTCCCGCCTTCGCTCCGCCACCGAACCTTGATCCCGGTCTGTTCAACGGCGTTTTTATGTCGGGTTCCTATATCGAGAAAGGCGCCGCAGAACCAGCCAAGATCTACAACTACACCCTGCAGGTGCAGCAGCAGCTTGCGAATGATCTGATCCTGAGCATCGGCTTTGTAGGGAGCGAGGGACAGGACCTGCAAGCCAATAATCAGAACATCAACAACATGCCGTTGAAGGATATCTCCCTGGGCGATGAACTCACCACGCAGTTGATGAATAATCCCTACGGAGTGCCGACGCCCTTCCCCGGTTATTTCGGGCTTTGGGGTAACGGCATTACCATCCAGCAGGCGCTGCGGCCTTTTCCGCAGTACGACTTCATCGACTCCGGCTGCTGCCTGCAGAACACCGGGCACTCGAGCTATGACGCGTTGCTGGTTTCACTTAAAAAGCAACTCGGAAACCTGACCTTCCAGGCGTCCTATACCTGGCAGAAGAACCTGAATGATACTGACAGCGCGTTGCCGAATACCAACCCCGGCCAGCCACAGGTGCAGAATCCGTCGGACCTGCATAACGAAAAGGCGCTCAGCATTCAGGACATTCCCAACACCTTTGTGATCAGTTACGTTTATCAGCTCCCGTTCGGGAGACACCAGAGGTTCCTGAATCACGGCCCGTTGAGTTTCGTTGCCGGTGGGTGGCAGATCGGCGGGATTCAGCGATACCAGGATGGGCAGCCGCTGGCGTTCTGTTGCGCCAGTGGCATCCCCGGCTGGCAGCAGGCGATTTACTATACCTTGATCCCCGGGACGAGCATCAAAAGTCCGGCATACCGCAGCGGGTGGAAGAACGTCAATCCGTTCGCGGGCGGCCTCGGAGCTCCCTCAGATCCGAACACGAATAGTCTCTTTAGCGGCTCCGTTGATAACCCAGCTCCCGATTACGTAAACCATTCGGCAACTCCGGCGTTCATTGATACGAACCTGCCGCAACACAGAAATGGCGGGCCATTCCATCTCGGCAATGTGCCGCGTGTGACCGGGATTCGCATGCCCGCCTGGATGGACGAAGACTTCAGCCTGATCAAGGACACGCCCATCAGCGAGAACCTGGTCTTTGAGTTGAAATTTGAATTCCTGAACGCTTTCAACCGGCACATGTTTGCGTCTCCAGACACGAATCCGGGAGACTTCACATTTGGCGTTCCAACCGGCACCGCCAACCAGCCCCGCGTCATGCAGGTGACCGGAAGAATCAACTTCTAAGCTGTTGAACTGCATCCCACACGGCGGCGAGGCTCTCCTTGCCGCCGTTCTTTTTTGATACTGGCTGGAGGGGACGCCTTCGGCGTTGTGGAGAAGACACGCTGCAATCCCACTCGCGAAATTTCCGAGGCTGCTGATTGCGCGGCGGCTATTTGCGAGTTGCTTCACAGATTATTTCGACGTTACCTGGCCGCGCGTTGCGCGCGCCGCGGAGTTGGCCGCTACCGCGGCGCGGATGAGCTGCCTGAACGCAGCTTCGTTGATCTTCTCTCCTTCGCGGAGGTCGATCGCGCGCCGCGTGTTTCCTTCCAGGCTCGAGTTGAAGAGCTTCTTCGGGTCTTTGATGGAGGCTCCGCGGGCGAAGGTGAGCTTCACCACCTGCTTGTACGATTCCCCTGTACAGACGATGCCGTAATGGGACCAGACGGGGGTTCCCATCCATTTCCACTCCTCTTCAATGTCCGGATCGGCATCGTGGATGAGCTGACGGACATGAGCGAGGGTCTCTCCTCTCCAATCCCCCAGCTCTTCAATCCGCTTGGTGATGTTTGCTGAAGCAGCTTCTCCACTCAGACCACTTGTCGGCTTCATGTTCTCTCCCTATCCTTCATTCCGTCAGCCGGGCTCAGCCCTGGCCCCTGGCTCTGTGGAACGGCACGCTACGGTTTCGATTGGCTGAGGGATGGCGGAGCGTCCTTGGCCGCTGCCCCCCACGAGTGGTTCGCGCTGGCGCCGAGAGTGAAATGCAGCGTGCCGCCGGCGGCGATATCACGAAACGAAATCCAGTTGCGTCCGTGCCCGTTCCCGTTGAGCTGGACGCTCTGGATATACGGGTTTGCTTCCGGATCGCTCGATGTGTCGATCGTGAAGGCCTTCCCGCTGTAAGGCTCGTGCAGGTGGACAACGACCTTCGAGAACAGCGGGCTCACCAACTCGTAAGCCTGACTGGCTGGATCGACCGAATACAGGCCCATCATGCTCAGCACGGCCCACGACGACATCGCGCCGCAGTCGTCGTTGCCGGGTATGCCGTTGGGATCGTCTGTGTAATTTTCCTTGAGCACGCGCCGCACTACGCGCTGCGACTCCCACGGCTGGCCGGAAAAGTTGAATTCGAAGGGGGCCTCGAGGTCCGTTTCGTTGTAGGGGTTGTAGTACTGGGGGTACCAACCGGGCTTTTCATAGTTGAAGAACTGAGTGAGGCGCTGGTTGAACTCATCTTTTCCGACAGCATTGACGAGCCACGCAAGATCGGAAGGCGCGAGCCATTGGTAGTGCCACCCGGAACCTTCGATGAAGCCATGATTCTGCTGATTCTCCTGGCTGGGGTCGAAATTCGCAACCCACTGGCCGTCCGCGTTGCGCGGCCGGAAGAAACGATCCTGGTGATTGAAGACGTTGCGATAATAAAGCGCACGCTGATAGAGGGTCTTCGCTTCATCGGCTTTGCCCAGATCCTTCGCCAGGTAATAGAGCGAGGCATAGGCAATCGCGTCCTCCTGAATCTGCGAGACCGAGCCGTATTTGATTTTGTCGTTGGGGACGTAGTGGATTTTATTGATCCAATCGATCCCCTCCTGGCCCTGATACGGCTTGCCGGCAGGCGGCGCCTGGGTTGCGTCCAGCAGCATGCCCTTCCATCCGGCATCCATATCGAACCCGTGAATGCCGTCCAGCCAGGCAGTGGCCAGCACGACGCTGAGCGGGCTGCCGGCCATCACGTTGGTGTAGCGGTTGATTTGCGGCCACCGCCCCACCCAGCCTCCCTGCTGGTACATCAGCACGACGGATTCGGCGATGTCCCCCATGCGCTGCGGCTCGATCATCGCCACCAGCGGCATCTGGCTGCGATAGATATCCCAGCCGGAAAAGTTGGCGTAAACCGCATGGCCTTGCGCCACTTGGTGGATCTGGTTATCGAAACCGATGTACCGGCCGTCGGCGTCGCTGAAGATACTCGGCATCATCAGGCTGTGGTAGAGGGCCGTGTAGAAGACAGTGCGCTCCTCAGCGGTTCCTCCGGAGACATCGATTACGCGCAGAGCTTTGTTCCATGCGCCCTCAGCGTTGTGGCGGATGGTAGAAAAATCCTTGCCCCCCGATTCTGCCTTTAGATTGTTTTCGGCGCCGGCGAGGTCCACATACGAGATGCCGACTCTTGCGGTGACAGTCTGGGTGTGTTGAGCGGCAGGCCAGGAGGCGTAGGCCCCGATCCACGCATTATGCGTCTCCTGCTTTGCGGCGCGGCTGCTCGCGGTCACGGTACCCGGGCCGCCATAGGGAGCGCCGCTCCAGGTTCCGTAGGAGCCGAATGGCCGGCTGAAGGTCATGTCGAAGTAGACCTTATAGGTCTGCTTGTTGCCGCAGAAGGCCTGGTTCTCAACATAGCCTTCGATCTGGCGATCTCCAACGATGCGGACCTCGGCTGCCATCGTGTGATTGAGCGTGTGGCTGATTGGGACAAGGATGTTCGCCGGTTTTCCCGCGGGAAAAGTAAACCGAGCGATCCCGGTGCGGTCGGTCGCGCTCAACTCGGCATTGATATCCCAGCGCGCGAGGCGAACGCGATAGTACCCGGGCGAGGCCGCTTCGTCGCTATGCGAGTACGGCGACTGGAAATCGCTGACCTGCGTCTTCACCGGCCCGGTGGTCGCGGTGAAGAAGACGTCGCCTTCGTTGGAACAACCAGGGCCGCTCATGTGGGTCATGCTGAAGCCGTGAATGGTCAACTGGTCGTAGTGATATCCATATCCGTTGTCCTCGGTGTCCGGGCTGAGTTGCACCATGCCGAACGGCAGCGAGGGCCCGGGAAACAGATTGATGCCGCCGCCGGGGCCCTTCCCGGTGCCGATGAGCGGATTGACGCTGGCTGCCGGCGTCACGGCTGCATCGCTCTGTGCCGCGGCATAGCACGTGAGGAGCGAAGTGAGTCCAAGGACAGCCACCGCTGCCATCAGGCGAATCGTGGTTGCTGCGCGATCGCCCCTGGCACAGAGGTGTGTGGTGGAACTGAGCGGAAAGAGGGCGCGAGCGGAAGGGAACATTTCTCATCTCCTGGCAGGGGCAGCAGCCTCTCGAACCATCCAGTTTAGACCTGCAATCCGCGAAACGGCGACACCACGGTTACAGCGGGCGGTCGGTGTAGAGGGTTTTGTCGGAGATTTCCTGTAGCTCGTACATCTTTTTTCCATGATCGGCCATGAGCTGTACCACGTGATCGTGGAATTCTCCGGGGACGAAGAGGAAGATGCGCTGGCCGGTTCCCCATTTCGCGAGCAGGCCGGGGTCGGCCATGAAGATGTGCGGAGCGTCGGGATAATCGGAACCCCAGATCATCGACGAACCGAAGGTCGCCTCGCGCGGACGGCCGTCTTTGCCCAGCCGCGGGTCGAAATAGTTAGTGTTTCCGTGGGCGAGCAGCGCCTGGTGGTGGGTGTAGAAGATGACGGAAGAGCCGCTGGCCTGGTCTCCGTAAAGGATGAGCTGGTAGTTGTGATTGGCGGAGTCGGCGCTGATGTGGTTGATGGTTTCGGCCATGGCTTTGGAGGAAAGCATGGGCTGGAAGCGGTCGAGCGCGATATGCGCGGCGATGAGGACGATGGCGAGCGTGAAGGCCACGGAGGTGGTGGATTCAAGTCCATGGTTGCGGCGGCGCAGGAGCCAGGCGGCAAGCGGCCCAATGAGGAGCGCGACGGCGGCGATGAAGGCGGGTAGGCGCAAGGCCGCGAAGGACCGGTCCGTGAGGTCGAAGAAGTGAGAAGTAGCGAGCGAGTAGTCGCCCACGCCGCGATGGGCGAGCAGGGTTCCGATGTCGGGAATGAAGGGGAGGTGGCGCGAGGACCAGAGCCCATAGGCGAGAGCGGCGGCGGCGGCGAGTCCGATGAAGGCGAAGGCCGCGTGCATGCCGGTGAGCCATTTGCTCGAGGCGTTGATCCAGCGGGGGTCGTGGCTGGGCGCTTCTTCGATCATGGCGAGCGCGCCGGTGACGAGGATGAGGATGGCCGGCCAGGCGGGCCAGGTGTAGTACTCCTGATTGGTGGAGATGGCGAAGAAGACAAGGATAAAGGCCGCATAGATGCCGAGCAGCAGGTTGGTTCGGGCGCGGAAGCGGAGGCGCGCGGCGTGGGACTGGACCGCGGACTGGGCGGCGTGCGCGGGGTGGTGCGGGTCAGGGAAGGCGATGGTCGTGTCGATGTCGCCGCGGAGGTCGGAGGCGAAGGTGCGGCGGTTGCGCCAGGCCCGGACGACGGCGGCGGGGATGAAGATGCTCCAGGGGAAGAGCCAGACAAGTTGGCCGAACCAATAGGCGAACCACGGCTGCTTGTTGTAGTCGTGCGGGTAGCGCTTGCCGAGGAAGCGCAGGAAATGCTCATTGATGAAATAGAAGTAGAAGAAGCCGTGGACATTGCCGGGGTGGGGGATGTTGCCGACGGGGTGTCCCTGGTCGGGGTTGCGGAGCCCGGCCAGTATATGCCAGGGAGCGCCGATGGCGAGGAAGAGCAGAAAGCCGGTGAAGAGGCGCATCTCGCGCCAGCGCCGCCACTCGCCGGTGATGGCGAGGTAGGGAATGACGGCGGCTGCGAAGAAGACAGGAGCGATGAGCCCCTTGGCGAGCAGAGCGATGGCGATTGAGGCGTAGGCGGCGTAGAAGCGCGCTGGCTTGCGGTCTTCGAGTCCGGTGAGGAAGCAGTAAAGGCCGAGGGTGATGAAGAACGTCAGAAGCGATTCAGGAACGAGAAATCGCGTCCATAAAAAGATGCCGACCGAGGTGAGGATGGCGAGGGCAGCATAGAAGGCGGCACGGTCGCCGTAGGCGCGGCGCGACCAGAACCAGGCGAGAAGCGCGCAGGCGAGCACGCCGAGCGTCATGGGCAGGTGGGTAGCGAAGACGTTGTATCCGAAGATGTGGTAGTCGATGGCGGCGAACCAGTAGGGAAGCGGCGGCTTCTCAAGGTAGCGGATGCCGTTGACGTACAGCGTGACCCAGTTTCCGGTGTGGGCCATGTGCTGGGCGGCCTGCGCGTGGGTGGAGTCGGCGTCGTCGAGCAGCGCGGGCGAAAAGAGCGCGACGAAATGGACAGCGAAGAAGACGAGCAGGAGCAGCGTCCAGGCGCGGATAGGCGAGGCGTAGAGGGCTCGAACTGGAGTGGCTGACTCGGGTTTGGCGCTGGGAGGCTGGGTGATCATTTTTGGGGTTTTGAAGAGACTGCGTCTGTATCCAGAATACCAACAGGACTGGCCGTCCGGGCAGCGCGGGACTGGCCGTTCGGCCGGCGCGCCTTCGGCGCTATCTGGAACGATCCGCTGTGGCCCCCACTTGTTCGCCGGGGACTGGGGCTGGCCGTCCGGCAGGTGCGGGCTGGGAGTCTTGATTCAGAATAGAATCAGGACTGTAAAAATTACTGAGAACCCTTCTTACGAATGACGATTCGACTTTTCAATACTCTTACCGGGCGCGTTGAGGAACTTTTTGCCTCCGACGGCAAGGCGCTGCGCATGTATGCCTGCGGGCCTACGGTTTATGACTACGGGCACATCGGGAACTTCCGCACGTTTCTGCAGGTGGACGTGCTGCGCCAGTTTCTGAAGCTTGAGGGCGTGACGCCGCTGCATGTGATGAATATTACCGACGTGGATGACAAGATCATTCGCAACGCGGCGGCGGCTGGCGTTTCGATCAGCGAGTACACGTTGCGTTTCGAGAAGGCTTTTTTCGAGGACCTGGACGCGCTGGCCGTCGAGAAGCCGGAAATTGTGGCGCGGGCCACGGAGCATATTCCTTCGATGGTGCGGCTGATCGAGAAGCTGGCGGCGGAGGACTGCGCATACAAGACCGAGGACGGGTCGTGGTATTTCCGGATTGCGAAATTTCCGGAGTACGGGAAGCTGTCGAAGAAGGACTTCAGCGGGATTACGGACGGCGCGCGAGTAGACGTGGACGAATATGACAAGGATTCGGCGCGCGACTTCGCTTTGTGGAAAGCTCCCAAACCCGACGAGCACCGTTGGGAGACGGCACTTGGGCCGGGCAGGCCGGGCTGGCACATTGAATGCTCGGCGATGGCGACGGAGTATTTGGGAGACAGCTTTGATCTGCACGCTGGCGGCGAGGACCTGATGTTCCCGCACCACGAGAACGAGATTGCGCAGTCGGAGTCGGCGTCCCATAAAGCATTTGCGCGGCACTGGTTCCATGTGAGGTTCCTGCTGGTCGAGGGCCGCAAGATGTCGAAGTCGGAGGGGAACTTCTACACGCTGCGCGACTTGCTGCTGAAGGGGTACAAGGCTTCGGCCATCCGGATGCTGCTGATTTCGGTTCCTTACCGGCAGCAGTTGAACTTCACGTTTGACGGGCTGGCGGCGGAAACAGCCGCGGTGGAACGGCTGCGCGCATTTCACGAGCGCGTGCGCGGGGCGGTTGCCGCGGCGGAAGAAAACGCGGAACTGGCGGTGGAAACGGCCCGGCGGCGTGAGGATTTTCACGCGGCACTGGCGGATGATTTGAATACGGCGGAGGCGCGGGCGGCGATTTTTGAGCTGGTGCGGGCAGGGAACGCGGCGTTGGACGCGGGCGCGGTGAGAGCGGGGAACGTGGCGCAGATTCTCGAAGTGCTGGGCGAGTTTGACCGGGTGTTTGCGGTGCTCGAGGATCGCGACGCGGAGTGGACCAAGGCCGCGCTGGAGTGGGCCGAGCGCGAGGGGCGGCTGAGCGAGGCTTCGGCGGAAGTCGTGGCGCAGAGCGCGTTGTCAGACGAGGCGATTCAGGCTTTGGTGGACGAGCGCGCCCAAGCCAAGCGAACGCGCAACTTCGCCCGCGCTGACCAGATCAGAAATGAGCTGGCCGAGAAGGGGATTTTGCTGGAGGACTCCAAGGACGGGGTCCGCTGGAAGCGGAAATAGGATCCCGGGAATGTTGTACCTAGTTCAAAGTCTGACGCCGGGTTTAAAATGTGCGGAACACAAGTCATATATGTCTGTATGCGCGCTTATTGAGGTTCGACTGTGATCGATTGGTTGCTCGGTCTTGTTTCGGGAAAAGCCATAAAGGCGGGGGCAGAAACCGCAGACGCGATAACTGCTATACCCAAGAACTTGATAGAGGCTGAAAAGGCACGCCTAGAAGTTGAAAATCTGAAGTATGAGAAAAGTGAACAAGACCGCCTCGTTGTGCCGGCTACATATCAACAGACGTTGGAACACTCAAATGTCTACAGACGAGTATCGCAGCGTATCCGTAAACTCAATGAACGTGAACCGGATGATCCTGATCCAATCGAACGCCTGATCTGGGTCCTGGTATTCGTTGTTTTTGTCTGGGCGTTGTTCGCATTTCATTAAATGACGAGCTTCGATTTCAAATTTGAGATTGGCACCACATCGTCCTTTGACCTGACTCCGTGCCATCACGAATGAACTCACATCTGTACTCGCGCTGACCATCGTCATGCCCGACAATTTCGCACAGACCGTAAAGCAGCAGGCCGACATCGTCAAGATCATCGGCGAGTTTGTGCGGCTGAAGAAGGCCGGGGCGCAGAACTATAGTGGGCTTTGCCCATTTCATTCCGAGAAGACACCTTCGTTTTCGGTCCATGCGGGGAGGCAGTTTTTTCACTGCTTTGGGTGCGGGCAGTCGGGCGATGTTTTTTCCTTCATTCAAAAAATTGAGAACGTCAGCTTTCCTGAGGCGGTGAAGACCGTTGCTCTGAAGTGCGGGATTGCTCTGCCCAAGCGCGAGTTTTCCTCTGCGGAAGAGGCCGCCGAGAGCCGGCAGCGCGGCAAGCTGATCGAACTGCATGAGGCGGCGGCGGCGTGGTTCGAGGAGCAATTGCGATCGCCCGAGGGCGCGCTGGCGCGGGAGTATCTGACCGGGCGCGGGATGACCGACGACGGCATTGCGAAGTTCCGCATCGGGTATGCGCCCGACTCGTTTCACGCGCTGCGGGAGCGGTTGCAGTCGATCGCGGACGTGGACACGCTGCGGGCCTCGGGGCTGTTCAGTTCCAAAGAGCAGGAGGACGGCAAACCTGGGCCGATTTATTCGCGGTTTCGGAAGCGGATCACGTTTCCGATTGCGAACGAGTCGGGACGGGTGATCGCGTTCACGGCGCGGGCGCTCGAGAGCGGCGACAAGGCAGGGCCGAAGTACATCAATTCGCCGGAGACGCCGCTCTATACGAAAGGGCAGGTACTGTTCAACCTGGACAAGGCGCGCAGCGCCATCCGAGAGGCCGATTTTGCAGTGCTGGTCGAGGGACAGATGGATTGTATCTCCGCGTATCTGGCCGGAATTACGAACGTGCTGGCGACGAGCGGGACGGCCTTTACTGAGGCGCAGGTGCGGCTGCTGCGACGGTATACGGCGCGGGTGATTGTGAACTTCGATCCTGACACGGCGGGGGCCAACGCGGCGGAGAAGTCGATCGCGATGCTGACGGAAGAAGGCTTCGAGGTGAAGGTGGTGACGCTGGAGGGGAGCCTCGATCCGGACCGTTTTGTGCGTGAGCGCGGGGCGAAGGCGTATATGGCGGCGCTGCGGGGGGCGCGGCGGCACCAGGAGTATCTGTTGCAGCGGGCACAGCAGATGTTCCCCCCGCGGACACCGGAGGCGAAGGTGAAGGCGCTGAATTATCTGCTGCCGCACATTCGGAGGATGCCGAGCCGGATTGCCCGGGATGAGTTTGCGATGGATGCGGCGCAGAAGCTGGGGATTGATTCGGCGCTGGTTCGGGAGGAGTTGAAGGAGGCGGCGGCCCGGCGACGGGACGTTTTGCCCCAACGCGCGGCGGCTCCCTTCACGCGGGCGGAGCAGATTTTGCTGCTGGCGTTTTCTTCTCCCCAGGAGGGCGAGCTTTACCGGGCGGCGGAGGCGGCTTATCGCGAGCACGAGGCGGATTTCGCGCGGATGCGAGGAGACGTGCGCGAGATTCTGGAGCGGCTGCGGGCGCGGGAGGCGGGTGCCGACCCGATGCAGGCACTGGCGGAGGCGGGGCAAAGGCAGGCTCTGGCCGGGGTCCTGGTTTCCGTCCATGGCACCGAGCCGGAGCTGGACCATGTGCCGGCGGCGATTTTGGCGCTGCGCCGAGGCTCGCTGGAGCAGGAGCAGCGGGCGGTTCGGACGGCTCTGCAGGAGGCGGAACGGACAGGAAAGACGGAGGAAATTCTGGAGTTGAGCCGGAGCGTGCAGGAGATTGCGATGCGGCTGCGGGGGCTGGATTGAACCAATTCCTGGGCGAGGCAAAACGCCAGATTTGCGCCCCGCCGGGTGAAACGAAAAACTGTTTTCGACATCTAAAGGACAAGGGGATTTGGGGCTGAGAGAGGTGGGGGTGACCGGAGGTCGGTCATCGGCTTCATGAAATCGAGCCCAAACGCCGTAGTTTGAGTGATTTCAGAGCAGCAGTATGATATTCTAACAGTCTTTGGTGGACGTGCGCCTACCACCCCAATGGAACAGCTTTTGAGCATCCGTTTGGGATTACGCCTTATATGGCTTCGACCGCACTTTGTGCGACCCAGGCAGCAGACAGATCCGGAGACGCGAGCACGTTGTAAATACGTCTACGTCTGAACTTATTATGCGGGAGATACGCGCTTGGCGATAGAAGACAAGTACGAAGAAGAACTTGATAAATTGATCGAGACAGGCAAGGAGAAAGGCTACCTCACCTATGGCGAGGTGAATGATCTTCTGCCCGGGGACATCCACTCCACTGACGACCTCGACGATTTGATCACCACGATTGGTACCCAGGGGATTGATCTGCTTGAGGGCCCGAAGGCGGAGGGCTTTGAGAGCGAGGCGGAAGAGGGCGAGGACGTCGAACTCGATCTGACCCCGGGGACTCTGGAAAAAACAAACGACCCGGTGCGCATGTATCTGCGCGAGATGGGCACAGTTCCGCTGCTCACGAGGGAAGGCGAGGTTGAGATTGCCAAGCGCATTGAGCGCGGGCAGTTGCGGGTGATGAAGGCGATTTCGCGCTCGCCGATTGTGATTCGCGAGATCATTGCGCTGGGCGAAGACCTGAAGCGCGGCGTGCGGAACGTGAAGGAAGTGGTGATCTTCGACGAGGAAGAGCTCACCGAGGAGGTTCTGCAGGGTCGCGTTCGCCAGACAGTGGGCAGAATTGACGTTCTGGTGAAGCACCAGAAAAAGGCCGCGCAGCTTGAAGAGAAGCTGGCCACGATTAACATCAAAACCAAGGCCAAAGAACACCGCAGGACGCGCTGGTCGATTGCGCGAGAGAAGGTACTGGTTTCGCGCATTGTTCGCGAGCTGAAGTACACGAACCTGGAACGCAAGCGGCTGCTCGACAAGCTGAATAAGACGGTTGACGTGATGCGGACGCTGGAACGGCAGATTCGCACGCTGGACCTGAAGTTCGACCAGTCGAAGAGCGAAGAGCTGAAGAAGGAATATCGCCGGCAGCAGAAGAATTGCAGGACCGACCTTGAAAAGCTGGAAGTGGACGCCGGCGTTTCGATTGCGGAGCTGAAGCGCACGCAGCGCGAGATGATCCAGGGCGATATGGATGCCGAGCACGCGAAGCGCGAGCTGATTGAAGCGAACTTGCGGCTGGTGGTGTCGATTGCGAAGAAGTACACGAACCGCGGATTGCAGTTCCTCGACCTGATTCAGGAAGGCAATATCGGCCTGATGAAAGCGGTGGACAAGTTCGAGTATCGGCGCGGCTACAAATTTTCAACGTATGCGACGTGGTGGATTCGACAGGCGATTACGCGCGCCATTGCCGATCAGGCGCGTACGATTCGTATCCCCGTGCATATGATCGAGACGATCAACAAGCTGATTCGCACCTCGCGGCAGCTTGTGCAGGAACTGGGGCGCGAGCCTACTTCGGAAGAGATTGCGCGGCGAATGGATATTCCGGTGTCCAAGGTTCGCAAGGTGCTGAAGATTGCGCAGGAGCCGATTTCGCTGGAGACGCCGATTGGCGAGGAAGAGGATTCACATCTGGGGGACTTTATCGAAGACCGCGGGGCGGTTTCGCCTTCGGACGCGGTGATCAGCGTGAACCTGAAGGAGTACACATCGCAGGTGTTGCGGACGTTGACGCCTCGGGAAGAGCGCGTGATCAAGATGCGGTTTGGGCTGGAGGACGGCTCGGAGCATACGCTCGAAGAGGTGGGGCAGAGCTTCCAGGTAACGCGCGAGCGGATTCGGCAGATCGAGGCGAAGGCGCTGAGGAAGCTGCGGCATCCTTCCCGGTCGCGGAAACTGAAGGCGTTTGTGGATACGGTGCTGGAGTAGGCCTGCGCGTCCAGCGATACGCGCTTCGCGCCATTCCGATTTCGGCCTTTGGGGCCGCATCCGTTGGGCGCGGAATGGATTTCTGGTTATGAATGGAGGCTGCCTGCTGGCGGCCTCCATTTTTTTGCGGCTTGGAGTTGCAGGTCGATATTTTTTGGTCCGATAGAGGCCGCCTGATGGCAGCCTCAATCGGATGCGTTGATCGAACCAGGGTCAGAAGCGGAGGCCGAAGGTTATTGGGATGAAGCCCTCGGTTCCAGAGCCGTAGATATCGGACGCGCTCGCCTTCGGTGAGTCTACCCAGACGTAGCGTGCTTCGGCGTACAGCTTGGCGTTGCTGTCGGGGCCGAAGGCCTTCCAGTACAGGCCCAGACCGAGGTTCAGGCCGCCCTGGTTGCTGGAAGAATGCGCCACCGTCGTTGGAACATATCCCGAATAACAGAATCCATAATAGGGATCGCATTGGGTTGACAGAACCGGCTCGGTAAAGTTGGTGACCTTGCGATAGAAGCCGCCGCCCCCGGTGACGTAGGCGCCGGCGGAATGGGTGACGACAGGCAGATAGAGGATAGGATCGAGGGTCAGCGACCAGGTGTTGATGTTGCCGCCAATAGGGGTCCCGGTGTCATTGGCGATGGCGAGGGCGGTCAGCGTGGAGCCGGGAATTTTCATGCGATTGAACTGGTATTCGATCAGAGTGCCAAGGTACTTGCTGAAGTTCCATCCGGCTCCCACATTGACGTTGTAGCCCCAGGTTTCCCAATCGCGCGCGGCGTTGCCGACGGGAGCAGTGGCGCCGCCTCCGACCTCAAAGGCCAGATGGCTCCAGCGATTGGTGGAATTCGGGTAGTTGTTGCGCCGGCCGTATTGCCCGTATTGCGCGGAAGCGCTGGCGCTGGGGGCCGCGCTGAGGTCGTAGCTGGCCAGCGCGGTCTTCCACTCGGAGGAACTGGAAGACTGCTGGCTGCTGTCGGAGTCGGGGCTGAATTGCGTCTGCGCGACGCAGGGGAGCGCGAGGAGGACGGCGGTTGAAGCGGCAATGGCGAGGTGGATCAGGCTAGTCCGCGAAAAAGCACAACGGGAAACCATGTGGAAAACTCCTTATAGGTTGTTTTCTGCAAATGACGCTGGGCGCTTACCTATACCCAACACCAGGTTGATGATTTAGACTCGCCCGCTGTTGCTTTTGTTTACGGCAGGCGCATATTGGCGGAAACCCTCTGACAATGGGATGCGAATATTTACCTTTTAGGCAACGTCAACTCCAGCCCCCCGACGAGCGAGCGGCCCTGCATCCGGACACCCTGGATTTCCTCGTACCCCGTGTTGCTGAGGTTGGTGGCCTGGAGGTAGGGGTGAATCCAGCCGCGCTCGCGCGCGATGGAGAGGTCCCAGACGGGGTAGGGGGTCTGCTGGTAGCGCTGGACGACGCCGACGCGATTGCGGGCGACAAAGCCTTTGAACTGGCCGATCCATTCGGCGGCGGCGTTGTTGACCGGGTAGTTGAAGATATATTCCGACTCCAGGCCGTGGAGAGCGGACTGCGCGCCGTTGAGTGCGGTCCAGGAAAATCGGAGTGACTGGCGCGAGTTAGCCTGCCAATTTAGGGAGCTTTCGACCCCGGTGAAGGCGAGGCCGCTGAGGTTGGTGGCGCGCCACTGCTGGCTGGGGTTGGCGCGGACGTAATCGATGGCGTCGTGTTGGCGCGAATAAAAGACGGTGAGCGAGGCGGTGACTCTTGAGCCGGGATACCAGTCGGCTCCGCCCTCTCCAGACCACGCGGATTCCGGCTTGAGGTTGGGGTTTCCGATAGTTGTGGGGTCGCTGTAGTAGAGGTCGGTGTAGGTGGGCAGGCGAAAGCCGTAGCCTCCAGCGGCGCGGAGCTTCCATTGATGGCCGAGAAAAAGGCTTCCAGAGAGATCGGGGCTGAAGACGGATTGCGGGCCGCCGCTGAGCAGCTCTTCGCGCCCGCCAAGAGAGAGCGTTCCGCGGTGTCGGAAGTGGAGGTCGAGGTCGGCGTAGCCGGCTCCGCGATTGCGGGCATGGCGGCCAAGATTGTTGCTGTCGATGGCGTCGCCCTGGAAGTCGAGTCCGTAGAAGAGCCCGGAGGCGGTGCCGAGCGATTGCTTGCGGCGCGCCACGGCCTGCCAGCTTGTGTCGATGTGGTTGTTGGCGTAAACGGCGGGGTCGTTGCGCAGCAGGATGAAGTTGTCGGTGTGGCGTCGATACGCGAAGGCAGCGCGCGTTTTTGGGCCGAGCTGCTGGCTGGCCGAGGCGAACCATCCCTTGGTGCGCTCCCAGGAATTGTAGTTGCCGTAAAACTGATCGGCCCCGAAGGCGCGGTCGCTGCCCGCAAGCAGGATGCTGGTTGCGCCGAGGGCCGAGTTGTAGCGGGATTCGCTGCTGGCGGATTCGGTCCGGTAGTCGCGGTCGGGGATGAAGCCGGTGGAGAAATTGCGCGTGCCGGTGGCGGCCTCGCTCCATTTACCGTGAACGAAGTTGGCGATAGCGGACTGCTCGTTTTCGCCGTAGCTGCCTGCTCCGGCGCGCAAGGCGAGACTGGTGCGGGTGGGCACGGCGGTGATGAAGTCGATGACGCCGCTGAGAGCGTCGGCTCCGTAGAGCGTGGAGCCGGTCCCGTGGAGCACGTCAATGGTGCGGAGCGCGGCCAGCGGAACGGGGAGATCGAGATTGTGGTGGGAGGTCTGCGCGTCGTTGATGCGAAGTCCGTTGAGCAGGACAAGGGTCTGCTCGAAGGAGCCGCCGCGGAGATTGATGTCAGCCTGCACGTTGCCAGCTCCGCGCTGCTCGATGTACACGGAGCTGTCGGTGCGAAGATAGTCTTCGAGGGTGGGCACGACGAGCGGGTGCTCTTTGGTATTGATGACGGTGACGACGCGGGAAGACTCCGCCTCCGTGATGGGCTCCGGGCTGCCGAGCACGACGATCGTAGAGGAGACAGACGGCTTTTTGGGCGCAGGCGGCTTTTGGCTGGGCTGCTGCTGCGCGTAGGCAACGCCGACGCAAAGCAGTGCGGCGATGGCTGCATACTTGGGGAGCTTCATGAACGTAAGCTTGACTTTCCTGCTTCTCGCGGGGGATGTGCTGTGGCTGCCCTGAGTCTCTGTTTATTTTAGCGGGTGCGGCGCGGGCGGGATCGGTTGCGGTTTCTCGGCTAGTTCCGTCTCGCTGATTGGCTCCGTTTTGTTGACGGGCTCCGCCTCTTTGGTGCGAGAGTCGAGGTAAGCGTGGAGGTTGAAGCCGGCCTCAACGATGGCTTCGCAGGCCTCCTCGATTTCGGCTCCGATTTCGAGGACGGCTTCGAGCGTGCGCGGATCTCGTCCGGCAACTTCGAGCAGGGCGGGGATTTGGAGGCCGTCGGTGAGCTGTTCGAATTGCTCTTTGTTGACGTAGGTCACGCCCTTCGACTCATTGACGCCAGCGAGCCAGCGAACGTCGCCGTCGTTCCAGAACCGGCGTGGGTCGGGCGATTCAGCTTGCAGGAGCAAGATGCGGATGAGAGCGGCGGCGCGCCAGGCGTCTTCTCCCTCAATGTCGTTGGCGGAGAAGATTTCAGCGAGGGTGGAGCGCAACTGGAGGCTGTCAAACGCGGCGACGCGCTCGCCCACCCACGGCAGGCTGCCGATGACAATCCATGCAGCGATCTGCGCCCATTGCTGCTGCCCGCCTGGGACGAGTCGCGCGATGGCCGGCCAGTCGGTTGAGAATTCCTCTTCGAGAAGCGAGAGATGGATGACGGCGACCGCGCTTTGCAGGCAGGATTCGCGGTAGCTTTGGGCGGAGTATTTGGCGCTGGTGAGTCTGGATGCGAGTTCGCGGTTTTCCGCCGGGAGACTGGCTACGGCGCGGTCGAAGAACAGATCGCACTGATCGAGGAAAGATTGAAGCTGCGCGGCGCGGAGCTGCGGGTCGAGCGGGACGCCATTCTTTTTCGGAATTCTGTCGCCGCCGGTATGTGCAGCCAGTTCTGCGGCGATTTCGGCAAGGGCGCGGATGTTTTCCGTGCTGAGCGCTTGAGTCAACGCGTCATGCAGCGGGCGCAGGCGGAGCATGGAGAGCGCGGCGTCGACGCTGGGAACGCCTTCGCCGTGGAGCGCTTCGCAGAGGCGGTCCCAGGGGTGGTCGGCGGAGGGGCGAAGGTCGCGCCAGTCGAGCAGAACGACGTGTTGAAAGCCGCGCAGCGGGAGGGTGAGTCCGTGGTGATGGAAATCCATGGTGCGGCGCAGATGTTCGAGTCCGGTTACGGTGTTGCGGTAGGCGAGGATGGTGTCGTGGCCGGCGAGGGCCAGGCCGTCGCCCAAGCGCGTCTGGTGGAGCGCGCCCGTGGACTTGTCGATGGCCGCGGCGGAGAGGTGGATGGTCCCGTGGGTCGAGCCGTAGCTGTTGTTGTAGAGGACGAGGGCGCGCTCATTGCCGACGTGGTTGGAGTAGGCGAAGACGTTTTCGTCGACCGTGCCGTGGTCGGTCCAGAAATCGTAGAGAACGAAGTTGGCGCTCTCGGCGAAGAGCCATCTGCGCTTGAGCAGCGGCGCGATTTCCCTTTGGTGGCGCGCGATGAGACCTTCGTTGGGTGATTCGTCGAGCCGTGCCTGCTTGAACTCCATGCCGTAGCGCTCGGTGAAGCCCTCGATTTGCCCGTGGCCGAACATGGGCAGCCCGGGTAGCGTGGCGAGCATGGTGGAAACGCCGAAATATTTGTCTCCCGTACCGAACTGGTCGATGGCGGTGCGCTCATCGGGATTGCTCATGAAGTTGACGTAGCGCTTCAGGATGTCAGGGTCGAACTCGATGGTCTTTTTCAGATAGGAGCGATATTTTGCATTCTCCTCGTCGCGGAGCATGTTCATGAACGCGCTGTTGTAGACGCGATGCATGCCGAGAGTGCGGACGAAGTAGCCTTCGAGAAGCCAGAAGGCCTCGGCGAGCAGCAACGTGCCGGGAACTTCGGCGGCGACGCGGTCGACGACTTCGCGCCAGAACTCGTTCGGCATGAGGGCGTCGAACTCTTCCTGCGACATGGCGTTTTCGGCGCGCGACGGGATGGAGCCTCCCGCACCGGGAAGCGGAAACCAGAGGCGCTGCACGTGGCGCTTGGCGAGCACCATCGCGGCGTCGAAGCGGATGATGGGCGAGAGGCGCGCAACGTGGAGGATGGTCTGGATGACGTGCTCGCGTACGTTGGCCTGCGAGTAGTCGAGCTGTGCGGTGTCGTTCCAGGCGAAGCTGGTGCCGTCGTTGCCGTGGTACACGTAGCGCGTGCTGCCGTCGTGGTGATGGCGCAGGCGGAAGACGACCGCGGCGTCAGTCTGGTCGTAGTAGTGGTCTTCGATTTTGATTTCGACGCGGCCGTTGCTGGAGAGATCAGGGCCGTTGAAGCTGTAGGACGGGAAGGGATTCTCCCATCGGTAGAGGAACCAGTCGGGATGGTCGATGACCCAGTCGGAGTCGATGCCCATGTGGTTGGGGACCATGTCGCTGGCCATCCGGAGGCCGAAGGACGCTGCGCGGTGCTTGAGGTTATCGAAGGCCTCGTAGCCGCCGAGGTCACCGGCGATGTCGTATCCCTTGAGTGAGTAGGCGGAGGCGACGGCGTCGTTGTGTCCGCGCAGCCGCTTGATAGTGCGGGAGGCGGTGCTGCGCTCCCACAGGCCGATGAGCCAGAGGGCGGTGATGCCGCGGTCGTGGAGCAGGTGCAGCTCTTCGTCGGGGATCTGGTCGAGGCGGTGGATGTGGCGCTGGTATTTCTTCGAGAGCTGTTCGAGCCAGACGAAGGTGCTCTTGGCCATCATGACCACGTTCGGCATCCATGCCTGGTCGGAGCTGAAGGCTTCATATTCGTGTAGCGGAGCCTGATAGCCGTGGGCGTAGCGGCGCCGGCCCTCTTCGAAGCCGATGAATTCGTCTCCGACGAAGCCGGCCATTCCCCAGCCGGGCTGGCCGTGGCGATGCCAGTCGGGGCCGGGCGGATGGAACCGCAGCCAGATGGCGACGTCTTCTTCGCGAAGAACATCAACGGCGAGCAGAATGCGGCGGAGGCTGTCGCCGAGATGCTTCGCCCAGCGCACACGAATGAATTCAAGCTGGCCGGTGAGCGAGTCGGGCGACGCGAGCATGGGCCCGCGTAGCACGTCGAGCAGGCTGCCGACTTCGGGCGTGAGCGGAGGGCGGGTGCTGAAGTAATCGGGAAACGTGGCGGCGACGTTCTGGTAGATGGTCTTCTGCTTCAGGTCCGCGTCCTCATACAGCTCGCGAAAGCGGGCGAAGGCTGGATTAATGTTGGCGAGCCAGAGCAACAGAAGCTCTTCGAGTGCGGCTTCGCGGTTGGGCAGACCGTCGGTGGAGCCCCGCAGCCACTGCTCGGCGGTCAGCTCGCCGCGGAAGATGGCGGTGTTGGGAAACTGCTCGGTGAATTCGAGCAAAAGCTTTTCGACGTCTTCGGGCTTTGCCTGCGCGGCGAACCAGCGGGCAGCTTCGGCAAAGACAGCGGGATCGATCTGCGCGCGATAGAGGGCCACCAGGGCGTGGTTGAGTTCGTCGATCAGACCCATGGCGAAGAATGCGCCGGAGTGGACGGCGCGCTCGGGATCGGATTCGGTTCCGCGCACTTCGTTCAGTTCTTTGGCCAGGCGGCGGCTTGCGGCCACATTGGCGAAGATCACGTTTCCGGTGTAGCTGAAGAGAAGATCATCAAGGTTCAGCCGTTCCCGAAGTGCGCGGTGGATGTGAAATTCCATCAAAAAAGCCTCAGTACAGGTTGTGAAGACCGCTGTGAAGGCTCGGTATCCCTGTTTGTAAGATGCAACTCGCAGGTCGCATCTCGGATCGGTTTCGGTCCTGCTTCTCTGCCATCCTATCCCCGTGAAGTGGAGGATGCACGAGGGAGCGCCTTTTTATGGCGCTTTCATGGAGTTGTTGCTGCGATTGTCGTCGGGGAGTACGTGGTCGGGATCGACGGTCACGGATGCCACTCCTGATTTGTTCTCAGGCGTCCAGGTGTAGGTTCCCCGCGACATCCATATGTCGACGGGCAGCCTGAGGCGGGAGCTGGTTCCATCCTTAAAGTTGACCTGGACGGTGGTGGGCAGGACGAGCTGTCCCCGATTGCTGATGGTGATGGTGTTGCCGTCGATTTTGTCCACAGCCACATCGTACTTCCAGTCGTTCATGTACCAGCCGCGCCAGAACCAGCTCAGGTCTTCGCCGCCCTCGCTCTGCATTTCGCGGAAGAAGTCGGACGGCGACGGGTGTTTGTACGCCCAGTCGCGGATGTACTTACGGAAGGCCCAGTCGAAGCGCTTGGGGCCGAGGATTTGCTCCCTGAGCAGGACCATTCCGTACGCTCCTTTGAAATAGCTGACGGGGTGGTCGAGTTTTGCGCCGTATTCGTCGGCGAGCGCCATGAGCGTGGGGGCCTTCGGATTATCGAGGACCTTGAGGATCATGTCGGGAGGCTCGCCGCCTGCGGAGTATTCGGAGTCACGCTTGGGGCCGAACTTGCCGCCGTCATACTTTGCCGATTCCTCGATGTCGATGAAGGTGTTGAAGCCCTCGTCCATGAAGGCATGGCGGCGCTCATTCGATCCCACGATCATGGGGAACCAGCTATGGCCGATTTCGTGCGCCGTTACCCAGAAAAGAAGCTTGCCTTTGTCGTGAAGTTCATCGAAGACGATGCCGGGATACTCCATGCCGTCGGTGTAGCCGGCGACGTTGATGGCGTTCGGCCACGGATAGGGAAACCAGTGCCGGGAGAAGCGCTCGACGGTGTCTTTGACATAGGCGGTCGAGTTGTTCCAGGCGTCGGAGCCCGCGCTTTCGGGCGGGTAGAAGCTCATGGCGAGCGCGGTCTTGTTGTCGGGTAAGTTGATGCGGGCCGCATCCCAGATGAACGCCGGCGAGGCGCTCCAGGAGACGTCGCGGGTGTGGTCCATGTGGAAATGCCAGGTGAGCGTGCCGGTTTTTCTGGGGCGGCCCGCGCCGTCGGTCGCTTCCTGAGGGGTGCGGATGTAGACGGTCTTGTCGCTGCCGCGCGCTTGTTTGAGCCGGGTGATTTCGCTTGGGGTGAGCACGTCCTGTGGATTCATCAATTCACCGGAGCCAGCGACGATCATGTTTGCCGGGAGGGTGACGTAGTAGTCGAAATTGCCGTACTCGAGATAGAACTCGCTGCCGATGTAGGGCAGCGTGTCCCAGCCGCGCAGGTCGTCATACACGGCCATGCGCGGATACCACTGCGCGATGTCATAGATCGGGCCGTTGCGGGACATGCCCCAGGTGGTGCGTCCGCCCCACTCGCCGGGAATCTGGTAGTGATAGCGAATGCGAATTTTGATCTGGCTTCCGTGCGGCTGGAGCGGGGCGGCCAGTCGAATCTGCATGCGCGTGTCGTTGACGAGATAGTCGGCTTTGCGCATCTCGGTGCCGGTTCCGACAGCGACGGAGTCCAGGATGAAGCCGTTGGTGACTTGTTGGGAGGCGGGTGCAGAAGGATCGTTCAGGCCACGCGAGAGGCCGTTGGCGAGGATTCGGCCGCGCGAGTCTTTGCGGTAGATGTTCTGCTCCATGCGGACCCAGAGGCTGGGCAGCGCGTTGGGACTGTTATTGGTGTAGGTGATGATCTCGCTGCCTCGGATCACATGATCCTGATTGTCGAGATCAGCGTGAATCTGGTAATCGGCCTCGTTCTGCCAGTACTTCGGTCCCGGCGCGCCGTTGCTGGAGCGGTAGGCGTTGACGGGCGTGGGAAGAGTGAGCGGGGCGAAGGTGATTCTGGGATCGTACGTGGAGGGCGCGGGAGACGCGCCCTGCGCCGAGGCAGCAGCAAGAAGCGAGCACAGCGCAAGCAGAAGCATCGCGAAGCGAGCACGCCGAAAGGACATGCGAAGGACCGGCACAGGAGACCTCTCTTTTTCGTGATTTCGGAACGATTTCAAGCTACGCCATCGTGCGAGGTTTCCGCAAAGCAGCGTGGTTCAACGCGGCGTGATTCGGAGGGCGGCGTCGATCCAGGTGAGAAGCAGGTCGGGGTAGCACCCAAGGGCGACAACCAGCAGCGCCATGATAGCGACGACGGTGCGCGTGAGGAGCGAGGTCGCGATGGGTCCGACAACGGCGGAATCGCGCACGTAAACCTGTTTGAGCACGACCAGGTAGTAGTAGAGCGAGACAGCGCTCATGGCGATGGCCAGCGCGACGAGCCAGAGCAGATCGGGGCGCGCGAAGTAGGCCGCCGAGAAGATGTAAAACTTACCGAAGAACCCAGCGAGAGGCGGGATTCCCGCGAGCGAGAGCAGGAAGACGAGCAGGCAGAAGGAGAGAAGCGGAGCGCGGCGGGAGAGGCCGGCAAAATCCTGGATGGAGTCGACGCCTTCTTTTTCGAGCGCAATGAGGACGCCGAAGGCTCCCAGGGTCGCGAGTGCGTAAGTGATGACGTAGAAGACGAGCGAGCGGAGGCCATTGGCGTTGTTGGCGAGAATGCCGAGAAGCATGTATCCGGCGTGGCCGATGGCGGAGTAAGCGAGCAGGCGTCGCAGGCTGGTCTGCACGATCGCCACCAGGTTGCCGAGCAGCAGCGAGATGGCGGCAATAGCGGCGAGCAGCGGAGCCCAGGTGGCAGCGGGGCCGCGCAGTGCGCCCCCGGCGGCCGAGAGGCCGAGCGCCATGACGATGGCGAAGACGAAGAAGCCGGCGATCTTCGAACTGGAGACGATGAGCCCCGCGCCGGGCGTGGGCGCGCCCTGGTAGGCGTCAGGTGTCCAGAGATGAAATGGAGCGGCGGCGACCTTGAAGCCGAAGCCGGTGACGATCATGACGATGGCCACGGCCAGTAGCGGCGTGACGGGATGGGCAGTGACAGACGCCGCGATTACGGGAAGCTCGATGGAGCCGGAGAGCCCGTAGAGCAGGCTGATACCGAAGAGGAAAAAGGAGGCCGCGGTTCCGCCGAAGAGGAAGTATTTGAGCGCGGCTTCCGAGCCTTGGCGGCTGCGCTTGTCGAAGCCGGTAAGGATGTAGAGCGAGAGGCTGAGCAACTCCAGCGAGGCGAAAATGACGAGCAGGTTCTGCGTGCTGACCAGCACCATCATGCCGGAGGTCGCGAAGAGGATGATCGCGAGGTATTCGCCGATGTGGGTGGTGAAGTCGGAGTTGATGGAGAGCAGCACAACGAGGATGGTGAAGGCGGCGAGGACGGCCTGCACCAGTTGCGTGAGCGGGGTGACGACCAGCATCCCTTCGGCGAGGGTGGCGTTTTCAGGGCGCAGCAGAAGCACCAGGATCGCGGCGACGCACCCAGCGCAGGCGACCAGTCCGGCGGCCGTCCAGCGGACAGACGCACGGCGGCGCTGCGTGAATGCCAGATCGACCGTCAGCGCGGCGAGCCCCGCGAAGGCGACGATGATCTCCGGCAGTGCGTAGCGGAGGAGGTTGAAGGCGGTCGCCGGAATCATCGCCACGCTCCTTTCCTCAGGCCGTCAAACAGCGGCGAGTTGAGCGCGGGAAGGATGAGGTCAAGCAGAATGCGCGGATAGATGCCGACGATCACGGTGGAGGCGATGAGAATGGCGGCGGCGATGCGCTCGGGCGCGGTGATGGGCGGCAGCACGGGGTGCTGATCCACGGGCAGGATCGCCAGCGGAGCTGCATCGCCGGATTCCGCAAGAGCGGAGCCGCCGAAGAAGGCCTTGTCCATCGCGCGCCAGGTGAAGGCGATGCCGATGAGGATGCCGACCGCGGCCAGCACCGCGAGGATGGGCCACGCGTGCCACGTTCCGATGATGATTTCAAACTCGGCGATGAAGCCGCTGAAGCCGGGCATGCCAATCGAGGCCATCGACGCGATGACGAAGGTGAACGCGGCGAAGGGAATCACGCGCGCCAGGTGCATGGGAGCAAGCTCGTTGAGAAAGCGCGTGTGGGTGCGGTCGTAGACCATGCGCCCGACAACTGCGAAGAGCAACCCGGAGATCATGGCGTGCGAAAACATCTGGATGACCGCGCCGGAAAGGCCGATCTGGGTCAGGGTCATGAGGCCGAGTATCACAAAGCCCATGTGGCTGACGCTGGAGTAGCCGATGACGAACTTGAAATCCTTTTGCACGAGGGCGACGGTGGCGCCATAGACGATGCCGATGAGCCCGAGCAGGGCGAAGACGGTGCGCCAGGAACTGAGGCCAAGGACGTGGAAGCTCCAGTGGTCCATCCCGAGGGGGAAGAGCATCATGGCAACGCGAAGGCAGCCGTATGCGCCGAGCTTCATGATGACTCCGGCGAGAAGCATGGAGGCGGCGGTAGGCGCGGCGACGTGGCCTGTCGGGGCCCAGGTGTGGAGCGGCCACATGCCGGCGAGAATCGCGAAGCCAATGAAAACGAGCGGGAAAACCCACATCTCAAAGTGCGGCGGGAAGGGGAAGCGCGCCAGCTCGACCATGTTCATGGTTTTCGCGCCTGCCTCGATGTAGGCGGCGATGATGCCGATCAGCACCATGGCGCTCCCGGCAAAGGAGTAGAGGGCAAGCTTCATGGCGGCGTATTCGCGGCGCGTGGAGCCCCAGATCGAGATGAGGAAGTACTTGGGGATGATGGCGAGTTCGTAGAAAACGAAAAACAGGAAGAGATCGAAGCTGAGGAAGACTCCGTAGACGGCGCCGATGAGCGTGAGGTAGAGCGCGAAGAATTCGGCGGGGCGTTTTTCGATGTTCCACAAAAAGAGAACGCCGGCGACGGCGACGATGCCGGTGAGCAGCAGCAGGATGAGGCTGATGCCGTCGGCGGCGAGGTGATATTCAATGCCCAGCGAAGGAATCCACGGGACGCGGACGACGGTGAGCAGAGTGCCGGGGGTGAAGCGGCAGGTTCCGATGATGACGATGGCGAGGCTGGCGATGGACGCGATGAGAGCGACGAGCCGCGAGGCACGCGCGCTGGCCTTGGGCCGCAGCATGAGCGCTGCGGCGCCGAGGAACGAGATGTAGATGGTCCAGGCGAGCATCGGCTAGAACCTCACCTGCGACACGAGTTGGACCACGGTGCTGTTCATGGTTCCGACAATGAGCTGCGGATAGAAGCCCAGGACAAACATCAGGGCGATAGCGGGCAGCAGGACCAGGCGCTCGCCGGTCGTGAGGTCGGGCATTGCCAGCCAACGTTGATTGCGGGGGCCGTAGAAGACGCGCTCCAGAAAGACGAGAAAGAAGACGGCGGTGAAGAGCAATCCGATGAGCGAGAGCGAGGTGGCCCAGGTCACGAGCGGAAACGAGCCTTTGAAGATGAGGAATTCGCCGGGAAAGCCGTTCAGTCCGGGCATGCCGAGCGAGGAGAAGACGACGATGCCCATGAGTCCGCAGAGGACGGGCGTGATTTTGCGGAGCCCGCCGAAGTCGTTCAGCCCGCGCAGCCCGCCACTGCGTTTTTCGAGCATGGCGACGAACCAGAAGAGCAAGGATGCGGTGAGGGCGTGGTTGAAAATCTGCAGGAAGACGCCGTTGAGTGCGGCGGCGCGCTCCATCGCCATTGGAGTCCCGGTGAGCTTGAGCGCCGCGAAGATGCCCAGCGTGCAGTAGCCGAGATGGTTGATCGACGAGTAGGCGAACATGCGCTTGATGTCGGTCTGCACCCATGCGATGAGCGCGGAGAGAATGACGCTGGCGACGGCGAGCCACAGCAGCAGGGTGAGCGCGTGCTGCATCTGCTGCGAGAAGATGGGCACGAGGACGCGAAGCAGGCCATAAATGCCCATTTTGGACATCGCGCCAGTGAGTAGGATGGTAGTTCCAGAGGGAGCTTCAGCATAGGACGCGGGCAGCCAGGTGTGGAAGGGAATGATGGGGACCTTGACGGCGAAGCCAAGAAAGGAAGCCCAGAAGATGCAATCAGCGATGGTGCTGCCGCTGAGCCCGCCCCAGTGGAGCGTCTGCGTGATAGCGGGGACGAGCTGGCCGCGCTGCGAGAGCTGGGCGAGGTCGAGGAAATCGAATTTACCAGTAGCAAGAAACAGTGCAAGGAACGCCAGCAGGAGCGCGACGCTGCCGACCATCGCATAAATGAAAAATTGCGTAGCGGCACGGGAGCAGGCTGGGCCTCCCCAGAGCCGGATGAGCAAATAGGCGGGGATGAGGCTGAGTTCCCAGAAGAAAAACCAGTGGATGAAGTTAAGCGCGGTGAAGGTCCCGAACAGTCCGGCTTGAAGGAAAAGCACCATGGCGAAGTAGAGGGAGCCATGCTCCCGGCGGGGCGACGAGGAAGCCGGCGGGGAACCCCAGGAAGAGGAGATGGAGATGACCACGACGATGGCCGAGAGCAGCAGCATCAGCAGGCCGAGGCCATCGATGCCAAGGTGGTAGTCAACGCCGAGCGACGGGATCCAGGCGTGGCGTTCCTGAAACTGCATTGCGCCGGAAGCGGCGTTGAAGGCGTGCCAGAGGAAGAGCGTGAGCGCCAGCGAGACCACTCCGGCGGTGGCGGCGATGGTGCGTGCCGCGTTGCGGTGGGTTCCTGAGAGGAGAACCAGACACCCGCCCACGATGGGAGTGAGGGTTAGGATGCTGAGCCAGGGAAATCCGTTCATCCTTGATGGCTCCAGAAGAGGAAGACGGCGAAGACAATAAGGGCCACCCCGATGACGCGCAGGTAGCTCTGGACGCGGCCGTTCTGGAGGCGGGACATGAGGCGTCCGCCGCGAACCAGGCTGGTGCAACCTTCGTCGAAGCCGGAGTTAATGGCGTGGTTGTCGGCGGAGGAGTTGATCCAGGCGAGAGCGGCGACACTCCACGCGACGAGTTGGACGGCCCCGTTCCAGACCCAGCGATCCATCCAGTCGAAGGTGCGCGCGCACAGGCGCGAGAAGCCGATGACGGCTAGATCGTAGAACTCATCCACGTAGAGACGCTGACTGAGCGCGTGGAAGAATTGCGGCTGGATCCGCTCGAGGGCGTCCAACTCGTCGGCGCGCTCGATGGGTTTGCGTCCGTAGAGCCACCAGCCCAGGCCGATTCCCGCGAAGACGATGATCGAGGAGAGAACCATGAGGGGCACAATGCCGCTGCCCACGAACGCTCCGAAATTCAGCGCAGCATGGCCGCCTTCCAGGAAGGACTGGAACCACGGCCACGCGGGGGTTCCCACAAAGCCCAGGAAAACCGCGAAGACGGCGAGAACAATGAGCGGCCAGAGCATCACGGAGGGGCTTTCATGCACGGGATGGGCAGCCGAGGCGGGTGCCGGACGGCGCTTGCCGAAGAAGACGTAGCAGACCTGTCGCGTCATGTAGAACGCGGTGAGCAGCGCGCCGGCCGCGCCCATGGCGTAGGGAGCCGAAGAGATGCTCCACAGATGGGCGGAGTGGAGGATTTCGTCCTTGCTCCAGAAGCCGGCGAACAGCGGCGCGCCGCAGAGCGCCAGCATGCCGGCGGCGTAGGTGGCGAAGGTGATGGGCATGAGTTTGCGCAGGCCGCCCATGTTGCGGATGTCCTGCTCTTCCGAACAGCCATGGATGACGGAGCCCGCGCCGAGGAAGAGCAGCGCCTTGAAGAAGGCGTGCGTGATGAGGTGGAACATGCCCACGGCCACGCCGCCAACGCCCAGGCCGAGCATCATGTAGCCGAGTTGCGAAACAGTGGAGTAGGCCAGAATGCGCTTGATGTCGTTCTGCGCGACGGCGATGAAGGCGGCGAACAGCGCGGTGATAGCTCCCACCCAGGCGACGACTTCGAGCGCGGATGACGGGCCTCCATTGGGCGAGGCGGCCATGAGCGGGTAGACGCGCGCGATGAGGAACACTCCGGCGGCGACCATGGTGGCGGCGTGAATGAGCGCGGAGACCGGCGTGGGGCCTTCCATGGCGTCCGGCAGCCAGACGTGGAGCGGGACCTGGCCCGACTTGCCGACAGCTCCGCAGAAGATGAGCAGGCCGACTCCACTGGAAGCAGTCAGTCCAAAGGCGGCGGCGTGCGCGGCCATCGCCGTGATGGCGGAGTGTTCCAGGCAGCCCGAGCCGTTGTCGTAGAAGAGCAGGGTCCCGCTCAGGTGGTAGAGCCACATCATCCCGATAAAAAAGCCGAGGTCGCCGATGCGGGTGACGATGAAGGCCTTTTTCGCTGCGACGGCAGCCTCCGGTTTGTGGAACCAGAACCCGATGAGCAGGTAGGAGGTAAGGCCGACGACCTCCCAGCACATGAACAACAGAAGGAGGTTGTTGGCGATGACCACGCCGAGCATGGCTCCCGCGAAGAGAGCGAGGAAACAGAAGAAGCGGGTAAAGTTTTCGTCGTGGGCCATATAGCCCACGCTGAAGATGAAGATGAGCAGGCCGACAAGCGTCACCATGACAAGCATGACGGCGGTCAGTGGATCGAGCAGCCAGCCGAACTTGATCCACTCGCCGCCGAACTGGAGCCAGCGGAAGTTGTGGTATTCGAGCGCGGGGTGAGCCAGCGTATGCGCGAAGGCGATGAGCGACAACAGCAGCGAAACACTGAGCGAGCCGATGGCCAGCGTTGCGGCGAGCCTGCGCCGGCCCTGTTTGGCAAAGGCGATGATTGCCGCCGCCGCGGCGGGGAGCACGGGAATGAGCCAGAGATTGCGAACGATCCAGACCATGCTTGCTTCTTGCGCTTGCTTTTGCGCTATCCCTTCATGGAGTCGATTTGGCTCAGGTCGGTGGTTCTGGTGTGGCGGTAGATGGCGAGGATGAGCGCGAGCCCGACCGCCGCCTCCGCCGCCGCGATGGCAATGGAGAAAATAACGAAGAGGATTCCAGTGAGGGCCTGGGGATGCGGGCCGTAGCGCCAGAAAGCGATGAAGTTGAGGTTGGCGGCGTTGAGCATCAGTTCAATACCGATGAGAGCCAGGATAGCGCTGCGACGGGAGAGCGCGCCGCCGAGTCCGACGGCGAACAGAAGAGCGGCGATGAGGAGACAGCCGGTGAGAGGAGTCATTGGGTGCGGTGCTCCTCCTTCTTCTCTTCCATGGCGATGATGACCGCTCCGATCAGCGCGGCCGTGAGCAATAGACCAACAACTTCAAGCGGCAGAACGAAGCGCTGCATGAGTGCCACGCCGATGTCGCTGATGGCGGAGTGCTGCTGCGCGGGTGAACCTAACGCCGTGCCTCCGGAAACTACGGCCCAGGCAAGAACCGCAAAGACGCAGGCGGAGACGAGGACGCCGCTGAGGGCGCGCGCCACTCGCGGCGAGGGCAGATCGTCGGCGTGGGTGAGCAGAATGGCGAAGACGATCAGGATGACCACGGCTCCCACGTACACCAATATCTGCACCAGGCCGACGAACTCCGCGCCCAGATCAAGATAAAGCCCGGCCAGTCCGATGAGCGAAATAGCCAAAGCCAGTGCGCAGTGGATAATCTTGCGCAGCGTCATGGCGGCGGTGGCTCCGGCAATGGTGAGGGCGGCGAGGATCAGGAAGGGCACAGTCATCGTATCGTTCTATTCGGCGAACCTGTAGGTCCTTTTCTCAAATTTCCGGCCGCTGGCGAGAACGCGCCCGAGCAGTACATAGAGCGCCGCAATGGGAATGGCGCTGACGATCCAGCGGATCACTCCCGAGGGCATGAAATGCCAGATCCCGGCAGAAAAAATGACGACAAGAGTCATGGGCAGCATGAACTTCCAGGCAAAGTTCATGAGCTGGTCCATGCGCAGGCGGGGCAGCGTTCCGCGCACCCAGATAAAGCCCGCGATGAGCACCATGAGCTTGGCGAAGAACCATATCCAGGACGGAATCCACGTCAGGAAGGAGAACGGAGCCGCCCATCCTCCAAGAAAGAGGGTGACAGCGAGGCCGCTGATCGCGAACATGCCCAGGTACTCACCGAGGAAAAAGAGTGCGAACTTGAAGCCGGAATATTCCGTGAAGTACCCGGCGATGATTTCCGACTCGGCTTCCGGCAGGTCGAAGGGCGAGCGGTTCGATTCCGCGGTGGCCGCGATCATAAAGAGGATGAACCCCGCCAGCCCCCACGGCGTGAGCACGTACCAGTGGGGCCAGAAGCCGCTGTATCCGGCCTGGCGCTCGACGATGGTGACGGTCGAGAGCGAGCCCGCGGCCATGACAACGGCGACGGCGGAAAGGATCAGCGGAGCTTCGTAGCTGATCATCTGCGCGACGGCCCGCATTGCCCCGAGCAGCGAGTACTTGTTGCGGCTGGACCACCCGGCCATGAAGATGGAAAGCTCCATCGCCGCGCTGACGGCGAAGAAGAAAACCAGACCGCTGTCCATGTCGGCGACGACCATGTTGCGCCCGATGGGCAGGATGGCGTACTCAAGGAAGGCCGTCATGACCAGCAGCAGCGGAGCCAGGAAGTGCAGTAGCTTGTCTGCTCCGATGGGAACAATGTCTTCCTTGACCAGGGCTTTGATGCCGTCGGCAAGCGGCTGGAGAAATCCGTAGGGGCCCACGCGGTTCGGTCCGTAGCGGTTCTGCATCCGCCCAAGGCCCTTGCGTTCGAGAACGGTGACGAGGGCGAAGAGGCCGGGGAAAATGGCGAGCAGAGGGAGGACCGAGAGCAGAACGGAGACCTCGGGCTGGATCGCCGCTGGAGACCGGAAGACCAGCCAATGCTTGATGGTGACAAAAATCTGATCGACGGCCTGCGCTGTCATCGTGCGTTCGCGGCTCCTGAGGGGGTAGAGGTTGCTGAGCCGGTGGTCGAGGTGGCGGGCTTCGCCTCGGCTTTGGCTTTTTTCTCCGCCAGATGCTGGTCAACTTCAGCGGCTTCGGTGGGGTGGATGGAGTGGTAGTACTCGTTCGAGCGCGACAGCCGGTCCTTCTGCCACAGCAGGCCGCCGAAGCGATCGTCGGTGCTTAGCTCGAAGGCGGTGTCCATCTTGATGGCTTCAAAGGGGCAGACCTCGACGCAAATCTGGCAGCTCATGCAGACGGAAACGTCGATGTCGAATATGGTTGGATAAAACTGCTGCTTGCCGGCGTAGTCGGGTTTCTTGTCGGTGCTCTTGGTGATGGAGATGCACTGCGGCGGGCATTCGACTTCGCAGATTTTGCAGGCCACGCAGCGAAGGCCCTGCTCCGCGTCGTCGGTATCGTAGACGAGGATGGGAAAAACGCGGGCGGCTTCGGGCTGGACGATGCGCTCTTCGGGGAACTGGACGGTGGTGAGCCGCTCTTTACCGGCATAGCTGCCGAAGAAATTTCTGGCCGTTTCCGCCAAACCCTTAAGAATGCCCTGACCCAACATAAACTGCCCTTTGCTCTGCGTTTTCTGCGCTGTTTTCTGAAGTTATTTTTCTGACTTCCACGATACGCCTGTCAGCTAACGATCGACCTCACCTAAAATGATGTCCACGCTGCCCAGAATAATGACGATATCGGCGACGCTGCGGCCCAGGCACATATCTTCGAGTATGGTGAGGTTGATGAGACTGGGTGGGCGCACCCGGTAGCGGTACGGGTTTCCCGTTCCGTTACTGATGAGGTAAAAGCCCAGCTCGCCCTTGGGTGATTCGATGCGGCCATATGCCTCGCCCGGCTTGGGGCGCAGCCCACGCAGCCTGGCTTTGGGATCAATGATGGGACCGGCGGGAATGTCGCGCACCGCCTGTTCGAGGATTTTGACCGACTCGCGCATTTCGAGTACGCGCATCATGTAGCGGTCGTAGACGTCCCCGTGGTCGCCGAGCGGAACGCGGAACGAGAAACGGTCGTAGACGCCGTAGCCGTCCACCTTGCGGACATCGTAGTTGACGCCGCTGGCCCTTAGCATGGGGCCGGTCACTCCGGCGCTGACGGCCAGCTCGCCCGACAGCACGCCCACGCCCTGCGAGCGGCCGATCAGGATTTCGTTCTCCATCAGCAGCGATTCAAACTCGTCAAGAAAGCGCGGGAACTCGCCGGTCAACACCCGCACCTGTTCAAGCCACGCAGTGGAAGTATCCACGCGGACTCCGCCGAAGCGCATGTAGTTGCACATCATGCGCGCGCCACTGACGGACTCGAACAGGTCGAGGATTTTCTCGCGCTCGCGGAAGGCATACATGAGTGGGGTGCCGCTCATGCCCATGTCTTGCATGAGGAAGCCGATCAGCGCGGCGTGGTTCTGCAGGCGGGTGAACTCGGCCATGATGACGCGGATATACTCGGCTCGCTCCGGAACGGCAATACCGGCAAGCGTTTCGACCGCCAGCACGTAGGCCCAGTTATTGGTCATCGAGCAGAGGTAATCAAGCCGGTCGGTGTAGGGAATCGCAGCGAGATAGGCGGCGTTTTCGGCGATCTTCTCGTGGTTGCGGTGCAGGTAGCCGAAAACGGGTTTGAGCCGCATGACGCGCTCGCCCTCGAGCTGCACGTTCATGCGGAAAACGCCGTGTGTCGAGGGATGGTGCGGACCCATGGAGATTTCAAGCAACTCTCCGGCGTCCGGATTGGCAGAGGCCGGAGCGATTTGCGCTTCCACCGGCTCCGCTGAAGTTTCCTCGACGCCTGGCGTCTCGATGATCAGATTTTCCGTGCTTTCCAGACTGGGGGCTTCCGGACTCACTGGCCGCTCCTTTCCGCGCCAGCCGCCAGCACCGGCTCGTCCTCATCGGGTGGCGGCACATAGTCTTTGCGCATGGGGTGGTCCGTGAATTCGTCCCACATCAGCAGGCGACGCAGGTCGGAGTGGCCGTCGAAGATGATGCCGTAGAGGTCGAAGATCTCGCGCTCCTGGAACTCCGCGCTGCGCCAGATAGGAGTGAACGAGGGCAGGTGAACGTCGTCGGTGCGATTGCCGGTGCGCAGGCGCAGGATGACCGGTCCGTGCTTCTTCTCCATCGAGAAGAGGTGATAGACGGCTTCGAGATAGCCCGGAATTTTGGTTTTGCGGACTTCCTCGACCTCGGTTTCGACGCCATCCACGAGCTTTTTGGTCTTTACCTTTTCGCTGACTTCGGAGTCGAGCCAGTCAATGCCGGTGGCGTTCGAGCAGAAGTCGAAACGCAGTGTTGGATCGTCGCGCAGGAAGCGCGCGGCTTCGGCTGCATGTTCGTGGTCAAGAATCAGAGAGTGTTGCGCCGACGGGCTGCCGTTGGGCAGAACCTCCACGCGGCAGCCAGGGACCGCCGTCTCGATGGCCGCCTTGACCTCGTCCGCGCTGATGGATTGAGCCTTCATTTCTGAATCACTTTGAGCGGGTTCCACACTTCGGCGTTGACGCTTGGCTCAAGGCCGTGCTCGCCGAACTCCGGAACCGGAAACTCGCTGGGCAGGTCCGCATTGAGATGACGCGGACGATCTTTGCCCGTGAGCTGCTCGGCGGCGATCTTCTTCTGCAGCGTCATAAAGGCGTCGATCAGCGCCTCAGGGCGCGGCGGGCAGCCAGGAATGTGAACGTCCACCGGGATGTAGCGGTCAATGCCCTTCAGCACGTTGTAGCCGTCGCGAAAGGGGCCTCCGGAGATAGCGCAAGCGCCCATCGCGATGACGTATTTAGGTTCCGGCATCTGGTTATAGAGCCGGACTACCTGCGGCGCCATCTTCTTGGTCACCGTACCGGAAATAATTATCAGGTCAGCCTGGCGCGGTGAGGCGCGAAAGACCTCCGCGCCGAAACGGGCCAGGTCGTAGCGGGCCATGGTGGTCGCGATCATCTCAATCGCGCAGCAGGCCAGCCCGAAGGTGAGCGGCCACACGGAGTTCTTGCGACCCCAGTTGTACAACTCCTCGAAGGTCGTGGTGATGACGCCGTGCTTGCTCAACTCGGTCTTTAGATTTTGAAGTTCGTCGTCCATAACACCACCCGATCGCCCGGTTTCAGCTCCATGTCAGCACGCCCTTCTTGCAAGCCCATACCAGCCCTTCCACAAGGAGCAGGAGGAAGACCAGCATGGCAACGCTCGCACCCACCGACAGGCCCGTAAACGCGACGGCGAAGGGCAGGAGGAAGACCGCTTCCACATCGAAGATGAGAAAAATGATTGCATATATATAGTAGGACGCTTGAAACTGCATCCAGGCATCGCCTTTGGACTCCAGGCCGCACTCGTAAATTGCGTTCTTTTCGGCGCCCGGCTTGGCCGGAGAAAACTTCACCGCCCACAGCTTTGCCAGCGCCAGGGGCGTCATTCCGAACAGCAGCGCGCAGATCAGCAGCGCCACAATCGGCGGCCACGGATTCGCGGCAACCATCGCAAGGGGGATTCCGGGACTCATCTCAACAGTCCATCCTCGCACATCCTCGCCGGGAACAGAAAAGAAGTTCACGGGATGGCACGGGTCAAATTTGAAATCCACCGCCTTTCGTTGACTGTGCGGACATCGCCGAGGGTCGCCGCGCCCTCGACTTCACCGAGTCGAAATCCTCCCACGCCCGCGGATCCCTTCCTGCCGCCAGATCACACATCGCGTGGGCCCGGTACTTCTCTCTGCGCTGCGTCAGGTTTTCGATATACAGCGGATCGTCGGATGCAAAATCATTCTGCGTTTCCAACTTCTCGCCCGCAGGTGGCCCACACAAGCTGTCGTTGCTTGTGTGGGGAATAGGCAAACTCTGGGTGCCCCGTCCTTCGTGCGCAGTTTGCGCGAAGGGTGGGATCGCAGTCTCACCGCTGACCGCTTCTTCGCTGGACGCGGAGTCCTCGCTGGACGCGGAGTCTTCCGGAACCTCGCGAGCGGGCCCAATCTCCTCGCCCTCCGGAGTCACAACCACCCTCCGCACCGCGTTCTCGCGGTCGGTTTCGTACAGCGGCCCCTGCTTCAGATTCACCGCGCACTCGTGCAGCAGACGAGTAAAAATGTTGGCCGACTTCGGCCCGATCTGTCCCTCATTGAACGCCTGCATCACCACGAAAATATTGATCTGCAACGCCGCGCGGTCTTCAGGAAACACCAGCGGCAGCGGCTGCTCAATCCGATACGGATTTGGCTTCGGAGCAGCCGCCGCCACCGTGCGACGCACCACCAGATGATGGCGGCAGTAGTTCTCTCCATTGATCGCCGCCTGCTGACACTGGTTCCCGCCCTGCAAAATGTACCGGCACAACGCAACCATCTTCCCTCCCGAAAACCCTGATCCGCGGCTAACCGCCAATGGCTGTTTTTTCCCAAAAAAACGAAGGGCGCGGCCCGCCAGCCACGCCCTTCAAACCATGCCCGAATTGCTCTCTATAAGTTCAGAATACCAAATCCCAATAAATCAAATACATTCCTCAGTAACTTTATTCCATTTAGAATCATCTACTTACAAAATCACCCTCTTGACAAGCCAATTTTCGCCTTATCTTCGTTATCATCTTTCCGTAGGGAGTTAGGGGGCCAGAAGCTGGTAGCGAACAGCTAACCCCAATCCCTCGTATGAAGTACACAATGAACGCGCGCAAAATAGTCCACGTCGATATGGACGCTTTCTATGCCTCCGTAGAGCAGCGCGACGATCCTCGGTTGCGCGGCAGGCCGGTAGTGGTGGCGTGGAAGGGCAACCGCTCGGTCGTCTGCGCCGCCTCCTATGAGGCCCGCGTCTTCGGTGTCCGCTCGGCCATGCCCGCCCTCACCGCCGAGCGGCTCTGCCCGCAGGCCGTCTTTGTTCCCCCGGACTTCACCCGCTACCGCGCCGTCTCGCGGGCGGTGCGCGAGATATTGATGCGGCACACGGATCTGATTGAGCCCCTGTCGCTCGACGAGGCCTACCTGGACGTAACCGAAAACAAGACCGGGCTGCCGACCGCGACACGCGTGGCGAAGATGATCCGCGCGCAGATTCGGGAAGAGCTGCACCTGACCGCCTCCGCCGGGGTTGCGCCGAACAAGTTTCTGGCCAAGATTGCATCTGACTGGAAGAAGCCGGATGGCCTGTTTGTGATTCAACCGGAGGAGGTGGAGGCGTTTCTGCTGCCGCTGCCGGTGGGGCGCATCCCAGGGGTGGGCAAGGTGACGGAACGGCGGCTCGCGGAGGTGGGGATCAAGACGGCAGGTGATTTGAGGGCCGTAGAGGTCTCAATTCTGGAAGCGCGCTTTGGCCGCTATGGCCTGCGGCTGCATGAGCTTGCGCGGGGCATTGACGAGAGCCCGGTGGTAAGCGATCGGCCCACGAAGTCCATTTCCGCCGAGGACACACTGGAAGAGGACTTGCCGCTGGAGGAGATTGAGCCGATGATCCGCGCCCTTGCCGAGAAGGTGTGGACAGCGTCGCGGCGGGAGTCACGGATTCCGCGGACTGTGGTGCTCAAGCTGAAGACGAAGGAATTCAGCATCCTGACCCGCAGCCACACGCCGCCTTCGCCGCCATCGTCGTACGAGGCGCTCATCGGGATTGCGCTCGCACTGCGCAGCCGGGTGGAAAGAAAACCGCAGCAGCGGTTCCGGCTGGTAGGAGTGGGGCTGAGCAATTTTCGCGATCCAAGCGAGTTGCCGGAGACGGTGCAGCCGGAATTGTTCGAGGAGGCAAGCGGGAGGGAGCCGACCCAATGATTCGATTCCAAAGCCTTTTGTTGTGCGCTGCGCTGCTGATTCTGTGCACTGGGCGTGCGCAAACCGTCGCCCCGGTCGCGCCGCCCGCAACGGCTCCGCCGGACTCTACTCAGGCGCTGGTTCCAATCGACACCTATATAGAAGGCGCGTGGAATGAGCTGACGCGGTCGATGGCCGATTGCCATTCGCTCGTTGACCCCAAGGTCAAGACCGCGCCGGTGCTTTATCTTCCCAAGGACCTGCCGATGCCAAAGGACGTGGCCACGCTGGCGGCCAAGTGCGGCGTGCGGGTGGAGCGGCTGCCGGCGCGCATCCAGCATTTTGGCCAGGTCAGACGCGGAGAGATAGCCACGCCGGGGCTGCTGTATCTGCCGAACCCCTACGTTGTGCCGGGGGGCCGGTTCAACGAGATGTATGGGTGGGACAGCTACTTCATCATGCTTGGATTGCTTCGCGATGGGCGCGTCAACCTGGCGCACGGCATGGTAAACAACTTCTTCTTCGAGATTGAGCATTACGGCGGGATTTTGAACGCCAACCGCACCTACTACTTCACGCGGTCGCAGCCGCCGTTCCTGAGTTCGATGGTGCTGGCCGTGTACAGTGCTGAGGCCGCTCGCGCCACGACGCCGGAGGAGCGGGTTCAAGTGCGGGCGTGGCTTGTCCGGGCCTTCCGCTATGAGCAGCGCGACTACAGCTCGTGGATGAGCGGCATTCATCGCGCCGGCAATACGGGGCTAGCCCGCTATTTCGACGTGGGCGAGGGACCGGTTCCCGAGATGTCCGACGACAGCACGTATTACCCCGATGTGATTCGCTGGCTGCTGGCGCACCCCAAGCGCGATCCCGGCTATCTGGTCTCGCTGCCCGACCACCCCACGCCGGCGGAGACGCCGAAGGTGGATGCGCTGAGTTGCGACGTGGCAGTGTCGGCGGTTTGCGCCCACGCGCACGTCGACGGGCATTGGCTCACGCGCAGCTTTTACAAGGGGGATCGGGCCATGCGCGAGTCCGGCTTCGACACGAGTTTTCGTTTCGGGCCGTTCAGCGGATCGACCCAGGACTTTGCCGGCGTCGATCTCAACAGCCTGCTCTACAAGTACGAACTGGACATGGCGCACGAGGCCAGGCTGCTCGATAAGTCATCCGAGGCCGCGCAGTGGAAGCGCCGGGCGGCCAGGCGTCGCGCAGCGATGAACCGGTACCTATGGGATGCTCACCGTGGCCTCTATATGGACTATAACTTCGTAACCCATCGTCCTTCGACTTATGTCTACGCGACGACCTTCTATCCTCTGTGGGCAGGCGAGGCCAGCGCAGCACAGGCCAAAGCGGTCGAGAAGAACCTGAAGCTGTTTGAGCATCCCGGCGGACTGGCGATGAGCACCTATAACTCCGGGACGCAGTGGGACCTCCCGTTTGGATGGGCTCCAGTGACTTGGCTAACGATTGACGGGCTATACGAAGAAGGCGATGACGCGGACGCGTTGCGGCTCACCCGACGGTTCAGTCGCACGATTGGAAAGAACTATGAGCGGGATCGGACGATCCGCGAGAAGTACAACGTAGTTAGCGGATCATCCCAGGTGCAGGTGACTGCCGGTTACAGCGGAAATCAGATTGGATTCGGCTGGACGAATGCGGTTTATCTGGAGATGCAGCATCTTCTCGCGGCGGCGACGCCAGCGGTCCCGTCTCAGCAACACTGATCTGCCGCGAAGCGGTGAAGTCCGCAAGTTGAATCGGGCTGGACGCTCAGAAGGCTAAGCCACTTTGCCGGTGCCACAGATCGGTCACATCCGGATGGTCTGGCGCATCTGGAGCAAGTTCGCATTCGACTGTCATGCATGCACCACGCGAAAGGTAGCTCTTGAGGTGCGGGCTGAGGTCGCTATCGATGATGAATGGCTGTTTCTTCTCGCAGCGCACAGCCAGGTGGGCGCAAAATTAGGCACAGCAGAAGGGGGCCGATCCTTAGATCGGTCCTAGGTCATTGGTGCGAAAGGGGGGACTTGAACCCCCACGGGTTTCCCCGCCAGATCCTAAGTCTGGTGCGTCTGCCAATTCCGCCACTTTCGCACGCCTTGTTGTTGCGGGGCCGGTCGAGACGAATGGCTTGCCGCAACGAGCTTTATTGTACTGTGTTCGTCGGGAGGCGGCGCGTGCAGCGCGTCCACGTTCAGGCGGTTTGGTTCAGTTCGGAGATGCCGGCGTGAAGTTTTTCAGGAGATTCTGTGATGAGTCGCCATGGGTCCGCGCGGCGCATGACGCGGAGGTTGCCCTCAATATCGATGGTTTGGAATTTTGATTTACCGGACGCCTCACGCCAGAACCGGATAGAAACTTTGGCCTGGCCTACCTGCAGATTGTGGAGGGTGATCTCCGGGAGCCAGTCAGGCAGGTGGGGGTCAAGCAGGAGTAGCTCTTGCGGAGCGTAGGGTTGGATGCCGAGCAGAGCTTGCATTACTAGAAATGGCGCCGAGGCGGACCATGCCTGCGGGGAGTTGGCCTTCGGGTAGAGGGCGGGAAAGGGGTGCGCGTCGTCGCGGGGATGTCCCGCGAAAACTTCAGGCAGGCGGCAGTAGCGGAAGAGGGAAGCGGTTTCAAAAATGGCGCGGGCCAGCCGATGCGCCTCGTTCCACAGGCCGCATTGCGCGAGTGCCATGACGATATCGCCGTTTTCGACCGGCCATACGGAGCCGCAGTGGTAGGAAAATGGATTGAACGATGGGTGATTCGCGGAGAGGGTCCGAATGCCCCAGCCTGAGAACAGGTCGTCTGCCATGAGCCGGCGCGCTACTGGCTCACGATAACGGTCGTCGACGATTCCATGGTGGAGGCAGTGGCCGGGGCCTGATGAGATGGATCGGATCGGGTGGTTCTTTGCGTCGATGCCCATTGCGAGATAGCCTTCTTTGGGCATCCAGAAAAATTCGTTGAAGCGTTTTTTCAGTTCGAGTGCTTCTTCGGCGAGCCGCCGGGAAGTTGGCTTGTCGTCTATTGCCCAGAGCAACTGGCTTAGAGCGCGTTTGGTTGCATAGACGCAGCCTTGCATCTCGCAGGTTCCGAGTGGGGCCGAGACCTGAGAGCCGTCGGGATAAACGATGGCGTCGTCCGAATCTTTCCAGCCCTGGTTCTTCTCGCCTTGTTTCGAGCGAGTCTGATATTTGTAAAAGCCGCTCTTGTCGCGGCTGTACTGGTCGGCCCACACGAGGGCGCGCAAGGCGGGTTCGAGGAAGGGCTTTACGATTTCCTTGTTGCCGGTCCAGTGCCATAGATCAGCGACGGCAAAACCATAGAGGATGGACCCGCTTACTCCTCCGAAATAATGGCCGTGAGGCGTGTAGTTGAGCTCCGCCAGCGGATGGGAATGGATTTCATGAATTACGCGTCCGGGTTGCTCGTCCCGCCAGTCGTCGGTTCGCGTGCCGAGATGCCGGGCGAGCACGTCGAGCGTACCGCGGAGCATCTCTGTGCCGACGGTGGCCGCCTGGCGGGAGGCAAGGAGAACGTCGCGGGCGAAGAGACCAACATACATCGGGATTCCGGCTGCGGGAACCCAACGTTCGCCGAGTGCGTCTTTGCTGTCGAGGTCGTGCATGCGCAGGGAGGCGATGTCGGCGGCGGCCTGGCGCAGGGTGCGGAGAACCAGCGGCGCGAGCGAGCGGTCTCCGGACGCGTCGTAGTGGGCGGAATCGGATAGAAAGGCTTCGCGCTTGCGGTCGCGGTCCTCGTCGGGCAGAGGCTGATCCTTGCCCTCGACCTGCGCTGTCCATGCCAGAGTGGCGTGCCACTGCTGGCGTGGTTTCAGCTTGATCCGGAAGCGGATTCGTCGGCCGCTGTATTGCGGCGGCTGCTGGTCATTCGTAAGTTCCAGCCGGATGCCACGATGGAACGTGGATTTTCCCGAGTCGCCCTGATGGGAGTAGCGGTGGGTGGCCTTGTAGTCGAAATGGAGAGAGCAGCCACTGGAGCCGGATTGCCAGTTGCTAGTTTGCCGACCCTTTTGCCTGCGCCTGCCGGTCGCTTCTTCAGGAGCGGCGAAGTCGGCTGCAACTTTGAGGTTGAACACGAACGAAGTTGCGAGCAGCGTGTGGTTGATCACGGTGACGTGCTCGAGGAGCCCTTCGCCCACTTCGCGGTCGATTTTTATTTCAATGGAATTTTGAGCGGGATCGCACCCCGGAACCTTTTTCTTGCGGCATTCCGGCGGCGCGAAGACGTAGTACCCGATAGAGCTGTGCTGCTCGACGGCTGATAGGACGCTGAGAGTCGGCTTTTTTGTGCCGACCTCCCAGACGTACTGCGAGAGTACGCGCGTCTCCGATACCCACAA
The DNA here is from genome assembly GCA_049280995.1 of Acidobacteriaceae bacterium. Lineage (GTDB taxonomy): Bacteria > Acidobacteriota > Terriglobia > Terriglobales > Acidobacteriaceae > Silvibacterium. The sequence continues at coordinate 206,466 of JBAPRH010000048.1, forward strand.
GCCCTCGAGTCCATCGCCTTCAATGGAGCCGTCGAGCGCTGTGATCAGGACGGTGCGACCCTGGCTGACGTGGAGGTGCTGTCCACGAGGAGCTAACTGGATGAGCACAGGCCGGGAGTCATTCATACGGAAGAACACCTCACCGGCTCAGATGAGATTCCAGCGGAATCGGATAGCTTGCTCGTGGGTTACGGTTTGTCTTTCTGGATAGAAATTACGTCTGGGAGAGCTTTCTGATGGGAGAGACCCCATAGATGCCCGTGAGGATGGTTTCGGCGGCGACGGCTGCGAGAATTGCTTTCCAGGGATAGCTCAGCGGGGCGAAGATGGCGGTTGCCGCGGCGGCGGAACCGATTGCGTAACGGATGCTTTCTTCCTTTGAGCTCATAGTGAGTTCCTTTTTCATTTCAGTGACAAAGTCCGGCATGGTTTTTCCCTTCTCCCAAGTGAGATGTGAGGGGACGGAGAAGGTTGCGCTGCGCGTTGCGCACGCAATGGAAGAGCGGTGGACAGGGCTTCCACATGCTAAAATCGCGGTTTACGATGCCCCCCGCCGATAGACTTCCCGTAGCGCCGACTTCCTCGCCCATCGCCGAGCTGAAATCCAGAATTGAGACTCGAAAAGCGCGCATTGGCGTTGTCGGAATGGGGTATGTCGGCCTGCCGCTGGCGCTGCTTTTCAGCGGGCAGCGGTTTGCGGTGACGGGCTTTGACGTTGACGGGCAAAAAGTGGAGACGCTGAACGCGGGCGGATCTTATATCGTGCGGATTCCCGGCGAGGATGTCGAGGAGGCGCGACGGAACGGCTTCCACGCCACGTCCGACTACAGCGAAATTGCGCGGATGGACGTGGTGATTATCTGCGTGCCCACGCCGCTCAATGCGTACCATGAGCCGGACCTGAGCTACATTACCGGAACGCTTGAAGCCATGGCTCCGCATGTGCACTCAGGACAGCTTATAGTGCTGGAAAGCACGACGTATCCGGGCACGACGGAGGAGGTTGTTGTTCCGCGGCTCGAAGCAGGAAATGCGCTGGGCCTGCGTGCCGCGCGCGATGCGGAATCGCCGGGATTTTATGTCGCGTTTTCGCCGGAGCGGGAAGATCCGGGCAATGATACGGTGGCGCGGCGGGACATTCCCAAGGTGATTGGCGGGTGCGGGCCGGCAGCGCTGGAGTTGGCGTCGGCGGTCTATGCGACGGCGTTTCATCAGACGGTTCCGGTATCGTCGCCGGCGGTGGCGGAGATGACGAAGCTGCTCGAAAATATCTACCGCTCGGTGAACATAGCGCTGGTGAATGAGCTGAAGCAGCTTTGCCTGCGAATGAACATTGATTTGTTTGAGGTGATCCATGCGGCGAAGACGAAGCCGTTTGGATTTCAGGCTTTTTATCCAGGGCCGGGGCTGGGCGGACACTGCATTCCGATTGATCCTTTTTATTTGTCGTGGAAGGCGCGGCAGTTTGATTTTCACACGCGGTTTATTGAGTTGGCGGGCGAGGTCAACAGCAACATGCCGTACTTTGTGCTGGAGCAGACGCTGGCCGCGCTGAATGAGCGCGGGAAGACGCTGAAGGGATCCAAGGTGCTGGTGCTGGGCGTGGCTTACAAGAAGGACGTGGATGATCTGCGGGAATCTCCGGCGCTGACAATTATTGAATTGCTGCGAAAGCGCGGGGCGGAAGTGTTTTACAACGACCCGTATTTTCCGCGGGTGGGGCGCGGACGCCACTACAACCTGAACATGGAAAACACCCCGTTGGAAAACCTGGGACAGTATGACGCGGTGCTGATTGTGACGGACCACTCCGATTACGACTATGCGCGCATTGTTGCGGAATCGAAGCTGGTGGTGGATACGCGAAACGCGACCAGGGGAATCCAGTCGGACAAGATTGTCCACTGCTGAGCGGGCGAGGCACGGAAATCATTTTGATGGAATTTGTTGATCTGAAAACGCAGTACAGAATCATCAGGGAAAGCGTGGACGCCAGAATCCAGGCGGTGCTGGAGCATGGGCGGTTCATTCTGGGCCCGGAAGTGCGGGAGCTTGAGACGGAACTGGAGCAGCGGACCGGCGCGAGACACTGCATCAGCTGTGCGAGCGGGACCGATGCTCTCTTGATTGCGCTGATGGCGCTGGGAATTTCACCGGGCGACGAGGTCATTACCTCGCCGTTCACGTTTATCGCGACGCTGGAGATGATTGCGCTGCTGGGCGCGCGGCCTGTTTTTGTTGACATTGATCCGCGGACGTACAATCTTGATCCGTCGCGAGTGGCAGGGGCCATTACCTCTCGTACGCGCGCGGTGATGCCGGTTTCGCTCTACGGTCAGTGCGCGGATATCGATGCGATTCAGAGGGCCGCCGGCAGTCTGCCGGTCGTGGAGGATGCGGCGCAGAGCTTTGGCGCGACCTATAGAGGACGGCAATCCTGCAATCTGAGCGCGATTGGTTGCACGAGCTTTTTCCCGTCGAAGCCGCTGGGCGCTTACGGCGACGCAGGGGCCTGCTTTACCAGCGACGACGACGTTGCCACGGCTATGCTGGAGATTCGGAACCATGGGCAGGCTGCACGTTACGAACACGTTCGGCTGGGCCTGAACGGGCGACTGGATACGATTCAGGCGGCGGTTCTGCTGGCCAAGCTGGAGGTTTTTGAGAAGGAGCTGCTGCTGCGCGAGAAGGTTGCGGCGCGTTACCGGGAGCGGTTGGCCGGTGTCGTGCAGACGCCGTGGATTGTCCCGGGGAACAGCAGCGTCTACGCGCAATTCACGATTGAAGTGGATGACCGGGAGCGCGTAGCGAGTATGCTGTGCGAGGCGGGAATTCCGACGGCGGTGCATTATCCCGTGCCCGCGCATCTGCAACCGGCGTTTCGCGGGCTTGGATATGCAGAGGGCCGCTTTCCGGCTGCGGAGCGCGCTTCTGGCCGTGTCCTGAGCCTGCCAATGCACCCTTACCTGACCGCTGAGAGCCAGGACAGGATATGCGATGATGTGCGCCGCGCGGTTGAGGACAAGTGATTCTACTCGACTATGAGCTGTAAATCAGGCATTCTGGAATTTGGCCTTCGGGCCTTCTCATTCAAAAATGTAGCCGTGCTTGCGGGCGACTCTCCGCAAAACGATCATCAAAGGTAACGCTATGAAGCAACAAATTGTAATTGCGGTGGTTGGCTCCGGATATGTTGGCTTGGTTTCGGCAGCGTGCTTTGCCGAACTGGGGCACCGCGTCATCTGTGTGGACAACGACGACGAGAAGGTGAAGCTGCTGAACGAAGGCGGCGTTCCTATCCACGAAGAATACCTGCCGGAAATGCTTGGGCGGCATCGCCGGGGGAGCATTGAATTCACTACCGATCTGCCGGCGGCTACCCGGCAGGCGGATGCGGTGTTCATTGCGGTCGGCACGCCGCAGTCGGACACGGGCGACGCTGATCTGTCGTATGTTGAGGCGGTGGCAGGCGCGATTGCGCGGTCGATTGACGGCTACAAGGTGATCGTCGAAAAGAGCACGGTGCCGGTCTATACGAATGAGTGGATCACGCGGGTTCTGGAACGCAATGGCGTTCCGCGAGCGAGCTTCGACGTGGTATCGAATCCGGAGTTTCTACGCGAGGGAACGGCTGTCACGGATTTTCTGCATCCGAACCGGATCGTGGTGGGGATCGAACACGAGCGCGCGGCCGGGTTGATGCGGGAGATTTACGAACCGCTGACTTCGGGCGCGTATTACGACCTGCCTCATGCTGTTCCGGGGAGTCGCAGCTCGGCAAATCCTCCTCGCCTGTTGACGATGTCAACGAAGGCCGCGGAGTTGACGAAGCACGCGACGAATGCGTTCTTGGCGATGAAGATTTCGTTTATCAATGCGGTGGCGAATATCTGCGATGCCGCGGGCGTGAATGTGGAGGAAGTGGCCGAGGGCGTGGGGATGGATGAACGCATCGGGCCGAAGTTTCTGCGCGCGGGGATCGGATACGGCGGCTCGTGCTTTCCGAAAGACGTTGCGGCGTTTCGCTGGGTCGCGGAGCAGCTCGGGCAGAAGTTCGATTTGCTGGCCGAGGTGGAAAGGATTAACAGCGAACAGAAAAAGCTGTTTTTCCGGAAGATTCGCTCGGCGCTATGGACGCTGCGCGGCAAGAACCTGGCAGTTCTGGGGCTTGCGTTCAAGGGCGGAACGGATGATATCCGGGAGTCTCCGGCGATTGAGATTGTGCAGATGCTGTTGAAGGAAGGCTGCTCGGTAACGATGTTTGATCCGGCAGCGATGGAGCGCGCGAAAGAAGTGATCGAGCCGGGGCCACAAGTGCGGTATGTCTCCGATATGTACGAGGCGACGCGCGACGCGCACGCAGCACTCATTCTGAGCGACTGGCAGGAATTTGCAGCGATCGATCTGGACCGGTTGCGGGAGAGCTTGCGGCATCCGATTGTGATTGATGGCAGGAACCTGTTCGATCCGGCAGTGATGACGAGCAAAGGGTTTACCTATTTCAGCGTCGGGCGGCCTTCTTTGGCTACCGACGTCAACGCGGTGAGATTCCAGTAGCGTGGGGGAGCAGATTCGTTTGGCTGACAAACAGGTGCTGGTGAGCGGTGCGGCAGGGTTTCTTGGGTCCCACCTTTGCGAGGCTTTGATCGCGGAGGGGAACAGCGTGGTTGGCGTGGACAATTACGCTACGGGAAACTCGGAAAACTTATCGGAACTAAGGAAAGAGTCGCGATTTGCGTTTATCGAGCACGATATCTGCGAGCCGCTGAAGGTTGACGGGATTGGTTACGTTTTCAACTTCGCTTCGCCGGCCAGCCCGGCCGATTATGCGCGGCTGGGGCCGGAGACTCTGAAGGTTGGCTCCTACGGGACGATGAATCTGCTGGATCTCGCGCGGCGCTCGGGCGCGAAGTTTCTTCACGCTTCGACGTCGGAGTGCTATGGCGACCCGGAGGTGCATCCGCAGCCGGAGAGCTATTGGGGGCGGGTGAATCCGGTTGGGCCGCGCTCGGTGTATGACGAGTCAAAGCGGTTCTCTGAGGCGGCGGTGATGGCCTATCACCGCTATTATGGCGTGGATGCGCGGATGGCCCGCATCTTCAATACCTATGGGCCGCGGCTTCAGCCGACGGACGGGCGGGTGATCTCAAACTTCATGATGCAGGCGTTGCGGGGCGAGGATCTCACGGTTTTCGGCGACGGCTCGCAGACGCGGAGCTTTTGCTACGTCACCGACCTGATCGACGGAATTGTACGATTGTCGAAGTCCGACGAGCACCTCCCGGTGAACATAGGCAATCCAGAGGAATGGACGATCCTGGAATGTGCCCAGGAAGTGTTGGCGGTGACGGGATCGAAAAGCAGGATTCGCTACGAGCCGCTGCCGGTGGACGATCCGATGCGGCGCAAGCCGGATATCACCAAGGCGAAAGAGCTGTTAGGGTGGACTCCCAAGGTGCAGTTGCGGGAGGGGTTGGAGCGCTCGCTGGAGTATTTTGGGCGCGTCAGCGGGTCAGCAAGTCGGCTAGTCAGCGGTTGACGGCCAACAGCCGGTACTAATCGAATTGCAGGTTGACTGCTCCGAATCTTGAGAAGCAAGCTTCGACTTTAGAGCCCGGGTTGGCAAGAGCTTTGCCGGACCAGCTTCCGGTGGTGATCCACTGGCCTGACTTGAGACCGCCAGTGCGGTAACTGCCTTCGTTGGCAAGCCAGACTATCAGTCTCAGCAGATCGGTCCCCGCGGGGTTGGAGGCTTTGCCCTCGAAAATCTTCTTGCCGTCGATGGTGACGGTCACGGATTCTTCGGCCAGATTGTAACTTTGCCAGTTGGGAACGGCTGCCCCGCAGGCGAAGCCTCCGTTGATTTGAAGGTCCCCGATCATTGAGAGGCGATCTACCTTGTCCACGTCGAGGAAGGCCGACTCCAGCAGCTCGACGGCCGGATGGGCGCTGGCGATGGCGTCGATGACTTCTTCGCGGCTGTATAGTTTCGCGTGGAGTGGGAGGTCTTTACCGAGACAGAAGGCAATTTCGGCTTCGACCCCGCGCAGCCGCCGGAACGTGCCGGGGATGTGGTCGCCAGAATTGCCGAAGCCCCCCCAGAGCGGCATGCCGGCGAAAAGGGGCGTGGCGTCGGGACTGGGCGCGCCGACCTTCCAACCGCCGATGGGGCTGAGGGCCTGGGCCATGATGTCCTGCAGAGCGTAGGCCTCCTCGAGCGTGGAGGGGCGCAGTTTCTCCGGCAGCTCGTGGATGGGCGTGATCTCGCGTCGGGCCTTGAGAAGAATCTCCGCGGCCTGCCTCATGCGGTCGTTGTCGGATGCGGGAAGTTTGCCTTCGGCTGTGGTTGTGGCCATTGGTATTCAACCTCCTTCTATCTTTGCAAGAGATTTCTTCTTCGTTCGGAATATTCTTCCGCCACGGCACAACGACCCTTATTCGTCGCACTGAAAGTGGCTTCGGGACTGGTGAAGGGAGACCATTACAATTGCCGCCAAGTTGGGTTTAGATGATTCGAGGCGTTCGGAGATTGCTTGAATATGAACGCCTCAAACCGTAGGTTATACACGACTTGTAAGGATTGATAAATCGATCTCGGTGTGCGCGGTTGTATTATATTGCTGCTAATTTCCGCCTGGTGCGGCTGCGCCGATCTTGGAGCCAATTACCTCGCCGGAAATCACAATCTCCACGCGCCGGTTTTTCTGCCGGCCCGCTGCGGTTGAATTGTCCGCCACTGGATTGGCTGGGCCAAGTCCTGTTGCGGTCATCGAGTCCAGCGGCACTCCTAAGGTCGTCAGAAAGGCTTGTACGCTGTCGGCCCGCTGCTCTGAGAGCTTTTGGTTGAAAGCTTCGCTCCCAGTGCTGTCGGTGTAACCCTCAATCGAGAGGCGCAGCGAGGGGTAGCTAGCCAGAATGCCCGAAAGTCGCGCCAGTGCGATTTTGGCCGGTGACCTCAAGTCTGCCTTCGCAATACCGAAGAGCACATCGCCCATATTCACCATCAGGCCGCGAGGCGTGTCCGTGGTCGGCAACACGCGATTGAACTGAGTCAGCAGCCGCTTCCGAAGAGCTTCCTGCTCGGCGACGGCCCGCGCTGCCGCTGCTTGTGCGCTCTGGGCCTGGAGATGGGCCTGCTGTGCTGCCTGCTGCGCCACTGCTCTTGCCTCAGCGGCTCTCGCTGCTGTCTGATCTGCCGCTATCCGCTGTTGATCTGCGACTGCCCGCTGTTGCGCCTCATGCGCGGCCTGTGCCTGCGCCCTTTCCCGCGCCGCTTGCGCCTCTTGCGCCTGCTGTGCCGCCGCCTCCTGCGCTTGCTGCGACGCCAGCTCCTTTGCCGCAATTTTATCTTGCTGCTCCCGCGTCACGGCGATGGAACGAGCATCTTCCGCAGCCTGCACTGCCTGTCGAGCAACCGCCGGGACAGCATTCTTCTGCTTCCGGGCCTGGTAGTCTTCAGCCTGGTTCAACGCCTGCTGTGCCTTGGCCAGTGCATTCGGAGCGTACTTAGCGGCACCCTCCAGCTTGGCAATTCTCACCGCATTGCGAGCCTGATACAGGTCCAAAGGAACTTTTGGCTGCATAGTATAGCCATGAAAATTGGCGTCGGAATACTCTCCGCGCCGTAGCAGCTCCAGATTTGCATTCACCTCGGCGACGGTACCCTTTGTTTTGGTCAGAACGGTGTTCACCAGCAACACCTTCTGGCTCGGAAAACTCACCGCAAAGTAGGGCTCCGCCGTCACCATCATGCCAAAGGTCTGCAGCTTGGTGGTTACGCTGGCTTTGCTTTTCTGGTCATTGACCATTAGTTGACCCAGGTTGGATGCGCGGCCTTCCGGCGTAATGGCCCACAATACGTAGACAAGGTATTCAGGGCCGAAATTGGTGGGTGGTTCGAGTCCCTTGAACTCTGCCTCAATCCTGAGGCTGCCCTTTGAGCTGCTTACTTTCGCCTCGCCTTCTGCGCGTGGTAGCAGCGCTGTACCCATAAATCCAACTTTTGTGGACCCGCGGGCCCAGTAATTCACCGTCGGCACGTTCTGTGAAACGTGGATATTAATCAGTGACTCGGAACTCTGGCCTAGCGCAGAGTGCCCGATTGTGGGCAGCACCATTGCCGTCGCAATGCAGATGCTAAAAATGAACTTCATTTTCACGGCTCACCTCTAATAATGGATCGCGGAATCAGTCAGCGCGGCGCAGGCGGGGAAGCCTGAATCTGGCTAGGAAAAAGATTTTACAAACCACGCATTATTTCGTTATACAGAATTCGGCGGTCCCCATGGAAAAGAATCTCGTGGAATGAGGCTTTCCCAAGCGTGGGCACAAGCTGAATGTGCATAGCGGAAATGTTCTTAGCGATCTGCGCGCATTGCATTTTACCTATCGCGTCTGGGCCGCTGCTCACGATACCGATGTGTGCGACCGGGGAACCTTTGAAGCTGTACTCGCATGCAGATTGTAGTCGATGTTGTCCACGGTGCGGGTTACATTCCCATGCTGAATCACCCCTACTCGACGCCGGGGCGGCATCCCGTTCGCGGTCGTAGTTGTCCGGCCAACTGAATCCAAAAGCTAAGTTCTGAATATAGTGGAGTTCTGTTATTGTGTATCGGGCACATTTTGACCGAAAAGAAGGACTTGGAGATGGCAAAGGCAGTCTGGAACGGCGTTACCCTGGCAGAGAGCGAAAAGGCTCAAGTTGTTGAAGACAATGTATATTTCCCGGAAAGCTCGGTCAAGCGTGAGTATCTACGGCCCAGCTCGACCACCTCGACCTGTCCGTGGAAGGGCCAGGCGCGATACTACTCGCTGATGGTGGACGGGCAGGAGAATCAGGACGCGGCGTGGTACTATCCCGATCCCAAGCCGGCAGCGCGGAAGATCAAGGGACACATTGCCTTCTGGCGGGGCGTTGAGGTGGAGAAGTAGGGCTGTTTTTTAGCGGTTGACGGCCGTTACAGGAAATCCACCGCCTCTTGGACAAGGCTCATTCATTTCAAGACTTTATGGCATACTTCGATGCGCTTCGCCTACTGTGGGCGTGCTCTTAAGGCCGTGCCATAGCACGAAAAAGGAGTTTTACGCAGCCGGTAAAGCCCCGCTCATTTCAAAGGCTTTGCGGTACGCCAACTTGTAACTCTCCTGCCTGTCGATAGCATGTCGCCGCAGGGCTGGCACCAGAAAGCACAATCCCTCCTTCGGCTGGCTGATCCGGCTCCAGAACCACCCGAATTTGGTGGTCAGGGGTACGATCCCCGGGCGAAATGAATGTTCGAAAGTTTCCCCACGCCCTTTCCCATGCGGTTCCTCCATGCCGAGCTGAACTCCGTCGCATGAGGGGGTCCGCCGAGCAGGAAGCGGCCGACAGCGGGGCCATTGAGGAGACTGCGATGTCTTCCACCGCGCATCTGATAGGTGTACCGGCCGACGAGGAGATCGCTTTGCCCGAGGAAAACCGCAGCGAAGCTCTCTACGATGACCGGCCGCTCCGTCGCCTGCTGGCAGCCTTGCCCGCACCGATACGGCGCGGATTCACCCGGCTACGGCGGGCCAGGCGGCCCTGGCTACGGGTCTCGCTCGGCATTCTGCTGACTCTTGGAGGCCTGCTCAGCTTCCTGCCGCTCCTTGGTCTTTGGATGTTACCTCTCGGCATCCTGCTGCTGGCGGAGGACCTCCGATTTCTGCGGCGTCCTGCCATGCGCATGCTCGGCGCGGTGCAAAGCTGGTGGGATCGCCGGCGCGAGCGGCGACGGTTGAGAGAGCAATGATGGTGGGCCCTATCTCGACAACTCACCAGCAAAGGAAAAGGCCCACTCCGGAGAATGGGCCTTTTGTGTGAGGTTGGAAGATTAGCGATGTCCGCCGCCGTGGCCGCCACCACCATGGCCACCGCCACCACCGTGGAATCCGCCACCACCGCCGCCGTGGAACCCGCCGCCGCCGCCGTGGAATCCTCCACTGCTGTGGCCGCTAAATCCACCGCTGCGGGCTCCGCCATAGCTGCGGGCTCCGCCGTAGGCGCGGGCTCCGCCATAGCTGCGGGCCGCTCCGAAGCTGCGAGCTCCGCCATAGCTGCCGCGATAATTGGAACTGCCGCGAACTGCTGAGCCGCGGTTATAGGCCCCGAAGCCCGCGCGGCCGTAGGCGCTGCCGCTTCCGCGGTAGGCATTTCCACGTCCGCGATAGGCGTTCCCGTAGCCGCCGCGACTGTATGCGCCGCGATTTCCGTAGGCACCGCGGTATCCGCGACCATAGTATCCGCCGCCGTAATAGCCGCGGTTACGCCATCCGTAATAGCCTATGTTCCTGTAGCCCCAGCCCCAGGGACGGCCGTACCAGCCTGAGTACCAGGGACCGGCACCGATGAAGAGTCCATCGTAGAACCAGTCAGATCCGTAATAGCCGTAAGGGGCGCAGTCGTAAGGATAATAGGAGTAGTAGCCCCACGAGCAGACCGGAGGGCCACCAACATAAACCGGGGCTGGATATCCGACGACTGGACCAATGCCGATACCGACCGCAATCTGAGCGTGCGCAGCCGAAGGGATCAAGGCCAGAGCGCCGGCGAACAGTGTTGCCAAACCGAATGAGCGCAGAATGCGCATGTTTTGTACCTCCCTGCCTTTCCCGATATGCTACCAGTAGGGCGCGGCCCGTTGGGATTTCCGTTGCTTGCCCGGCTCCCTTGAGCCTGCCTTTACTAACATTGGATGTGGTGAAAAGTTGCGCGATTCGGCGCAAATAGCCACGCGCCATTAGCCAACAACCGGCGACGAATGGCTCACCGTAGCATCAAGCTCAACATTTTGGGAGCTTTGGAGTGGCTGACTCATCCAACAGGTAGATTCGAGAAATCAGGAGGAGAAATGGAACCGCGTTTTAACTTGTACAAGGCCGCGCCGGGCGCTCTCGATGCGATGCGGGGGTTGGAAGAGTATCTGCACAAGTGTGGGCTGGAGGAGAAGTTGCTGCATTTGGTGAAGATGCGGACTTCGCAGATCAACGGCTGCGCGTTTTGCCTGGACATGCACTCGAAAGACTTGCGCGCAATCGGCGAGACGGAACAGCGGTTGTATACGCTCCCTGCGTGGCGCGAGTGCCCCTGGTACTCGGAACGTGAGCGGGCGGCGCTGGAATGGACGGAAGCACTGACGCTGATTACAAACGGGCATGTTCCGGACGAGGTGTACGAGAAGGTACGTCCGCACTTCAGCGAGAAGGAGCTTTCCGACCTGACGGTAGCGATCATCGCCATCAATGGTTGGAACCGGATCGCGATTTCGTCGCGGACCGAACCGGGAACCTATCAAGCGCCTAAAGCTGAGAAGCAGCGCGTTGCTTAACGGAATCTTTTACCGAATCGAGAAGCCAGTCCAGGTAGGGCTGGCTTCCTGATTTGACAGGCAGGGCAAGAAACTCCGGAACATCATAGGAATGAAGTTGCTCGACGGCGGCCTGGAGAGCCGGAAGCCGGTCCTCTGTCGTCTTGATGAGCAGCAGGGTTTCCTCTGCTTCTTCGACCGCGCCTTGCCAGCGATAGACAGAGGTCAGGCCGGGGATGAGATTGACGCAGGCCGCGAGGCGTCGCTCGACGAGGTGGCGCGCGAGCTGGCGGCCCTGGTCAAGGGAGCTGACGGTGGTAAGCGCGATTCGGGCGGGAAAAGGTTCATTGGGCATGGTATCTCCATTTTGTAGGATGATCTGAGCGGGTTTTCCGGGGCAGCATCCTAAATTTAGAACGAGGCTTGGAACAAACCCGGTTAGGACAGACCCAGGGACGCTTCAGACAAAACAGGAGAGATATGGCGGTCGAGATCAAGTTTGGCACCTCAGGCTGGCGGGCGATTGTGGCGGAGGAGTTTACGCTGGCGAACATTCGTCGCGCCGTGACCGGCATTGCGAAATATGTGGCTTCCCAGCCGGGCGAGCACTCGGTTCTGGTGGGGCGCGACCCGCGCTTTCTGGGCGAGACGTTTGTTGCGGAAGCGGCGAAGGTTCTGGCGGCGCACGGCGTGCAGCCGGTGGTGATTCCCGCCGCCGCGCCTACTCCTGCGATTGCCTATGCCATTCGGCAGCGTAAGACGAGCGGGGGCATCAATTTTACGGCTTCGCACAATCCTCCCGAGTACAACGGGATCAAGTTTTCAACGCCTGACGGCGCGCCCGCTCTGCCGGAAGTGACAGGGCAGATTGAGGCGGCGATTCGCGCGCTGGGCGACGAGGTAGTTCCGCCTGCGCCCGAGCCGAAGGAGAAGTTTGAGGAGTTCGACGTGAAGCCGGACTACCTGAAGCGGCTGGGCGAATTGGTGGATTTTCCGGCGATCAAAAAGGCTGGAATCAAAGTGGTGTTTGACCCGTTCTGGGGAGCGGCGCGGGGCTATACCAGCGATATTTTGCACGAGCATGGAGTGGAGACGGCGACGGTCCACGATTATCGCGACGTGCTGTTTGGCGGGCATGCGCCAGAGCCGAGTGATCATCTGCTGGGCGATTGCAAGGCAAAGATGAAAGAGACCGGAGCGGCGCTGGGCATTGCCACGGACGGCGACGCGGATCGTTTTGGCATTGTGGACGGGGACGGCACGTTCATTCAGCCGAATTACGTGATTGCTCTGCTGTTTGAATACCTGGTGGAGACGCGGGGCTGGCGCAACGGAGTGGCGAAGTCGGTGGCGACGACCAACCTTGTGAATGTGCTGGCGGACCACTATAAGATTCCGCTGTACGAGACGCCGGTGGGATTTAAATACATTGGCGAACTGATCAACCAGGACAAGATTGCGATTGGCGGGGAAGAGAGCGCGGGGCTGACGATTCGCGGTCACGTTCCGGAGAAGGACGGCGTGATTGCCGGGCTGCTGGTCACGGAGATGGTTGCGGTCCGTCGCAAGAGCCTGGGCGAGCAACTGAAGAAGCTGTTTGCCAGGGTGGGCGAGTTTTATCCGAGTCGCGAAAACCTTCGCCTTACGCCGGAGGTGAAGGAGAAATTTGTCGAGAAGGTCAAGGAAGATCCGCCGAGGCTGGGCGACCGCAAAGTTACGCAAATCGTGCGCACGGACGGGCTGAAGCTGATTCTTGATGACGGTTCGTGGGTGTGCTATCGGCTGAGCGGGACGGAGCCGGTGGTGCGCATTTATTCCGAGGCGCGGAAGGCCGACCAGAGCAGCGCGTTGAGCGCGGCGGCAAAGAGCTGGGTGTTGGAATAGGTTCCCCTGCGCGGTTTTTTCTCAGGGTGCGACGCAAACCGTGGCGCGTTCGACCGATCATAGATAACTGGGATATTCGGTGAAGGCTGCGGAGACAAAACGGGCAAAGGTGGGAAAGATGCGGCGCGTTAGCGAGGCGGCTTATCGCGTGCGGCGGCGCATTGCCACTGGACTGGCGGTGGTGCTGGCGGTGTTCCTGGCGTATCACGTTGTGTTCGGTCGCAACGGGGTGAACAACTATGAGCAGAAGCGGGCGCAGGACCGGCAACTGCATCAGCAGATTGATTCCATGCAGCAGGAAAACAGTGGCCTGAAGTCCCATGTGGGCAGGCTGAAGAGCGACCCCGACGCCATTGAATACGAAGCCCGGGAAAAGCTGCACTATGCGCGGCCCGGCGAGGTGATTTACACGTTGAATCAGCCGCAGGGTGCGGGCGGCAAAACTCCTTCCTCTGCTGGGCCCTCCGGCGGCGGTTCCAACCAAGACTCATCCACTCACTGATCGCGGAAAGAGCGCGGCGGCGTGGGTTACCATCTGAACTATGGATTTGCCGGCAAAGGCGTCTCTGCTTACATCGAAAATTCAAGAGTTGGGTAGTGTTCTGGTTGCTTACTCGGGTGGAACCGACTCCGGCTATCTGGCGTGGGCGGCTCATGAGGCGCTGGGTACGCGGATGCTGGCGGTGATTGCGGATTCGGCTTCGCTGCCGAGGGCCGAGCTTGAGGCGGCGCTGGCGTTCACCAGCACGCACGGGATTCCGACCCACGTGGCGCGGACGGCGGAGTTGGAGAATCCCGAGTATGCGCGCAACGACTCGCAGCGGTGCTTTTTCTGCAAAGACGAATTGTTTACGGTGATGGAGGCGACGCGGGTCGAGCTTGGGTTTGAGCGCCTCGCGTTCGGCATGAATGCCGATGACCAGTCGGAGTTTCGTCCCGGGCAGAAGGCCGCCGCGATGCACCACGCCAGCGCTCCGCTTGCTGAAGCCGGGCTGACGAAGGCTGAGATTCGCGAGCTGGCGCGGGAGGCCGGCCTGGAGCTATGGGATAAGCCGGCTTCGGCCTGCCTTGCGTCGCGGATTGAGTATGGCCGGTTGGTGACTCCGGAAAATCTGCGGCAGGTGGAAGAGGCCGAGGCCGCGCTGCATGGGCTGGGATTCGCTCAGGTGCGGGTGCGGCACCATGGGAAGCTGGCGCGGATTGAGATTGCGCGGCCCGATTTGCCGCGTGCGTTTGACCTTGCGGTGCTGGACGCGATCACGACGGCGGTGCGCGCAGCCGGTTTCGTTTATGTCACGCTGGACACGCAGGGATACCGTTCCGGCTCGATGAACGACGCGCTGGCTGCTTCCGGGAATGCGGCTCTCCCGGCGGCCAAAGCCGCGCGACCGGAGTTGAATCGCCAGAAGCAGGAACAGGAGCAAACGGTTGCGGTAATTGAAACGGCGGTCGATGATTCGACTCCGGAGGTGCTGGGGCATGTGGCGGAGCGGGCGCTTGCCGTGGGCGCGCTGGACGTGATGCTGGCTCCGGTGATTATGAAAAAGGGGCGTCCGGGCACGTTGATAACGGTGCTCTGCGGCGAAGCAGAGGTTGAGCGGATTGAGGACCTGCTGCTGCGCGAAACCAGCACGCTTGGGGTTCGGGTTCGCTTTGAGCGGCGCGTGTGTCTGGAGAGGAAGAGCGTGACGGTCGCGACTCCGTATGGAAGTATTCGCGTGAAGGTTGGAGTTCGCGACGGTGAGGAACTGAATGCCTCGCCGGAGTTCGAGGACTGTCGCACAGCCGCGGAACGGCATGGCGTGGCGGTGAAGCAGGTGATGCGTGCCGCGCTTGCGGTCTATGCGGTTGCGGAGGGGTCGGCTGATACAAGACACCAGTCCTCGGTGGCCACGGCCGCTTTGACAAACTAATGATTTGACGAACCGTCCGGAAGTAGGTCTGCTTCACAGCAGTGCGACGCCGAGCTTTCAGTAGCCGGGAAAGCACGCCCTTCGAAAAATCTCGATGTCTGTTTTATCTTGGTTGTCGCATCGCGCTGGGCTGGTAGGCGACGGCGGTTACGGCATCGATTGTTGGCTGGGCGGCGGCCTTTTCTTTGTCTTGAATATTGGCCTTGCTCAGGGTGCTGGTCTCGGCTTTGCCCGGATTGTCCGTGGGCATGGTGGTAGAGGCGTCCATCATTCCCGGCTCGCGGTCCAGGCGTGGATTGAAGACCGACTCCACATGCGCGCCGGGATGAAAGAATCCGTCGCCGCCGAAGTAGATGGCCAGCAGGGTTCCGGCAACGACGGGATGGAGGACGGCGAGCGGCAGGATATATTTCTTTGTCTCGAGCACCGAATCTAGAACTCCATGGATCGGCGTGCTGCGGCCAACCGCGCCCGGCACCTGGGGAATGACGAAGGTGGTGAACTCCAGGTCAGGATGCCGCCTGGCGTATTTTTGGAAAGACCGCGCGGTCTGCTTTGGCGTCATGATGCCTAAGTCGACGATGAAGTTGCGATGGACGGAGTGCGGGTAATAAAAATTCAGGATATTTTCCGCGAAATTCGCGCAATTGCGAAATATGAGGTTGTAGCGGCTCCGGTTTTTGCGGTCGTTGAACACGGCGATGAACTCGTCGTCCTGTTCAGGGCTGGTTTCAAGCGAGAAGCCGTAAATTTTGCGAATGTAGGATTCGCCGAGAAGCTCGGTCCAACTGCCTTTGGGAATCGCCCGGTGCGGGTCGTCGGGAATGTACTCGCGGAGATATTCGCGGCGGTACTGATTGCGAAGGTGCATGGCCATTACTTTGGACGATCTGGCGGGAATGTCCTGCGGATTATCGACCGCGTAGAGATAGGGAAGCAGCGGCATCGCCATCCAGTCATAGCCGTGGATGTGGTGATAGCGGCTGATGACCACGCCTGTTTCGCCGGGATCGCAGCGGCGCAGGCGCACCGGAGCCGCGGCGCATACGTCGCTTAAGTAGATGGCAACGTGGCCGGTTGGGGTAAACATGCCGAGGTGCCCATAGGGCTGTTCAAGTAGCAAAGCGACCTTGCCCGCGTGGGCCGACGCCGAACAAAGCGCCGCAAGCAGAGCAAGGAAGAAGACGGTCCTGAGTTTGTGCAGCATTCTCCTCCCGGTTTGTAGTTTGCAGAGTTTTGGCGGCATTTTTCGGAGATTGAATCTCTATGCAGCGCCCTGTAGTTCCGAGTGGTTAGATGTTGAAAGTTGCAATACGGAAGCGAGGTTCGGCGCGAGGATTGAAGTGAAAATACGCAGCGAGGCACGCAACCTTTCTGTGGGCACATGAGCCGAGCTTTCCGATCAAGGAGGCAGGAGCGTGGTTTGCTGATACGCTCGAATCAACAATGCGGGAAGAAACTTGAAGCACGGTGAGCCGCTGGCGGCGCCGAATCCGGAGGCTGGTTTTGCTATACTTCTGGGAGGACACAAGCTCAGCGCGGAAGTGGTGAAATGGCAGACACACCACCTTGAGGGGGTGGCGCCGAGAGGCATAGGGGTTCAAGTCCCCTCTTCCGCACCAGATGTCCGACTAATTCCTTGAGGGCGCTCGATCAGTCTCTCAGAAAAGCGATATTCATGGTTTATCTCTTCGTCGCAGTGCACATCATCGTCAGCCTTACCCTTATCGGCATCATTCTGCTGCAACAGAGCAAGAGCGCCGATCTCGCCGGAGCCTTCGGCGGGCAGGGCTCGCAAACCGCTTTCGGTCCGCGTTCGGCGGCCAACGCGCTCACCCGGTTGACCGTGTGGTGCGCGGTGATCTTCATGATTACCTCCATCGGGCTCACGATCATGATGCAGAAGAGCACGGGCCATCAGCACTCAGTGCTTTCAGGAACGCAGACCACGCAAACGGTTCCGGCAAAGAAGTAGGCGTTCGCGCATCTTGGAAAGGGCAGGTCTTTTGGACCTGCCTTTTTTTCATTGAGGAGGAGGATGAATGGCGGCAACGGACTCGGCAATGGATTTGGAACTGTGGCTGATTCGGCATGGTGAAACTGCATGGAGCCTCTCCGGTGCGCACACCAGCCGCACCGACATTCCGTTGACCGACCGGGGACGGGAGCGTGCGCGGAAGGTCGAAGAGTATCTCCACGGAAAGACGTTTTCAATGGTGCTGACCAGCCCGCTGCAGCGCGCGCGGGACACTTGCAGGATTGCCGGGTTCGGCGACGTGGCGCAGATTGATGATGACCTGGTGGAGTGGAACTACGGCGCTTACGAAGGTCGCACGTCAGAAGAGATTCAGAAGGAGATTCCCGGTTGGTCGGTGTGGTCGAGCCCGATGATCGATGGGGAATCCATCAACGAGGTAGCGGAGCGGGCGAACCGCGTGATTGCGCGCGCGGCGGCAAACGGCGGGCACGTGGCGTTGTTTGCGCACGGGCACATTTTGCGGATTCTGGCGGCGTGCTGGATTCAGATGCCGCCGGTGACGGGGAGCAGGCTGGCGCTCGACACGGGTGCGGTGAGCATTCTGGGATTTGAGCACGAGACGCGGGTCATCTCGATGTGGAACCGGACGCTGGACTAGGCCCTGGAGGAAGAATTAGCTTTTCCGCGCCCGGCGGCGTTTCGACGAGGCCCATCCTTCTTTGGTGGTTTGCCGGGAGCGGCCGATGGCGAGAGCGTCTTCGGGAACGTCTTCAGTGATGCACGATCCCGCTGCGATATAGGCGCCATCGCCCACGGTGATGGGGGCGACCAGCGTGGAGTCGCTGCCGACGAAGACTCCGTCGCCGATGAGCGTTCGATGCTTGTTGGCGCCGTCGTAATTGCAGGTGATGACGCCCGCGCCGATATTGGTTCCGCTGCCGATTTCTGCATCGCCCAGGTAGGTGAGGTGGTTGGCCTTCGACCCTTTGCCGAGCTTCGCCTTTTTTGTTTCGACAAAATTGCCGACGTGCGCGCCTTCGCCGATTTCACTGTCCGGTCGCAGGTGCGAGTAGGGGCCGATCATCGCGCCCTGGTCGAGTCGCGAATTTGTGATGACGCAGCCTTGCCGAACGAGGACTTTGTCTGCGAGTGTGGAGTCCTCAATGACGGAGTAGGAGCGTACGCGGCAGTCCTCGCCGATTTTTGTTTCTCCAAGCAGTTGAACGAACGGCTCGATGACGGTGTCGGCTCCGACTTCGACGGTTGAGTCGATGACGGCGGTATCCGGGCGCAGGATTGTGACTCCCTGGGCCATCAGCTTGCGGGCGGTTGCGATGCGCAGCTCGCGGTCAAGGTCCATCATTTCGGCGATGGTGTTTGCGCCCAGCACTTCGACCGGCTGCGCCGCTTCGAGGGCGACAACGCGCTCGCCTGCCTTGACGAGCAGCCCGGCAATATTGGTCAGGTAGTATTCGCCGTGCGCGTTTTCAGTGGTCAGCTCGTGAATGTGCGCGAAGAGCGGAGCAGCTTGAAACGCATAAATTCCGGAGTTGATTTCGCGGATGCCCTGCTGCTCGGGAGTCAGGGCCTTCTGCTCGACGATGGCGGTGACCTCGGGCGAATCCGGCATTTTCCGGACGACGCGCCCGTAACCGGTGGGATCGTCGGGGGCGGCGGTGAGGATGGTCATGGCGGCGCGTTGCTCGAAATGGTAGTCGCGCAGGCGGGCGATGGTTTCGGGCTTGAGCAAAGGAGCGTCGCCGGAAAGAACGAGCAACGAATCGTAGCCCCGAACCGCAGCTTCGGCGGATTGGATGGCGTGGCCGGTTCCGCGCTGCTCCGTCTGCTGGACGAAGTTGACCTGGGTGTCTTTAACGGCGGCTTCGACGTGCGCGGCTTCGTGTCCTACGACGACAAAGATGTCGTGAGGGGGAACAATCTGGCTCGCGCTGGCGATGACATGCCGCAGCAGAGCTTTGCCGCCGATTTCATGCAGGACTTTGGGGCGTTTGGACTTAAGGCGCGTGCCCTTGCCCGCCGCCATAATGATAATCGCCAGTTTCATACCAACAGGGTACAGGGTTTCGTGGGCGAGGTGCAGGCAGCAGGACGCGCCCGCTGCCCGGCGGAAGATTGCAGTGAGCGCGCGCCCCCGTCTATTCCGCGCCTTGTCCGCCCATCCTCTGCCGCATGGCGGCGGGCATGGGGATGGTGATGTCGAGCGGGTGGACGGGACCGAGGTTGAGGTCGCTGAGTGGGGTTTCGTAGTGCGACTCGTTGCCGACTACGAGCACCGCTAGCTTCGACGGATCGACATACTTCTTCGCGACGCGCTCCAGGTCAGCCAACGTTACGGCTTCGATTCCGGCGCGATATCTGGTGAGGAAATCTGCCGGGTAGCCGTAGAACTCCAGCTCGGTGGCCTGGGCGAGGACTTTGTCCTTGCTGTCGTAGTGGAAGATGAAGGAGTTCAGCAACTGGTCCTTCGCGCTGGCCAGCTCCGCCGTGGTGAAGGGCTTGGTCTTCAGCTCGTGGATTTCATCGAGCATGGCCTTGGTGGTTTTGACGGTGCTCGCGCTCTTCGTGGAGGCGGCGGTATAGAAGACTCCTGGGTGGTCGAAGGATGCGCCGTAAGCTCCGAAGACCGCGTAGGCGAGACCTTGTTTGGTGCGCACGTCCTGAAACAGTCGCGAGCCGAAGCCTCCTGAGAATATCTCGTTCATCACCGAGAGGGCGTAGTAGTCGGGATTGCGGCGCTCGGTGCCGAGGCCGACGATCCAGATATTGCTCTGGTCCACATCGGTTTTGTTGACGGAATAGACGCCGGGCTCGGGGCCTGAAAACTCGCTGGTAGGTTTGGGCCACGCGGCTCCGCGGGGCAGTCCTGCAAAGGCGGCGCGCAATGATTTTTCCATGACCGCAGGGTCGAAGTCGCCTGAGACGGCGACGATCATGTTGTTGGCGGTCAGAGTCTTCTGATGCCACGCCTTCAGCTCGTCGAGGGTGATGCCCATGACGGTGGCGATCTGCGGCTGGCGCGCGTAGGGGCTCTGCTTGCCGTAGACCAGGATTGCGGCTTCGCGCTGCGCGATATCGGAAGCCTGGTCATTGCGGCGGACAATGCCGGCAATTGCCTGCTGCTTCGCCAGCGTAAGCTTCTGCGCGTTGAAGACCGGATGCTCGAGCAGATCGACAGCGATGCCGAAGACCTGGTTCTCGTCCCTGGTGAGGCAGGACCATGAGAGGGACGTGGAGTCGATGTCGCCGCCGGTCTCTACGCTGGCGGCTTTGGCAGCGAGAATGTCGTCCAATTGATCGCCGCTGTGGGTGGCGGTGCCGCTGGTGCGCCATGCGTCGCCGTAAATGCCGATGAGGCCGGCCTTGTCGGCGGGAACGTCGCGCCCGCCGCCGCGAATGTTGATGGTTCCGTTGATGAAGGGCAGTTCGTGGTCAGGCTGCAGCAAAATGACCAGCCCATTTTTCAGCTCAATGCGCTTCGGTTGCTGAGGATGGAATGGCGGCAGCGGCGGAATCGGAATCTTCATCCACGGCTCGGCGGGTTGCAGCTTTTTTGCGTCCGGCGGGACGACCACCGTGGCTTCCTGCGCGAACGCGGGGCCGAGGCAGCAGGTGAAGGCGAGAACGAGAAGGGAAGTGGATTGTCTCCAGTTCATCGCGCACCTCCCTGCGGCTTTGCGGTAGCTGGCGGCGGCGATGGAGGTGTTGGAGGCGCGGCAGCGGGGCTCTGTTGGGGAGCCTGGTATTCGGCCATGGCGTAGGTCCGGTTGCCGGGGACGAATATCTGGTTTGCCACGCGGCGGATGTCGGCTTTCGTGACTGCGTTGATCTTGTTCAACTGGTTGAAAAGCTCGCGCCAGTCGCCGTAGCGCAACTGATAGATGGCCAATTGCTCGGCGATGCCCTGATTGTCTCCCAGGCCGCGGAGCAGGTCGGCTGCGGCGCGGGTTTTGAACATCTCCAGTTCGGCATCGGTCACGTCGGTGGTCCTCAGCTTTTCGATCT
Source organism: Acidobacteriaceae bacterium (assembly GCA_049280995.1). Classification (GTDB taxonomy): domain Bacteria; phylum Acidobacteriota; class Terriglobia; order Terriglobales; family Acidobacteriaceae; genus Silvibacterium. The sequence goes on from JBAPRH010000048.1 coordinate 227,591, forward strand.
CCTTGTGAATGGCGGTGCGCATCTCCTGAGGAGTGTGGCCCGCGTTGGGCACGGCGAAGAACGCGAACAGGCCGGGATATTTTGTGCCTGGGAATCCGCTGAAGCCCTCGGCCTCCGCGGCTATCTGCTGCTTTTCGACCAGCGAGCGATAGAGGCGCGAGGTGCGGCCGTTGGAGAAGATGTCCTGAATCGCGTCGTAGACGGCGTCGTCGGGGCTGCGGTAGTCGGGGCGGTGGTAGCCCTCAAGATACAGGGGCTGCGTGGGGCCCTTGAGGATGACACACTTCTCCGCGCGCTGAGGAGGCTCGACGGTGGTCATCGGCTCGGGCTTGGGCCCGGCGGGAATGGCTCCGAAGTATTTCTCCAGCATGGAAAGGTCGGATGGTTTTACGTCGCCCACGACAGCGATGACGATGTTCGCCGGCACGTAGTATTTTTTGTGGAAGGCTGCGGCCTCGGTTGCGGTGATCTGGCTGAGTTCGCTTTGCCAGCCGACGCCGGGGCGGCCGTAGGGGTGCGCCACGTAGGCGGTGGCGAGAAACTGCTCCACCATGTAGCCGATGGGATTGGAGTCAATGCGCATCCGCTTTTCTTCCATGACGACGTTGCGCTCGCGGTAAAACTGCCGGGGCACGGGATTGGCGATGCGGTCGCTCTCCATGTAAGCCCATAGCTGAAGGCGGTTGGCGGGCATGCTCCAGAAATACTGAGTGGCGTCGAGGCTGGTTTCGGCGTTGAGGCCGTTGGCTCCGTTGGCTTCGGCAATTTCGGTGAATTCGTTGGGGATGACGTACTTGTTGGCGGCTTGTTCGTCGGCCTCGAACGCGGCGTGCAACTGCTTCAGCTTCTCCGGACTCTGTCCGACGCGCTTGCGATATTCGCGGTCGTAGGCGGCGTAGGCGGTCTCAACCTTGGCCAGCGCGGCCTTTTCGGCGGGGTAGTCGGTGGTGCCGATGTCCTTTGTGCCTTTGAAGGCGAGATGCTCGAACATGTGCGCCAGGCCCGACTCGCCGTCGGGGTCGTTGGCGTCGCCCGCATCGACGATGGTGAAGTAGGAGAAGACGGGGGCCTCGGGCCGCTCGCAGAGGATGAGCGTTAACCCGTTGGGAAGCACCTTGACGGTGACGCGCTTCTCGAATTTTGCCAGCTCCTGCCGAACGTTTTGAGCGGCGCAGGTGACCGCAACGAAAGCACAACACAGCAGAGCAGCCACGCGGGCGGCGGGGAAGATTTTCATTCGGACCTCGAGCGAAAGATGAAGTCGATTGCGCCTGCGGCAGCAGAGCGGGCACAGCATTGACGCTATCGCATTTCTGCCGTCGATGTACAGAGTTACGAGTGCGGCTAGCTTATTCCGGGAAATGATTTGCTGCTGGATTCTTCTTGAATGAGGGGCCGCGGCTCGACATTTGCGTCAGCAAACGCCAGGCGCATGTGGGTCGTGTTGAAGTAGATCATCCACCACACGCCGATGAGCGCGAGGGCAACATACAAGCCGGCGAGCCCCAGCATGATTTCGCCGAGCGTGATGCCGGGGTTGGTGGGAATGGATATGGCCGCCATGCCGGATTTGGCGCGGACGACCAGGACCCCCGCCGCCATGAGGCCGAAGACGACGAGATCCAGCAAGCCCAGCCATGTTATCGAATAGCGCGCCCAGATTTTCAACCGGAACAATCCGACAATGGTGAACGCGGCCAGGATTGCGAGGGCCAGAATCAAGACGTCCAGCCCGCCCGCCACCATGCGCACGGAAGGAATACGGGGGATCAGCGCGCTCTTGGTGGCGAACATGACGTAGGCCGCGCAGGCGGCGATGAGAAGACCGACGAAGGCCATCACCGCGAGGACCACCGCCGCAACTATGACGCCCGGAGGCGCACCCGCTCGATCGTTAACCATAGAATTTCCAGCATATCGCTTTCGTCTGAGTTTCGGGATGCTTTCGCGGCTAGTTGTGTTGTGTCTCCTTGAGGAACTGGATGAGGTAGTTCTTCCAGACTGCGGCGTAGATGTGGGTGCCGTATCCGTGGGTGGCGTTGGAGATGGGATGGGATGAACTTTGCGTGCGGCATCTGGGTGGCGAGCTTCTGGGCGATGCCTAATTCGGGAGGGTTGATGAAATCATCGGCGGAGTTGATCCAGAGTACCGGTGCGGGCACCACGATGGCGCCCGCTCCCGATAGTGATCGATATGTCGTGCCAGGACACGGCTATTCCACGCGGCGAACGACCCCGTGCAGGGGCGCCGTTCCGAAATGCGTGTCAGCCGGAGAGCCGAAGGCAACGGCGATGTTCGAGAAGGGAACAGCGTTTCCACCGGTGATCTGGACGGTCAGAGGAACATTTGGCCCAAAGGGCGGCGGAAACGCTCCGCTCACCGTAATCATGGCAGGGCCTTGCACTTGAAGCACGCCCGAGATGAACGTGGCTGTGCCGCTCATGTGGATGTGGTGAGTATGCGCCTTGCGTATGGCAGGGTTGTTGAAGTCATTGCCGTTTGCGATTACTCCCTGGTCAGAGCGCTCCATGGTCAGTTCCGCGGAAAAATCGGCTTTACCCGAGTTGCGGTTCACCACAAGGGTCCAATGACCCCGGACTTCCCATGGGCCCGCGACGACGGGTTGTAACGCAGGAGGATTGGCTTGCGGGGTATAGTCATTGATCGTCCCGCTGAGAGCGATGTATTTGGGAGTTTCACCCCATGCGCCGGTAACTGCCGCCAGGACCAGGACCGCGATGGTGGGCGCCGCCCACCTGAAGGCTTTGGTTTTCATAACAGATCTCCAGATTTCAGATTCACGCCCCAGATTCACGCCTGTTGAGACGTGAGGAGACAATCGGGCACCCCGCGCTGATATTCAAGCGGTAAGAAGCGGAATGGCGGTTTATCCGTTTTTTGCCGTGGAATGCTGCAATTTGCCGTGCCTTTGACGGGCGGAGCGGGCTATAATTCGGTACCCCGGCTCCGTCACAACCGGGACCGGTCGGGAGGGCGCGATGGGCGAGCTGTCCCCTGATGCACCGCTATCCGAGAGAGTGCCGGAAGGCCGCCTGGACTCGTGGAAGGAAATTGCGGCCTACCTGAACCGTGACGTTACGACGGTGCAGCGCTGGGAGAAACGGGAGGGGATGCCCGTTCATCGGCACCAGCATGACAGGATCGGCTCTGTTTATGTTTCCCGGACAGAGCTGGACGCATGGTTGCGCGGGCGGAATCTCCGCTCAGCTCAGGAAAACGGGAACCACGCCCCGCCGCCCAGTGCTCCGGATCCCTCCGCGCTGCTGCCGCACCCGGCAAGATCAACCATTTTTACAGGATGGAGACTGGCCCTGCTGTTGCTGGTCGCGGCGGGAGCCGTGCTGGCGATTGGCGCAAGCCTCTGGCTTGAGAAGACGGAGTACTTCTGGCGAAGTCCCATCGCGAATGCGCGGTTTCAGACGGTCACGGACTTTGGCGGGGTAGATCAGGCCGCGGCAGTGTCCCGCGACGGCCATTTCATCGCGTTCCTCTCGGACCGGGATGGGCCAATGGACGTCTGGGTCACGCAAGTAGGTTCGGGACAATTCCACAATTTGACCCACGGGAGCGTGCCGGAGCTGGTGAATCCATCGATCCGCACGCTGGGATTCTCGCCTGATGGTTCTCTGGTCACGTTCTGGGTTCGCGGGCAGAACGGCCCAAACGGCGGCGACATCAGCGTCTGGGCGGTGCCAACTCTGGGCGGAGAGCCGGAGCTGTATCTCGAAGGCGTGGCCGAATATAACTGGTCGCCGGACGGCTCGCGGCTGGCGTATCACACGCCCGGGTCCGGAGATCCGCTGTTCGTGACAGATGGCGGCCTGCGGCGACGAGACCAAAAGCCGATCTTCACAGCGCCGGTGGGAGTTCACGCGCACTTTCCCATGTGGGGACCCGGTGGGTCATTTCTTTATTTTGTCCTAGGGTCTCTGCCGGACAAACTGGACATCTGGCGTATTCCTTCAACGGGCGGCACGCCCGAACGGATCACGCAGCAAAACACCCGCGTGATTTATCCGGTGCCGCTGGGCCAGCACACGCTGATCTATCTGGCCAGCGATCCAGATGGCTCGGGGCCGTGGCTTTACAGCGTGGACACCGAGCGCCGCATTCCCCACCGGCTTACGTCGGGCCTTGACCGGTATACTTCGCTGGCGGCCAGCGCCGACGGGCGCCACCTGGTGGCTACGGTCGCGAGCCCGAAGACCACATTCTGGCGTATGCGGCTCGGTGATTCACCCGGGAAAGCGTCGGCGGCGACTCCCATTCCTCTGACCACAGGCGCGGGATTTTCGCCTCGATTGGGCCCCGATTGCCTTCTATACATTTCGGCGAACGACAAGGGTGAGAGCATCTGGAAGTTCAGCAACGGAACCAGCACCGAGTTGTGGAGCGGCAAGGGAGCGCGAGTCATTGGCGGACCGGCAATCGCCCCCGATGGGCGCTCTTTCGCATTCTCGGTCAGCCAACATGGGCAAACGCTGCTGTACGTGATGCAGGCCGACGGGACGAACACACGGATTGTGACCGATTCGCTCAACCTGCAGGGTAGCCCAGCCTGGTCGCCCGACGGACAATCGATCACCTCGGCGGCGGTCGATCACGGGGTCCCGCATCTGTATCGCATACCGATCGACGGGCGCTCCCCTGCTCTTCTTGTCCCGGAATACTCGGTCGATCCGGTGTGGACACCTGATGGGCGCTTCGCTGTGTACTCCGGGCCCGACATCGGCACCACGTTTCCCGTGAAGGCGGTTACCGCCCAGGGTGCGTCCCATCCGTTACCAGCCCTGACCCTGACTCGCGGCGCACGACGCCTGGTCTTCCTGCCTGGTGGACACGCACTGGTAGTCCTGCGAGGAGAGATTCAACACAAGGATCTCTGGCGAATCGACCTGGAGACCGGTGCGGAGCGGCAACTGACCAACCTGCCCTCCGAGTTCGACGTTCGGGACTTCGACATCTCCGCGGACGGTCAGGAAGTTGTCCTGGAACGGGTGCAGGAACGCTCGGACGTGGTGTTGCTGGAACTCCCGCGGCCTTAATCCAGCCTCATCCAGCGGTGCGGACGGCCGATTCAGGTTCAAAATGGCCCATCTCTTTGCTACTTCTTTTGTGTTTCCTTCAGGAACTGGATGAGGTAGTTCTTCCAGACAGCGGCGTGAGTATGTGTGCCGTGGCCATACGTCTTATCGGAAATGGGGATGAGGATGAACTTTGCGTGCGGCATCCTGGTGACGAGCTTCTGCGCGATGCCTAACTCGGGAGGGTTAATGAAATCATCGGCGGAGTTGATCCAGAGTACGGGCGCGGTGATGGTGCTCAGCTTCGGTTCCGGGTTGTAGTTGCGCGAAGCGTCCACATAGTAGAGGAAGTCGTCGGCGTCGGTGTGGGCGATGATGGCGTCTGTCACTCGATTGATGTATACCTCCGCCTGGACGCGGGTGGGGTAGTGCTTCTGCATCTGAAGAGGAGACGAGCCAGCAATGATGAGCATGTCGGCGGCTCCCCTCAGCCCTTCGGCGGGCTCGGTCGTGTAATTGCCGTTGGCCCATGCCGGGTCTTTCCGGATCATCTGCATGGCCATGTAACGCCACATGCGGTTGCGTCCGGCGATCTCAACGGGGAGGCAGGCGAAGGGGGCGAGCGCGTCAGAGAAGGCCGGATAGGTTTCTCCCCAGACGAAGGCCTGCATGCAGCCCATGGACGTGCCCAGGATGAGACGCAGATGATCGACGTGGAGGCCGTTGAGCAGTGTGGCGTGCTGGAGGGCGACCATGTCATCGTAATCGTAATGAGGGAACTCCATCCGGAGGCCATCGGAAGGCTTGCTGGACTCGCCGTGGCCGATGTCGTCGGTGAGGATGATGAAGAATTTGGTGATGTCGAGCGGCTGGCCGGGGCCGAACAGAACGTCAGAGAAGACGGGATTGAGCAGGGAATAGGCGCTGCCGCCGGTGCCGTGCAGGAGCAGGACCGCATTGTCGGTGTGTCCGGCGGCGTCGCGATGGGGATGCCCAAGCGTGAGATAGTGGAGCTTCAACTCGGGGAGGGATTCGCCGCTGCGAAAATGAAAATTGTGGACGATGTAGTTGCCGTTCTGCACCGGCCAGTGGGTCTGCGGGTGAGTGGCTGGTCGACTGGTCTGGCTGGTCTGACTCGTCTGAGCGAAGGCTGCAATTGAGAAGAGCGTGGCAAGTGCGAGATAACTGCAGGAACGGATCACAGACGCCTCCTTTGGAAAAAAATAATCTTACGGCGATCTGTAGCGAGCGGCCAGCAAAAGTTTGACGTGTGTTGGGGCGCGGCTTGATCCTGCTCTTTGCGCGTCAATATTCTGCCCGCGCCTGCTGATGGGAAGGAGATCCGATGCCTAATCCGCAACCGCTGTTGCGCCGCACTGCTGTTCTTGGAGCGGGAGCTATGGGTTCGCGCATTGCCGCGCATCTGGCCAATGCCGGGCTGCCGGTGCTCCTGCTCGATCTTCCGCAACCGGGTTCGGAGACGAGCCTGGCCGCGAAAGCTGTTGCTGCGCTGCTGAAAGCCAAGCCAGCGGCGTTCTATGATCCCGCATCTGCCGCGCTGATCACTCCCGGCGATTTCGACCGCAATTCAGAAGGACTGAAAAGCTGCGACTGGGTTATTGAAGCGGTTGCCGAGGACCTTGTCGTCAAGCAATCGCTGCTCAAAAAAATTCAGCCGCACCTGAATCCGGAGTCCATTGTCACGACCAACACCAGCGGGCTTTCCATTGCAGCGATCGCGCAGAAGACCGAGCCCGAATTTCGGCGGCGCTGGTTTGGAACGCACTTCTTCAATCCGCCGCGCTACATGCGACTGGTGGAAATTATTCCTACTCCGGAGACGGACGCTGACGTTGTTGCCGCGATTGCGGATTTCGCTGATCGCCGGCTGGGCAAGACGGTGGTGTTAGCGCGTGACACGCCGAACTTCATCGCCAACCGGATTGGAGTTTTCTCCATGCTGACCGCGCTGCGCCTGATGCAGGAGCAGGAGCTCGCGATTGAGGAGGTGGACGCGCTTACCGGCTCCGTGATTGGCTGGCCGCGCACAGGGACGTTTCGGCTGGCGGACTTGGTGGGCATTGACGTGCTGGCGCACGTGGCGAAAAACTTTGCCGCGTCGCGGAGCGGGGACGCCAGCGCAACGGAGCTTCCGGCTTTTCTTGAGACCATGCTCAAGAACCGCTGGCTGGGGGACAAGACCGGGCAGGGCTTTTACAAGAAAGACGCGGCGGACGCGAAGATCCGGTTGGCGCTCGACTGGCGCACGCTTGAATATCGCGCGGCGCAGCGCCCGAAATTTCCGCTGATCGAGATGGTGAAGAACGCGCAGTCGCTGGGCGAACGCCTGCGCCTGATTCTGGCTGCCGACCCCAAGAAAGAGCGGGCCGCGGCGTTCCTCACCCCGCTGCTCACGTCGATCTGGAGCTACGCCGCACAGATTCAGCCGGAGATTGCGGATTCGCCTGCTGATATTGATCGCGCGATGCAGGCCGGTTTCAACTGGGAGCTTGGTCCGTTCGCCATGTCCGACGCGGTGGGCAAAACCCATTGGTACAGCGATGCCCAGCCTCAATCGGCTGCGGCGTTTTCGCGCGGCAGCAAGGTAGTTCGCGGCAATCCCGGCTGCTCGTTGCTGGATATGAGCGAAGGGATTGCGCTGCTCGAAATGCATTCGCCGAAAAACGCGATTGGCGACGATATTGTCTCGCTGGTGACGCAGACGCTTGCGCCCGGCGGCGAGCAGGTGCGCGCGTTTCGCGGCTTCGTCATCGGCTCGCAGGCAAGCGAGTTCTCGGTCGGCGCGAACCTGATGCAGTTGCTGCTGGCCATGCAGGAGGGCGAGTGGGATGAAGTTGATCTTGCGGTGCGTGCCTTTCAGCGCATGACCTCGGCAATCAAATTCTGCCCGCGTCCGGTGGTGGCGGCGCCGTTCAATCTGTGCCTGGGGGGAGGGACGGAAATTTCGCTCCACGCCGCGCGCAGGCAGCCCCATGCCGAGCTATACATGGGACTGGTTGAAAGCGGAGTCGGCCTGATTCCGGCGGGTGGCGGCACCAAGGAGATGGCGCTGCGCGCTGTTGATGCGGCGAGGGCCGCGTGCGGTGTGGGCTCCGCAGCCAGCCCCGCCCGGTTTACGCAGTCCGCCGAACTGCAACAAGCGCTCCGGCAGCGATTCGAGACGATGGCGATGGCGAAGGTTTCCACCTCCGCGGCCGAGGCACGCGGATTCGACTTTCTCAACTCCGCCGACCGGATCACGATGAATCGCGACCGCCTGCTGGACGATGCGCGCGGTGCGGCGATTGTGTTTGCGGAGGCAGGATATGCCGCGCCGCAGCCCCGCATCGTTGCTGCCGCTGGAGAGGCGGCGCTGGCGAACCTGAAGCTTGGCATTCACCTGATGCACCGGGCGGAATTCATCAGCGACCACGACGCGACCGTTGCCGGGCGGATTGCACACGTGCTGTGCGGCGGAGCGGTTACGCCGGGCACGCTGATCAGCGAACAGGCGCTGCTCGATCTTGAGCGCGAAGCCTTCTTGTCGCTGTGCGGTGAGCGCAAAACGCAGGAGCGCATTGCCTATACGCTCAAGACGGGAAAGCCTCTGAGGAACTAAACTTTCTTCCGTGATGCAACGTTTTTTCGTCGCCGCGTGTTGCGTGCTTGCCGGGATTGCCGCCGGCGCGCAGGTGAATGGGGCTCCACTGCCGCGGACGCAACAGTTTGAAGCAGGAACCACGAACCTCCCCGGCCATGGTCGCGTTGCTTATCGCATTCGCCTGATGCCGGTGTCGTCGTTTCCTCAATTGCCCGCGACGGTGGCGCAGCGACTTGATGGGATGGGCTGCATGATTCCTCAGACGTATGAGGCGCGCGAGGTTGAGAACGTGATTCATGGATCGTTTGAGAAAAAGGGGAGCAGCGATTGGGCCGCGCTTTGTTCGGTGAAAGGCGTGACTACTCTCTATGTGTTTTTCGGATCGGACCTTGGGCACCCCATTTCGCTGCGGCATCAGCGTGACACCTTGTGGCTGGGGCGGGAATGGGGTCAGGACTATGGATCGGCGTGGGGAATCGCCACGCGCCCGGCGCGGCTGATGCAGCCCGTGGACAACGCAGATCACGACGGGCTCGAGGACGATTTCGTGGAGCAATTGACGGTGGTGCATTATTTCCGCAACGGGCATTGGGCGACGCTGGATGCGGGGCAGCAGCAGGCACAGCTCGAAAAACCGCGGTATCTTCAAAAACAATGAAGGGTATCTACATCGCCGCTGCCGTTCGCACCGCCGTGGGCAAGGCTCCGCGCGGCGCGCTCGCGACGACGCGCCCGGATGAGCTTGCCGCAGTTGCGCTCAGGGGGGCGCTGGCACGGGTTCCACAACTCGATCCGGCGGAGATAGAAGACGTGATTCTGGGCTGCGCCATGCCGGAAGGCGAGCAGGGGATGAACGTGGCCCGCATCGCCAGCCTGCGCGCCGGGTTGCCGGTGAGAGCCTCAGCAATGACGGTGAATCGATTCTGCTCGTCCGGCCTGCAGGCCATTGCGCTCGCCGCCGATGCGGTTCGCGCGGGCCGCGCGCGGGTTGTGCTGGCGGGGGGAACCGAATCAATGAGCATGGTTCCGATGGGCGGGAATAAGTTCACGGCAAATCCGTGGCTCATTGACCATTACCCGGACGTGTATCTCTCGATGGGACTGACCGCCGAAAACGTGGCGAGAAAATATGGCATTACACGCGAGCAGGCGGACGAATTTGCGCTGGGGAGTCATCGGAGGGCGATGGCGGCGATTCGCGCCGGAAGGTTTGAAGAAGAAATTGTGCCTGCTACGGTTGCAAATGGAGAATTCAAGATTGACGAAGGCCCGCGCGCCGATACCTCTGCCGAGGCGCTGGCGAAACTCAAGCCGGCCTTCCACGCCAAAGGAACTGTGACGGCCGGAAACTCGTCGCAGACTTCGGACGGCGCGGCGGCGGCTGTTGTGCTTTCTGAAGAGCACGCCAGGGAACTCAACATCAAGCCGATGGCTCGGTTTGTGAGCTTTGCGACGGCGGGGGTGGCTCCGGAGATTATGGGAATTGGCCCGGTCGATGCGATTCCCAAGGCGCTGAAGCTGGCCGGGCTCACGCTTGACCAGATTGACTTGATCGAGCTGAACGAGGCCTTCGCCGCGCAGTCGCTGGCGGTGATCGAACAGGCTGGATTCGATCCCGCGAAGGTGAATGTAAATGGGGGAGCGATTGCGCTGGGACATCCGCTGGGCTGCACCGGGGCCAAGCTTACGGCGACGATCCTGCATGAACTCAAGCGCCGCAAACTGCGCTACGGGCTGGTGACGATGTGCGTGGGTGGGGGGATGGGGGCGGCTGGGGTGTTTGAAAGGATCGACTGATGCAGGGAAGCACGGAAGCAAACAGGCTGCGGTTCTGGAGGCAATTGACCGAGCGCGCTCAACGTCGAGGATTGTTATCCGGTGCACAAAAGCTGCCGAAGGACATTTATTGGGCTCCTGCCTGCGCCAGAGTGAAGCCGGGAATCATCTTCTCATATACAGTCTGGAAGAACCGGCGGGAAACCGCAGTCGAGCTGTTTCTCTTCTCTGACCAAAACGAGGCCAAGCGCATTTTCGATTCTTTATATGAGAAAAAGCTACAGATTGAGTAATCCTTCGGGAAACGTCTCATCTGGGATCGGTTGAGCGACCAGAAGGCTTCGAGAATCCGTTATGTTATTCGGCACGGAGGTCTCAATGAGGAACCCAAGTGGCCGATGATTCAGAAAGGGATGATCTCCGCAATGGATAAACTCGCCGCAGTTATCCAACCCTATCTTTGAGGATTCTCGTCAAACATGGAGCTATCGTTGGATGTTTGGGACGTATTTCGGAATCTGAGAAGGGCCTAGGAGCGAAGATGACCGGCGCTAGCTTTCTTCTAAACGACACCGATCCCGCCAGTGTCTTCACGCCCGAAGACTTCAGCGAGGAGCAGCGGCAGATTGCCGCTACCGCCGCTGAGTTTGTGGCGAACGAAGTTCTTCCCGCGGCTGCTGAGATCGAGGCGAAAAATTTTGACGTGACTTGCGCACTGCTCAGGCGGGCCGGCGAGCTGGGCCTGATGGCCGTGGATGTTCCGGAGGCCTACGGCGGCCTCGCGATGGACAAGATTACGTCAGCCATTGTTGCCGACCGGATGGCCATGCTGGCCAGCTTCAGCGTGGCGTTCAGCGCGCACACCGGCATTGGAACGCTGCCGATTGTCTGGTACGGCACGGAAGCGCAGAAGCAGAAATATCTTCCTAAGCTGGCCACCGGCGAATGGCTGGCGGCCTACGCGCTTTCTGAAGCCAGCAGCGGGTCGGACGCGATGAACATTCGCACCCGCGCTTTTCGAGAGGGGGACAGCTATGTTCTGAACGGCGAAAAGATGTGGATCACGAATGCCGGGTTCGCTAATCTGTTTACCGTCTTTGCCAAAATCGCGGATGCGTCCGAGTCCGACCTGAGCAAGGCGAAAATGTCGGCGTTTCTTATCGAGCGCTCGACGCCCGGTCTCACCATTGGAGCCGAGGAGCACAAGCTCGGCATTCGCGGCTCATCCACCTGCCCGCTGGTTTTGAGCGATTGCCGCGTTCCCGCGGAGAACCTTCTGGGAGAAGTCGGCAAGGGTCACCACATCGCGTTCAATATTCTGAACATTGGGAGATTCAAGCTGGGGGCGGCCTGCGTGGGAGGAGCGCGGACGTCGCTGGCGAACGCTATCCAGTATGGGCGCGACCGCAAAGCCTTCGGCAAGTCCATTGCGGAGTTTGGACTGATTCAGGAAAAGATCGCCGACGCCGCCACGCGGATTTATGTTGCGGAATCGATGGCCTACCGGACCATTGGAGCGATTGACGCTGCGCTTGCCGGAGCCGAGGACGCGAAGGAGACTCAAAAGCGCATTGAAGAATATGCCGTGGAGTGCTCGGTACTGAAGGTATGGGGCAGTGAGATGCTTGATACCGTAGTCGATCACACGGTTCAGATTTATGCGGGCTACGGCTATGTCGAGGAGTATCCGGCGGAGCGGGCTTACCGCGACTCGCGCATCAATCGCATCTTTGAAGGCACGAACGAAATCAATCGCCTGATCATCGCGGGGTTTGTGATGAAGCGTGCGATGACGGGCCAGCTTCCGCTGCTGCCTGCCATTAAAAGCCTCACGGAAGAACTGATGGCTCCGCCGTCGTTTTCGACGGGCGATGAGACTGACGACCCATTGGCACGGGAAGCGAAATTGCTCGCGAATGCGAAGAAGCTGTTTCTGTTCGCGTCCGGCTCCGCGAGCCAGAAGTTTTTGAACAGCCTGGCCGACCAGCAGGAGGTGATGGCGGCGCTGGCGGATATGATTCTTGAGATCTACGCGCTGGATTCGGCGCTCGCTCGCGCCCGCAAACTCGCTGCGAACCAAGCCGCAAACCAATCTGCGAAGGCTGCGCTGGCGCAAAAGATGACCCAGCTTTATGCTTCCAGCGCATTCCATCTGATCGAGCAGTCGGCGCGCAAAGTGATTGCCGCGGTTGCCGAAGGAGACGCGCTACGCACCCATCTCGCGATCCTGCGGCGACTTGCAAAGCGTGAGCCTGCAAACACCATTGCGCTGGGCCGCGATATCGCGCGGGTCGCGATTGAGCAGGGCCGGTATCCCCTTTAATCTAAACGTGAAAAAAAAGCGAGACACGAACGCCCCGCTGGAGTATCCTGAGGTGCAGTAGGGCGCATCCAAGACTTCTACGGGGCATGCGCACCTGATAGGTAAGATCGTACGTTTGCTACTTCTGCTGTTCTTTCGCGTTTTTCATTGCGAAAACTCATCTGCGATTTGGTTCCGCGCCCCCCAGCGGCAGCGACGCTGGTGTCTAAAAAGGGTGGGGAAAAACCATGTTGCACAGTGCTGTTGGGGGTTGCGCTCGCGTAACCAGAGCATCTGTCTTCTTTTTTACAATCGTTCTTTTGGGGCATGCGTTCGCCTTGGGCCAGTCACCGGTGCACAATCGGATCACCCAGGCGATCAATCCCGCCGCTACCACGACGCTGCGCGGAAGTGCGAATCCGCGGGCGATACGGACGTTTGACATTGGCCGCGTGAGTCCCTCAAACCGGATTACCGGGATGACCTTGTTCTTCAAGCCGTCTGCCGCACAGCAGGCGGAGCTGGATACGCTGGTCCAGCAACAGCAGACACTAGGGTCTCCGCTCTACCACAAATGGCTTACGCCTGCGGAATACGCGGTGCGGTTTGGCCTTTCGGCGAGCGACGTGGAGAAGGTGGAGACATGGCTTGAGCAGCAGGGCTTTTCGGTGGACCGTGTCGCGAACAGCCGCAACGCCATCACGTTCTCCGGCACCGTTGGGCAGGTGGAAGCGGCGTTTCAGACACAGATTGATCACTACAATGTCCATGGCGTTACGCACAGGGCGAATGCGGGTGCGCTTTCGATCCCCTCGGCACTCGCCGGGGTCGTGCTCTCGGTGCGGAACATCAGCGATTTTCGTCCTCACCCGCTGCACCGTCGTCCGTCTCCCGGGGTAGTAAGGCCTCAGTACACTTTCAACAACGGCGCCACGGCTTTTCACTTCCTCGCGCCTGGCGACTTCGCCGTTCTCTATGACCTGAATCCGCTCTACAGCAGCGGATACGACGGCAGCGGCCAGACCATTGTCGTTGCCGGACAGAGCGCCATCCAGACCTCGGATATCGCAAATTTTCAAAAGGCCGCCGGGCTCACGCCAAGAGCGCCGAAAATTACGCTGGTTCCGAACACCGGGACGAGCACGCTGAATGACTCCAGCGGAGACGAGGACGAGTCAGACCTCGATATCGAGTGGTCGGGAGCGACTGCGCCGGGTGCGACCATTAACTTTGTCTATGTGGGCAACAACCAGAACTCCAGCGTGTTTGACGCGATGCAATATGCGGTTGACAACGATCTGGGCTCCATCATCAGCAACAGCTACGGCGCATGTGAGATCGAATTTCCCACTACTGAGGTAAACGCGCTGGAGAACATGTTCGAGCAGGCGAATGTGCAGGGACAGACCATTGTTTCCGCCTCTGGCGACGATGGCGCAACCGACTGCGACGGCTCGTCAGCCTCTGACCAGGCCACGCAGGGACTGGCTGTGGATTTACCCGCCTCGTCGCCTTACGTGACCAGCATAGGAGGAACCGAGTTTGCCGCTGATGCCAGCGCGCCCGGGAGTTACTGGAATTCGTCCAACAGTTCCTCCGACGCTTCCGCAATTCGCTACATTCCAGAAGAGGTGTGGAACGATACGTCTACTTCGGTTGGGATTGAGGCGGGCGGTGGCGGCCAGAGCATTCTTTTCGGCAAGCCCACGTGGCAGAAGGGAACCGGAGTGCCGGATGACGGCAAGCGCGATGTGCCAGATATTTCTCTGAATGCCTCGCCCAATCATGATGGTTATCTCTATTGTGCGTCGGGGTCCCGCGCGGATCCCACCAGCTGCTCGAATGGATTTCTTGACGCGCAGGGGAGTCCGGATGTGGCGGGAGGAACTTCGTTTGGCGCGCCCATTTTCTCCGGGATACTTGCGATTCTCAGCCAGAAGCTTCAGTCGAACGGGCTTGGCAACGTAAATCCCGAGATCTACGCGCTCGCGGCCTCCGATTATTCGAGCGTGTTCCACGATACGACCGAGGGGAACAACAAGATTCCATGTCAGCAGGGGTCGACTGGCTGTACCTCCTCGTCAATCGGCTTTAGCGCGGGGCCGGGGTACGACCTTGCGAGCGGCTGGGGGTCGATTGATGCTGCTAATATCGTCAATGCCTTTGTTGCATCGACCGCGTCCACAGCGACCACTACCGTGCTGACGGCCTCCAACTCCGCGCCGGCCGTGAACACCGCGATTACTCTCACAGCGACGGTCGCGAGCGACTCCGGCGAGGCTACGCCGGCGGGAACGGTACAATTTGTGATTGACGGTGCGGACGCAGGCAGCCCGGTGGCGCTTTCCGGCGGAGTCGCAACGTATAGCTATTGCCCAACCGCCGCCGGGGTTCACGCAATCAGCGGCAACTACACGCCGTCGAGCGGCTCGACGAGCGTAGCGTCTTCGGGCACGCTCACCCTCACCGCGTCTACGTCGAGCAGCGGCGGCGGGTCGTTGAATATTTCGGCAACCAACATCACGGTCACTCAGGGCGCCAGCGGAACCTCAACGGTGAAGCTCACCGCCATACCGGAAGGTTTTAGCGGGCCGGTTGCCCTCAGTGTTTTAGCCCCTGAAGCGCTGACCGACGCTTGCTTTGCTTACACGAATCCAACCGCGACCTCCAGCGGCTCCGTGACCGTTTACACCTCGAAGAGCGCATGCACTTCAACTGGCGACAGTCGCGCGATGATGACTGGAAGTATTGGCCCAGGCTCGATCGGCGGCGGATGGACTCGGATCGCGTCAGGCGTCGCGCTGTCCTCGCTTGTACTTTTCTGGCTTCCGGGATTCCGCCGCCGCCGCTGGCCTGTTCTCTGCGTCATCGGCTTTCTCGCGCTGCTGAGCTTTGGGGTGAGCGGATGCGGAAGCACTCCCCTGAGTTCTCCGTCTTCCAAATCGACGACCAGCTCTTCATCCGCTCCGGCAGGCACCTATACGCTCACGCTGTCGGGAACCGACACGAAGACGAACCTTTCCGCGGTTACGACGTTTACGCTGACGGTGAACTGATTCGCTTCCCACACGGACGACGACGAGCGGAAATCCACTCTGAAGCACCTTCCTTTGTTCTGGAGATTGAGGCGGGAGTGTACCCTTCCGGAGCATCAGCCGAGGGAAGTTTCTTATTGACCCGCTCTTTCAGCGAACCCTATAATCATTTAGTTTTTCACCTACAATTCAGGTCGTAAAGACCAAATAAGTTGGACCATCAGTGGGCCGTTAATCACTGGCTGCCGGTTCTCCACCTGCTCACTGCGTTGTTTTTTGCCTGGAGCTCCAATGCGCACGAACAGAACGTTTTTGTACCGCCCTGCCTGTTTCACATCTTTCGCTTCTTCACCGGTCATGCTCCGCGGATGGCGTTCTGGATGCCGTCTTTTGCCGGTGCTGGCCCTGGGGCTGGCGGCGCTGCTGCTGCCTGAAGCTTCCGTGCGGCGTCCAGCCAATTTGTTTTTACCGAGGGAAAGATGACTAGACGCACTCTGCAATTCCTGTTGGTTGCCTGTGTTTCGAGCATAGGCGCGATGGGACAGATCAACTGCAGCCCGGGGAGCGCCGCCGCGACGAAACTCGTCTGCCAGATTCCGTTTTCCACCGGCGTGTTTGCGAACAACAGCTCCGCGGGGGCGACCGGAACGGCACTGAGAAACGCTACGGCCTTTAACTCGGCGATCGCGACGCAGGTAAGCCAGCTTCCGCTGGCAAGCTCCTCGTCGGGCGTCGTGATTGTTTATAAAGCCGGGGTCCCGGAGACGTATAACAACCTCGGTCCCATTTTGACGGATCGCGCGCAAACCGTCGGCAGGCACAAGCTCTTCCTCGGGGCCAGCGTGAGCCAATTTGTGTTCACGAGCATCGACGGCATTTCCCTGAAGAGCGTCCCGTTTACCTATGAGGCGACGGCCACAGACCCGACGACGGGCGCGGTTCTCAGCAACACCTATACGGCCGAGTTCACCAACATTCATTTCACGCTGGATCAACTGGTTGCGGTGGCGACCTTCGGCCTTACGAACAGGATTGATCTCTCGGTGATCGTTCCCTACGAGCGGGTGTCGATTGGCGCCGAGACGTTCAATTCCGAGGCCTATATCCTGAACGCGAACAATGTGCTGGTTCTGGGGCCCTACAGCATCGCATCAACTTACATACCGGGTTGGGCCAAGGGTTTTGGAGATGTTACCGTCAACGCGAAGGGCGAGCTTTGGCACGGGGAGCATACGACCTTTGCAACCGGGCTCAACGTGCGCACTCCCACCGGAGACGAGCTGAACTATCTCGGTTCCGGCGCCTGGGGTGTCAATCCCTACGTTACCGTCTCTTATCTTCGAAAGATATCGCCCCACGCCAAGATCGGGTATCAATGGAACACTTCGACGGAGCTGAACAATCCGACGCTGACAGCGGGCGGCAACGAGGACCTGCCGGGCGGTTTTCAATATGATGTTGGCGCGGACTGGGCTTGGCTGCGGCATGTTACGGTGGCCGGTGATCTGCTTGGAAGCCAATATCTCAACGCACCCACGCTTGTATTGGGAACGACTCCGCTTCCGACTCCTCTGACCAACCCGCCCACCCCAAGCACGGTGAACCTGCCGACCGTGACTACAGCGAACAGCAGCTATACCATCAACGACGTGAGTGGCGGTTTGAAGTGGAATCCTTATCGCGATCTGGTATTTTCGGGCAATGCCTTGTACCAGCTCGACCATAATGGTTTGCGGAGCAGGATCGTGCCACTGGTGGGCGTCTCGTATAAGTTCTGAGAGTGCAATAACCGGTTCAGGGTCCGGAAGTCACAGGATTGAAGAGGTAGGAGTAAATAAGGTCGGCAGCCGCTGGCCTTATTTAGTTTCGCTCGGGTAAGCCAGAGATTCACCAACCACACCGATCCATTTTCGCCGCAGGCCATCACGGTTTCGGCAACGCCGATTGCGGGGTTCATCGATTCGTGCGGCTGCGGCGGCTTTTGAGCAGGGTGACGCTCAACCCATCCTGACGCAGGCGGAAGATAAGAGAGGACTGGCCAAGGATATTGAAGGGTTCCCGCTGACCTTTGCCGGCCCGGAGGACGCGCAAAAGCTTGAGCAGCTCGAGACGGCAGTCGTTACCGTCGCCTACCAGATCTGCGCGGCCGCCGGGATTCCTTAGAAAGAAGATTGACGGGGCCGCGCTTTCACTCAACTACCCAACATTCGTACCGAGAGAATACGCCCGCGGCTTTACCCGAATACGCCGTGATATGACCATCGACCCAGCACAAGCCGCCAGCTACGCCTCCGCCGCACGCATCGGCCGCTGGATCATTCCTGCGGTTCCGTTCGGCTGGAACTGGATTCCAGACTTTGGCATCCAGCAGGCGACGCAGGGGGCGGTCCCAAGTAATGTCTGCCTGAAAGAGGATGAGATGCTGGCCGGCGATCAGTTCGCGCTTACATCCAGGCCCAGATCACGATTATGAAGAGAACGTTTCTCGATCCGGTCATCGCCGGTCCCGCCCCCTTGGAGTATCCGGGGGCAACCGAGGCCGCGCTGCTCATGCTCAAGCATCAACCTTTGAATCAAACCCGGGTCTTCCAGGTGCAGCACTACATCCGCATGAACAGGTGGATTGGAATCGCGACTCTCACTACGCTTGAATCCGAGTTGCTCAAGGTCCGTCCGGATTTCGATCAATTTATGAAGCTGCTGAAGATCGAGCCGGATTCGCTATAGTTCATTTTTCCCGCGCCGAAGCGCGCGAAAGAACGGGGCGCCCCATGTTCCCGCCGCGAGCGCCGCTCCGAAGAGGATGACCGCATCAATGCTCTCGCGGCCCTCCGGCGACCAGTAAACATTGGCCAGATTGAGCCACAGCGCGAACTCATCGAGGGTGAGCGCTGCTCCCACTCCGTAGAGAATGGCAAGAATCCGCCCCAGAAAGATCGAGGTGGGCGTGGAGCCGGAGCCGATTTCGGCGAGCCACGCGTAGCCGACGGCGAGCAAAATGAGGATTCCCCAAACAAGATGATGGATGTGACGCCCATGGACCTCAACCCAACCGAACGGGCCAATGTGGTGCGTGATGGCCATCACCAGGAGCCGCACTCCGACAAACGTGACGAAAAAGCTGACCGAGGCAATGAACAATCGGCGGCGAGGCCGGTCGGGAATGCTCGTATGCACCAGGTCCCCAAGCCGGGTGAGATGCAGCAGCAGGTACATCACCGAGGTGGCGAAGACCGCGAAGATCAGCAGGATCCATAAGCCGGAGATGTGCATTCCCGAGTTGAATCACCTTTCTGGTGTGTCTTTAATCTGAGATGCGGACAAGCTGCTCCGCTTCAACCCGCGGTCCGAGAATGGAGACTTTCGGAACCTCGCCACGCACCATCGCAATCTCGTCGCAGCGATACAGGCGCGGGCAGTTCTGGCAATCTTTGAAGATTTTATCGGGAAGCGCGGCGCGACTTTCGATTTCCCGGAAGCCGTAACGGAAGAAAAAACCCGGAATGCGCGTGAACAGGCAGACGCAGCCCACTCCGTGCGCTTCGGCTTCTTCAAGCAGGGCGCTCAGAATTTTGCTGCCCGCGCCATGGCTTTTGGCCTCAGGGCGCACGACGATGGATCGTACCTCGACAAGGTGCGGCCCGTAAAGATGGAGCGCGCCGCAGCCCAGGAAGACCCCGGCTTCGGTTTCGGCAACGGTGAAGTCGCGGATGTTTTCGCAAATTTCCGCGTAGGCTCGGCGCAGCAGCGTGCCGTCGTGCGAAAGACTGTTGACCAGCTCGTAGATGTTGGTTGCGTCCTGAAGGCGCGCTTTACGCACGCGCATTGGACACCTCCAGTTGCTGTATGAGGTTCTCTGCCTCGTGCAGGGCCTGGCGAACACGGCTGCGGGCCGTGCCTCCGATTACGTTGTGGCAGTCGAGCGTGGCTTCGAGCGTGATGGCCGCGAAGAAGTCGGCTTCAAATTCAGGGCCGAACTGTTTCAGCTCTTCGAGAGAAAGGGCGTTCAGCTCGCATTTTTTGACGAGGCAATAGCGTACCGCATTGCCGATCTTTTCGTGCGCTTTGCGGAAGGGAACTCCCTTGTACACGAGATAGGTTGCGGCGGCCATCGCGTTAAGGAATCCGGCTTCGCAGGCGGCGCGCATTCTCTCCTTGTGGAACTCGAGCGCAGCCGTGAACGCGGCGAGCACTTGCAGCATCTTCTGTGCCTCGGTCGCAGCAAGAAAGATCGGCTCCTGTGTCTCCTGCAAGTCTTTATTGTAGGCAAGCGGCAGGCCTTTCAATTGCAGCGTGACCGCCTCAGCGGCTCCGTGAATCCGGCCCACTTTGGAGCGCACCAATTCCGTAAGGTCGGGATTCTTCTTCTGTGGCATCGCGCTTGATCCGGTCGAGAACGCCTCCGGCAACTCGACAAACCCGAACTCGGCGGTCGCGAATAACGTGATCTCTTCGGCAAAACGGCTCGCGTGCAGCGCAATGGTCGTCAGCGCCTGAAGAAACTCGAGCACGAAGTCGCGGTCGCTCGTCGCGTCCATACTGTTGGCGGTAGGTGCGGTGAAACTCAATTCCCGTGCCGCGATGGAGCGATCGAGGGCGAGTGTGGCTCCGGCGATAGCTCCCGAGCCCAGCGGGCAGTGGTTGAGCCTGCGCGCGCAGTCGTCGAGACGCGAAACGTCGCGCAGCAGCATCTGCACATAGGCGAGCAGCCAATGCGCAAGAAGCACGGGCTCGGCACGCTGCAGATGCGTGTAGGACGGCATCGGCGCGTCGCCTGCGGATTTGGCCTGCTGCACGAGAGCGTTGGCCCACGCGGCGAGAAGCGCGCGCAACTCGACAATGCGGGCGCGAACGTGCAGGCGAAGGTCGGTGGCGATTTGCTCGTTGCGACTGCGCCCCGTATGCAGCTTGAGGCCGAGATCGCCGACCCGCTCCGTCAGCTTCAACTCAACGAAATGATGAATGTCTTCGGCCTCTTTGTGCCCGGAGACTTCCTCCGGTTTCGCGGAGTATTCGGCAAGGATGCCGGACAGCGCGTCGCGAATCTGTGAGGTTTCGTCAGCGGTGAGCACCCCAGCCCCTTCCAGCGCAAACGCGTGCGCCCGGCTGGCAGCGATCTCGTCGGGGAGAAGCTGCCAGTCGAAGCGAATCGAGCGCTGCCATTGGTCGAAGAACGGGTCCAGCGGCTCGCGAAAGCGCCCGGACCACATCTTCACTTGACAGCCTCTTTCCTACGGCTCAGCAAGCGGGCGCGAGTGCGCGCGGGCAGTCCGAGAATCTGGATGAAGCCCTTCGCATCCTTCTGGTCGTAGCTGTCGCCCATGGTGAACGAAGAAAGCTCATTGGAGTAAAGCGACAGGTCGCTCTTGCGTGACACGATATTAACGTTGCCCTTGTACATGCCCAGCTTCACCGCTCCGGTCACGTTCTGCTGCGTGTTTTCGACGAACGCGTCAAGTGCCTCGCGCAGCGGCGTGAACCACAGACCGTTGTAAACAATGTCCGCGTAGTTGAGCGCGACGTGCTGCTTATAGTGTGCGACTTCACGGTCCAGCGTGATCGCTTCCAGCTCGCGGTGAGCGAGCACAATAAGCGTGCCCCCCGGAGTCTCATACGCGCCCCGCGACTTGATTCCGACGAAGCGATTTTCCACCAGGTCGATGCGCCCGACAGCGTTGCGTGCTCCGATTTCATTGAGCAGCTCAATCAACTGCACCGGCTCCAGCTTCATACCATCAACGGAAACAGGAACGCCCTGCTCAAAGCCGATCTCGACAAACTCTTCGCGGTCCGGCGCTTCCTGCGGACTCTTCGTCATCACCCAGGTAGTTGGAGCGACGGCGTTGGCCGCGTCCTCCAGCTCTCCGCCCTCGTGGCTGATGTGCCACAGGTTGCGGTCGCGGGAATGAATTTTCTCCCGGCTCTGCGCAACCGGAATATTGTGCGCTTCGGCGTAGTCGAGGCAGTCCTCGCGCGACTTCAGCGTCCACTCGCGCCACGGCGCAATCACCTTCAGCTCCGGTGCGAGCGCCTGGTAGGCATGCTCAAAGCGAACCTGGTCGTTGCCCTTGCCGGTGCAGCCGTGGGCCACCGCGTCCGCGCCTTCTTCGAGCGCAACCTCAACCTGAGCCTTCGCAATGACCGGGCGGGCGATCGAAGTGCCCAGCAGATACTTGTTCTCGTAAACCGCTCCCGACTTCAGGGTCGGGAAGATGTAGTCACGAACGAACTCGTTGCGCAAATCGCGAACCACGGCTTTCTTTGCACCGGTGTCGTAAGCTTTCTTGACGACGGCGTCCATGTCGTCGCCCTGGCCCACATCGGCGATCATGGCGATCACATCCAGCCCATAGTTTTCGTTCAGCCACGGAATAATGATGGACGTGTCCAGCCCACCGGAATACGCGAGTACGACTTTCTTTGACATCAATACAACTCCTTGTGTGTGGCTAAAAAAGCCCGTAGCTAAAGAGGCGTATAGCTAAAAAGCGGTTGGCAGTCCTTAAGTCCTAGTCCCCGTTCCTCGCTCCGCCGAGCAGCAGCAGCAGGAGCGCCTTCTGCGCATGCATCCGGTTCTCGGCCTGGTCAAAGACCACCGACTGCGGACCGTCGAGCACGGCATCGGTCACTTCTGCATTGCGGTGAGCGGGAAGACAGTGCATGAAGACAGCATGCGGCGCGGCACGCGCCATCAATTGTTCATTCACTTGGTAAGGTTTGAAAATTGGCGCACGCTTGGTGACCTCATGTTCAAAGCCCATGCTGGTGCATACATCGGTGTAAACCGCGTCGGCCCCGGTTACGGCCGCCACAGGATCATTGACGAGGGTGAGGCTGCCTCCCGTTTCAGCAGCGATGGCGCGGGCCTGCGCGACAAGCTCAGGCTTGGGCGCGTACTTTTTTGGCGAACCTACTGTGCAATGCGCTCCCAGCTGCGCGGCCATCAGCATCAGCGAGTGGCAAACGTTGTTGCCGTCGCCGACGTAAGTGAACTTGAGGCCTTTCGCCGTACCAAATCGGTCCTCGATGGTCATGAAGTCCGCAAGCGCCTGGCATGGATGCTCCAGATCGCTCAGCGCGTTGACTACCGAGCAGGATGCGTACTGGGCCATTTCGGTGATGGTGTCGTGGGCGTACGTACGCAGGACGATCACGGACACCCAACGCTCGAGATTACGCGCGATGTCGCCGAGCGACTCACGTTCGCCGAGTGGGGATTGAGTTTGATCGACAAAAATGGCGCTGCCGCCAAGGGTGTTGATGGCGGTCTCGAAAGTAAGCCGCGTGCGCAGCGACGCCTTCTCGAAGAACATGACCATCTGTTTCGAGTCCAGCGCCCAGCGATATTTCCCGGGGTCGGCTTTCACCTCATGCGCCAGCTTCATCACCGCGGCAACTTCTACTGTCGAGAGGTCCGCGATAGAGCAAAGGTCGCGCCCGGCGAGCGATTCAACGGGCGAGGGAAGCGTGCCGGCCGATGGGCCGGATGCGTTCCAGGCAGTTGCTTTGCTAGCCATTGTGTTTGGCTCCAGTCATCGATGAAGCGGCCGGTTGCGGCGCGCGTTCCGTAAGAATTTCGTCAAGCGCGGCGATAGCCTCATCGACGTGCTCCCGCTTGAGAACATAGGGTGGGAGAAAGCGGAGAACCGTTTCGCTGGTGCGGTTGATAAGAATGCGCCGCGCCAGCATGTCCGCGGCCACCTGCTTCGCCAGGTCGGCGGAGTCGAGCTCAATGGCCAGCATCAGGCCAAGCCCGCGCACTTCGACCGCGGCGGAATGCTTCCCGGCGAGAGCGGAGAGCCGGTCGCGGAAATAAGCTCCTGTCTTGGTTACGTATTCCAGCAGATGCTCCTTCTCAATTGTATCCATCACCGCAATCGCGACCGCGCAGGCCAACGGACCTCCGCCGAACGTAGTGCCGTGCATGCCGGGGTGGATCGCGCGCGCGGCTTCTTCGGTCGAGAGCACGGCGCCCAGCGGAAGCCCGCCGGCGAGCGGCTTGGCCAGCGTGGTTACATCCGGCTGAATGCCGTAGTGTTGATAAGCGAACCATTTGCCGGTGCGGCCCAGGCCGCACTGAATCTCGTCGCAGATCAGCAGCGCGCCCGTCGATTGCGTGAGCGCGCGCGCGGCGGCAAAAAACTCCTGCGAAACAGGATGGATTCCGCCCTCGCCCTGAACGGCTTCGATCAGGATGGCGCAAACGTCCGTCGAAAACTTTGCCTTGAGGTCGGCCACGTCGTTGAAGCGGACAAACTCCACGCCGGGCATCACCGGCGCGAATGGCTCGCGATATTTTTCCTTGTGCGTGGCCGCAACCGCACCCAGAGTACGTCCGTGGAAGCTATGTTCGAGCGCGAGAACCGTGGTTCCCAGGGGGCGGCCCTCCGCGCGGCTAAGCCCGGCGTGGGCGCGCGCGATTTTGAGCGCGGCCTCAACGGCTTCGGTTCCGCTGTTGCAGAAAAATGCGCGGTCGAGCCCGCTGGCGGCTGTCAGGCGCAAAGCAAGCTCAGCCTGCCCCTCGTGGTAATAGAGGTTGGAAATATGGATCAGCTTCCGGCTCTGCTCCGCGATGGTATTCACAATCGCCGGATGCGCGTAGCCAAGCGCGTTGACGCCGATGCCGCTCAACAGGTCGAGATAACGCTCGCCGTTTTCGTCGATCAGATGCACGTCTTCGCCGGCGGTGAACAGAATCGGATTCCGTTCGTAGGTTTGGAGCAGCAGTTTCGCTTCTACCGCCCGGACTTCATCAAGTTTCAATTCCAATCTCCTTA
Source organism: Acidobacteriaceae bacterium (assembly GCA_049280995.1). GTDB lineage: Bacteria > Acidobacteriota > Terriglobia > Terriglobales > Acidobacteriaceae > Silvibacterium. The sequence continues at coordinate 252,128 of JBAPRH010000048.1, forward strand.
GGTGGCTTATGCAACCAGTACTTCCGTTCCTTGAACGATGCGCGACGAGCAGAGATCGGGCAGCAACGAGGCCTCGTCCGCGGGAAGAATCCGCACGCGCTTCACGCCTTGCAGCAGGGCCTCGCGGCAGGCGCTCAGCTTGGGCAACATGCCGCCGCTGATGACCTCGTTTTTGGTGAGCGTGGCAATCTGATCGACGCTCAGCCAGCGCATTACTTCGCCGTCAGCCCCGCGCACTCCCGGCACGTCGGTCAGGAAAACCAGCGCGTCGGCCTTGCATGCCGCGGCGCAGGCGGAAGCCATCTCGTCGGCGTTCACGTTATAGTATTCGCCGTCGAATCCGAGCGCCATGCTGGAGATCACCGGCACCGCGCCCATCTTCCAGATGGCGTCAAGCCAGCGCGGATCGGAGGCAACGATTTCGCCGACAAACCCAAGATCCGGCGCCGTGCGCTTCTTGCGGGCCCTGAAGATGAGCCCGTCTCCGCCGGAGAGCCCCACCGCCGCCTGCCCGTGCGCGCCCAGCGCTGCAACAAGAAATTTGTTGACGCGGCCACCCAGCACCATCAGCGCGGCGTCACGCGTTTCGGCATCCGTCACCCGAAGCCCGGAGACGAATTCGCTCCGCTTGCCTAGTTGTTTCAGGGTCCGCGTTAATTGCACGCCGCCGCCGTGCACCACGGCGACTTGATTACCGTCCTTCACCATCTCGGCAATCGCCTGCGCGCACTGGTGCAGAATGTCCTTGTTTTCGAGGGCGACGCCTCCGATCTTCACGACGAATTTCATGCCAGCCCCTCCGTCTGTTCCCATCCGCACAGCAAGTTCAGGTTCTCAACCGCCTGTCCCGCGGCGCCCTTCATCAAATTGTCCAGGCAGGAGACGATCACGCAGCGCCGTCCATCGCTATCGAGTTCGAACCCGATGTCGCAATAGTTTGTGCGCACCGAGTATTGAATCTGCGGCAGATGGCCGGGCGCGAAGAGGCGCACCATCGGGCTATCCGCATAAAAGTTGCGATAGGTCTCCGCGACCTCCGCACTGGTCTTCTTTTCCTTGAAGCGAATGTAGGTCGTCACAAGAATACCGCGCGGAATCGGCAGCAAATGCGGCGTGAAGATGATCTGCGAGCGGTCCAGCCCCAGTTGTTCCAGCAACTCGCCTGTGTGCCGATGCCCAAAAACTCCGTATGCGGAGAGATTGTCCGCCGCGTTCATGTAGTGCGTTTTGGGCGAGGGTGCTTTGCCCGCGCCGGAGACTCCGGACTTCGCGTCAGAGACAATGCCGCGTTCGAGATCAACCCATCCGGCGGCGAGCAGCGGCTTCAGCGCAAGGATCACCGTAATCGCGTAGCAGCCGGGATTCGCCACCAGCTTCGCCCCGCGAATCTCGTCGCGGTATAGCTCCGGGCTTCCATAAACGGCCTTCGCCTGGACCCGTGCGGCAGCAGGTGTGCCATCGTCTCCAAACTTATAGACTGCGCGGTTTGCCGACTCCGTGAGCCGCCACGCGCCGCTGAGGTCGATTACGCGATGGCCGTGCTCGAGCGCCAGCGGAGCATATTCCCGCGACTGCTCATGCGGCGTCGCGAGAAACAGTACATCCACGCCACGCGCCTTGAGCAGGTCCCACGAGAACGGTTCAATTTTCAGCGCGGCGGAGCCGTTGTTATCCATTAATTGAGGATGGAGATCGGTCAGCGACGCATCCCCGGCAGCCTCGGCGCGGCCAAGAAAAACCGGCGCGTGCTTCCTCAGCCTGGGGTGGTGCAGCAGCAGCCGGGCCAGTTCCATGCCGGCATATCCACTTACACCTAAAATCGCGGTTTGTACTGAATCTCCCATCGAATTTACCCCATCCTGACCTGAAAAGTGATTCAATTGCGCCGTTATCCAATAATTCTTTCAAGCCTTTCGCGCAGCGAGGAGGCCCGCCTCTGGTCGGGGCAGATAATCAGCACGGTGTCGTCGCCGGCAAGCGTGCCGACAACTTCGCCCCAATCCTCGTGGTCGATGCCGAGCGCGACCGGCTGCGCGCTTCCGGCGGTTGTCACCAGCACCAGTTGATTCTGTGCCTGTTTCACCTTCAGCCCAAAGCTGGACAGAACCTCATGAATCGAAGGAAGGTCATCGTCCTCATGTTCCCCGTTGCCGTTGGGAAGAGCGTAGCCGCCGGGACCCTTGTAGAGACGCATCTCGTGGATATCGCGCGAGAGCGTAGCCTGAGTCACGTCAAAGCCGCGGCGCACCAGCTTGCGACGCAACTCGTCCTGGCTGGCAACGGCGGCTGAGGCCACCAGTTCGCGAATCGCATTGTGCCGATCGTATTTCGCCAAAAGAAAATCGCGGAAGTGGTTAACTCCGCGCCTCGCATGCATAAAGATACAACTTCATGTATAAATATACGCAGAGCGCCTGTCAAGGGCCGGGAATAAGTTTCCTTAATCATCTCGATTCCGAATTTTTATGAGAACCGAAAAAACCGCGTCGCACCGTCATTTTTGTGTCGCTGGCCAGACATGGAGGTCGTATAGTAACGTATGGGCCGTATAAAAGTTTCTGATTCTTCGCAGTCTTCCCCGCGCAACCAGAGCTCTTTTGCCCTCAGCGGGTCCTCGCTGCCAGGCGAACCTTCGCTGTCCGCTGGGGCCTTGCTTCCCGCGGGGACCTCGCTGCGCGACGGGTCTTCGCTTGTAGACCCGCGCTTCGAGCACGAGTCCTGCGGTGTGGGCTTCGTCGCGACCCTTACGAATCAGCCATCCAACGATATTCTCGCCAAAGCTCTTATTGCCCTGTCGCGTCTGGAACATCGCGGAGCGATTGCCTCCGACGGTAAATCAAGTGACGGCATCGGCATCGCCACAGCGATTCCGCGCGACTTTCTGCTGTCCGAAACCGGCGTTACGCTGGATGCCGGCAAGCCGCTGGCCGTAGGCGTGGTTTTCTTTCCGCCCAAGACCGTCGAATCGCGGAATGAACTGGAACAGGCGCTCACCGCGCAGAACCTGACGGTGCTGGCGTGGCGCGACGTGCCCACTCGCCCCGAGATTCTGGGCGAAATCGCGCTCTCCACCATGCCCGTGATTCGTCACGTGCTGATTACCGCCGATGATTTAACGCACGAAGAGACCGGCAAGCTCAATCGGCGACTGTTTTTGGCGCGCAGGCAGTTCGAGCGCTCCGGTGCTCAGGGCTATGTCTGTTCCCTCTCGTCTTCCACCATGGTTTACAAGTCCATGTGTGCCGGACGCATCCTGGGCGATTTCTTCCCTGATCTCACCGATCCGCGCTTCACCACGCCGTTTGCGCTTTTCCATCAGCGGTACGCAACCAACGTTGCGCCGTCATGGGACCGCGCGCAGCCGCTGCGCATGCTTGCCCACAACGGCGAAATCAATACTGTCTGGGGCAATCGCGCGCGCATGTCCGCGCGTTCCTCTACTTTCCCGGACGAAGTCAAGCCGGTCTTTACCGCCGGTGGCTCCGACTCAACGAGTCTGGACGAAACCGTGGAACTGCTCGCGCGCAGCGGGCGCAGCGTCGCCGAGGCCCTGCGCATGCTCATCCCGCCGGCGCACACCGTCAAGCCCCGTTCGGCGTTCTTTCGCTACGCTGGGGACTGCGCCGAGCCGTGGGACGGCCCCGCCGCCATCTCCTTTGCCGACGGCTCTCTGGTGGGTGCGATTCTCGACCGCAACGGACTGCGTCCGTGCCGCTATTTCGTGACGGAAGACAATCTGGTGGTTCTCGGCTCGGAAGCCGGGCTGGTCGATCTCGACCCCGAGACCATTGTTCACAGCGGACGCCTGGGACCGGGCCAGATGATCGTCGCCGACCTGAAGAACCACGTCCTGCTAGAAGATGAGCAGATTCAGGCGGTGTTTGACGAAGCGGCTCCGCAGTACGAGGGTTTGATTGAAAACACCACGCTCGCCGACGACGATGTGATTCCGCCCATGGACGCGGCGGAGATCAGCAAGCTCCAGCACAGCTTCGGCTACACGCGTGAAGACGTTTCCATGGTCCTGAAGCCGATGGCTACCGACGGCAAGGACGCAATCTGGTCCATGGGTGACGACACGCCGCTCGCTCCGCTGGCGCGCTCGCCGCGGCCCGTCTATGCCTACTTCCGCCAGCGTTTCGCGCAGGTCACCAACCCTCCGATTGATTCTTTGCGCGAAACCTGCGTCATCCAGTTGCATACGCGTCTCGGCCCGTGGCCGCACATGCTGGACAAGCACGCGCCGCTGCCCGGAATTTCGCTCCAATCGCCATTTCTCTCGCTGGCGCAGTTGAATGATCTGCGTAATCGGCATAACGGGCTCGTCGGCACTCTGCCGCTGGCCGTGCTCGAATGCGTTTTCAACCCCGCCTGCAATTTGGCGACGGCGCTCGACGACATCTGTACTAAGGCCATTGAATTAGTCCGCGGAGGCGCCGCCATTTTGCTGCTGACGGACCGCGCCGCAAGCGAGCAGTCGCTTCCGGTTCCGATGGCGCTTGCTACCGGGGCCGTGCATCACGCGCTGATTCGCGCCGGAGAGCGCACGCGCGTCGGCCTGGCCGTTGAAGCCGGAGACTGCCGCGATCTGCACCACTTTGCCGTGCTGCTGGGCTTGGGTGCGGGAGCCGTCTGCCCGTGGCTCGCGCTGGAAACCGCTCGCAACCTCAATCCCGAAAAGGGCGAGGCCAATCTTTTGCACGCGCTCGACCTCGGACTGGCCAAGATTATGTCCAAGATGGGCATCTCGGTGGTGGATAGCTATCGCGGCGCACATCTGTTCGATTCCATCGGGCTCAGTCGCGAATTAGTCGACCGCTGCTTCTTAGGGATTCCCGCGCCGCTCGGCGGCATCGGCCTCAACGAGTTGGACGCGCAGGTGCGCCAGGCGTGGATTTCCGCCGAAGGCGGCGGCGAAACCGCTGGCGATGAGCCGGCCCCAGTCACGACCGCAGCCAAGGACCTTCCCGACTACGGATGGGTGCGCTTCCGCAAGGCGGAAAAAGCCGAATCGCATGCATGGCAACCGCCGACCGTGCGCGCGCTGCAGACCGTGGTCGGCACCGCGCACCATGCGCCGGCCACGGTTCAGGAACCGGGAGCGGCGTGGGCGGCCTTCTCCACTCAGGCCGTCGAAAGGGAACCCGCGGTGCTGCGTGACCTGCTGGAGATTCGCCCGCTCGGCGATCCGCTGGCAATCGAGCAGGTGGAAGCTCCTCCCACGATGTACAAGCGTTTCGTCGCCAGCGCGATGTCGCTCGGCTCCCTCAGTCCCGAGGCGCACCAGACCATCACCGCCGCCATGAACCTGCTCGGCGCGCGCTCCAACACCGGCGAAGGCGGCGAAGACCCCGCCGTTTATCAACCGGATGTGAATCTGAATCTGGTAGGCAGGCCTACGCCTTCGTACCTGCTGAACAATAAGGTCAAGCAGGTTGCTTCCGGGCGCTTTGGCGTCACCGCTGAGTACCTGATGCACGCCGAAGAACTCGAAATCAAAATCGCGCAAGGCTCCAAGCCCGGTGAAGGCGGCCAGTTGCCCAGCCACAAGGTCACCGAGTTGATTGCCCGCCTGCGCCATGCGCAGCTCGGCGTGCAACTCATCAGCCCACCGCCGCACCACGACATTTACTCCATCGAAGACCTCGCGCAGCTTATCTACGATTTGAAGCGCGTGAACCCGAAGGCCGCCATTGGCGTCAAGCTGGTTTCCGAGTGCGGTGTCGGCACGGTAGCTGCGGGCGTGGCCAAGGCTTATGCCGACTACATCGTCATCGCCGGCAACAATGGAGGGACCGGCGCGTCGCCACTCTCCAGCATCAAGTACGCGGGCAATCCCTGGGAGCTTGGGCTGGCTGAAGCTCAGCAGGTGCTGCTGGCCAACGGACTTCGCGGGCGGGTGCGCCTGCGCTGCGACGGCGGGCTGCGCACCGCGCGCGACATTCTTGTGGCCGCACTGCTCGGCGCGGACGAGTACGCAATGGGTACCGCCGTGCTGGTTGCCATCGGCTGCGACATGGCGCGCCAGTGCCACCTCAACACCTGCCCAACCGGAATCGCCACGCAGCGGCCCGAGCTGCGCGCGAAATTCCGTGGGCGCCCCGAGCACTTGGTGCGCTTTTACGAAGAGCTGGCCCGGGACCTGCAGGCGCTGCTGGCGCAGTACGGTTTCCCGTCTCTGGAGTCAGCGATTGGACGCACCGATCTGCTGGAGCAGGTTCGTCACGACGGCGCGCTCGATCTGACCTCCATGCTGGCCGCGCCCATTGAAGGCGATATCCACTGGCAGGGCAAGCGCAACAAGCGCCCCTCCCTGCGCGCTCCCATTGACGATGCGTGGGTGGAACCGGCGCTCGCCGCCTATCGCGCGGGTCAACACTTTACGCAGGACGCGCTGATCGCGAATGAAGACCGCACGCTGGGCGCGCGCCTCGCCGGCGAACTGGCGCTGCTGAACACCAACGGAACCCGCACCGATGCGCAGCTCACCTTCAAGCTGAGCGGCATCGCGGGCCAATCCTTCGGCGCGTTCGCCGCGCCTGGAATGCAGCTTGTTCTCAAGGGCCTCGCCAACGATTTCGTGGGCAAAGGACTCTCCGGTGGCGAAATCATTCTTCGCGGCGAGGGCCGCGCGGCGCTGCAATCGGAGCTGCACGTCATCCTCGGCAATGTTGCGCTCTACGGAGCCACCAGCGGCGCGCTGTTTGCCGCCGGTCGCGCGGGTGAGCGCTTCGCCGTCCGCAACTCCGGTGCGCTGGCCATTGTCGAAGGCGTGGGCGACCACGGCTGCGAATACATGACCGGCGGCCTCGCCGTCATCCTCGGCTCAACCGGCTTCAACTTTGGAGCGGGCATGACCGGCGGCCTCGCCTGGGTCTTCGACGAGGATGGCAGCTTCCTTGAGAAGCATCTCTATCATCCCGACTTCCTCAACCCCGAGCCGTACGACACGCTCGACGCTGAAGCGAAGGAAGCGATCCAGGGACTGGTGCAGCTCCACGCTGAGAAAACGGCCAGCACGCGCGCCTATTGGCTGCTCTCGAAGTGGGACGAGCTCGCGCCGAAATTCGTGCGCCTCACTCCAAAGCCTCAGTAAAACACTGATTAAATAAAGTCTCGGCTGAACCTGATTCAGCCGAGACTTTCCGGCGATCAGCTTGCGGGTGTAGCGTGGAATCGTCTACTGTTAAGTCGCCGTGCCCGATCTCAAAACTCTGAACGATATTTTCTTTCTCGTTACCGCCGCAAACCGCCAGCGCGCCGTCCTCGCGCAGGACGCGCAAGGCGTGTGGCAGCCCATCTCCGGCAATCAAATCTATCAGCGGGTGCGCGCGCTGGCTGTCGTCTTTCACGAATGGGGCATTCGCAAGGGCGACCGCATCGCCATTCTCGCCGAGAACCGCTGGGAGTGGGCCGTCGCTGATTTCGCCGCGCTGTCTCGGGGCGCGGTCGATGTCCCCATCTACCCCACGCTTACCGCTGGGCAAACCGCCGACCTGCTCGCCGATTCAGGAGCCCGTATTGCCGTAGTTTCAACGCTCGCGCAATATGAAAAAGTCGTGCAGCATCGCGCGCAAACCGCGATCGAGTACATCATCATCATGGACGAAGAGGGAACGCCGGACGCCGTGCGCTTTTCTTCGCTGCTCGCCGAAGCAGCCAACGCGACGGGGCGCGATGCGGCATTTGACCGCGAGGGCTACGGGGTCGCTCCGGAAGACCTCGCCACGCTCATCTACACCTCGGGCACAACCGGCGAGCCGAAGGGCGTGATGCTCACCCACGGCAATATCGCGGCCAACATCAACGAGTCGCTCAGCGGATTTGATATCAACGTCGAGGACTCCTGCATCTCGTTTCTGCCGCTCTCGCACATCACGGCTCGACATCTGGACTATGCCATCTACACGCGACTTGCGACGGTGGCCTATTGCCCAGGCTTTGACAAACTGCCGGCAGCCATGGCCGCAATCAAGCCGACGGTGCTGGTCGGAGTGCCGCGCGTCTATGAAAAGTTTCGCCAGGAGGTCGAACGCCAGGCTTCGCTTTCTCCGCTCAAACGCCGAATGGTGAAGTGGGCCATCGCCGGTGGAGCAAAGCATCGCGAGACAATTGCGCAGGGGGGCCGGCCCCGCTCGCTGAAGTGGAAACTCGCGAACGATCTGGTCTACAAGAAAATGCGCGCTGGCTTTGGCGGCCGCGTTCGCTACTTTATCGCCGGCGGAGCCCCGCTGGGCCTCGACACCGCGCACTGGTTCGCTGCGGCGGGCATGCGGATTCTCGAGGGCTACGGGTTGACCGAAACTTCTCCCGTGCTGGCCATCAACACTCCGGCGGCCAACCGCATTGGCTCGGTCGGCAAGCCGCTGCAGCAGGTTGCCTGCCGCATTGCCGAGGACGGTGAGCTGCTGGTGAAGGGTCCCAATGTGTTTTCCGGCTACTGGAAGCGTGCCCCGCACGAGCCGGAAAATTTCGACAGCGATGGATGGTTCAGGACCGGAGACATCGGGCGCCTTGATGAGGATGGATTTCTTTTCATCACAGACCGCAAGAAAGAGCTGCTCAAGACTTCCGGCGGAAAGCTGATTGCTCCACAGCCGATTGAAAATCTGCTGAAAGTGAATCCCCTCGTAAACCAGGCGGCACTCGTCGGCGACCGCCACAAGTTTATTTCCGTGCTCATCTCTCCCAACTTCGCCGCACTCGAAGCATGGGCAAAAGAGCAGGGAATCGCGGCGGCAACGCGCCGCGACCTGGTGCGCGACGCGCGCGTCATCGCGCTCTATCAGGGCATCATCGATAAGGTAAACGCTACGCTCGCGAACTACGAAACTATCAAGCGTTTCCATCTCGTCGCCGAAGAGTGGTCGCTCGATACCGGCGAGCTGACTCCCACGCTGAAGCTCAGGCGCCGCATAATTCTCGGGAAGTACGCGGCGGAAATTGCCGAACTCTACGCCGACGAGTCTTCCTCGAGGGCCGTGGCCGCCCAGTAGGCACATCAAAAGAGCCGCCTTCGCCTGCCCCTCCTGCTTTTTGCGATAATGGTCGCGCTCAAACAAAGGAGCTTGTCCAGAGATGAAAACTGCGCTGTCACGACTCGGCATTCTGTCGCTTTTCGCGCTGCTCGCCGCCTGCGGAGGAGCAGCCTCCGCACCGGCCACCACCGGCAATGGATCAGCCGGCGGCGTTACAAAGGAAACCCTCGTCTGGAGTGACGAGTTCAACGGAGCGACCGCTCCTGCCGCGCCCAACCGGCTGAACTGGACGTATGACACCGGCGCGGGCGGCTGGGGTAACAGCGAATTAGAGACCTACTGCGCCTACGGATCGTCCACCGCGCCCTGCGACCCGAGCAACCCCAACGTCTACGTCGGAACCGATGGCTATCTGCACATCGTCGCCCGCAATCCCGCGAGCGGCGTCTATACCTCGGCGCGGCTCAAAAGCCAGGGCTTGCAGAGCTTCCAGTACGGACGCATCGAGGCCCGCATCAAAATGCCGGCTGGCCAGGGCATGTGGCCCGCCTTCTGGATGCTGGGCGACAACATCACCACCCACCCATGGCCCGCTTGTGGCGAAATGGACATCATGGAGAATATCGGCAGCCAGCCTTCAATCAACCACGGCTCCATCCACGGAACCGGCTTTACCGGCTCCGCGATCGGCACCGCCTACACGCTGACCAGCGGTCAGAAGTTCAGCGACGGCTTCCATACCTTCGGCATTGTGTGGTCGCCTAAGTCGATCAAGTTCTATGTGGATAGCCCAACCAATGTCTACGCCACCTACACGCCCGCGAGCTTGCCACAGGGGGCCGTCTGGCCCTTCGACGACGGGAAGTTCTTCTTCATTTTGAACACCGCCATCGGCGGAGCATGGCCCGGATCGCCGGACAAGACCACCGTCTTTCCTCAGGAAATGCTGATCGATTACGTACGCGTCTACGCCGAACCGGCGTCCTGAACTTCAACCGGGTTTCCTGCATCTGAGTCTGAATATCGTTTGACTGCATCGGCTTCTTTGTAGAAGACTCACGGCTGCAGTCTCTGGAGGACGCATGTTCATTATCTGGTGGATCATCGTTGGTCTGATTGCTGGCTGGATTACGGGCAAGATCATGAAGGGCAGCGGCTATGGCGCCCTCATGGATATCGTTATAGGCATAATCGGAGCGCTGATCGGCGGGTTTATCATGCGCACCTTCGGATTTGCAGGCAGGGGTGGCATGATTTACACGATCATCATCGCCGTGATTGGCGCGGTCATCCTGACATTTATCCTGCGGTTGTTTACCAAAGCGAAGGCGTAGTGTAACTTCCGGCGGGGTGCCGTTGATCACCAAACCCCGCGCAGGATTGCCCTATCGCCCACTGGATCCAAAGCCCTTGCCGCCGCGGTCGCTCGGAGAAAGTTCCTCGACCACGGCGACGTCGAAGTGCGTCCGAGCCTCAAATGGAGACATCTGCGCGATCTTGTCTCCCTTGCGAATAGTAACGCTTACGCCTGAGCGCTCCAGCGAAACTTCAGTTACCACTCCGTGGGTATCGCGAATCGTTCGTAACGAGTAACTCGGCTGGTTAACATTGATCAGGCATACCAGAATTTCGCCGCGATATCCCGCGTCAATCCGCCCTCCGGCATAAGTCACGCCCCTGCTGGCCATCGACGAGCGGTCGCCCAGAACGAAGCCCCATCCCGGCGGTCCTTCCACGGCGATTCCCGTGCGCACCTTCACCGGTACGCCAGGCTCAAGCACGATGTCTTCAACAGAGTAGAGGTCGAAGCCCAGGTCACTGCCCGCATAGGCAACGGTAGGGACCTGGGCTTCAGGGTGGAGTAGTTTGACTTTCAGCATTGCCTAGATTGTATCGAGTTACTTTCCCGCTGCCTCTTTCTTCTGCTTTGCCCAGCGACGTTTTTGCGCCGCGGCGATGCGCTGGCGCGCCTCCGGGCTTAGAACGCGCTTGGCGCGGGGCTTGCGGCCGCGGCCGGTCAGGCCGGAAACCAATTTGCTTCCGCCACCGCTCTGCAGTAGCTTTCTTACCTGCTGAAGCTTGCTGATCTCTTCATCGATTGCTGAGAGGATCTGTTCATGGTTCATTTTTTCGTCCTTTAATCATTATTTTATGGCGAAACTTACGGGGAACGATGCAATCCAGCTTTACGAATCTATGATGATGCCCAGCGGGAGAAGCCCGGATCGCATAATCGATTATTACTAATTTACGCAGGCATTCTTATTCGCGCAAGCATGTTCTATGCGAGCCTTCTTGGTTACTTCCCATACTCGCTTTCCAGGTGATTGAAATAAAACGCCTAAGCTCCATGGCTAACTCGATGCAAAAACAGCAAGGGCATCCTCCTGGGATGCCCTGACTGCCGTTTTGTTCTGCTTTGAGTTATGGAAGGTAATAGCGGAACGAAGTTTCAAAGATGTTGTCGTCGCCCTTTGCTGATCCGCCAATGCCTGACCACAGGTTGCGTTCAATATAGCTGTACTGGATACCCTGGCGAAGCCGTCCCTTGGCTCCGGAATAAAAATCGTACCAATAGCCGGAGGTGATCTCCTGCACGTCTTTGTTATTCCCCGAGCAGTCAGCCGGAGCGCCGGGACTGAATGACCCGCCCGGAACCGGCTCCGTATTGCAGCCCGTCATGTTGGTCAGCGGCGACCCGTAACCTACATCGCCCCAGTAGCGGCGATAGACATAATCTCCGCCGTAGTTGAAGTACAGGCTGAGGCGTTTCGTTGCGCTGGCCTCAAGCGTTCCCAGCGCGGAGAATGCGCGCAGCGGAGCAATCTGCCCATCAGGTCGCAGCGTTATATCTGCGATTGTAGAATCGCCATACCGTCCCGTGCCCTCGCCCCACAACCCTTTCAGCCCGAGCGAAAATTTCTTGTCAGCCAGCGGGACCCGAAAGCCGCCGCCAACACCTCCCGTTACGGTCGAGTCGTTGTAGGCTCCGGCCGAGCTGGTGCCCGCGGGATAGATGCGGTTGCGAAAGAAACGAGCCAAGCCGAAAAGCTCATAGTGCCCCCATCCCGGCTCCCACACCGCTTTGGCAACCATGTCCGGAGCAAGATTGAACGAGTAGTTTGCGGTTGAGTTATAGAGTCCGCCTCCGGTACCGGACGAGCCGATCAGAAGGTTCGTAGGCAGATTGCTGCCCGCCGGGTTCAGCGTCTCGGCGTTCTCCGCCGAAGCGCCCAGCCAGAACTTATTGCGGAATCCCTTCGCCACGCGGAATCCATATTGGCGCGCCCACACAAAGCCCGCGGTGTACTGCGGATCAATGGTTCCGGGCAGAATCTCGGTGCCGTTCTCCATGCCTTGCGTGGTTTCCGTCGCCAGCGACCACATCTGACCGCCGGTGAAAGTCCAACCACTCGACAGCCGCGCCTGTGCCCACAACTGGCGCTGGCGCAGAACGTAGCTGTTGCTCTGGTTGTTATTGGAAGTAATCCCGGTGCCCAGCCAGTCCATTTCGTAGTAGCCGGTCAGCTTCATGTTATACAACTCGCCGGTGGCCCTGAGGGCAAGGCGCGACTGGCGGCCCGAACCGACGAACTCGCTTATCTGGGCGGCGTCGGATTGCTCCAGCGGAACGCCGGTCAGTGCGGTGTTGATCCCTCCGCCAGTAGCCGCGCTACGATAGACGGTCGCGGCTTCAATAAAACTGCCGTGCGGCGAAAGCGTGATGCCCTTGTAGTGCAGCGCATCGGGGTGCTGGACTTCTGCCGTCAACTTTTCCTGCTGCTTCTGCAGGGCTTCGACCGCGTCGCTTCCGGATGCCTGCTGTTTCTCGCGAGCCTCCATGTCGCGCTCAGCAAGCTGCTGCTCCAAACGGTCGATCTGCGCCCGCTGCGCATCCATCGCTTTGCGAAGCTCCTGAATCTGGGCCTCGATTGAGCCATTCTCCATCCGCTGAGCCGAGCTGCCCTTTGCGCTCTGATCATTCGTGGTCGTCTGTGCGTTTCCGGCAGCCAGTGTCGAGACCAGCAGCAGCCCTGCGGCCATCTTCCAATTCATTCCCATTTGCCTCCCCCTGCGAAGTCATGTTCTAAGCAGAGAGTGACAGTTGAATGTGAAAATTCTGCGAAAGCCGGATGAATAACCGGAGAAACGAGCACCTGAATTCTGGAATTTACAAACGTCCGGGTAAAGACCGCCGTCCGTGACTTACCGCCGCACGGCCATCGCAGCTACATAGGCTGCGCCAAACCCATTGTCGATATTCACCACGCACACGTTCGGCGAGCAAGAATTCAGCATTCCCAGCAGCGCAGTCACGCCACCAAACGCTGTGCCGTAGCCAACGCTCGTCGGCACTGCGATCACCGGAGCCGCAACCAGCCCGCCCACCACGCTGGCCAGCGCACCCTCCATTCCCGCACACACAATCACCGCGCCGGCCTTGGCCAGAACGTCCGTTTGTGCCAGAATGCGATGCAGTCCCGCCACTCCCACGTCCACAATGCGGTCCACTTCCACCCCGAGGTACTCCGCCGATACGGCTGCTTCTTCGGCCACCGGCAGGTCGCTGGTTCCGGCGCAGACCACGGCAACACGACCCGACGGCGCAGCCGGGTTAGCCGCCGCCAGCCCGATGATCCGCGCGTCCGCATGGTACTTCGCGCTCGGGACCCGCTTGTGGACAGCGTCGAACGCATCCCTGTTGGCGCGCGTCGCCATCACGCTTCCACCCGCTTCCACCATGCGCGCAAAAATCTCCGCCACCTGCGCCGGAGTCTTTCCTGCCGCGTAAATCACCTCTGGCAGCCCCAGTCGCAGGCTGCGATGGTGGTCGATCTTGGCGAATCCGGTGTCTTCGTAGGGCAGCTTGGCAAGCTGGGCCAGCGCGGCGTCCGGAGGGGTCTCGCCGCGCTTAATTTCTTCCAGCAGTTGCAGCAGGGCTTCGCGCGTCACGGGTGGACCCGGAACGGCAAAAGATTTTCCAAACGCGGCAGTTCAATCATCGTTGCCTCGATCGTAACTCGCCATGCGCCCCCTGTGCGAATCCATGTTTTCATCTCTTTGGACTTCCGTACCCGAGACGGTAAAGTAATAAAGATGGCTGTCTTCGAACTGCGAAAACCGTTGTCCGCGGAAGAACGATCAGAGAGGCGAAAGCTCATCCTGCGGGACTCCGTCGCGCTGTTCACGGTTTTTGCGATTACCGTCATTCTGGTCGTCCTCACTTATTTTCTGTTTACCTCATTTTCGCGGCACCGCGACGTGCTGGCGCGCCGCTGGCGGGCCAACGGAGAGCGAGCCATGCGCAGCGGACAACCAGTGCAGGCGGTTCAGGCGCTGCACTCTGCGCTCGAATACGCCCCCGACAACCGCAACATTGAGATCGAACTGGCCATGGCGCTGGCCGCTTCGGGGCGTGATCTGGAAGCGACCTCCTACTTCTACTCTCTGCTCCAGACGCAGCCGGGCAACGGCCTCATCCATCTGCAGCTCGCGCGGCTGGCGGCCAAGCAGGGTAACGCACCTCTCGCCGAACAACACTATCAGCGCGCACTCGACGGAACATGGGAGGGTGACGGATATGTTCGGCGCCGCGAGGTTCGCCTGGAGTTGGCCAGTTATCTTATCAGTCGGAACGACTACACGCGCGCCCAAACCGAGTTGAGAACCGCCGCCGGCAACGCGCCCAAGGTGCCGGAAGCGCAGCTAACCATCGCCGCGCTCATGGAGCAGGCCAGGGACCCCGTGGACGCACTCGAGATTTATCGCGCTCAGATGCGGCTACCCAACGCACCCGTTGAGGCGTTTGAGGGTGCAGGCCGAACAGCCTATGAGCTGGGCCGCATCGCCGTTGCCCGCGACGCTCTGGCCCGCGCTGTTGGCCACAGGAGATTCTCCGCGCAGAGCGAAGCCGAACGCAAGGCTGTCCGGCAGATGCTCGCCGACTCCACCCGCATCCTGCAGCTTTATCCCGATCCGAATCTGAACGTAAGGCCGCGCGCCGAGCGCATTCTGAACAATTCCAAAATCGTCCGCGCCCGGCTGGCTTCCTGCTTTGCCAACGCCAACGCCGCCGGAGCGATGGCCAGCCTTCAGAACCAGTGGCAGCAGCTTCCCACCCCGCTCACCGTTCGCATTTTGGAGCGGAATCCACAACTGGAACAGACGATCATGAGTCTTGTGTATAACACTGAAGTGCAGACAGCCCAGGTTTGTGGAGCGCCCACCGGAGACGACGCGTTGCTGCTCAAAATTGCGCGGGCACCCCTGGCGGTGCAGCAACAATGATTCGACAAAAACTGCGAGACCTCTTCGCCAACGGCTATAAGACTGCGAGCGCGATCGACACCGCAAAGCTCGTCCCGTCGCGCGACGAGCGCCTCTTCCTTGTTCTGTCCATCTTCATCGGCGTCATCTCCGGGCTGCTGGTGGTCAGCTTCAACATCGCGATTGAGTGGATCAAGATTCTCACGCTTGGCTCCGCGCCGCACGCCGGGCAGTACCGTCTGATCTTCGTTCCCGTGCTCGGCGGCATCCTGGTTGCCGTGCTGGTGTACTTCTTCCCCGGTTCCCGCGGCAGTGGAGTCAACCAGACCAAGGCCGCCCTCTACGTCTACAACGGTTACATCTCCTTCAAGACCGTCATCGGCAAATTCATCATCTCGTCGATCGCCATAGGGACCGGCCAGTCCCTCGGCCCTGAAGACCCATCGTTGCAGATCGGCGCGGGCGTCGCGTCCATCATCGCGCGCAAGTTCGGCATGTCCCGGCAACGCCTGCGGGTCTTCGCCCCCATCGGGGCGGCTGCGGGACTTGCCGCCGCCTTCAATGCTCCAATCTCCGCAATCCTATTTGTCATTGAAGAGGTCATCGGCCAGTGGAGCGCCGCCGTGCTCGGGTCCATCGTGCTCGCGGCCATATCGAGCGTCGTGGTGGAGCGCCGCTTCCTCGGTGCAGCACCGATATTCAGCATTCCCACCGTTACCTTTCGCAATAACCGCGAGCTGTTTGCCTATGCCGTGCTCGGCGTATTCGGCGGCCTGTTTGCTGTCGCTTTCTCCCGCGCGCTCGGTTATCTGCGTGTTCGCCTGCGCACCCTCCCCCGCTGGAACCAGTTCTGCCAGCCCGCCGCCGCCGGCCTGCTCGTCGGCCTCATCGGCTACTTCGGCTTTTTCCAGGTAATGGGGCGGGGCTATGGATCCATCGATCTGGCCATCCATGGGCAGTTCGCCTGGAAATTCCTGATCGCCCTCGCCGTCCTCAAGCTGGTCGCTACCACGCTTTCTTATGCCAGCGGAACCCCCGGCGGCATGTTCGCTCCCACTCTCTTCATCGGCGCCATGCTGGGCGCCGGCGTCGGCTCGTTTGAGAAACTCTTCTTCCCGCACCTCACCGGAACCGTCGGCTCCTACGCCCTCGTCGGAATGGGCGTCCTATTCGCCGGCTTCCTGCGCGTCCCTCTCACATCTGTTTTCATGGTGCTCGAGGTGGGTGGCAACTACGGCATTATCGTGCCCGTCATTCTGGCCAACACCATTGCCTATCTGATTGCGCGTTCTCTCCAACCCGTACCCATCTTTGAAATGTTTGCCCGTCAGGATGGACTGGATCTGCCCTCGCTGGAGGAGCAGCGCGAGGAAACGCCGCTGCACATCGAAGATGCGCTTCAGCCGCTTGCTGTGCCCGTAGTGCAGGGAAGTGACCCCATCGCAGCCGTGTCCGCTGCCGCGGCCGCCACGCGCGCCTCGTCATTTCTCGTGCAGATTCACGACGGTACCTGGTACGCCATGACCGCCGATGAACTGACCGCCGCCGCCGCCACGCTCGCTCCCGAAACTCCTGTGGAACGCGCCATCAAGCCCGACCGCGCCCCAACGCTCTTTCCCGACCTTCCCCTCGACAATGCTCTGCCGTACTTTCCGCGCTGGCCGCTGCTCCCCGTCGTTAATCGCGCCAGTCGCGACAAGCTTGAGGGCGTCATCACCCTCAATGCCATTCTCAATCGCTATCAGTCGGGCTGACGCTTGCGCTGCGGCCCGCTCCTCAATAGCCTGAATGCAGGTCGGAGGAATTATTCCGGTCTTTCCGGAAAATGCTGACCCTCTATCAAAGGCTCGTGCTGGGCTGCCTGCTGCTGATCGCCGTCGTTGCTGGCGTCAGTATGCTGGTGCGCGATTCGTTCGTCGAACTGGCCGCGCTCGATGCCTCCCGCCACACCGCGGACGTGGCGCTTTCGTCCTTCGCCGCCGCGCGCGCATCGCTGGCGCGCGAAGAGCTGACCGCCGCACAGTCCGCGACCGAGGCCCAGCCTTCGCCCCAACTCATTGCGCAGTCGCGCCGGACGCAGCAACTGCTCCACACCGCGGTCCATGCGATTCAGGCGTTCGATCCCACCATTCCGGCCGCCCATCTGCAGGTCGAGCACGCACGCATCGCCGCCCATTCCCGGGAGAATTTCAACGCGCTCGCCAACCGGCTTGAGCGCCTGAACCGCGAAGTGGAGCAAACCTTCACCGTCCTTCAATCCAGACACGCCGCCGCGGCGTCCAGCCTCGATAGCCGCCAGGACTGGCTGCGCGCGCGGCTCATCAGCATCTGTGGACTTAGCATCACCGTGGCCATCGCCATCGCCGCGCTCATGATCTTCTTCGTCATTGCGCCCATCCGGCAGACCGCCCGTGTTGCGCGGCGCATCGGGCAGAACGATTTCCAGCAGCGAGTCGTCTGGCGTCACAAAGACGATCTCGGAGTCATCGCCACCGAGTTGAACCGCATGCTGCTCCGCCTCCGCGAGCTGCGCGACAGCGAGTCGGGACGCCTCCAGATGGAGCGCCAACTCAGCGACGCTGTCGTCCAATCCATCTTCGAGCCGGTCATCGTGACCGACGCGAAAGGGCGCGTGCTCCGGCTCAATCAGGCCGCCATCGATCTGCTCGGCGCCGGCTCCTCCGACCAGATGGTCCTGTCCAGCACGCCCGGCGGCGAAAAAATCCTCAACGCCGTGCGTATGGCCGTCTCCATGCGCCGGGTTGAAAGCACCGAGAGCGAGGCCGCGCTGCTGCCCATGCAGATCGGCAAGGCGCACCGCAGCTACCGCGTGCGGGCCACTCCCATACGAGACGCCGAGGACAAGCTGCTGGGCGCCGTCACGGTCCTCGAAGACGTGACCGAGTTGCAGGCCGTGGACCGCTTCAAGACCCGATTTCTCTCCGTCGCCTCGCAAAAGCTGCGCGACCCACTCGAGCGCCTCCGCCTCGCGCTCTACGCGCTCTCCCGCGGGCACGCCGGCCAGATGCGCCCACTTCAGGCCGACCTGGTCGCGGGCGCGGAGCAGGAAATCGAGCAGATGACCGACCTCATGACCGACCTCATCGAAGTCGGCGAGCTCGAAACCGGAGGCCGCGTCATGAAGATCGACCGCCTCCGTCCCATAGACGCAATCCGCGAAGCCGTGGCGCGCCACAAAGACGAAGCCCGCAAAAAGAAAATCGATTTGAACCTTCGCGCCTTCGAAGACCTCGCCGATATCGACGCCGACCACCGTGCTCTTCGCACTATTTTCGACAACCTGCTCAGCAACGCCATTCGCTACACGCCCGCTGGCGGCGCCGTTCTCATCGAAGCAACAGAAATCAAGGACGGCGTCCAGTTTCTCGTGCGCGACACCGGCTGCGGTATCGCACCCGAGCGGCTCTCCGGCATCTTCGGGCGTTTTTCGGGGCAGGGTGAAGCGGCGGGCACCGGGCTGGGCCTCGCCCTGGTGCGAAGACTGACGGAATCGCTCGGCGGCCAGGTGTCGGTCGAAAGCAGGCCGGGGCAGGGAACCACCTTCAGCTTCACGCTGCCCACCTCGCCTCGCGACACTGGACGCCACCCTGTGGAGGTGGGATGATGACCGAACCCGCGGCTCCTAAAGCCGCTCCGGCGAAGCTGCGCATCTACATCGGTGCGGCGCCTGGAGTCGGCAAAACCTATCGCATGTTGCAATATGCTCACGAACTGCGGCAGCGCGGAGACGACGTCGTCATCGGTTTCGCTGACGCGCGCAACCGCGCAGAAACCAAGGCGCTCCTCAATGGTCTCGAACTGATCCCGCCAAAAGAAACGACCTATCGCTCCGTCACGCTGCTGGAGATGGACCTTGACGCAGTCCTCGCCCGCCAGCCCCACACCTGTCTTGTCGATGATCTGCACCACACCAACGTGCCTGGGTCGTTCAATCGCCGGCGCTACGAAGACGTGCTGGAGCTGCTCGATGCGGGCATCAACGTCGTCACCGCCCTGAACATCCAGCACCTCGAAACCCTCAACGACGCCGTCTCCCGTTCCTCCAACGTTCAGATTCGCGACACCGTTCCAGACAGCATCCTCAAGCGCGCCGACCAGCTCGTCAACGTCGATATCCACATGGACGAGTTGCGCGCGCGTCTCCGCGAGGGAAAAATCTATCCTCCGGAACAGATCGAGCGGGAGCTTGCGAATTTCTTCCGCAAAGACAATCTCACCATGCTGCGCGAGCTTGCCCTGCGCACCACCGCCGAGCAGGTGGGCGCAGCCGCTTCCCGCTATCGCGCCAGCCAGGGGCTGGAGCAGGCGCCCGTCCCGGAAAAAGTAATGGTGTGCGTCTCATCGCGCCCCGGAACCACGCGCCTGCTGCGCACCGGCGCGCGCATTGCCGGCCGCCTTGCCACGAACTGGTACGCCGTCTATGCGGAAACGCCCGAGAGCAAGCGCAGGCACGCCGACCCGGAAAGCGACGCCCGCCTCGAAGATTACCGCCGCATGGCCCGTGATCTGGGCGCGCACATGATCACGCTGAAAGGGAAGAACGCCGCCGACCTTCTCATCGAATTCGCGCAGCAACAGAACATCTCGCACGTCGTCTTTGGGCAGTCCGCGCGCTCGCGCTTCCAGATCCTGCTGCACGGCTCGGTCCTCAACCGCTTTCTCTCCGAAATGCGCAACACCACCGTGCAGGTCGTTCCCATGACGCGCGAAAGACTGCCCCGCGAAAAAACGTCCCGAGAAAAAACCACTCACGAAAGATTATGAAGCGTGATTGTCCCACCTCTTAACTTCTCATCTTAAGCGCGATGTCATCCTGAGCGGAGTTTGGCGCATTGCGCCGAACGCGGTCGAAGGATCTGCGGTTGCGATGCGTAAATCACGCAACAAACTTCAGCCCTGGGGGGTGTTACGACGCAAGCCCCAGCTTCCGCTGGAGTGCCGCCGCAATCTCTCCAATCGCCACATCTTCGCTCGACAAAGCGGCCCTCGTCACCAGCTCCACCTTGCCCTCGGCGGCCTTCTTGCCCACATTCACGCGGTAAGGAATCCCAACCAGGTCCGCGTCCTTGAACTTCGCGCCTGCCCGCTCTTCGCGATCATCCAGCAGCACGTCCAGACCCGCGTCCTCCAGCAGTTTCGCAATCTTGGTTCCCGTCCCCAGCAGGCTCGGGTCCGCGACGTTAGTAATGGTCACGACCACATCAAACGGAGCAATTGACGGCGGCAGCCAGAATCCGTTCGCGTCGTTGTTCTGCTCAATCGCCGCCGTCAGAATGCGCTCAATGCCGATCCCGTAGCTGCCCATGATCGGCGTGACTTCTTTGCCGTTCGGATCGAGCACCCGCGCGCCCATACTCTCCGAATACTTGTAGCCCAGCTTGAAAATATGCCCGACCTCGACCGCCTTAGCAACCTTCAGTGGCGACGCGCACTTGGGGCAAGGCTCGCCTTCCGCAACATTGCGAATATCCGCCGCAACCGTCCAACTGAAATCCCTCCCCGGCGTCACGTTGCGGTAGTGGTAGTCGAGCTTGTTCGCTCCGGCAACCAGGTTTTCGCGGCCCTCCAGCCCGTGGTCCACAATCACCTTCACGCCGTCGTCCTGAATCGTCTTCGCGGGACGAAGACCCACCGGCCCCAGAAATCCCCCAGGCCCGTGGAAGTACGTCTCAAGCTCCTCCGCCTGCATCGGACGCAGGTCCGTGCCTCCGACCAATCCCACCAGCTTCGTCTCATTCACAAAATGATCGCCGCGCAAAAACGCCACCACCGGTTCCCATCTCGCTTCCTTGCCTTGGCGAACCTCGGCCATGTAAGCCACGGTTTTAATATCCTGCGCCGGGCTGATCTTGAAAAACTCAGCCACGTCCGCAATCGCGGCTTTGCCCGGTGTGTACACCAACTCCGGCTTGCCGTCCCCGGTCGGAGCAAGGTCTTTGACCGGATCGAGCCGCGACGTGGCCTTGTCCATGTTCGCCGCATAGCCGCACTTCTCGCAGCTTGCAATCAGGTCCTCGCCCGCGTCCGTGTAGACCATGAACTCCTGCGACTGCGAGCCGCCCATCGCCCCCGAATGTGCCTCCACGGCGACAAAGTTCAGCCCGCACCGCGTAAAAATCGCGCGATACACCTGGTCGTGCAGGTCAAAGCTCTTGTCCAGCCCGGCAGCGTCAATGTCAAACGAGTAGCTGTCCTTCATGATGAATTGCCGCACCCGCAGCAGGCCCGACTTGGGCCGCGGCTCATCGCGAAACTTCGTCTGAATCTGATACCAGATCTGCGGAAGCTGCTTGTAGCTCCGCAACTCCTTGCGCGCAATATCGGTCATCACCTCTTCATGCGTCATGCCCAGGCAAAGCCACGCGCCCTTGCGGTCCTGCAGCCGAAACATGTTCTGCCCCATCGCCGTCCACCGCCCGCTCTGCTCCCATACCTCCGCAGGCATGATGCCGGGAAGCAAGAACTCCTGCCCGATCTTGTCCATCTCCTCCCGCACCACGCCGATGATCTTTTGGATCGAGCGCTGGCCCAGAAAAAGATACGAGTAGATGCCCGCCCCAAGCTGGCGAACATAGCCCGAGCGAAGCAGAAACTTATGGCTGGCGACTTCGGCGTCCGCCGGAGCCTCGCGAAGTGTAGGAACAAAAAGAGTAGACCAACGGTGCATGGGGTGCGTCGTTCATTTCTGCCCGCGCCACAGCGCGTGCGAATTGATTTTTTGGTGCCAAAATATATTTTACCGAATCGGTAGAGATGCTATCCTCCTGGCCACACCGCTTCCGCTTCCCAAACCCGAGATTCGACTAGCGATTGCGGTGATAGCGTTCGCGATCCTGCCGTCCGTTATACACAATGAATTTTATTGTTATCTCGCATGATCAGGCGTATGTTCGCGGCATGAAAAGAATGGTACCGATGCTCGCTGTGCTACTTGCAGTTCGGCAATGTGCGCACAAGAAAGCACGTTTAATCTTGATGTTCTCGGGTACCAGTGGACTACAACCCATAGAACTTTGAGGTTTTCGTGGCCGGGACGTACCAACTCATTCTGTAATGCAAATTCAAATATGAATGGGCAGGTGTGGAGCAGCGGAAACTTCTCTGCAAATGAAACTACCTATAGTACATGTTCGGCCACGTATACTCCGCCTTCGACTCAAAACATAGACATTCGGAAACCAGTGGTTTATATCCTTGCGCAGACCGTGAATAGCCGTATGGTACTGACTTGTACCCGCAACGCCCGTTGGAGCCAGTGCAATGCCTTGAATCCCGGAAGCTTCACTGCTCGCATTCACGACGGGCACTTGGAAGTAGAAGCCCTGTCGGGCAGGAACAAGGAGAAATGGATCAAGTTCGATGTTGTCGAGCAATTTGCCATCGCGAGACAACAGTCTCCACCGTCAACTTCGGAAAATACAGGAAGAAATACGCGATTCACTCAGTTTGATGGCAACTCCGAGGAGTTGGAAAGCCAAGCCAAATCGGGAGTTCTAGCGGCGCAGATGTATCTGGGGTACGCATATGAAATTGGCAAAGGCGTTCCTGAGAATCCCACAATAGCCCTCGTTTGGTTCAGGAAAGCGCTGGCTGAGCATCCAGAGATTGCGATTACCGATCGCCAGTGGATCGAAAACCAAATTGGAGCTATTCAAGGGGAACTTGCAAGAGGAAAGCAAGAAGACGCAGCCCATTAGCTGGTAAGCCAACCCTCGCATCATTAACCGGAACGTGATGTACGTCACGTTCCGCATCTTGGCCAGTCCCGGCAGCGCGCGCGCGACCGTCCCGGCCAGTCCTCACTCCCATTCGATGGTTCCGGGGGGTTTGGATGTGATGTCGTAGACGACTCGGTTGATGCCGACAATCTCGTTCACAATGCGGCTCGAAATCGTCTTCAGCACCTCATACGGCAGCGGAACCCAGTCCGCCGTCATCCCGTCTTCCGAGTTCACCGCCCGAACGGCGCAGGTGCAGGCGTAGGTTCGCTGGTCGCCCATCACTCCCACGCTTTTCACCGGCAGCAGCACGGCGAACGATTGCCATATCTCGCGGTAGAGCCCGGCCCGCTTGATTTCCGAAACAACAATATCGTCGGCTTCCTGCAACAGCGCCACGCGCTCCGGAGTGATCTCGCCGATGATGCGCACCGCGAGCCCCGGCCCCGGAAACGGCTGCCGTTCCAGAATGTCCGCCGGCATCGCAAGGTCGCGCCCAATGCGCCGAACCTCATCCTTGAACAGATCGCGCAGCGGCTCAATCAGCTTCAGCTTCATCGTTTCCGGTAGGCCGCCCACGTTGTGGTGGCTCTTGATGGTCTGCGACGGGCCTTTGACGGATGACGACTCAATCACATCGGGATAGAGCGTGCCCTGCACCAGCCAGTCCACCTGTCCCGTCCTTTCCGCGATCCTCTTCGCCTCGTCATCAAACACCGCAATGAATTCGTTGCCGATGATCTTCCGCTTCTTTTCAGGATCGGTCACGCCGGCCAGCCTCGCCAGAAAGCGCGCGCTCGCGTCCACGGCAACCAGATTCAGCCCCAGCTTGCTGCGCAGATTCTCCTGCACCTTGAAAAATTCGTTCTTACGTAACACGCCGTTATTGACAAACACGCAGGTCAGCCGCTCGCCAATCGCGCGGTGCACCAGCACCGCGGCTACGGACGAGTCCACGCCACCCGACAGCGCGCAAATAGCATTCCCGTCGCCGACCTTCTCGCGAACCGCCGCGACCGTCGACTGGATAAAGTGTTCCGGCGTCCAGTCCGGCTTCGCATGGCAAATGTTGAACAGGAAGTTCCGCAGCAGCGCCGCGCCCTGCTTCGTGTGGTGGACCTCGGGATGGAATTGTACCGCCCACACGCGCCGCTCCGGGTTTGCAATTCCGGCTACGGCGTTCGAGGTCTTCGCCGTCAAATGAAAGCCCGGCGGCAGCTCAATCGCCTCGTCCCCATGCGACATCCACGCCGTCAGCGGCCCCGCAATCCCGGCAAACAGCGGCGTTTCCGCATCCACAATCGTCACCTCGGCGTGGCCGTACTCGCGCTTCTCCGCCGAGCGGACTTTTCCACCCAGATGATGCGTAATGAATTGCAGCCCGTAGCAAATGCCGAGCACCGGTACGTTGAGCGAAAGCACCGCCGGGTCGGCAGGCGGCGCGTCCGAGTCATACACCGAGCAGGGGCCGCCGGAAAGAATGATGCCGATGGGGTTCTGCGCACGAATTTCTTCAATGGAAGCCATGCAAGGCAGCACCACCGAGAAAACATTCTGCTCACGGATACGGCGTGCGATCAACTGCACATACTGCGCGCCAAAGTCGAGGATGACGATCGAGGAAATGTCCATAGAGTAGTTTACTTTGAGGCCGCAAATTGTTGATCGGGAGCAGGAACTACTGGCTGAAACGTCCGCCATAGTTCAATGAACGCGGCCAGCCGAGCCACCTGAAAGAAATCCGAAACAACGAAGTACACAATCGTCCCAACCGCCCACCACGCATAGAGCGAGTTGCCTTGCACCACGGTCTCAAACGGCAGCGGAATAGCCGACCACACCATAGCCAGCACCATCAGCGCCAGCTTGATGACGCCCATAGTGAGATTAATCTCGATCAGCTTACCCGTGAGCGGCCCCAGCCGAAAACTGCGCACCAGGCTCGACGCAACCCCGCGCCGCTCCACCAGCGCCAGTACCGGAGCAATCAGCGAGACCCAGCTCACCAGCGCCCACACGGTAAAAATCCCGAGCGAAAAGCAGATGACCAGCGCGAGGTAGCCGACGATATTCTCCGACCCGTTCCACAGAGTAACCCGCGACGCCCACTGTAAAGAAACAAACCACAGTACGACGCTGCCCCCGTAAACAATCACCCGCAGCAGTTGCAGCGCGATCAGTGTGCCCCATCGCCGCGGCAGTGACCGATCGTAGCGGCGCAGCACGACGCTCCGTCCAATGCCGGAGGCGACGGCCCACGCCACAACCGCCACTGGAATCAGCCATTCAAGCAGTTGCAGAATCGACGGAGCGAGGATCGCGTAGACGTTCGAGAGCGCAACCGCCGCCTGCATGGGATAAGCGAGCGAAGCGCCCGTCACCCCGGTCGCCGCCAACTGGTGGGCAGCGGCGGAATAGATACGCGAGCCTTCCCAGCCGAGCACCACCAGCAGAGGAATGCCGAACGCCCAGCGCCACAGCACTTCGAGCGCCAGCAGCGAAGGCCGCCGCCAGCATTCCCCCACGATATTCAAAAACGATTGTGTGCCGCGAACTGGCATTTGAACAGCGTCTCTACTTCACTACAATATTTACAAGCTTGCCTGGCACCAGAATGATCTTCACCATCTGTTTGCCCGCCGTGGCCGACTGAATTTTCTCATCCGCCAGCGCCGCCTCGCGCAGCGCGTCTTCGCTGGCTCCCGCCGCCACGCGAACCACTGTGCGCAGCCGCCCGTTGATCTGCACCGGAATCTCAATCTCATCCTCGCGCGCCAGCACCTCGTCAAACTTCGGCCACGCGGCACGCAGCAGGTTTCCCGCGCCGCCAATCTGCTCCCAAAGCTCACACGCCAGGTAAGGCGCAAACGGAGCCAGCAGCAAAACCAGATTCCGCAAAATCGCCGCCAGCACCGCGTCCGGAACCTCGCCCGAGGCAATCGCTGGCTCGGCCGCGGTGAGCGCGTTGACTAATTCCATGATGGCCGCAATGGAGGTGTTGAAATGCCAGCGCCCGCCAAAGTCTTCGGTAATTTTCCTGATCGTCTGATGCAGCTTGCGTTGCAGCGCCTGTGAGGTCGCGGTAGCCTCGCTCACGCCCTTCTGCTGCTTCGCATGGCGCGTCACAAAGCGATACACGCGCCCCAGGAAGCGGCTCACTCCGGCGACGCCGTCCTCCTGCCAGTCCAAATCACGGTCTGGCGGAGCCGCAAACAGCGCGTAGGCCCGCGTCGCGTCCGCGCCGTAGCGGGCGATCATGTCGTCCGGCGACACAACATTGCCCTTCGATTTCGACATCTTCGCGCCGTTCCTGATGACCATGCCCTGCGTAAACAGCCGTGCCACGGGCTCGTCATTTTTGATCAGCCCCAGGTCCCGCATCACCTTCGTCCAGAAGCGCGAATAGATCAGGTGCAGAATCGCGTGTTCCACGCCGCCAATATATTGGTCAATCGGAAACCAGTACGCCGCTGTCGCGCTGTCAAACGGAGCCTTGCTGTCGCGGGCGCTCGTGTAGCGGTAGAAGTACCATGACGAATCGACAAACGTGTCCATCGTGTCGGTCTCGCGCCGCGCCACGCCGCCGCACTTTGGGCAGACCGCATTCACAAACTCCGGCAGCCGCCCCAGCGGCGATCCACCCTGCTGCGTAATCTCCACATTTTCCGGCAGCAGCACCGGCAACTGCTCATCCGGAACCGCGACAATCCCATCCTTCTCGCAATACAGCATCGGAATCGGCGTGCCCCAATAGCGCTGCCGGCTGATGCCCCAGTCCTTCAGCCGATACGTCACCGTGGCCTTGCCAAATCCCTGCTCCTCGGCAAACGCCGCCATTTTCTTCTGCGCTTCTTCGTTGCTCAGCGTGTCGAATTTGCCCGAATTGATCAGCAGGCTGTCCTCGGCGGTATACGGCAGCATTGGTTCTTCGACGCCATCCTCTGCGCGGCGCGGAAGCACCACAATCCGAATCTCCAGCCCGTATTTCTTCGCGAACTCGTAATCGCGCTCATCGTGTGCCGGAACCGACATAATCGCGCCCGTGCCGTAGTCCAGCAGAATGTAATTCGCCACCCAGATCGGCAGCCGCTCGCCGTTAAAAGGATTCACGGCGTAGTGGCCGGTGTACACGCCGTGCTTCGCAATCGCACCCACATCTCCGGCTTCGCGCGCCTGCTTCTGCTGGTCCAGCAACGCCGCCACTTCAGCGGCCAGCTTCTCATTCGCCGCCGCAAACTCCTTCACCAGCGGATGCTCCGGCGCAAGCTGAATGCTGGTCGCTCCAAAGATTGTGTCGATGCGCGTAGTAAAGACCGCGACTTTCCTCTCCAGTGCGGCCACATTTCCCGCCGAGGAAGCTCCATCCTCGCGCGGCGGCAGCACGGCGGTCCCGGCGTGGCGCAGCGGATGCTCATCCGCACTCGTCGTGTCC
The DNA here is from genome assembly GCA_049280995.1 of Acidobacteriaceae bacterium. Lineage (GTDB taxonomy): Bacteria > Acidobacteriota > Terriglobia > Terriglobales > Acidobacteriaceae > Silvibacterium. The sequence continues at coordinate 279,544 of JBAPRH010000048.1, forward strand.
TCGACCGCAAACTCTACCTCCGCGCCTTCGCTGCGGCCAATCCAATTGCGCTGCATGGTGCGGACTTTTTCCGGCCAGCCGTCCAGCTTGCTCAGGTCGTCCAGCAACTCCTGCGCGTAGTTCGTAATTCGCAGGAACCACTGCTCCAGATCGCGCTGCTCGACCAGCGTGTCCTCATGCCGCCAGCACCGCCCGTCGATCACCTGCTCGTTCGCCAGCACCGTCGCGCATTCCGGGCACCAGTTCACCTTGCTCTTTTTGCGATACGCCAGCCCGCGCTCGAACATGCGGATAAAAAACCACTGGTTCCAGCGGTAATACTCCGGCAGGCAGGTCGTCACTTCGTTGCGCCAGTCATAGGCCAGGCCCAGCCGCGTCATCTGCCGCTTCATCGCGGCAATGTTTTTGATCGTCCACTCCCGCGGAGGCGTATTGTTCTTGAGTGCCGCGTTCTCCGCCGGCAGCCCAAAGGCGTCCCAGCCCATGGGGTGCAACACGTTAAGGCCCTGCATCCACATATAGCGAGCCAGCGCGTCCCCAATCGCGTAGTTGCGCACGTGCCCCATGTGGAGCTGCCCCGAAGGATACGGCAGCATCTCCAGCACATAATATTTCGGCTTGTTGCTCGAAGCCGGCTCGGCCCCGTAAAGCTCCGGTTGCGCCGCCCAGCGCTCGCTCCAGCGAGGCTCTATCTCTGAAGGCGTGTAGCGAGGCTCATGGGCTGCGCCCGAAGACGCCTCCACCGGGGCCGCCGCGACGGCTGGATCGCTCTGTTTGCTCGTGGACATATCAGCTTCGATTGTAAAGGGGGACTGGCCGTCCAGGCACACGCGCCTCCCCACCCCGGCACGCAAAAGCCGTGCGTGCCGGGGGCCCCGGCTTCGGCGCAATCCTGATTCGTCCGATGGCGGCACTCCCGTTGGTCGCGGACAGGTGGCCCACTCAAGCGCATTTGCTTGAGTGGGGGACAGCGTGAGGTGGCTGACTCAGGCACTCTTGCCTGAGTGGGGGAAACGATTTACTTCATGGTAGGATGGGCGCTGCCGGAGGTCCCCCGTCCTGATGAAGCGTTCTCTCTCCATAGCTCTCGTTCTTGCCTTCTGCGGCCTCGCCCCGCTCGCCGCCCAGCAGCAATACAAATACCCATTCCAGAACCCCAACCTCCCCGCCCAAAAGCGCATCGACAACATCCTCTCTCTGATGACCATCGAGGAGAAGATCGACTGCCTGAGCACCAACACGGGCGTGTCGCGCCTCGGTATCCCCAGCTACGGCGGCTCCGAGGGCATTCATGGAGTCGTGCAGCGCGGCAACGAGCAGCGGCACTTCGCGCGCATCACGACGACGCAATTCCCACAGCCGCCCGGCATGGGAGCCACCTGGGACCCGGCGCTCGTCGAGCAGGCGGCCCATGTTGAAGGCTACGAAGCGCGTTTCATCTCGCAGACCAAAAAGTACAACCGGCACATTCTCATGCTCTGGGGTCCGCAGGCCAATCTCGCTCGCGACCCGCGCTGGGGCCGCCTCGAAGAGGTCTACGGCGAAGACCCGTTCTTCGACGGGACCATGGCCGTCGCCTTTATTCACGGGCTCCAGGGCAATAACCCGAATTACTGGCAGGCCGCTTCGCTCATGAAGCATTTCATGGGATACAGCCGGGAGCAGGGCCGCAACAGCGCCTATGTCAACTTCGACGAGCGCAACTTCTGGGAATACTATTCCGTGCCCTTCCGCATGGGCTTTCTCAGGGCGGAGGCAAGGGTGTCATGGCCTCCTACGTCGCGTGGCACGGCAAGCCCATGGACATCAACCCCATTCTGCGCAGCCTTCTCATCGACAAATGGGGCGTGGACGTCATTTCAACCGACGGCGGCGCAGTCTCAAACATGGTGAAGTACTTCAAGATATTCCCCACGCAGCAGCAGGCTGTCGTTGCCTGTCTCAAAGCCGGCATCAACCAGTTCCTCGACAAGTACAAGCCGGAGACGGAAGCCGCGCTCAAGGACGGCCAGATCACCGAAGCCGAAATCGACGCGCTGCTCCGCCCCAAGTTCCGCGTCACCCTCAAGCTCGGCCTGCTCGACCCGCCGGCGATGGTTCCTTATTCCTCCATCAAAGATTCGCCCGAGCCCTGGAACACCGCCAGCGACCGCGATGTCTCTAAAAAAATGGCACTCGAATCGGTTGTGCTTCTCAAGAACGCGCACCGCTTCCTGCCGCTGAAGAAACATTCCCTGAAGTCCATCGCCGTCATCGGCCCGCTCGCTAACTCCGTCCACTGGGACTGGTACGGAGGGATTCCGCCCTACACCGTCACGCCGCTTGAAGGAATCAAAACTGAGCTTGGCCCCGGCGTCACCGTCAACTACGCCGCCGACAACACCAACGGAGCGGCGGTCAAGGCTGCGCGCGCCTCCGACGTGGCTCTCGTCTTCGTCGGCAACAACCCCACCTGCGGCCCCAACATGGCTCACGAGTGGAACGCCGACGGTACCACCAAGCCCTGCCCCTACCCCAGCGAAGGCCGCGAGGGTCGCGACCGTACCAGCATCACGCTCGAAGAGGAATCACTGGTGAAGCAGGTCTACGCCGTGAACCCAAAGACCGTCATGGTGCTCGTCTCCAGCTTTCCCTACGCCATCAACTGGTCCCAGGCGCACGTTCCCGCCATCCTGCACATGGCCCATTCCTCGCAGGACGAAGGAACCGCGCTCGCCGAGGCTCTCTTCGGCGACTACAATCCCGGTGGCCATTTGATTGAAACCTGGCCCGTTTCGCTCGCGCAGGTACCGCCCATGACCGACTACAACATCCGCGACGGCCGCACTTATATGTACTTCAAAGGCAAGCCGCTCTATCCCTTTGGATTCGGCCTCAGCTACACCACCTTCCGCTACGCCAACATGCAGACCAGCGCGCCCCGCCTCGCCAAAGACGGAACCATCACGGTGAGCGCGGACGTAACAAACACCGGCTCGCGCGAGGGAGACGCCGTCGTCCAGCTTTACATCCAGTGCCTGAAGTCGAAGGTCCAGCGCCCCCGCAAGGAACTGGAAGGATTTGAGCGAGTAAGCCTCGCGCCCGGCGAAACCAAAACCGTGCAGATTCCCCTCAAAGCCTCGCAGCTCGCCTATTGGGACGAACAGCAGAACGGCTTCAAAGTGGAAACCGAGCCTGTCAAGCTGATGATTGGCGACTCCTCCGCCGACATCAAGCTCGCCACGACCATCCCCGTGTCATAGGAACCCATCTCGCAGGAACCCAATCAAGGTTGCCCATCCTTCGTGCCTATTTCGTGCGAAGGGCCGGGCCACGACCTCTGACCGCTGCAACTCGCACCTTCGACGCGTCCATCTCACGTTGTATTGCTGCTTTACGGCGCATACAGGAGATCGACGTTGAGAAAAGCCTCCCCCGGCAACTTGAGAGCAGGCGCATTCGCGGTAAGCCTCGTCTTATTCCTCTGTTCTTCTTCCGGAGGCGCGCAGCAGGCCGACCCCGCCTCGGTACCGGTGCCCAGGACTCCCACCAAAGCCACCAAACACGCCACCGCCACCCCCATCGACCAAAAGAAAGCCGAACTCGGCGAGCCGCTCTGGAACCCCGAGTGGGACCTCATCGTCGAGAACGCTCTCCCGCCCTCCATGCTCACCACTCAGGTTCCGCACGATGTCCGCCGCTTCTGCCCGCGCTTCTACCATATGTCCGACGCCAATAAGCGCGCCTTCTGGGCCTACTTTTTCCAGGCGCTCGCCGGAGCCGAGGCCGGGCTCAATCCCACCTCCCACGTTCTCCACCCCGCCGCTGATGCCATCGACTCCGTCACCCATCAGCCCCTCCACTGCGAAGGGCTGCTGCAGCTCGCCTATGAAGATTCCACCCGCTATGGCTGCAATTTCAACTGGAACGCCGACCGCAAACTCAGGCCCGGAGACCCTGCCCGCACCATTCTCCAGCCTGGAAACAATCTCGAATGCGGCGTGATAATCCTCACCCGGCAAATCATCGACAATCACCAGCCCATCTTCTGGCATCTCTCCTACTGGTCCACGCTCCGCCCCGGAACCCTCAGCTACCGCGTCTTTGCTCGCCAGATGGTCAGCCCGCCGCCCGCCTGCGGATACCCCAGCCGCCGCCGTCGCATCCTCGACCGCATTCTTTTCATGCACAGGCTCATCGCCCGTCGTTGATCATTTCGGCCGAACTCCGCGCAACTCAGCAGCCCGGCAGGGCCATCCTAAATCGGTTAGGATAAGAATCATGGCGGAAAGACATGTAGCCGTGTATGGAATTTATCTCTCGGATGATCTGGCTGAGAGCGCCGCAAACCACCTGATTTCGCGTGGGTTTGAGAATTCTGCGATTTCCATCCTGCTGCCGGATTCCGAAGTCACCCGCACCTTTGCGCACGAAAAGCACACCAAAGCCGCGCAGGGAGCCGTGGCGGGCGGCATCATCGGCGCTCTCATCGGCGGGGCCTTTAGCTTGGTCGTCGGACTGGGAGCCTTGTTCGTCGCGGGTCTGGGTCCGCTCGCAGCCGCTGGCCCAGTCATTGCCTGCCTCACCGGCGTCGGCTCCGGAGGCTTCGTCGGCGGAGTCATCGGCGCAATCGTAGGCGCAACCATTCCCGAGTACGTGGCGCGGCAGCACGAAGGCGTGAAGCGCAGCGGCCCGCTGCTCTCGGTCTATTGCGAAATTTCGGATCAGGTTGCCATCGCCAGGCAGGCCATGCGCGAAACTGGCGCAAGAAGCATCTCCGTGCTTGGCGATGACCGGCCACCGCATACGCAGACCGCGCATAACGTAGCCTGATTCATTCGACCAGCGACTGCATCGCCCTCAAATTCCGTTCCTCGTCTCCCTCCACGTCCACCGGAGTCTCTGCAACAAAAGCGCAATGCGCAAACCGCCGATCGTTCAGCAGCCGTCGAAACGGCTCCAGCCCCATCGTGCCTTCGCCGATATGCTGGTGCCGGTCCAGCTTCGATCCTCGCGCCGCCTTCGCATCATTCATGTGCCACACTCGCACCGCGTCCAGCCCAAGCGTGTCGCCAATCTGCCGCAGCGTCTCTTCATACCCCTTCGCCGAAATCAGATCGTACCCCGCAACATGGCAGTGACAGGTGTCGAGACAAGCTCCCACCGGAACCACCGCCTCCAGTCGCCCGATCAGTTCCGCAACCTGCCCAAAGCTGCCGCCGAGCGAAAACTCCGCCCCGGCGGTGTTTTCAATCAGAATGCGGAAATCGCATCCGTCCAGCCGAATCCCGTCCGTCGCCGCGCCAATCCCCTCCGTCGCCAGCCGCAACCCGTCCTCTCTCGTCAGCCCGCGCCACGACCCCGGATGCAGCACCAGATACTCCGCACCCAGCGCCAGCGCCCGCTCCACCTCGCCGCGAAACGCCGCCACCGACTTGTCACGAACCTCCGAAGACTGGCTGCACAAATTCACCAGATAGCTCGTATGAATCACCAGCGGAGCGCAATCGAACCGCGCCCGCAGCTCCCGCATCGCGTCGCAATGCTCCGCCGGAATCCGCGCCGGACGCCACATCCGCGGGCTCGAAGAAAAAATCTGGAACGTGTTCGCGCCAATCGCCTGAGCGCGCTCCGCTGCCCGGAAAATCCCTCCGGCCGTGGACAGGTGAACGCCGATACGCGGCTTTTCGCGGCGCGCTGAAGAAGGAGTCATCGCCATTCAGTGTAGAGTTACCCTTGACTGCAAAGCCACTTTTTCAGGGTGCCCCACTCAAGCGCTTTTGCTTGAGTGGGGCACAATCCCACGACGATTCCCATAATCTGATTTGAGAATGAAAATGCAGACCGTACTCACCGCTGCCCGGCTGGTCACTTCTGAAGAAGTCATCGAGAACCCCATCGTCACCATCGAAGACGGCCTCATCGCCGCCATAGCCTCGCGCTCGCAGGCCGAGCTCCCGCCAGGCCGCCACCTCGACTTCGCCGGATCGACCCTCGTCCCCGCCTTCTTCGACGTGCATATGCACGGCGGCGCGGGCTACGATCTCATGGAAGCCACGCCCGAAGCCTTTCACGCCGTCGGCCATCTTCTCGCCCGCAACGGAGTCGGCGCTTACCTCGCCACCACCATGACCGCGCCCGTCGAATCCATCCTGAAATCGCTCGCGGGCATCGCAAAATTCATCGGCACATCCGACCACGGAGCGCGCCCGCTCGGCATTCACATGGAAGGCCCGTTCCTCTCGCCCCATAAAAGGGGATGCCACCCCGAAGACCTGCTCCAGACCCCAACCATCGAGCTGTTCGACCGCATGTGGCAGGCGTCCGAAGGCAACATCCGCCTCATGACCATCGCCCCAGAGATGCCCAACGCGCCCGAGGTCATCGCCCACGCCGCCGCCCTGGGAGTCCGCTCCAGCCTCGGCCACAGCAACGCCGTCGCCACAGAAGCGCAGGCCGGAGTCCGCGCCGGGGCCGTCAGCGCCACCCACACCTTCAACGCCATGCGCGACTTCAGCCACCGCGATCCGGGCATCCTCGGCGAAGTCCTCACCAACGACCATCTCTTCGCGGAGTTGATCTGCGACGGATTCCACGTCGATCCCGCCGCCGTCCAAATCTACTGGAGGTGCAAAGGCCCCGGCCGCGCCATCCTCGTCACCGACGCCATGTCCGCCGCCGGAATGCCCGACGGCAACTACAAACTCGGCACGCTCGACGTGCGCGTCATAGGAGGGAAGTGCGTCCTCGACGAAAGGACGCTCGCCGGCAGCACCCTCACCCTCAATCGCGGAGTAAAAAACTTCGCGGAATTCACCGGAGCGCCCATCGAACAGGTCGCGCGCCTCGCCACCCGCAACCCCGCCCAAATGACCGGCCTCGAATCCGAAACCGGCAACCTCGCCAAAGGCCGCCCCGCCGACATCACCGTGCTCTCCGCAAACAACGAAGTCGTGGAAACCTTCCTGCTGGGAACGCCCGTGGCCAGGTAGGAAATGGGTGCCCCATCCTATCGCGCAGTCTCACCGCGCGATAGGGTGGGATCACGAAACCCTAAGGCCGCGCCTCATAAACAATATTGAAAGGCGTCTCCGCCGCCCGCCGAAACCGGCTGAACCCGGCTTCCGTCACGATCTCCCGAATCCGCGCCTCGCCCGCCTGCGCGCCCAGGCACAGCGCCACTTCCTGCGACCGCGAACAAGGCGTGCACAGCAGCGTCGAAAATCCGTAGTACGCGCGCCCCAGCGGATTCAGATTGTCCTTCATCGAGTCCTTCGCGAACGGCTCCACAATCATCCACGTCCCATCCTTCGCCATCGCCTGCCGCACGTGCTTCGCCGCGCCGACCGGGTCACCCATATCGTGCAGGCAGTCGAACACCGTCACGAAATCGTAACCCTTCCCCGGAATCTCCTTCGCCTTCGCCACCTTGAACGTCACGCGGTCCCCGAGCCCTTCGCGTTTGGCCGACGCCCGCGCCCCTTCAATTGACTTGTCGTGAGCGTCGAATCCCACAAATTCCGACTTGGGAAACGCCTTCGCCATCAGCCGTGTCGAAGCACCCTTCCCGCAGCCAATATCGGCCACCTTCGCGCCCTGCTCCAGCTTTTCCTTTACGCCCTCCAGCGCCGGAATCCACGCGCTCACCAAATTCGCGGCGTAAGTTGGCCGGAAGAACTTCTCGCATCCCTGATAAACGCCGTCTGAATGCTCGCCCCAGCCCATCCCCGCGCCGGTGCGAAAACACTCCGTAATCCGCGGAACCGACGCCAGCGACGCCAGCGCCAGCTCAAACGCGCCCGGCAAATACACAGGGCTGTCCTCATTCGCCAGCGCGAACGCCTGCTCCGCATTCAGGCTGAACTTGTTCGTGTCCTCGCTGAAAGTCACGTAGCCGCCCGCCGCCTGCGAAGCCAGCCACTCGCGCAGATACCGTTCATCCACGCCCGTCTTCGCGGCCAGTTCGGACGAGTTCATTGCGCCCGTCGCCAGCGCCTTGTAAAGTCCCAGATTTTCTCCAATCACCACCATTCCGGTGTGGAGCGTAGCGCCCAGGTCGTTAACGAACTGATGGAGAAAAATATGCAGTTTGTCCATGTCAGGCATGGAAGCCGTTGCGGTGCTCATAGAAAGCCTCTTCTGTTTGTGAGATCAGGAAGTGCCTCAAAGCTGAGCAGATTCAGCGATGAGAATAGAGAGCAGAAAGCTCATGAGGCACACCAGTGCTGGGGATTCTGCTCCCCGGCTGGGTCGGTAGTCAAATGCTCCGATGACCTGGCGCGAAGCGCCTACGCCCGGATGGCCAGTCCCCGAGCCCGCCACAGCGCGCCCATCAGCGGATCCACCGCCTCCGGCAAAATCGCCACCGTAGGCAGGCTCCGCCGAATCGTCTCCATCATGCTCTCCCGCACCAGCGCGACCTTCTCCAACACGCTGCCCGTAAACGCGATGCCCGGCATCGGCTCCTCCGGGTCCAGCCGCCGCACCTGTCGAAAGGCCTCCGCCGCATCCTCGCCCAGCAGCAGGCCGCCGCGCTCCAGAACCTCCACAGCCACCGCGTCGCCTTCCTCGGCGCAAGCGGCGATCAGCGGCGCGAGCAGCGAAAAATCTGGAGCCCCATGGGCCAGGTCCACAATCTCGCCAACGCTTGAAGCCTTCCAATCCTTCGCCACCCGCTCCAGAATCCGCGTCGGCTGCCCAAAATCCTTCGCGCGGCACGCCGCCCGCAGCGCCTCGTGCCCAATCCAGTAGGCCGATCCCTGGTCGCCCAGCGCCGGGCCCCAGCCGCCCACCGTCAGCAACTCGCCCGCGCTTGTGCGCCCCAGCACGCTCGACCCTGTCCCGGCCATCGCCAGCACGCCGGCCCGTCCTTCAAAGGCCGCATCCAGCGCAATCTCCTCGTCGCCGCAGACCGCAATAGTTCCGCCTGCACACGCCGACAAAATCTCCCGCACCCATCCATCCGTCTGCGGAAGCCGCACCCCCGCCGCCCCCACGCACGACTGCGAAACCTCCCGCAGGTCAACGCCGCTCTCGCGCGCGACCTCCGCCAGCACCGCCGCCAGGTTCGCCTGCGCCTCGCGCCGACTCACGCGCAGCGGCTTGATGCTCCCGCCCGTCGCCCGCGCCAGCACGCGCGTTTCGTCTCCCAGCGCCGCCCGCGTCTTCGTGCCGCCCGCGTCAATCCCCAGAAAAAACGCCACTACTGCGCCGCCTTTCCGCGCAGCGCAATCGAAAGCACATTCGCGTCGCCATCCACTTTCCCGCTCCTCAGCCCAAGAATCTTCACGATAAACGGAAACACATTCACATTCTCAAACGGCTTCAGCTTCGTCCCGGGACGGATGTCCGGCCCCTCCGCATAAAAAATCGCGCGCATCGACTTCATCGCAAAAGGATTGTAGCCATGGTTGCCCACCATCGGCGCGGCTCCTTCCCCGCCATACGAGCGCGCGTGAATCAAATACGGTCCCTGCGCCACAATCACCGGGTCGCCTTCGCGCGGATTGCCGTTGTAGTGCAGCTCCGCCGGAACCTTCGCCCGCCGAAACGCCTGAAACCCGGCATCCGCCGACTTCAGTTGCTGATACGCGTGCTCGGCATCGGCTTCGCTCGGCGCGTAAAGCAGCGACCCCACCGTCTTGAATCCGTGCAGGCCCGCAAACTTATCCAGCACGATCGGGCTGCCCTCCACGCGAGCCATCCCATGGTCCGAGGTCACAATCAGATCAATCGGCAAATGCAGCGCATCCAGCCTCGCCTCCAACTCTCCCATCAGCGCGTCCATGTGCCTGACCGCGTCGCGCACCTGCTTGCTGTCCGGCCCGTGCAAATGCCCCTCGTGGTCCACGCTTGCGTAGTACAGCGTAATGAAGTGGGGCCGGTCGACGGGCGGCAGCTTCAGCCATGCAATCACCTGGTCAATCCGTTTCCTGTCCGGATACCACGAGTCGTAGCGCAGATAATACGAGGGCCGTTCCCCGGCAATCTTCGCCTCCGACCCCGGCCAGAAGAAGCATGCCGTCCGCATCCCCTGCTTTTCCGCCAGCGACCACAGCGGCACCCCGCCATACCACGACCCATCCCTCACCGTCGCCGGGTCATGCGGCGAGAAGGTCTGCTTCCGCGCCGGATCATAAAACGAGTTCGCCACGATCCCGTGATGTTCCGGATAAAGCCCCGTCACCAGCGTGTAGTGGTTCGGAAAAGTCACCGAGGGATAGGCCGGAATCATGCCCTCCGGCGCGCTTGCGCCGTGCGCACCGATCGCCAGCAAGTGCGTCGCCCCGTACTTCGTCGCATAATCCCAGCGAAACCCGTCCAGCGAAACTAGCACCACGTAGTGCTTGTCGAGCTGGGAAGCCGCGTTCGGGCCGTGATCGACGGTGATGACGGGTGGAAGGGAATGCTCCTGCGCCCGCGCCGCCGGCGACAGAAGTGGCAGAAGGCCACAAAGGACAAAAATCAGCAGGGTCCGTCGAAGCAGACGAGGCAAGGGAGGTCCTTTCAGAACAAAACCAGATTAACCCCGAACCGGTAGCCCCAGTTCCGCCAGAATCGCCGCCGCCGCCGCCGCCGGATCCGGCGCCTGCGTAATGGGCCGGCCGATCACCAGGTAATCCGCTCCGGCTAGGATCGCCTCCGACGGAGTCGCCACTCGCTTCTGGTCGCCGATCTCCGCGCCCACCGGGCGAATCCCCGGAATCACCAGCGTCGCGTCCGGAAACGTCCGCCGCATCATCGCAACCTCTTGCGCACTCGAAACGAAGCCGCGAATCCCCGAGTCCCAGCCCGTACGCGCCAGCCGCAGTACCTGTTCGGCGGGCGAATCCGTAATCCCGACAGCCTGCAACTGCGCCACGTCCATGCTGGTCAGCACCGTTACGGCCAGCAGCATGGGAGCCGGGTCCAGCCCCGCCGCCGCGTCCGCCGCCGCCGCCATCATCGCCGGGCCGCCTCCCGCATGCAGCGTCATCATCTCCGCGCCCGCTCGCGACGACGAGCGAATCGCCCCCGCCACGGTATTGGGAATATCGTGCAGCTTCAGGTCAAGAAATACGGAATAGCCCCTGTCGCGAATCGTCTCGACAATAGCATTGCCTTCAGAAAGGTAGAGTTCCAGGCCAATCTTGTACCACCGGATCATCCCGTCCAGCCGCTCCACCAGCCGCAGCGCGCGCGCCGAGTGTGGCACGTCAAGAGCGACAATTATGCGGTCGCGCATGCCCGCATCCGGGCCGCACCAAGCCATAGATACACCATCCCCTCAGAACTCGAAATTCTACCTTAGCGGCAGGGGGAAAAGAAATAAAATTGGCCGAAGCGCCGGCGAAAGTCTCAGCGCCTATTGGCCGGAAAAGCCATCTGTGCCAGTTGCGGGCCGCCGATCAGCTCCAGGCGCACCGGAGCCGTCCCCCGGTTGCTGAATCCCAGTAACCGCGCCGCGGCATAGGAGAGGTCGATTACCCGGCTATCGGGGATCGGGCCGCGATCATTCACCCGGACCACCACCGACTTGTGGTTCCGCAGGTTGGTGACCTTCACCACCGAGCCCATTGGCAGGCTGCGGTGCGCACAGGTCATCGCGTTCATGTTAAAGTCTTCGCCGCTCGCCGTTTCATGCCCCTGGAACATCTGGCCATACCAGGAGGCACGGCCCACCTGGTGCCAGCCAACCTGGTACCAGTGGTGATGCGGCCTCTTCAGGGCCTGCGGCGTCTGCGGTGTTACGGGCTGCTGCGGAGCCTTCACCGGCTGCTCCGAGCTGCGGTTGGCGGTTACGCCGGGCAAAGTCACAAGGACCGCGCCGACAACAAGAGCGCAGCGTCGTAATCGGGTATTCTTCGAGATTGCGATAGTGTTCATAACCCTCCTCCTAAAATTGTAGGGAGCCGTTGAACCATAAGTCAAACAAAATTAAAGATTTATTTCCAAAAATCTCTTGCGCGAGGATGCAGTTTTGTGGTACAAAGCTCCTGGAAGTTCTGCTCCCGTAAACTCGGCACGTCCCCGATTGTTCGTCCCCGCTGCGTCTCTGTCGCCAGACTCGTCGCCCCCATGATCTCGAGTTTTGACCCCTTCTCAATCACGGACATCACCGCCGATCTCAAGGTTTTCGCCGCCATCACCGCCCCGAGCGTGCAATCCACTCAGGGAGTGCGCCGCGTTGAGCCCGTTTCCCCGGAAACTCTGCGCCGGATACTCCACTGCCTCGCCGAAGACATGACCCCCCTCCTGCATAAAAATTGGGATGCTGGCAAGCCGTGGTCGGGGTTGTCAGCGGCGGCAACGAAGTCCAGGGACCAGCGGTTGGGCACTTCACCCCACTCCCCCTGTGTCAAGCCCCAAACAGCATAACCATCCCCAATCCAGCAACTTGCAAATGCATTGAATTACGCCATAAATTGCTAAACTAAAAGAAAGAGCAGAAATCTTCCCCC